>CAYUDM010000004.1:0-112499 GCA_964443625.1 uncultured Smithella sp. | reverse complement strand
GATGCTGGTGCACTCACCGGCAGCCGAAATCAAAATGGTCGAAGAAGGCTATGCTGTTAATCGCCGTCTGATCATGCACAACGACTTCATCATCGTCGGTCCGGCGGAAGATCCCGCCAAGATCAAGGGAATTAAGGCATCGGCTGAGGCGCTTAAAACCATTGCGGCGGGAGGTGCCCTTTTTATTTCCCGGGGTGACAATTCCGGTACGCACGCCAAGGAAAAGACCCTTTGGAAGCAGGCGGGAATTGATCCTGCCGGACAGAAATGGTATCAGGAAACGGGCTTGGGCATGGGGCAGACGCTTAATGTTGCCTCTGAAAAGAAAGCCTACACGCTGGCCGACCGCGGCACGTATCTGGCCGTGAAAAAGAATCTCGCGCTCGACATTCTTGTGGAAGGCGACGCTAAGCTCCTTAATATTTACCATGTCATGGAAGTGCCGTCCGCTAAGTGGCCGAAAGTGAACGCCGCAGGCGCGAAAGCCTTTGCCGATTTTATGGTTTCTAAAGAAGCCCAGGATGTCATCAAAACATTTGGTGTCGATAAATTCGGCTCGCCCTTGTTTTTCCCGGATGCGGGCAAGAAAGTGGAAGATTTAGGGAAATAAAGCGTGGAAATATTTGTTCAGGGGATCATCAAAGCGTTTGAACTGCTCCTTTCGTTTGACGCGGAAGTGCTGGGGATTACGTGGCTGTCTTTGAAAATATCAGGGACAGCCACGTTTATGAGCCTCTTTATCGGCGTGTCGATCGGCTGCGCCGTGGCGCTCAATGATTTTATCGGCAAGCGGGTTGTGATCAGTATTATCAATACGGGGATGGGCCTGCCGCCGGTGGTCGTGGGGCTTTTTGTAACCATGATGATCTGGCGCAGCGGGCCGTTTGGATTTCTGGAAATTCTCTACACGCCTTACGCGATGATTATCGCGCAGTCCATTATCGCCACGCCGATTGTCATGGGCATCTCGCTTGCTGCGATTCAGAATCTGCCGCCGAATTTGCGTCTGCAAATCCTTTCGCTGGGCGCGAGCCGGTTGCAAATGGTCTGGGTGCTGGTGAAGGAGTCGCGCCTGCCGCTTCTGGCGGCGGTGATGGCGGGTTTCGGCGGCGTAATATCCGAAGTGGGCGCCTCCATCATGGTCGGCGGCAACATCAAGGGCTACTCGCGTGTATTGACCACCGCAACCGTTATGGAAACGGGTAAAGGCAATTTTGATATTGCCATCGCGCTTTCCATCATCCTGCTGCTTTTGGCATTTCTGATCAACTTTATGCTCACACAGATTCAGCAAAGGCAAAGACCCCGATGAGCCAGGACACGATTTTAACCATTGAAAATCTGATCGTGAAACGCGCAAGAGTTCAGGTTCTGGAAATCGACAGACTCGACATAGCGCGCGGGCGGTCGCTTGCGCTCATCGGTCCCAACGGCGCAGGGAAGTCCACACTGCTTCTGGCGCTGGCGGGACTCCTGCCGATATCAGGCGGATCGATGACCTTCGAGTCCAACCCCATCAACAGCCGCGCGGCATTCGCCAAGCTTCGTCAAAACGCGGCAGTCGTGTTTCAGGAACCGCTCCTTTTAAACGACTCGGTCTATAACAATATAGCGATTGGACTGAAATTCCGGCATTTGAGCCGCGCGGAAATTAAGGCCAACGTTGAGGAAGCGCTCAATCAGTTCGGCATTGAATTTTTGGCCGGGCGCTCGGCCAGAATGCTCTCCGGCGGCGAAGCCAAGCGCGTATCCCTGGCGCGGGCTTTTGCCATTAAACCGAAGATGATCTTTCTCGATGAAGCGTTCAATTCACTTGATCCCCCGTCACGGGAAGCCATCATTGATGATTTACTGGCCATTCTGGACAAAACGAAAATCACGGCCGTGCTTGCCCTTCATGACCGGGAAGAAACCCTGCGTCTGGCGCAGGATGTGGTCGTCTTATGCGGCGGGGGCGTTGTCCAGTATGGAACCACCGCGTCGGTGTTTCAAAAACCTGCCGACGAATTCATCGCCGAATTTGTCGGGACGGAAGCTATTCTGGAAGGGGTTGTTCAATCCAGCGAAAATGGATTGATGATCGTATCCGTCAACAGCCACGTCATTGAGGCAGTGGGTAATTATCCCTCGGGCGCCAAAGTCTTCTGCTGTCTGCGCCCTGAACACATCACCGTATCCAACGCCGCTGCCGGGAAAACCAGCGCCCGGAATGTTTTCGATGGCAAGGTCCAAAAGATTATCCGTCAGGCATATTTTTATAAACTGATTCTGGACTGCGGATTCCCCTTGTCAGCCTACATCACGCTGCCGTCGTTCGATGAACTGGGGGTTTCTGAAGGAATGACGCTTTCGGCTTCGTTTAAGGCCACAGCGGTTCATGTCATCAAACGGGAAGCTTCGTAGGGAACGGTCGCGACCGTTCAATACGAATTTGGTTGTTTGGTTAATGCCTGAACAAAGGCTGGAAATAAAAGCTGTAAAAAATCGAAAATTGTCATATAAGATTTCCATCCTCAAAATATAATTCAACACAATAAAAAAAGGAGGAACAGGCTATTTTTAACTATCCTCTTTATTTGAAAAGTCTGCAGGAAGGCAAAAAGGGACTTAATCCTTACCTCGACACGTTCGGCATTACTGTGATGGAGCTTGCAAAGGGGCGGACGGTCTTTTCGATGCCCGTGCGACCGGAGCATCTTCAGGGAGCCAAAGCCATGCAGGGCGGATTGATTGTCGCGCTGGCGGATGAGGCCATTGCTCATGCCATGATGACCGAGCTTTCGCCGGACGAGGGGCTTACGACGATTGAGCTCAAAAGCAATTTCCTTTCCTCCGTGAACGGCGGAGAACTGATTGCGGAGGCTTCCGTTTTTAAAAAGGGGCAAAGCCTGATGATCGGCGATTGTCTGGTCACAGATGGCAAAGGCAAGCCGGTTTGCCGGGTTTCCGCGACATTCATGCTTCTTAAGAAATCAAAATAAACGAAGAGAGTGGTTCTATGTATGCAAGAATCCTGTGTTCCGGCTTGATCTGCTTTTTCTTAATAATCGTTTCCGGTTGCGGCGGTGGAGGAAATGACGCTGCCGGCGCAGTTGTGAGATCGTCAAATTCATTTTCAGGCGTTGTCTACCCGTCCCAGATTGACCGGACAGAGGTGACCGAAACCGGAAATATCTTTTATGTCGATCCTGCAACAGGAGATATTGCCAATAGTGGAAGCGCCGCATCGCCCTGGAATACTTTGCAGTCTGTTTTGGAAAGTAACAAAATCGAATCGCGGGAACCTGCCGCATACCCCTACATGTCGGGCGCAGTGCTGAAGGTTAAAAACAGCGGTGCTCCCGTCAAAGCCGGAGACACGATTATTCTCAAGGCCGGCCATCACGGCAGCATCAATATCGCAAAGTATTTCAATGAAGATCACATCAACATTCTTGCTGAAGCGGGGGCAACCGTTTCCCGGCTAGAAGTTGTCGCGGGAAGCAGGTGGCGATTCAAAGGGCTAACGGTCACACCCGATGACGGATACGCGACGCCATATCCGCTTATTCGTCTGGAATCTCACAGTTATTCGGGGCCGACATTCAATATCACGATTGATGATTGCACCATTTACACGGTGCCGGATTCGTCAACTTCCTGGTCAACAACCGATCCAACCGATTGGGACACGAAATCCTGCGACGGCATCCGGGTGTCCGGAAACAATATAACGCTGAGACGCAATTATTTTAAAAATGTCAATTTCGGCATTTCCTTGCTCGGTAACTATGCGCTTGTTTCCGGAAACACCGTCGAGAATTTTGCGGGTGACGGCATGCGCGGTATTGGCAGCGATATATTCTTTGAATACAACTTGGTCAAGAATCTCTATAAGGTCAATGAAAATCACTCTGACGGCTTTCAATCCTGGGCAATTGATGGTGATCCGCCGCCCCGGCGCGTGGTTCTGCGGGGAAACAGGATCATTAATTACACCGACTCGAATCAGCCTTTTCGGGCGCCGCTTCAGGGCATTGGATGTTTTGACGGGCCTTACATTGACTGGATTGTGGAAAACAATGTCATTATTACCGATCACTGGCACGGGATATCCCTCTACGGCGCAAAAGACAGCCGCATTGTGAATAACACGGTGATTGACCTAAATGACGAAAGTCCAGGCCCTCCCAAGGTGGGCTTTTCAAACCATAAAGACGGAACGCCCAGTTCCAATTGCATCATCCGGAATAACATCGCGCAAAGCTTTAAAATCGGCGAAGGTTCCACTGCGGATCACAATTATCAGATTCCAAACTTTGCCGCCTACTCGGACCTTTTCATGGACCATCAGAACTACAATTTGCGCCTTAAGCCGGGCGCCGCTCTGATTGACGCGGGAAGCTCTGAACTTGCTCCACGCTATGACATCGATGGAATTCCAAGGCCGCAGGGCTCCGGGGTTGATATCGGCGCCTACGAGCAATAATCGAAAATTGTTATCGGGGGGTATCATGTTAGAAGTGCATCTTACTTATGATCTCAACACGGACATTGATGAGCAGGCCTATTTCCAGTGGATGAAGCAAGCCATTCTTCCTGCGCTTCGATCCCGTGGAATGATTGAGGTTCGCGCGATGCGTGATGCGCAAAATCCACAACGCGTGCTGGTGGTCGGAGTATGGAACAGCCTTTCGGACTGGCAGGCTTTTCAGCAAAGTGAAGGCTGGAATCTGTTTATGGGGCCTCTGGAAAGCACTTACGCCACAAGCATCCGGCTTGAACTCTGGGGGGCGTCCACATTGATTCCTGCTCCCCTTCGGCCGCCGAAGTAAGCAGATTTCATTACAGGATTCATGCAGAAGAAAAGTCGCGTTGATGTCTCCTGAAAAAAAAATAAATTCATGTCCTGCCTCTTTCATCCGATAACCTCAATGGGTCACGGCCGGCACTGCATCTGCCTGCAAATTGAAAACGGCCGGCCGGATATTTTGGGAAAATGCTCCTTCTGATTGCATGCATCGGATTGCTGGTCGTCGGCTACTTCACCTATGGTCTGCTGGTTGATCGCATATTCAAGCCGGATATAACCAGGCCCACCCCCTGTTCAACAATGGCCGACGGAGTGGATTACGCCTCCATGCCGACCTGGAAAGTCTTTTTCATTCAACTGCTGGACATTGCTGGCATCGGCCCCATCTTCGGACCGATCCTGGGCGCTCTTTATGGCCCGGCGGCCCTTGTCTGGATCGTGATCGGAGCAATTTTCGCCGGCGGTGTGCATGACTATTTCAGCGGCATGCTGTCGGTTCGCTCAAGAGGCGCTTCGATTCCTGAAGTCGTGGGAGAGTTTCTGGGAATGCCCGCCAGGCTGGTGATGCGCATGTTTTCCGTTTTGCTTTTGCTTCTGGTTGGTGTTGTTTTCGTGCTGAGTCCGGCGAAACTTCTGGAGCATCTGACGGGAATCCATGTTCAACTCCTGGTTTTATGCATTTTTGCCTATTACTTTCTGGCGACGATTCTCCCGATCGACAAGTTGATCGGACGGTTATACCCGTTTTTCGGTGCCCTTTTGCTTTTTATGACGCTTGGCGTCCTGGGCGGTATGGCCTGGGCGGGATTTCCAATGCTTCCCGAGACCGATGTCACCGTCAATTTTCATCCCGAGGGACTTCCTGTCTGGCCGCTTTTATTCATCACGTTGTCGTGCGGAGCGATCAGCGGTTTTCATTCGACGCAGTCTCCGCTGATGGCACGCTGCATACGCAATGAGTCGAAAGGCAGGCTGGTTTTCTACGGCGCGATGATTGTTGAAGGCATCATTGCGCTCATCTGGGCGGCGGCCGGCCTGTCGTTTTATGAAAATCCACAGGCTCTGCAAAACGTCATCACAGCCGGGTCGCCGTCGCTGGTTGTGGATCAAGTCTGCAAATCGCTTTTGGGGCCCGTGGGCGGATTTCTCGCTATTCTCGGCGTGATCGTTTTGCCGATTACCTCCGGGGATACGGCTTTTCGTTCGACTCGTCTGATTCTGGCGGAGACCTTTCGAGTCAAGCAGGGCAGGGCGGCAAAGCGCCTGATGCTGGCGGTGCCGCTTTTCGCGGTGGCGTTTGCCATATCCTATGTCGATTTTCAGATTGTCTGGCGGTATTTTGGCTGGAGCAACCAGACGCTGGCTATGCTGGTTTTGTGGTCGGCGGCCATTTATCTGGTGAAGACCGGCAAATTCCACTGGATTGCGTCTGTTCCCGCAACCTTTATGACAGTGGTGAGTATTTCTTTTATTCTCCAGGCTTCCATCGGTTTCAACCTTCCTCCGACGCTTTCCAACACTTTAGGGAGTATAGCATCTATATCGGCTTTGGGGTCGCTTATTATATTTTCCGTCCGAACCGGAAAGAACGCTGTAAAATAATGAAGAATCAGCCCGAATCTCGATGAAGGATACTCCGGAGACGGCAGAACCTTCCAATCGTTTAAACGACCATTTTGAAGAACGAGCGTTCTTTTTTTCTTTCAGGAATATCATGATCTTTATTGACTCATTCCGGCAAATCTGCTAGTTGACCGTAAGTTTAATGAGATAAGAAATTCCCCGAAACGGATGTTTCCCGTGATTGATCTGCACACACATTCCATCTTCAGTGACGGAGAACTCGTTCCCGCCGAGTCGGCCAGGCGGGCGTTGGCCGCGGGCTATTCGACCATCGCGATTACGGATCATGTTGATTATTCCAACCTCGATTTCGTGATTCCCCGCGTGAGCAAAGCCGCGCGGGCGATTACAAAAGCAGGTAATATTCGAGTGCTTGCCGGTGTCGAGCTGACCCATGTCGAACCGGCTGATATTGCGTCGCTTGCCGACGAAGCGAGGAAGCTGGGCGCGCAGATTGTGATCGTCCATGGTGAAACGATTACCGAGCCGGTGCCGCCCGGCACCAATCTCGCGGCGATCCGGGCCGGTGTGGATATCCTTGCGCATCCGGGGTTGATCAAGGACGAAGAGGTGATTTTAGCGGCGCAAAAAGGCGTGTTTTTGGAGATTACAACGCGCCGCGGACACGCCCTGGCCAACGGGCATGTGGTCCAGATGGCCAAAAAACACGGCGCAAAAATGGTTTTGGATAATGACGCGCACGCGCCGGGCGATTTCGTCGGCGCCACAATGGCTGCGAAGATTGCCCGCGGCGCGGGACTGACCGATACGGAAATCGCCCAAATGTTCGAAAATTCTAAAATGCTGATTCAGAGGGCCTGTGAGTGAAGAAGGACAGTTCGCGTCCGTTGAGAATTTGTTTCCTGACCTATCGGGGAAATCCCACATGCGGCGGTCAGGGTGTCTATACCAAGCATTTGTGTGAAGCTCTGGCCGATTTGGGGCATCAGGTCGATGTGATTTCCGGACCCCCTTATCCGAAACTCAGCGATCAAATTGGCCTCATCAAGCTGCCGAATCTCGATCTGTATAACCCGGAGCATCTATTTCGACCGGAAAAAATTCGGGACCTGGCCTCGCCGATCAACCTCTTTGAATATTTGAGCGTGTGCGCGGGAGGTTTTCCAGAGCCTTTCACGTTCGGCGAACGCGCGTATGCCTATTTGAAGAAACACCAGGGCGAGTACGATGTTGTCCATGACAATCAATGCCTGTCCTACGGCATCGGACGGATCGCCGAAAAACTGATGCCCACCGTTGTCACGATTCATCACCCGATTACGGTGGACCGTCAGGAAGATTACAAGGTCGCCTTTACACTGCGGCAGAAATTCCGCGTGTTTCGCTGGTACTCTTTCATCGGAATGCAGTTGAAGGTGGCCAAAGCGTTTTCCCATATCGTGACCGTGTCGGACTTTACGAAAAAGGACATCTCCAAAGAATTCGGTCTTGATGAAAACAAATTTCGCGTGGTGCACAACGGCATTATCAATGAATTCTTCTACCCGATGCAAAACGGTCCAAGGCCGGAAAACACGCTCATCGTTACCAACAGCGCGGACACGCCGCTCAAAGGGTTGCGCTTTTTGCTCGAAGCGGTCGCGCAAATCCGCAAAAACCGGCCGATCAAACTGACCGTCATCGGCCAACCCAAAAAAGACGGCATGATAGAAACTCTCGTCAAAGACCTGGGGGTGGGCGACGTGGTTCATTTTACCGGACGGATCGACAATGAAGAATTTGCAGACTACTACGCCAAATCCACCATCGCCGTTGTGCCGTCTTTGTATGAAGGATTCGGTATTCCCGCCGTCGAAGCGATGGCCTGCGGCGTGCCGCTTATTTCAACCACAGGCGGCGCTCTGCCGGAAGTCGTAGGGGACGCGGGCGTTATCGTGCCCGCCGGCGATGCGCAGGCTCTGGCCGGCGCGATCACACGCCTTCTGGATTCGCCCGAAGAAAGAAAAAAATACGCCCGGGCAGGGCTCGATCGCGCCAATTCTGTTTTCAACTGGGAGCGGGCGGCACGTAAGGTGGTGGATGTGTATCGAGAGGCGATCCATGGTTACCGTTGACTTTGACGAACTCGATTTGCGTCCCGGCGAGATGGTGCTCGACGCGGGATGCGGCAGTGGCAGGCATCTGAGAGGCTTGGCCAAACTGCCGGGATTGAGCCTTGTGGGAGTCGATCGCAATCCGAAAGACGTTGCCTGCGCGATTGACTCTTTAAAAACGATGCCCGATGCGCTGACCACGGATTATCGGGTGATGAGCGCCGATATCACCGCGCTGCCTTTTACCGACGGGTATTTCGATTGTGTGATCTGTTCAGAGGTGCTCGAACATATTCCCGAGCATGAAAGGGCGTTAGCCGAGCTGGTCCGTGTTCTGAAGCCCAAGGGGCGTCTGGTGGTGAGTGTGCCGCGGTACTTTTCCGAGAGAATCTGCTGGCTGATATCGCCTGCCTACTACAACGATGAAGGCGGTCACATCCGGATCTACAAAAAAAAGCAGATGCAGCGTATGCTTGAATGCCATCAGGGGTTGTCCTGCTGGAAGATCAACTACAAGCACGCGCTACACGCGCCCTACTGGTGGCTCAAATGTCTGGTGGGACTCAAAAACGAAACGCACGCGCTGGTTCGCCTGTATAAAAAGTTTCTGGAATGGGATATTATGAAGAAACCGCGTGGCGTGAGGATGGCCGAGGAGCTGCTCAATCCTCTAATCGGCAAAAGCATCGTCTTTTACTTGAAAAAAGGTTGAGAAAATGGACGCAAACGTATCTTTTGTGCAAGCCGTTAAGCCCGTCGATATGGCGCAGGCCGCGCGTTTTATCGTGTCCCTGCAGAAAGAAGACGGCGAAATTCCCTGGTCCAAAGGCGGCAAAACCGATCCCTGGGATCACATCGAAAGCGCCATGGGGCTTGCCGTTGCCGGTTATTTCGACGAAGCCCGCCTGGCCTATCGGTGGCTGGTTTCTTCGCAACTGGCCGACGGGAGCTGGTGGTCCGAGACGAAAGACGGCGTAATTATCAATGCCACAAAAGAGACGAACTTTGCCGCCTACATCGCAGTGGGCGTCTATCACCATTATCTCATTTCGGGTGATCCGTCTTTTCTTGAACAGATGTGGCCGGCTCTTTCCCGGGGAATTCAGTACGCCCTGGGCATGCAAGGCCCGCACGGAGAAATTTACTGGGCGAGAAACCGGGAAGGCGTGGTGGACAAAATGGCCCTGCTTACCGGATGCAGCTCCATTTACATGAGCCTCAAATGCGCGCTGGCCGTGGCATCGGTTCTGGGCCACAAACGTCCCGGCTGGCAAAAAGCCTTAACCCGGCTGGGCAACGCCATTGCCTCGCGTCCGGATCTGTTTAATATGATCAAGTCGCGGTTTTCGATGGACTGGTATTATCCGATTCTGTGCGGTGCCGTGACGGGCGATGAAGCAAAACAGCGGATCGACCACTATTGGGACAAATTTGTCGTTCCGGACTGGGGGGTGCGTTGTGTCAGCGACCGTCCCTGGGTGACAATGGCGGAAACCTCCGAGTTTATCCTGACGCTTGCCGCTTTGGAAGATTATACGCGCGCGAAAACAATCCTGAGCTGGCTTTCCGACAAGCGTTATGAAGACGGGTCCTACTGGATGGGGGTGACCTTTCCCGACACAGTCATATGGCCGGATGAAAAGACGGGCTGGACGGCTGCGGCAGTGATCCTTGCCTGGGATGCGGTCAATCACGTCTCTCCGGCGGCGAAGCTCTTCAACCACCATTTCTGGCGCGACCGTCTGTAAGGACCCGGACTTGCGGAAAGATCATCGTCCATATTTTCTAAAACGCTTGAGCCAGAAATATGAGCATTGGTACGCGAACCATTTTCTTGCGCCTCAATGCGATTATTTCGGCAAACACCTGATGTTCATGAAACCCTGGGGCGTGGAAATATTCGGCGCTCCGGTTTCTCTGGGAGACTATACCACGCTTATTGCGACCCCCGACAAACGCGTCCGTCTAACCTCGTGGATGACCGAAGATCGCTCGGGCCGCATTGAGATCGGCAGGTATTGCTTAATCTGTCCCGGCGTCCGGATTCTTTCGGCCACGTCGATCACCATCGGCGACGACTGCATGCTCGCTCAAAACGCCTCCATTACCGATGCCGACTGGCATGACCTCTACGACCGCAGCGCCTCCATCGGCAGCACCGCTCCGGTCGTCATTGGACGCAATGTCTGGATCGGCGACAGCGCGATGGTCGGCAAAGGCGTTCAGATCGGCGACAACGCGGTCATCGGCGCGGGTTCGGTTGTCGTTAAAGATATTCCCGAAAACGCCATCGCGGCGGGTAATCCGGCTACGGTCATCCGCTACCTCGACGCGGACCGTCCGGTAAGAAAACGCTCGCAATGGATGGAAGATCCGGAAAAGCTCAGTCAATACTTCGATACCGTCGAACGCGAGCGACGAAAAAGCAATTCATTCTGGGGATGGCTTCGTGCCGGATTCTTTCCGAGGAAAGGGGATTAGACCATGCGCGTCGCCGTCATTGCGGCTCCCTATCCGCTGGAAGAATTTCCATCACCCCCTCTGGGCATTTCATACGTTGCCGCAGCCTTTGAAAAAGCCGGCTGCGAAGTCCGCATCTTTGACTACATCCTTTCGCGTTATTCCCGGGAGAAACTTGCCGCGCAGCTTGCCGACTTTCAACCCGATGCGGTGGGCGCCGGCTCCGTCACCATGAATTTCTACGACGCGCAGAGGATTTTACGAGACGTAAAAAACATCAATCCCGGAATCGTCACGATGATGGGCGGTCCGCATGTGTCTTTCACCGTGGACGAGACGCTCCGGACGTATCCTGAAATCGATATCATCTTCATCGGCGAGGCCGATGACACGATTGCAGAATTCGCCTCTTCCATTCTTGAGCCTAGCCAATGGGACAGTATCCGGGGCATCGCCTTCAGGCGGGGGCAAGACATCATCAATAACGGACGGCGCGACTTTATTATGGACGTGGATCGCATTCCGCTTCCGGCGCGGCACTTGCTTCCGATCTCGCGGTATCGCGCTTTCGGATTTCCTGTGAGCATGATTACCGGCCGTGGTTGCCCGCACGGCTGCATTTTCTGCCTGGGACGCAAAATGGTCGGCGCCAAACTGCGCAGACGGAGCCCTGTCTTAGTGCTCGATGAAATCGAACAGATCCTAGGCCTGGGTTTTGAACGCATCAATATTGCCGATGATCTTTTTGCCGCGGATACGGACCGCGTAAAAAAAATCTGCGCAGGCATCCGGGAAAGACAATTGAAATTCGGATGGAGCGCGTTTGCCCGTGTTGATACAGTTAATCAGGAGATGTTTGACGCGATGGCGGATGCAGGCTGCGACAGCATCAGTTTCGGCATCGAATCCGGCAGTCCCGATATGCTCAAGCGCGTGCGAAAGGGCATCAACCTTGAGCAGGCAGTCAAAGCGGTCAAAATGTGCAAACGATCAGGGCTGCTCGCGCACGCGTCCTTTATGGTTGGTCTGCCGGGCGAAACAAAAGCAACGCTTGCTCAAACCGATGCTTTTGCCCGAAGCCTCGATACGCTTTTCGGCTACCACTACCTATCGCCCTTTCCCGGCACGACACTTTGTGAAAAGGCTCAAAACTATGATGTGGAGATCCTGACGCGCGATTGGTCAAAATATGACGCCAATGACGCGATCGTGCGCACCTCTGCGCTTGAGCCGCAGGACATGCGGGATTTTGTTGCTCTGTATGACAAAGAGATGACCGGCAACTGGCAGCAAGTGATGGACAATTACAAGACGGGAAAAAATTCTGCCTACGACGATTTGCGTGTGGAAGGCCATCACCGGATGAATATTACATTTGCCGTCTTAAAAGAAGATCTTGTCGAACAGCACGGTTTTATCGAAGCCGGCCTGTTAAACGGAAACCCTGATGAGGCAAAAAGGATTTTCATTAAACGCCTTCAGGAAACCATTACCGGAAATTCGCAGCTTGTTGAAAATACGGTGCGAGACTACATTGCCCGTGGATACATTCAGTCATCATCCACTGAAAAAGGCGTTGAGTGGAAGTGGTTGTAGGCAGGCAGGCTATGAGCTATGAACTATTATCCACTACTTCATCTGGATCTTCGAAATCCTGCCTCCTGACAAATTTGTCAGACCTGTTTTAGTAATGAACAATAAAATGCCTTGGATTTAATTCCATATTCAGCCTCTTCGCAAAATAATCTAAATAATCAATTAGATATAAAGCGTTGTGCTTTTTGGCACCGGGTTTGCTAATTAAACGGCGAAGGCCTTCAATCATACCGGGGTAAATGAAAAACAACACGCGTAGCCAGGTTGCCGGTGCAGAGTCTGTTGCTGGTTGTCAAAACATAGCCATTGAAATGAGGCTGGCGAATGAAAACAACAACGATTGAAGACAATCTTTTACAGCGGTGCGTATCCGATTGCGAAAAGGCGGTCATCACGCATGTTCTTAAAAGAACCGGAGGGCGCCTGCCCGAGGCGGCGCAGCTTCTTGGAATGAACAGGAAGCATCTTCTGGGAAAAATTCAAGAGCATGGCATTGATCCGCGGGAGGCGGCCCGTATGCAAATTCAAGAATCCAAAGATGAGGATGACTTGAGTGAATCATAGCTCATGGCTTGTAATTCATAATTCATAGTTGATGGTTGATAGTTAGCCTATTGCCCGTAGCCTAGTGCCTCTTTTTCAATACTCCCAACGATTTGAAAAGCGG
The DNA here is from genome assembly GCA_964443625.1 of uncultured Smithella sp. GTDB lineage: Bacteria > Desulfobacterota > Syntrophia > Syntrophales > Smithellaceae > UBA8904. The sequence continues at coordinate 99,307 of CAYUDM010000004.1, read as the reverse complement.
CAAGACTTCATAGTCGCCCGACTCGACGGCCAGACAATACACACGCCAGGGGGCCTGGCCTCCGTCTTTCGGGTCAGGGAAAATATCATGAAAGATCAGATAGCCTCCCGGCAGAAGATGTTTTGCCCAGATTTGATAATCGGTCAACACGGATTCATAGGCATGGCTTCCGTCGATAAAAAGAAGTCCCAGCGGTGTATTCCAGGCCCGTCCGACGATTTCCGAGCGGCCGATTACGGCGACGACGTTCTCTTCGAGATCAAATACCGTAAGCGTTTTGCGAAACAGGCGCAAGGTATCGACTTTGCCTGTGGTTTCGTCGAAAAGTTCGGGGTCGAAATATTCCTGGCCCTGCTGCTGTTCTTCAGACCCTGTGTGATGATCTACGGAAAATAAAACGGCATTGTTGGACTTGCAGGCCGTTCCTAAAAAAACGGCAGACTTGCCGCAGTAGCTGCCGATTTCGAGACACGGACCAAGTCGACTTGCCTCACAGGCCAGATCAAAAAGCCTTTGCGCTTCCAACTCATCCAGAAAGCCTTTTATTTTCGATATATTATCTAAATTCAGATTCAAGGGTCTTGATCCTTTCCAAGCGTGTTTCGTTTATACGTCAATGTCATAAATCGAGCCTTTTGAATTTGCAACAGAAATGACCGGCATTTATTTTCACGTTTAACATTATTTCGCTTGATGCTGCCTATATGTAGTGGTATTATCCGCTCCAACCCCAACATATTGTGAGTTAGCGGGGCAATTTTTATTTTTTCTGAAAAAAACGACAAAGCTTAATTTCCGGAGGGCTTCATGAATACAAAGATCCGTAAACGCGACGGACGTCTGGTTAAATTCAACGCGGAGAAAATCACCCACGCCATCGCAAAAGCCGGAGCGGCCACGGAAGAATTTGACATGAAAGACGCGCGCAAGCTCACCATCAAGGTTCTCAATCTTGCCGAGCAGCTCTTCAACGGGAAACTGCTTTCCGTCGAAGAGATTCAAGACATCGTTGAAGAAGTGCTGCTTCAGTCACCCTATCGGAAAACCGCCAAAGCCTACATTATTTATCGCGATCAGCACTCACGTCTGCGCGATATTGCAAACAAGATGGAAGTCGATCTCGTCGATCAGTATTTAAAAAAGGCAGACTGGAAGATCAACGAGAACAGCAATATGGATTATTCCCTGCAGGGGCTCAACAATTATATTTCCTCCGAAGTCAGCAAGGTTTACTGGCTCAATGAGATCTATTCGCCGGAAATCCGCAAGGCGCATACCGAAGGCGATTTCCACATCCATGATCTGAGCCTTCTGTCCGTTTATTGCGTGGGCTGGGACCTCTATGATCTGCTCCTGCAGGGATTCCGTGGTGTCTCCGGAAAAGTTGAAAGCAAGCCCGCCAAGCACCTGAGGAGCGCTTTGGGCCAGGTGGTGAACTTCTTCTACACCCTCCAGGGCGAAGCGGCCGGCGCTCAGGCCTTTTCAAATTTCGATACACTGTTGGCGCCTTTTATCCGTTACGACAAGCTGTCCATCAAGGAAATCAAACAAGCGCTGCAGGAATTTATCTTCAACATCAACGTGCCCACGCGTGTGGGGTTCCAGACGCCCTTTACCAACGTCACGCTGGATCTGACCGTGCCGAAATATTACCGCGATCAGCACGTCATCATCGGCGGCGAGCCGCAAAAAGAAACCTACGGCGAGTTCCAGGAAGAACTCGACCTTTTCAATAAGGCTTTTTTGCAGGTCATGGCCGAAGGCGACGCTAAGGGAAGAGTCTTTACTTTTCCCATTCCCACCTATAACGTCACGAAGGACTTCGACTGGGACAACCCCAATATGGCCGACCTGTGGGAAATGACCGCCAAGTACGGCGTGCCGTATTTTTCCAACTTTATCAATTCCGATATGAACCCCGAAGACGCGCGCTCAATGTGCTGCCGGTTGCGTATCGACAACCGCGAGCTTGAAATGCGGGGCGGCGGGCTTTTCGGCTCGAATCCGCTCACCGGTTCCATCGGCGTCATCACCATCAACATGCCCCGGATCGGCTATCGGGCAAAGTCCAGGAAAGACTTCACCGAGAAGTTGGGGAAACTCATGGATGTCGCCCGCGACAGCCTCGAGACTAAACGCAAGGTGCTCGAGAAATTTACCGACGGCAATCTTTACCCCTACACGAAGTATTATCTGCGAAACGTCAAGGAGCGATTCAACGAATACTGGAAAAACCATTTCTCCACCATCGGGCTTGTGGGGATGAACGAAGCCTGTCTGAATCTTTTCGGCCAAAATATTGCCTCGCCGGAAGGGCAGGCGTTTACCAAAACGGTGCTGGACTTCATGCGTAACCGCCTGATTGCCTATCAGAAGGAAACCGGCAACAACTACAATCTGGAATCAACTCCCGCGGAAGGCACGTCTTACCGACTGGCACGGATTGACCGGGAAATATATCCGGACATCATCACAGCCAGCGACGGCAAATCGAAAAACGCGGAACCGTTTTACACGAATTCATCTCAACTGCCGGTGAATTACACGGACGATATTTTCGAAGCGCTCGATCTCCAGGATGAGATTCAAACCCGCTATACCGGGGGCACGGTCTTTCACACCTTTGCCGGCGAGCGCGTGGACGATCCGCTGGCGGTCAAGTCGCTGGTGCATAAAATCTGTTCCAACTATCATCTGCCTTATCTCACCTTTATGCCGACCTTCAGCGTCTGCCCCTGGCACGGTCTTGCACACCTTGGCGGGCGAGCGGGTGGAGGGTCCGCTGGGGGCGAAGGCGCTGGGGCATGGAATCGGGTGCAACTACCTGCGTCCTTATCTGAGGTTTACGCCGACCTTCAGCGTTTGTCCCGCGCACGGGTATATCAAAGGAGAAGTGCCGACCTGCCCGACCTGCGAGGGCGCCTGCGAAGTCTATTCTCGCGTGGTGGGATATCTTCGGCCGGTCAAGCAATGGAACAAGGGAAAACAGGAGGAATTTGACTCGCGTCAGGTTTTCCGGTTTCAGTAAAGAAAAATGGACATCGGCGGGTTGCATAAAGTGTCGCTTATCGATTATCCCGGAAAGATCGCCGCGGTGATCTTCTGCCGGGGATGCAATTTCCGTTGTCCTTACTGCCACAATCCGGAGCTGGTCGATCCGACAATATACAATCCCTGTCTGCCTGAGACGGAAGTATTCGATTTTCTCAAAACCCGGAAGGGCAAACTTGACGCCGTGGTGATCACAGGCGGAGAGCCCACGCTTCAGACCGATCTGATCAGGCGCATGAAAGAGATCCGTAAGTTGGGGTTTCGTGTCAAGCTCGACACCAACGGATCTCAGCCCGACCTTCTGGAAAAGATTATCAAAAACAAATTGGCCGACTATTTGGCAATGGACATCAAGGCGCCGCCTGAGGATTACGCGTGCCTGGCGGGCGTCAAAGTCGATCCATCCCTGATTCGCCGGAGCCTCGCCGCGATTCTGCAAAGCGGCATCCCCCATGAATTCCGTACAACCGTCATATCCTCGCGACTGAGTGATGACGACATTCTATCGATTGCCCGCGAAATTCGCGGGGCCGAACGCTATATTCTGCAGAAATATCAGGCCGGACACATCCTGGAGGAGTCCTATGACAAAGAAACGGGGCTTTCCGATGAAGACTTTCAAAGGATCAAAACGCGGATCGGCAAAACCGTGAAACAAATCCGCATGAGATAGACGCGGGAGGCGTAAAGCAAATGGCCGGAAAGAAAAAATCAGATGTCATCGAAACGGCGGATGTGCAAAGGCTCATCGATATCGGCGTTGCGCTGTCGACTGAAAAAAATATCGAAGCGCTGTTGTACAAAATCTTGAGTGGAGCGCGTCAGATCACGCAGGCCGAGGCGGGAACGTTATATCTTCTTAGCGATGATGAAAGGGAGCTTCTGTTTTCCTTCGTGCAAAACGATGTTCTTGGCCTTTGCGAATCGGCCTCCGACGCGAAGCTGAAATGGCCCTCCGTGTTCCTTTACGACAATGAAGGTAAACCTAACAATACGCAGGTATCGGCCCATACGGCGCTTTGCGGTCGCACCGTCAGTATTCCGGATGTTTACGACGCAAAAGGGTTCAATTTCGAAGGCACGAAGGCCTTCGACCGGGAAACCGGCTACCGGTCCCGATCCATGCTGATTGTGCCTCTTCGCAATCACGAAAACGAATTGATCGGCGTGATGCAGCTCATCAATGCCAAAGATTCCGCCACCGGCAAGATCGTAGCCTTTTCCGCGCAGGCCCGGAAACTTGCCGAAGCGATTGCCTCTCAGGCGGCCGTGGCGCTTACCAACAGCCTCCTCATCGACGATCTGGAAACTCTTCTGGACTCGTTTATCCAAACCATCGCCATGGCCATTGATGAAAAATCGCCCTATACGGGCGGTCATGTCCGGCGTGTGGCGGACCTGACCATGCGCATCGCCCGGTCGATTAACGAAGCCGGCGGCGGGCGCTTCGCGTCCGTTTTTTTCAGCGGCGATGAACTGCGCGAACTGCGTATGGCCGCCTGGCTCCACGATGTGGGCAAGATCACCACACCGGAGCATGTGGTTGATAAATGCACCAAGCTCGAAAAGGTATACGACCGCATCGGCGACATCAAAACCCGTTTCGAGTTGCTCAAAAGGGAATATCAGCTCGCCATGAGCGAGGCCAAGCAAAACAGATCGGGGCTTTCACCCGAAAAAGTTGCCCGCGAGTTGCAAACGCTTGATGAAGAGTATCAGTTTCTGGTCCGCATCAACGCCAGCAGCGAATTTACACAAGATGAAATGATCGCGCGCGTCCGCAAAATCGCGCAGCGTCAGTGGAGTGCAAGCGCGCAGACTCTGCCGCTTCTTACCGAAGACGAAATCTACAACTTAAGCATCCGGCGCGGCACTCTCAACGACGAGGAGCGCAGCATCATAAACAACCACGCGGCCGTAACCGGCAGAATGCTGGCGAAACTTCCCTTTCCCAAAAAACTTCGGCGCATCGCCGAATTCGCCGCCTCCCACCACGAAAAACTTGACGGCACCGGCTACCCCAAAGGCCTCAAGGGCGATGACCTGCCGCTGCAAGCCCGCATCATCGCGTTGGCGGATGTCTTCGAGGCGCTTACCGCCACCGACCGACCCTACAAGAAGGACAAAACCCTTTCAGAAGCGCTTTTAATCCTCAAGCAGATGGTGGACGATCACCATATCGATCCCGACCTCTACGAGCTGTTCGTGAATGATAAGATTTTTCTGGAGTATGCGTATCGAGAACTGGCGCTTCATCAGATAGATATGTAGGACAATAGACAATAGAGGCAGGGAGGATGATGAACGTCGATGATGAAACAATAGATGAATATACCTTAGCGCTTCTTTACCTGGTCACGCATGACAGACATGAAGGGCTGGGCGCACGCGCATGGAAGGGATTCGATTTTAACACCCTTAAAAGACTTCATGAAAAAGGGTATCTGTCTAATCCCATCAGTAAGGCAAAGTCAGTCATCCTGACAGAGGAAGGATGTCTGAAGTCTCAAGAGCTATTTGAAAGACACTTTGTCAAAGAGCCAAAGGCAATACCTTTTCCCAAGCTGACGCCTTCAGCAAAGAAGCGATGGGAACAGATTCCTACTCAGATAAAGAAAGAGATTCTTGCAAACGTATGGTGTTCGCAATGTCGCAAAATGGTCACCCTGCAACTGCAAGAAGGTGAAATATCCGGACGCTCTCTTGTACTGAGGGGACTATGTACGACATGCGGCAATGAGGCCGCCCGTGTGCTTGAGCCTCTCGGGCAATAGATCGCCGTAGTATTCACCGCGAAATGAGTCCTTAAAAGGGGATATTTTTCAAGTAAAACGTTTGTTGGGGCTTGACTTTTTGAGCCCCATGCGTTGATGAAGGGAGGGATTTTTCGCTTTGCGATGGAGTAGCTTACGGATGAATGAATGAGGAGGCAATTGTGGACAGTAAACATTTGGCGGCGATGATTCAAGAAAGTGCACAGAAGTTTGGAAATAAAACGGCCTTGCGCTATAAGGAGAAAAGGCATTGGAAGGAGATCTCTTATCGGGAGTTTGGGCAGAAGATAACCTCCGCGGCGGCGGCCCTTCTGGAAGAAGGTATTGAGCCGGGTGATATGGTCGGCATTTTCGCCCAGAACAGTCCCGAGTGGGCTATTGCCGACTTTGCCGTTATGTGCGCTCGGGCCGTCAGTGTGCCGATCTATGCGACCAACACGGTCAAACAGGCCGAATATATTGTGAACGAAGCTGAAATTAAAATTCTTTTCGTCGGCGATCAGAGCCATTATGACAAGGTCAAAGCCTTTCTGCCCGGGCAGAAGCAGATCAAAAAGATCATTGTGTTTAATCGCAATGTTGCGCTTGACGTCAATGAATCCGTCTATCTGGACGATTTTCTCAGGCAAGGAGAACAATCGGCACGACGCAAGGAAATTGCGGTTATCGCGAAAGCCGGGCAGTCCGACGACATCGCGACACTCATCTACACGTCTGGCACGACCGGTGAACCGAAGGGCGCCATCCTGACCCACGCGAATTTTTATAGCCAGTTTCTGGCTCTCGATGAGCGCTTCAAGGTCGGCATCTCGGACAGAAGCCTGTGTTTTTTGCCGCTGAGTCACGCCTACGAACGAGCATGGTCCTATTATATCTTTCTGTGCGGTGCGGAAAACAATTATGTGTCCAATCCGAAGGATATCGTCGTGTTTATGCCGGAAGTTCAGCCGACCTGCATGGTGAGCGTTCCGAGGCTCTATGAAAAAATTTATGCCACAGTCTATGACCGTCTGGAAAAAGCTCCCGCAAGCAAAAAGAAAATCTTTTCCTGGGCGCTCAACATCGGAAGAACGTACGCCTACAAGAAGAAGGATAAAAAACTGATCAATCCCGTTTTAGCCATCAAGCATGCCGTTGCCGACAAATTGGTTTTGTCCAATATCCGCGCCGTGGTCGGCGGGCCGAAGAATTTTTTTTCCGCAGGCGGCGCGCCGCTGGCGCGTGAAATCGAGGAGTTTTTCTTTGCGGCCGGGCTGCTTATCTGTCAGGGCTACGGGCTGACGGAGACCTCTCCCATGATTTCGTGCAACTCGCCGGTGGCGTTCAAGTTCGGCACTGTGGGCAAACCGATTTTAGGATGCGAGGTTAGAATCGGCGAATTCGGCGAGATCCTCGCCCGCGGGCCGAATATCATGAAGGGATACTACAAGAAACCCAGGGAGACGGCCGAAGCTTTTGAAGATGGCTGGTTTAAAACCGGCGATGTGGGTCGGATTGACGAGGATGGGTTTTTGGTGATCACCGACCGGATCAAGGATCTTATTATCACCTCACAGGGCAAAAACGTCGCGCCGCAGCATATCGAAACGGCCGTCGGCAAGGATTTCTATATCGAACAGATCGTCGCCCTCGGGGATAAGCGCAAGTATATCAGCGCGCTCGTCGTGCCGGCGTTTCCGGCGCTTGAGCAGTATGCCCGCGAAAACAAAATCACTTTTGACTCACGCAACGAGCTTATTCAAAAGCCGGAAATTATCGAGTTTTACAGCAAGCGGATCAAAGATCTGTCTTCGGAGCTTGCCAATTACGAAAAGATTGTGCGCTTTACCCTGATTCCCAACGAATTTTCGCAAGACGCAGGCGAGCTGACGCCGACGATGAAGATCAAGCGAAAAGTTGTCGCCCAGAAGTATCAGGACATCATCGACAAAATGTATTAGGGCGGGGTGGCGTATAAAACAAGGGATTCGAATCCTCGGGTCGCAGAACAATACGGGAAAGGAAATGCGCTTAGCAGCGGATTCCCGTCTGGACATCGGTGGTGCGTCATTGGCGCTGAGGTCGAAGGTGATCTTCAACAGGATGTCTTTGAATTCGTACGAATAGTCAATGGCACCAATGAATCGGCGTAACCATCAGAAACGGGAAAAATTGAATCATGAAAAAAGCGATTGTGATCGGAGCAAGTTCCGGAATCGGCCGCTCACTGGCCGGAATCCTGTCTGAAAACGGCTATGCCGTCGGTGTTATGGCGAGGCGCAGAAAGTTATTGGAAGACTTTTGTGACAAAGTTGGGCGCAATGCCACATTCCGGGAAATTGATGTGGCCGATGTGGAGGCTGCCGCGTCGATTCTCAGAGCCTTTATTGACGAAATGGGAGGCGTGGATCTGATTGTGATCAGCGCCGGCACAGGGGAGGTCAACGAGACTTTATCCTGGCAGATTGAAAAAGAAACAATTCTGACCAATGCCTTGGGATTTGCCGCGTTGGCCAATGTCGCGGTTCATCATTTTCTGGCAGAAGGATCCGGGCACCTTGTCGGCATTTCGTCGGTTGCCGCCTTGAGAGGAGGAAAGGAATCGCCTGCCTACAACGCGACAAAGGCATTCGCATCAAATTATCTGGAGGGATTAAGGCAGAAGATTCGAAATTTGAAACTGCCGATAACAGTGACGGACGTCAAGCCGGGATTTGTCGAAACCGCCATGGCAAAAGGGGAGGGCATCTTCTGGGCCGCTCCCGCCCACAAAGCCGCCACGCAGATTTATCAGGCGATAGAAAGAAAAGCGGCGCACGTCTATGTGACCAGACGTTGGCGACTCATCGCCTGGCTGCTCAAGACAATGCCCGATCGCTTGTACGAGAGATTCTAAACCTCACAGGTAGATCATTAAACTCAGAGCGTCGGAATACTTTACGAATCTTTCTCATAGGAAAAACCAGAATTATAAAAGCTCAGTAATAATAGTTATATACAGACATGGTGCGCAGTTTGCATTACTTTGTAATTAGCTAAATTAAGATGGCGTAATATAATAATCGGCTTACATCTAAGGAGGATAAATATCATGAAAAAGATTCTAGTGACGGCATTTTCTGTTTTGGTCATTATGGGAATGACGGCAGGTTCGGCCAGCGCGGCGACGGTTAATATGTCAACGGATAATTGGTACAAATTCATTTTCGGCGAGGTGGGGTCCTCGTCAAGTGATAATTATGTTTTTACAGTAAATTCAGGATATTCTTTATTTGTGACGGATGCCTATCAGGTCGGCGACCGGTTTCAGGTCGGTGATTTGGGGAGTACCAGCTTTAAAGTGACGGATGAAACAGCTTGGTTCTCTCCTTTTGGGGATCAAGATGAGGCGCAACTTGCCTACGATTCCGGTTACTACAGCACGGGTGAATTTATTCTGGGCGCCGGTTCCTATGACGTTACTTTGACGACTCTCCTCAGCCCATTTGGAGGGGGCGGCGCTTACATCAAACTGGCCACAAGTTCGACCGCCGTGCCCGAACCGATGACGATGCTTCTGTTTGCTATGGGTCTTATCGGCCTGGCGGGTCTGAAAAGAAAAATTAGTTAACATTAGTTTTTAAATGAAAAAAAAGGCAGGTCCTTGTGAGGTCCTGCCTTTTTTAGTTAACAGCATTCTTTCCGGGTATGGTTGATTGCCGCCGGACAATGCACTAGTCAAATAATTGACGAAGCTTGTGACGCAGATCCGACGGACCGATCTTGATTTGCCGATTCCACACGCAGATGACGATCCCGGATCAGAGACCCGAGCGACGGGGCGAAATAGATTCCCGCAATCAAAAAGGCGTCCGCCACAATGGGTTTCCAGAACGATTCTTTTTCCGCTTCGTTTGGAAGTTGCGCGAGGGCTTGTTTCGCGTAATCGGAATCCGAGCCCAATTGAATCAGGTAGGCGGCAACCGCTTGGTGAAAATCCCTCTCCAGTGTCAGAAAACGGTCGTCCGGATTTGTCCCTCTGTTATCGCACTCGGCCAGAGTGGACACGAAATAATCATTAAAATCAGGTTGATTGCAATGAGTCAGTTCTCTTACGACAAAGGCGGCCAGTTTGAATTTCAGATTGGAAAGTTCGTCATTTTCCGTTTTCATTTTTGTAACGAAGGCCGTTTTTGCCTCTTCATAAAATTCAATGAGCTTTTGGTGTGACAAGAATCGTGCTTGCATAGCGAGAACCTCTGAATTTTGTGTGCGCTCTGTTTCTAAATGATTGATGAATCCATACCCTTTATTTCGTTGATCATTAAATGCCGGATATTTGTTTCCGCTTTTTCCTCAAAGCCGGAAAAAAATTACCGACTAACGCACCTTTTGTAACGTTTTAAAAAATACAGCAGAAGTCGTGCCAATATTGGAGAAGTTGACTCAAGCAGCGCCGCTTTCTATTTTTATTCAGGCGCAAAGGCCATATTTTTCTTGATTTTATGAAATTGTGTGCTAAGTTGCCGTCAAAGCGGTGATTTAAAAGTAAATTGCTCCGCTCTATAAATGTGCTAAAGCACTGATATCAATGAAGTAAATTATTGAACCCGTGCTTTGGCGCGGGTTTTTTGCGTTTTGGGACTATTCATAATAAACGGGACAAGGAGATAAAAAGACTATGCAGATTTCTTCGGAAAGCGTGAAAGTGGGCCATCCGGATTTGGTTGCGGATGTTATTGCAGCGAATGTCATTGGGAAAATAATCGATGAGGAAAAGAAAAAAGGTCTCAATTTGGCCAATATGCCGCACTGCGGCATTGAAGTATTTCTGGGTAAAGGCATTTGTATTGTCGGGGGGGAAGTCAGAACTCGTGTGTATGTCGATATTGATAAAATCGCGAGAGATTCCGTGCTTGAGCTTGGATATAATCACGCAGCCGTCGGCCTGAACGGCCACCTGATGGGCGTGCTCAATGCGATCATTCCCCAGTCCGACGACATCAATCAGGGAACGAGCTGCATGCTCAACAAGGATCAGGAAATCGGTGCGGGAGATCAGGGGATAATGTACGGATTCGCATGTGATGAGACCCCGGAGCTGCTTCCGCTTCCTTATGTGCTGGTCAACCGAATGATGCGGGCGTTCGAATACAGCCAGGATCCGATTTTCGCTCCGGACGGAAAAGGGCAGGTCTCAGTCGATTACGATAACAAGACGGGCAAACCCAAGCGTTTGGCGAAAGTATTGATGTCCAATTCGATTGACTATCGCTACGTTAAAGGAGATAGGGCCAAGGTCCGCGAGCGCGCAAAGAAAATCGCCTTCGAATGCCTCAAAGATTATGTCGATCGAAAGACGGAATTTTTGTTCAATCCGACCGGGGAGTGGAATGCGATCAATTCGTGCAGCGCGGCGGATTCCGGCGTGACGGGGCGCAAACTGGTGGTTCAGTTCTATGGAGGCTATCCCGGCGCGCAGCTAGGCGGGGGCGCGGTGGTAAACAAGACGCCGGAAAAAGTGGACTGCTCTGCGGCGTTCGGCGCCCGCCACGTCGCCAAAAATATCGTCGCGGCGAAGCTGGCTACGAAATGCTCGGTGCAGTTGGCTTACGCGATCGGCATTGCGAAACCGTTTTCTATCTATGTCAACACATTCGGTACGGGCCTTGTTCCCGATGACCGTCTAGAAAAAATGATCGAGGAAAATTTTGATTTGACGCCCGAAGGGATGATTACAAAGTTTGGTCTGTTAAGCGGCGATATCTACCGTAAAATTCCGCGAACGTTTTTTATGGACAACTATCGATGGGAAAAAACAGACATGGTGAAAAAACTGCGCGCGGCTATGAAATAAGGATAGTTGAAAATAAAGTAGCACCGGGGCTTCAATAACGGATATTGAAGCCCCGGAAGTCTCCGGTATAAGGCTCGACCGTGGTTGCAACGTCGCAAACGGCGGCCGCCGGCGGACCGATCCTGCACCAGACCGTCATCTGATCGACGGCTAAATCTTCTCCTTCAAAGACAGCTTCCACGCGACCATCGGACAGATTGCGCACCCAGCCTGTCAGGTTCAGGCTTTGCGCCGTCTTTTGCGTTTCCGCTCGGAAAAAGACGCCCTGAACCCTGCCGCTGACCCTAACATGAACCCGCTTCATGACGATTCTCCCCGGAGTCGTTTGAGAAATTCCTCCTGCGTTAAAATAGGAATGCCCAGGCTTTCGGCTTTTTCAAGCTTCGAACCGGCATCCTCTCCCGCAACGACGTATGTCGTTTTCGATGAGACGGAGGATAAAACAGTCCCACCCGCTTTTTCGACAAGCGCCTTGGCTTCGCTTCGACCCATCCCGGAGAGCGTTCCGGTAAAAACAAAGGACTGTCCGGACAAAGGGGTCGAATCTGATGGGGCTTGTCGGTTGCGGGGAGAGACGCCGGCTTTACGGAATTTATCCATGACGACAATGTTTTTCGGTTCGGAGAAAAATTCTACGATACTTTCGGCGATTTCCGGTCCGATTTCACGAATGGCCGTCAACTCTTCAAGCGTCGCGGACGTCAGTTTCTCGAGCGTGCCGAAGGAAAACGCCAGTATCTTGGCGGTGCGTTCGCCGACATGGCGGATACCCAGAGCAAAGATGAATTTATCCAGTGGAGGTTCTTTTGAGCGTTCAATAGAGTTCAGCAGATTCCTCACGGATTTTTCCGCCTGCCGATCCAGGGCCAGAAGCTGTGTTTCCGTCAAAAAGTAGAGATCCGCCGGATCGGCAATCAGCTTCTCATCGAAGAGTTGCGCGGTAATCTTCGCTCCGAGGCCTTCGATATCCATCGCGCCGCGCGAGGCGAAATGTCGGAGGTGCTCTTTGAGTTGTGCCGGGCAGGACAGATTCACACAGCGATGCGCGACTTCTCCTTCATTCCGAACGATATCAGAGCCGCACTCCGGACATTGCTGCGGCATGTGGAACTCCTTTTCCTGCCCGTTGCGTTTCGACGGATCGATCTTAACGACTTCAGGAATGACATCGCCGGCCCGCTGGATAACGACGGTATCGCCGATGCGGATGTCTTTTTTACGAACCTCGTCTTCATTGTGCAGGGTTGCCCGGCTGACTGTAACACCACCGAGGTTTACAGGCTTCATAATCGCCACAGGCGTGAGGATTCCGGTGCGTCCGACCTGTACCTGAATATCTGTGACGATGGTTGTTGCCTGTGCCGCGGGAAATTTGCAGGCAAGCGCCCATCGCGGCGAGCGCGATACGTTGCCGATTTGTTCCTGAAGTGAAAGATTGTCCACTTTCAAAACGACGCCGTCGATTTCGTAGGGAAGGTCTTCCCGCAGCAGGCTTATGCGGTGGTAGTAATCGATGCCGGTGCTGATTGCATCAGCCTTTTCAATAAGATCGTTCACGGGGAAGCCCCATTGTCTGAGGGTCGTCAGAGTTGTCCAGTGGGAGTGGAGGGTGAAGCCACGGCATTGCGCGACGGCGTAGAAAAAAGCGTTCAGCGGTCGACGCGCGGTGATTTTAGAATCCAGCTGTCGCAGCGAGCCGGCCGCCGCATTGCGGGGATTTGCGAAAGGTTCGTCGCCTGATTCCAGACGCCGGCGGTTGAGCGCTTCAAACGGTCCGGTTTTCATGTAAATTTCGCCGCGAACTTCGAGAAATTCAGGAACGGGTGCATTTCCTCCGTTTAATGTCAGGGGGATATCGAAGATCGTTTTGAGGTTTGCGGTAACGTCTTCTCCGGTTGTTCCATCGCCGCGTGTGGCGCCGCGGATAAAACGCCCTTTTTCATAGATGAGATTAACGGCCAGACCGTCTAACTTCGGCTCGGCCACGTAAGAGATCGCCTCCGTTTTGACGAGCCGCTTGAGACGCGAATCAAACTCGGCGATTTCCTCATCAGTGAAGGCATTGGCCAAACTCAGCATGGGAGACGGATGGGTAAACGACACAAATTTCGAAAGAGGCGGGGCGCCCACGCGTTGTGTCGGAGAGGTCGGCAGGCTGTCGTCGGGATAGAGAGATTCGAGATCCTGAAGCTCTCGCAAAAGCCGGTCGTATTCGGCGTCTGAGACTTCAGGGGCATCTTGCTGATAGTAGAGGCGATTGTGGTGTTCGATCGTGGCACGGAGTTCAGCGATTCGTTTTTCAGCGGTTTGTCTGTCCATTACTTGACCAGACGCAGATCAGGTTTTCCGGGTTTCTTGTTTCGGGAACGCGAAGTCGTTTCATCCGTGACTTTCCGGGCGAGCATCTGCTCGTTGAAGATGGCATTTTTCACGCGAATGGAATTGATGATTGAAAAGATGACGACGGATTTTTCCCAGTCGGGAGAAAATGAAAAATTTTCCATCCGCGTCTTATATTTATCCCACAAGGACATTAAAGACGCTTCGTCGAGATAGAGAATATTTTCTGCGATTTTATGCAACGCTTCTTCAAGTTTGCTCATGCTCATGGCGCAAATTTTAGCCTGCCTTCAGAGTAAAGTCAAACCAAAAGGGCCGCAATGCCGAAAGCAACCCGGCAGGTTGCTCCAATATTTACTTTTACATTTATCTGTGCTTGGACTATAGAGAAGTCAATCCGTTTTTTATCGACAATTAAACCTTTTTTCAAGGACAAAGCAATGCTGATCATTCCTCTGACGGGGGCCTTCAGCTGGAAGAACCTGCCCGTGCTGACCATCGTGCTGATCCTGATCAACGCCGCCGTATATTTTACCGTTCAATCCCGGGATCACGAACGTCAGGAAGAAGCGGTCAAATTCTATTTGACCTCAGGCCTGGCCGATATCGAAATTGAGCGCTATGTTCTGTACCGCCAACGCGCAGGCCGTCCATTGCAGAATCGTCCCGACTCGGTTGACCGAAAAACTGCCTACGGTTTTGAAAGCCTGCGCGATGAGGCTTTTCAATTAAGGCTTCAAAATTATGAGATCATTCCGGTCGATGATCCCGACCATGAACGCTGGAAAGCGCTTCGTGCCGGCTTTGACAACAAAATGGACAAACTATCTTCCAAAAGGTTCGGTTTTATTCCGGCGGATTCAAGACCTTATACGCTTTTTTCATATATGTTCATGCACGGGTCCTTCATGCATTTGCTGGGAAACATGATTTTTTTATGGCTGGTCGGCTGTGTGCTTGAAATCGGCCTGGGTAGAATTCAATACGTTAGTTTGTATGTTTTGGGAGGGTTGTGCGCGGTGGGACTGTTTTATCTTTTCAACCAAAATTCCACAGTGCCGCTGATCGGTGCCTCCGGCGCCATTGCCGGTCTGATGGGCGCCTATGCCGTAGCCTTCGGCAGAACAAAAATCAATATTTTCTACTCGGTGGGATTTTACTTCAACTACACGAAGGTCTATGCCATTTTACTTCTGCCGTTGTGGATCGGCTATGAGATGTTTCAACTCTTTTTCCTTACAGGCAGCAATGTGGCCTATCTGGCGCATATCGGCGGCCTTACGGGCGGCGCCTTGCTGGGACTGGCGATCATCAAGTTTTTCAAGCGCGACGAGCACAAAGTCTTCGAAGAAGACCCGAAAAGTAAAATTCCGGACCTCATGAGTCAGGCGATGCAGAAAATTGAAATACTGGCTATGGCGGACGCCAGGCCTCCTCTGGAGGAGGTTTTGGCGATCGAACCGAATCATGCCGAGGCATGGCGGCAGCTTTTCAACATTGACAAACTCACACCCGCCTCTGACCGCTTTCATCAAACGGCGACGAAAAGACTCCAGTTGCTATGTAAACAGCCGGGTGCGGAAAAAGCGCTTTTCGACACCTACGCCGAATATTTGCGCCTTACGGATCGGCCCAGGCTCAGTGCGGATTTGATTTTGCGCTTGGGCGGCCTATTCGGCCGGATGGGAAAGACCGACGAGGCCATGGCGTTGATCCGGAAGGCTGTGGAGCTTGCCCCCGGTCACCCCCGGCTGCCTGCGAGTCTTCTTGAGCTTGCCGATGTCTGCGCCGGCAAGCAGGACAACGAATGCCGCAACGCGATTGTCCGGATGCTCGTTGAAAAGTATCCAGATTCCCCCGAGGCCGCGCGTGCGACCGGTCTTAGATGATCCGTCTCAGGCGGTTTTCAATCCGTTATTGATCTGACGAAGATAGGATTGCACAAAAGCCGTATTTTCATGAAACGGATACTTGCTGATGAGATGCTGTAAGATGCGTGAGGCCTGCCTGCCGTTGTTCAACTTTTCGTGGAGCAGCTTTGCCGTGAAAAAATAGGCGTTCGGGATCATGGGATGCTCGGGGTATCGTTCGATAAATTCGAGAAATGCCGCAATGGACGGCTGAAAATTGCCGGTTTCATTGAGTGACTTGGCTGCCAGATAAAGCAGGTCGGCATCATCGGAAACAAACCCAGGATCGGTTTTACGGCAATCCAGAAAAACCTGGGCCATCCTTTCAGTCGTGTTCGATCCTTGAATCATCCGAAGGTAGTAACGGCCGAAGGACGGCAGATCCTGTAAACGCTCTGTGAGCTTAAGCAGATTATAGTAACGCTCGGCAATGACCGGATCCATATCATGGCCTTCGGTGTCCCGCTCGATCAGGGTCATTGCGGAGTTGTAATCGCCGTCCTTGATAAAGATGTTGACGCGGCTCAACAGTTGCTTTTTTTCATCATCCACGGGGGCCGCAGGCGATTTGGCGTCGCGATTTGCCGAAGCGGCATCTTGTTCTCCGTCGAAGTCCACTTTGTAGCCGACTTTTTCATGATACTGGAAAAGAATGTAACCCATCAGGTGATACGAAACGATCATATAGTAAGACGAAAGGATAGTCAGGATCGGCCAGAGACCTTTCGGGGGAATGATTGCGCTTAAGAAATTAGCCGCTGCGGCGGGGGCCAAACTCAAAAGAAGCAGGAAGAAACACAAAGCGAGATAGGGCCAGCCGATCCGCCAAGCCAACCGAATGAAGACGTGAGGTAAAATCGCGGCGATGAGGCTCTTGGTGACCGCAAGCATGATGATCATGGCCGGCAGAAGAAACATCAAAGCGAGGATATAAAATGCCATAACCCCGACGGTTGCTTCCGGGCCGATGAGCGGAAACAAAAGCGTGGCGATTTTGTAGCCCAAGACAATAAAAATGATATAAATCGCCATCTGTTTGAAGACGATACTGAAGTTGGCGGAGATCTTCTGCAGATCGAAATCAGGGGGTCGCGGATTGCCGTGAGAGCTTGCATATAAGGCGAGGTTGGCATATGTCAGCAAAACGCCCATGCAGACCAATTGAACAATCAGGCCCAACAGCGAAAAGCCGGCAAAGGCAATCTGCAACACGGATAAAACGAGAATGAGGATGACGGGATGCAGATGCAGTGGATATTGAAAAATCTGCGGGAAGCGTTTCCAAAACGGTTCAATTCGATCGGTAAACGGAATCGGTTCCGTATAGATGTTGCATTTCGGGCAGAGGTAGTAATTCTTTTTGACGCCGGAGACTTCGGATTTCTTGACAATAATGCAGGAGGGGCAGAAGTTTGCGCGGCACCTGGAGCAGGTGTGCGCCGCGTTCTCACCGGGATGATACGTGCAGGAAACAGGCATGGATGCGTCACTCCTCGATTTTGATGTGGACTTGCCTGAGCTTGATTTCCGTTTGTGGCGACCGGCTGATTCTCATCGTTTTGTCTGGAAAAAAACCTGTCGAGACATAGCACTTCAGAGGCAAAATATCCACAACGATTTGAGGATCCGCAAGATGTTGCCTGCAAAAAAGCGCTTAGATAAATAAGACTTGTAATTTTTTATTCTTATCGTTATGAAGTCATCAAAATTTATGAGCGCTTCGTCTGTCAAAATAGGTGTCATATCGGATACGCATTTATCCTTGCCGGATGAAAGACTGAAGAAGCTTGTCAAGACGCATTTTGCCCGAACAGACCTGATCCTACACGCGGGGGATCTGGTAGACTTAAGGGTTTTGGATGTTTTTGAAGGCAGGCCCGTGCGGGCGGTTTGCGGGAACATGGATGGCCCGAGAGTCCGTCAGGAACTTCCCGAACAGTTGATTTTGGAAGTGTCCGGATTTAAAATCGCCTTGATTCACGGATGGGGAGCCCCCGAAGGACTGGAGCGAAAACTGCTTGAAAAGCTCCCGGCTGTCGACTGCATCGTTTACGGCCATACGCATTATCCAGCAAACCGGAGGATAAACGACGTGCTCCTGTTCAACCCCGGTTCCGCTACCGACAGACGGTTTGCCAAGTTCAGAAGCGTGGGGCTGATCGAAGTCTCATCTGACATCACCGGTTGCATCATCGATGTCGGAACCTGAACCGTTTCGGAAAAAGGACATCCGTAAATGAAAACCATGTTCGCCCCCTGGAGAATGGAGTATCTTGTGGCTGAAAAACCCCAAGGCTGTGTGTTTTGCAAATGTTCGGTCCGGTGTGACGAGTTTATCGTCCATCAGGGGAAAACCTGTTTTATTATGCTCAATA
Organism: uncultured Smithella sp.; assembly: GCA_964443625.1. Taxonomy (GTDB): domain Bacteria; phylum Desulfobacterota; class Syntrophia; order Syntrophales; family Smithellaceae; genus UBA8904. Next base: position 81,042 of record CAYUDM010000004.1, on the reverse strand, counting down.
AATACCCTTACGTCGGCGGGCATCTGATGATTATTCCGGAACGTCATCTGGGTGATGTTTCTGAGCTGACCCTCGAGGAAAGAGCGGAACTTTTTTACCTGCTCGATGTTTCCATCAATGTGCTGCGGGAGGCTATGAACCCTCACGGTTTCAACGTCGGCATGAATCTGGGAAAGGCCGCCGGGGCGGGTGTGGAGGAACATCTTCATCTTCATGTGATTCCCCGATGGGAGGGGGATACGAATTTCATGAGTGTTGTCGGGGATGTCCGCGTCATTCCGGAAGATCTACTGACAACGGCCGCAAGGCTTACGCCACTGTTTAGAAAACACACACGGGAGGTTGAAGGTCGATGAAAATCTTTTATCTGCTTTTGATGATTGTGATCGCTTTTTTCATTGTCACATTTTCCCTGGAGAACACGCAGTCGGTGACGATCCGTTACTACGCCTTTGAAGAAACGGTGCCGGCCTATATGCTCATTTTTGCCGCGCTCCTGATCGGCGTCATCATTACGGGTTTTATGGGCGTGGTGGAACGATTTCGGCTCACCCGGACCATCAGCAAGCTAAACAAGGTCATCCGGGATTTGCGCAAGGAACTGCGCGCCAGTGAGGCGCCGCCGGTGATTGAGTCTCCCAAAATATATCCGCCCGACAAACCATGAGCTGTGAACACCGCTTTCTGTTGGATGCCTCTCTGGCCGGTCTGGCCAGATGGCTCAGATTGCTGGGCTATGACAGCTCCGTGTATGAAGGCGAGGCGGGTCGGCCGATGATGAGGCGCGCGCTGTCTGAAAACAGAATCATTTTGACGCGTCGATCCGATATGCCCGCCAGGCAGTTTTCCGGCCGGCTGTTATTGCTGCCCCAGAGTGCAACCGGTTTCCAGGTCCGCTTTGTCGTCGATAAGCTTTCTTTGATTCTTAAACGAAACAAAATGTACAGTCTGTGTGTTTGCTGCAATGTTCCCGTGCGTTCAATTGCCGCCCCCGAGGTTCGCGATTGCGTGCCGGCTTATGTTTTCGATCACTGTCAGGAATATCATATTTGTGATCAGTGCAGGAAAGTCTACTGGAAGGGGTCTCACCCGCGCAATGCCGAACGCTTTCTTGAAGAAAACGGCGTTCAAATATCCGATGAATAAAAATATTATGCCGTAGTGGCGCAGTCACGGGGGTCGCCCTGAATTTTTTCGATGGCATGCGTCAGGGCGGGAAGAATAACCGCTAGGTTTTCCCGAACGCCTTTGGGGCTTCCGGGAAGATTCACGATCAAAGATCGGCCGCGAATGCCGGCCACGGCCCGGGAGATCATCGCGTGGGGTGTGATTTTGCGGCTTTCAAACCGCATGGCTTCAGAAAAACCCGGAATTTCCTTGTCCAGAATTTTCAGAGTCGCATCCGGCGTGACATCCCGAGGGCTCACGCCCGTTCCGCCGGTTGTCAGAATTAAATCCAGATGGTCTTCATCCGAAAATTCAATGATTGCCAAACAGATGGATTCGATCTCGTCGGGAACAATAACGGTTCGCGCGACATCAATGGACGACCCCGCAAGCATTTCTGCGATTGCGGGGCCGCTCAAATCCTGACGGAGACCTTGTGAGCCTTTGTCGCTGACCGTGATGATGCCGGCGCGAAACATGGATGAATTAGTTTTCCTCTTTTTTTGATTCGGCGATGATCTTCTCCGCGATAAACGCGGGAACCTCTTCGTAGTGCGATTCGGTGTATGTGAAGGTTCCGCGTCCGCTGGTCATGGATCGAAGATCCGGCGCGTATTTGAGGATTTCCGCCAGCGGTACCTGCCCCTTAATGATCTGGTTGGAGCCTTTGGAGTCCATCCCCTGCACGCGGCCGCGACGGCTGTTCAAATCGCCGATGACGTCTCCCATGTATTCTTCAGGGACTTCGATGTCGATAGTAACGATGGGCTCTAAAAGGATGGGTTGACATTCCATCACGCCTTTCTGAAAAGCCATGGAGCCGGCGATTTTGAAGGCCATTTCCGAGGAGTCAACGGTATGGTAAGAGCCGTCCGTCAGGGCGATTCGAAAATCAACAACGGGATAACCGGCGATCACGCCCTTGGCCGCTGCTTCCACAATGCCTTTTTCCACGGCCGGACGGTACTGGCCGGGAATCACGCCACCGACGATTTTATCGACGAACTCAAAACCTGTGCCGCGCGGCAGCGGTTCAATATCGATCCAGCAGTCGCCGAACTGGCCGCGTCCGCCGGACTGTTTTTTGTATCGCCCCTGGACGTTGGTCTTGCCCTTGATGGTCTCCTTATAGGGAACCTTGGGGGTGTGAAGGTTGACTTCGACGCCGAACTTCCGCTTCATCTTTTCAATGTTGACTTCAATGTGAACCTGTCCCATGCCTGAGAGAATCATTTCCTTCGTTTCTACGTTGCGTGTAAAGACAATGGTGGGATCCTCTTCCGTGAGACGGTGTATAGACGATGCGATTTTGTCTTCGTCTCCGCGCGATTTCGGTTCGATGGCGAAAGACATAATGGGCGGCGGCACCGGCACCGAGCTGTAGATAATGGAGGTTTTTTCAGTGCAAAGCGTATCGCCTGTGACGGTTTCCTTGAGTTTGGCCACACCCGCGATGTCGCCGGGAACGAGAACTTCGGCCTGTTTCTGATTTTTGCCTTCGAGGAAGAAGATGTTTCCGAATTTCTCGGAAACTTTTCTGGTGCTGTTGTACACACTGGAATCGGAGTTGAGCTTTCCGGAGTAAACTCTAAAGAGCGTAAGACGGCCCGCATACGGGTCGGCGATGGTTTTGAAAACCATGGCCGAAAAGGCTTCGTCTTCTTCGGGTTTTCTTTCCTGGAGATCGTCAGTGCCGGGTTTTTTCCCCATGACGGGGCCCCGGTCAACCGGGGACGCAAAGCAATCGACAGCCATGTCCATCAAAAGAGAAACGCCGATGCCTTTCAAGGCTGAACCGCACAGGACGGGAATGACGCCGCCCGCGGTTACGGCCTTTTTAAAACCGCCTTTTATTTCTTCAACGGTAAGTTCGCCGGCTTCGAGATATTTGTTCATCAACTCGTCGTCGGTTTCGGCAATGTCTTCAACTAAGGTGCCACGGAGTCTTTCCGCTTCGTCTTTGAGGTCGGCGGGAATGTCGGAGGCTTTGGCCGTTGGCTTGTTGTCGGAAAAGAGGTAGGCCTTCATGGAAATCAAATCGACAATGCCCTGAAATTTGTCTTCCGATCCGATCGGGAGGCATATGGGCGTGGCCTTGACTTTGAGTTTCGTTTTGACGCTGTCTAAGGCTTTGGCGAAATCAGCCCGTTCACGATCCATGCGATTGATGAAGATAATGCGGGGAAGCTTGTAAAGATCAGCCATTTCCCACACTTTTTCCGTCTGGAACTCGACGCCGCCCACGGAGTCCACAACGACCACAGCGTTGTCCACAATGCTGAGGGAGCATTGAATGTCAAAACTGAAGTTGGAATCGCCGGGTGTGTCGAGAATGTTGATTTTGTGCTTGTTCCACTCGAAAAAATTTGCCGCAGAAGAGATGGAGCCGCGCCTTTTTTGTTCTTCCGGTTCGTAATCCATCGTGGAGGATGCGTCGTCGACGCGTCCGAGGCGTTCATTTTTGCCGGAAACAAATAAAAGGGATTCACAAAGAGAGGTTTTGCCAGTGCCGCCGTGACCGATGACGGCCAGATTTCTAAGAGATTTGGGTTCGTACTTTGCCATGAAAGCTCCTTTCAATATCTCAATAAGATCAGTAAAGATCTGATGAAGCGGTTTCATTACAGAACGCGGGCTTGTTTAACGTATCCCATCTATAAAATCAAGACAATTTTGGGGAAAACGGCCCCGTTCGCGACTGTAAAACGCACCCGTCGGACTTCAGGGAAGATTACTCTCTGGTTAATTTTTTTTCGGCCAGACGCATCGGCAAAAATACGGCGATAAGGCAAAGCATCAGGGCTGCGGCAAAGGAAATCGAACTCCAGGCGATCAGACGAAAAGAAATGGTAAGGCCATGCACATCGGCCATAAAAATCCGGTAAACGGGTCCAGCCTGCAACATGATCACCATCGCGATCAGTGTGAAGCACAAAAACATAAACAACAGGCCGCCAAAGCCGGTGGCCGCCATGGCTGGATTTTCGGAAGTGAAGTCGGGATAAACCGCCCCCAGGCCCACGGCTAGCGCGACGATTGCCGGGACGAGAAAGAAAACAGTGATGATCGAAAGCAGCATCATAAACGGCGTTACCGAAAGCAGAGTATTAGAGACGACAATGAGCGCCTCCGTGAGGATCAGAAGGGGCGCATAATAGAGGAAGAATTTCACCCAGAGAAAGGTTTTCATTGAAACGGGAGAGGCCCTGAGGATCCAGAAGGCTTCTCCTTCGAAGCTTACGGCCGGAAAAACGAAACGGGCGGCGATTGCCGACAGTACGAAAGAGGCCAAGGCCACGTTGAGGAAGGAAAACACATTCTGGAGATACACCGCTCGCACCGGCGCGTTTTCAAGAGGAAGAACCGAGAAATTGTAGAGGTAGATGATGATGAGCGCGCCGATGAGGAAAAGCTGCGGCCATTGAGTGGAATCGCGGAAAAACGTCCGGATTTCCTTGACAGCCAGCGCGCGGGCCGGCCGGGCCAGAAAAGAGAGCATCGATTCCCATCCGTACCCTCTGAGGCGGAGCGGCGCGAAAAGCCGTCCGGGAGTGGTTTGCGCCCGGGAAAATCCTCTAAAGTAGAAGGTGCGCGCGAGGGTGTCGTTGACGAACATCAAAACCAGAAAAAAACTGGCGGCAAGCGCAAGCGAAAATAGAACCTGCAACCAGGAAAGTTTCAGGGCATATCGCAATGCATCGGTAATCCAAGTGGTCGGCAGCCAGGGAGTGTCTAAAGCCTGCAAGGAGTTTAAATAGACCACCACCGAAGCGAATCCTTCGGGATTGACCAATTGTTCGGGACGAATCAGGCGCAGGGCGACGATGAGCACGATGGCGAGCACGACGCCTAGAATGACGAACAGCGTTCGGATTTTTCCGGCCGGAAGCATGACCGCGCCCAGAACGACGACAATGCTGGAGATCCCCTGAGCGATCAGGCACAAAAGCAAAATCGAGATAAAGGCAGTCAGATAAAACAACAATCCGGCCTGATAAACCATGCCCAGAGACGCAAAGACTGGCAGGCTGAAAATCAACACCATCCATGAGGAGTCCAGAAAACTGCCCGTCCAGCGGGCGGAAAAAATCCGTTCAGATGACAAAGGCAGCGCGTGCAGCAAAGACAAATCACGGCTTAGGTACAGATGCGTCAGACTGTTGATGATGCTGCTGAAAATCAGCAGGGCGAAAAATGTAATCACGATCATTGACAAAAGCCTCATCGCGAGGATGTCGCCAAACTCTTCGACGCTTTGAAAATAGGTGAGGACACGAAAAAAAATCGCAAAAGTGCCCAGCCAGAAAATTCCACCGACGAAGCCGAATAAGAAGAGGCGACTCAGACGCGATCTGCCGGAGCCGCGAGTCAACGTGTTGAGGGCTGCATGGCGTCTTGGGCGAAGCAGCTTTATCCAACCGGCTTGTTCCATCAGGCCTCCCTGACCAATGTGAGGAAAACGTCTTCGAGTCCGGCATCTCCCGTTTTAGCCGCCCGGTTGAGCTGGGGCATGGTTCCTTCGGCGAGCAAATTTCCCTTATGGATGACGCCGATCCTGTCGCAAAGATCCTGGGCGATACTGAGGGTGTGCGTGGAGACGAAAACAGTCACTCCCTTTGCGGCCAAGTCTTTGAGAATATCTTTTACGAGACGGACGGCCGAAGGGTCGAGTCCGACCATCGGTTCATCGATGACAAGCACCCTCGGGTCGTGCAGGAGCGCCGCGGCGATGATCAGGCGCTGCTTCATGCCGTGGGAATAGGCGGCAATGATTTCGTTTCGCCACGGCCAAAGTTCGAACTGTTCCAGAAGTCCCTGCGCTTTTTGAGGAAATGTCAAGGGGTCAACGCAGTAGATGTCCGAGATGAATTTCAGAAATTCCATGCCCGTGAGTTTGTCATACAAAAAAGGCCGGTCCGGCACGAAACCGATGATTTTCTTAGCCGATACCGGGTCAAGGCGCATATCCATATTTTCGATGAGGATTTGCCCGGACGTGGGTTCGATGATGCCGCCCATCATTCGGATTGTCGTGGTTTTTCCCGCGCCGTTTGGCCCGATGAACCCATAGATTTCACCCCGGGCGACCCGCAGGTTCAGGTTTTTAACCGCCTGGGTTGCTGCGTAGTTTTTCGAAAGATCGATCAGTTCAATCATAGAACAAGTCCAGAATCTCCAGTTGAATATTCCCCATAACCCCCAGCAGATCGAGCTGTTGGGAGCCTTCGCCGCTAGCCAGGCGGATATGCGTGACGTCCGCCGGAATCTGATTGAAGACCGAATCAACGGTAATCCAATGTCCGATGTAGGCGCTGTTCCAGGCGTGGTAGTAGAAGCGCCCTTCCAGATACGTAAGTCCGGTTTCGATTTTGGCGGGGATGCCCGCCGCGCGTAGCAGCGCGGCCGTTAAGACCGCGTGTTCATTGCAGTCACCCGCTTTGTGGTCAAGCACCTCCAACGCGTTGGGGACGGACAGCACCGGCTGCTTGCGGATGTTTTTATAGACCCATAAGACAATTTTGGAAAGTTTCTGATCCGGTTTGTCGGTTGGAGAGACGATTCGGTCTGCCTGGGCGCGAATTTTCGGATGATTGGATTGCACCAGCGGCGTTGAAGAAAGATAGAGTTTCCAGTCTTCGGATGTTTGGAGTCTTTGAGCAGAAAGATTTTCACGCTCAATCGTCAGGCGACCGTCCGGGGACAGTCTCTGGCGGCCTCCCTCGAGATCGGGAAGGTCTGGGGAAATACCGTCGAGCTTGACAATCAGACGCCGGAGATTCCGGGGATTTTCGATGACGCGGTTGGAGACGATGGAGGCGATTTGTGTGAAATCCGCGCCGTCCGGGGAAAGTTCTTTCTGGGCGGTCTCAGCGCTGACTTTTTCCATCGAAAGACCCATAATGCCGGTTTCCCGGAGGACTTCCCCATCGGCGGAAAGCCACGCACAATGAACGGCTCCCATGAAATCGGCGCAATACTTCGAAGTCAGAACCCTTTTACCCATCACCCGAATGACCTCATCTGACTCGCGTGTAACCGGAATGTCACGCGTTCCAAGGGTTGAGGGATCAAAAACGGAGTAATTCCTGGTATTTCCTTTTTCCAGACCATAAAGATAGGCCGCATCATAGAGATGACCGCTCAGAAGGGGAATATTCCGGACGGCGATTTCCATTTTTTTAAGGGATCCGGGAATACCGGCAAATACAATGAGTTTGTCGCCTGATACTAAACCGCGCGCCTGGTAGCGGAAAAGTCCCGAGTAGATGTGTGTGTCGAAGGCGGAAAGCGTCATGTCCGGACCGAACTGAGTTTCCGTTGAAACATTCAGAACTTGAGTAACGCCCAGAACGGCCAGTTGAAGGCTGATCTGTTCCTGGGTGATAAAACCGTTGTCGAAAGCGGTGAATTGACGGGATACCACACCGATCCTGCGTCCTTTCTGATAAACATTCATCCAGGTCGAAGCGGGACGTTTTAATACTTTACCGTCAGGAGAGGGAAGGGGAGCGGATCGATCGCTGAAAAAATCGATTCGGAAAAGAAAAAGTCCGATGAAAATCAGTGCGAAAATTGTCCCGACGGCAATACGCCTTCTTGAAATATTCATCAATAATCAACCATCCTTATACGGTCTTCACAATATATCGGCTATTTTGACCCCGTCAATACAGCGCAAAGTCAATTTTTTTCATTAAACGCATAATAAATTACTTGACAATTTCCGTTAGTTTCTATAAAAAGCCGTACTTACATTTTTTAGGCTCGATTACGGTGGATCCCCCATCTGGCAGAGACTCTTCCAAATGCGGGGGTTTTTTTTATCATGATTTACAAAGGGACGACATTTTTTTAAGGGGTAGGTTAGATGAAACACGACGATCAGAAAATTCGCAACATCGGAATCAGCGCTCATATCGATTCCGGTAAGACGACACTCAGCGAACGCATTCTTTTTTACACAAAAAGAATTCACGCCATTCATGATGTCAAAGGCAAAGACGGTGTCGGCGCGACGATGGATTCGATGGAGCTGGAAAAAGAACGCGGCATCACCATCGCTTCAGCTGCGACCTATTGTGAATGGAAAGACCATGAAATCAATATTATCGACACGCCCGGCCACGTGGATTTTACCATCGAAGTGGAGCGCTCTTTGCGCGTTCTTGATGGCGCCATTCTCGTTTTGTGTTCAGTCGGCGGCGTCCAGTCGCAGTCCATCACGGTCGATCAGCAGATGAAGCGATATAAAGTCCCCTGCATTGCTTTTATCAATAAGTGCGATCGCAGCGGCGCCAACCCGTTTCGCGTGATCGGTCAGCTGCGAACGAAGCTGGGACACAATGCCGTTGCCATGCAGATTCCCATCGGTCTGGAGAACGACTTGCAAGGCGTCGTGGACCTGGTCACAATGAAGGCGATTTATTTTGACGGCGAAAACGGTGAAGAGATCCGCACGGAGGAGATTCCGCAAAACCTTCTGGATGAAGCCAAAACCAAACGTGAGGAACTGATCGACGCGGCATCTCTGTTTTCAGATGAACTGACCGAAGCCATCCTAGAAGAAAAAGAAATTCCACCGGAAATGCTCCATGCCGCGATCCGCAAAGGGACGCTCAAACGTGAAATCACTCCCGTATTCATGGGATCAGCCTATAAAAATAAAGGCGTCCAGCCCCTGCTTGACGGTGTAACCCATCTGTTGCCGGCGCCGTCGGAAGTCGAGAACGTCGCGCTTGATATGAACAACAACGAGCAACCGGTTGTCCTTTCCACTGATTCTGAAAAGCCCATTATCGCGCTGGCCTTCAAGCTGGAGGACGGCCAGTATGGACAGTTGACCTACATCCGGGTGTATGAAGGAACCGTTGAAAAGGGCGTGACGATCGTCAATGTCCGCAACGGCAAAAAAGTCAAAGTGGGGCGTGTGGTCCGCATGCATTCGGACCAGATGGAAGACGTCGACGCTCTGCGCGCGGGCTATATCGGAGCGCTTTTCGGTATCGAATGCGCCTCCGGCGATACGTTTGTTTCTCCCGGCATCAATATGACCATGACCTCCATGTACGTTCCCAAGCCGGTCATCTCGCTGGCCATCGTGCCGAAGGATAATAAATCGCAAATGGCGATGTCCAAGGCGCTCAATCGCTTTTCCAAGGAAGATCCGACTTTCAAGGCGTTTGTGGATTCGGAAACGAACGAGACCATCATCGAAGGCATGGGCGAGCTTCATCTGGACATTTACGTAGAACGAATGAAAAGAGAATACGGAGCGGAAGTCACCACCGGAAATCCAAGGGTTGCCTACCGTGAAACCATCACCCAGCGCGCTGATTTCAACTATACGCATAAGAAACAGACGGGCGGTTCCGGCCAGTTCGGACGCATTGCGGGTTACCTCGAACCGATCACGGAAACGGACTTTGAGTTTGTCAATGAAATCTTCGGCGGATCCATTCCCACGCAGTACATCTCCGCCTGTGAAAAAGGATTCAAAGAAAGCATGGCCAAGGGACCGAAACTGGAGTTTCCGATCACCGGAGTCCGGGTGGTCATCAATGACGGTGCTTCCCATTCAGTTGACTCTTCCGATATGGCCTTTCAGGCCGCGGCTCGTGGCGCCTTCCGCGAAGCGTATCTGAGAGCCAAACCGGTCATTCACGAGCCCATCATGAAAGTCGTCGTTGAAACGCCGACGGAATTTCAGGGACCGGTGATGGGGCTGCTCAACCAGCGCCGCGGGATGATCGTCGGATCGCAGGATGAAGGCGTGATGAGTGTTGTGGAGGCCCAGGTGCCGCTGGCGGAAATGTTCGGGTTTTCAACCGTATTGAGGTCCGCGACTCAGGGCAAGGCGCAGTTCACGATGGAGTTTGCGCAGTACCGTCAGGTGCCTCAGTCCGTCGCGGAAAAGATCGCTGCCGAAGTCGCACAAAACAAGAAGACGGCGGCGTAATGAAAAGGCCAAAGGTCAAGGGCCGGAGGCGAGGTATCTGGTGTTTGTCGAACAATGGGCTTTGGATCAGCAATTCAGAGAATAAATAATGTTATCCATTTTCCATACGAGGAATTGATTATGATTAAAAAAGAAATGATTAGCCGCAATCCGCTAAATAATCTCGGCTTTGCCGGAGAAGATATTCTGCCCAACGGCGGCTTCGGCGCCGTATTGGCGTACGCGGGCTTAGGCAAGACGGCGCTTTTGGTGCAAATGGCGCTCAACACCATGTTTCAGGAAAAACCCGTTTTGCATGTCAGCCTCAATGATGCGGTAAGTAAGGTCGATGTCTGGTACCGCGAGTTGTTCAATGATATTTCGGAAGGAAACGACCCGGCGGAAATCGCGGAATTTTGGGAAAAAACCCAGATGTATCGTTTTATTATGACCTTCCGCGTCGAAGGGTTTAGTGTTCCAAAACTCGAAGAACGCTTAAGCGATTTGATGCAACAGAATATATTCAAACCGCACACCATGATTATCGACGGGTTAAAATTCGATGAATCCGGTCGCGGCCTTCTGCTGCAGCTGAAGGAGATGGCCAATCTTTACGGAATGCGCATCTGGTTTACCGTTCATACGCATCGGCACGAACCCCCGAAGGAAGATGGGCTTCCGCTTTCCTTCCGTCATGTCGAAGATTTGTTTGCGGTGCTCGTGCAGCTGGCGGCAAAGGGCCCCAAGGTTTACATCAAGGCCCTTAAAGGACAATCGCCGGAAGCGAAAAAAGAGGCGCTCGAGCTGGAGCCGTCAAGTATGCTCATTCAGGAGTAAGGACCTTTCTGTGTCCACAGAAAATGGTTTTTTAAATAACAAGAAGCCGGCTCTCTGCTTTTTCGCAGAGGCCGGTTTTTGCATCATGGGCATTTCCTACCCCCTGGATAATCTATATCGCCTTGACGGGGATAATTTTCTTTCATCGGAATGACAGACGTGAAAAAAATTCTGAGACAATTCATAATTTGAGAGGCGATTCCTTCCGTATGAGATAAAAAACAGAAATTTCCACTTCGATTTTCGCAGGGTAAAAAATAAAATATTTGATTTGAAAACTGAATGAATGGCACGATTATTTCAGTGGAGTGAATAAGTCCTTTCTGTGGCCGGTATAAGTCGCGATGATTAAAGGTGATATTTGTAAGTATAAGAAATAATTGATATAATATAATGCACGAAATCTATGCAATTTGGTCTAAAATCGCCTCATTCGGGCACTTACGAAATTTATCAACAGGACTGTCCACAGGATAATCCACAAGATTGTGGAAAGAGTTCAAAAGGCCTTCGATATAAAATTATGTTTGATGGGTCTGGCCCTCATACGCATCGTTTTTTAAACCTGTTTTTGAAATATTTTTAATCACAAGACGTCCGTCGACCCCATTTTTTGCTAAATAAAGTTTGCAATCGGCTGAGGACTTTTGTATTTTCCCCGTGGCTCAGGCGGAATGGATGTTTGTGTGGTTTAATACCTGATTTATTTCATAAAGGCGAGCAAATGAAATTGAATCTATATGTTCTGGTGCCTTTGTGTATCATTATCCTATTGATTATGGGTCTTGCGTCATCCATTATTTTTTTCCCTCCGCATCCGCCAGCATCGATGGATGCAATCAATGCGCCGTTTCGCACCGTTGATTACTCGAGACTGCCGCCTGTCAGTTCTTATCGGGCGCGTGACGGGATAAATCTGGCATATCGCGCCTATCCGGTTTCCGATGCAAAATTGACGGCCATTATCATTCATGGTTCATCGGGCAGCAGCCTTTCCGTGCATCTCCTGAGTGAGTATTTGCAGGCCAAGGGAATCGATGTTTACGCCCTGGATATTCGCGGACACGGCCAATCCGGCTCTCGGGGTGACATCGACTACATCGGTCAGCTCGAAGATGACCTCGAAGATTTCAGAAACCAGATGTTTCACGATGGAAGACGGACCGTTGTGATCGGTTTTTCCTCGGGCGGTGGATTTGCCATGCGCTTCGCGGCGAGCGATCGGCAGTCGCTTTTTGATCAGTACGTGGTTTTGGCTCCCTTTATCCGTCACGACTCGCCAACCACGCGCCGGACAAATGATCAATGGGCCGAAGCCAGCGTCTCCAGGATCATTGCAATATCTGCTTTACAAGGCGCGGGAGAGCGTTTACTCGGACATCTGCCGGTGATTGCGTTTGGAACTGATCCCGACACAGTTGAGCACCAAACCGCCTCGTATTCCTATCGCCTGTGGAGCAATTTCGGGCTCCAGTATGATTATCAAGAGGACCTGAAAAGCATTCGCAGCCCCCTGAAAGTCATCGTGGGAGAAAATGACGAATTGTTTTATCCACAAAAATATCTGGAGCTGCTTGCCGAGGCTCAGCCGCATGCGGAAATTGTGATTGTTCCAGGTGTCGGGCATACAACGTTAACGACCTCTTTGGCGGGGGTATCCGCTATCGTGGAAAGTCTTATCGAAAAATAGGATGTTTAAATATGGTCTCTCCAAATTTATTCATTATCGGTATGGCAAAATGTGGAACAACCGCCGTGGCCGCTTATTTGCAAAAGCACCCCGATGTCTTGATTTCTGAACCCAAGGAACCTCATTACTTCAGCGCCTATTATGACGAGATGAGCCATGATGACTACATTCGGCGATGTTACAAAAATTACAAAGGCGAAAGGATCGTCGGTGAAGCAACCCCATTATATATGCGATTTCCCTGGGCATTGGAGCGGTTAGCCCTTCATCATCCGGATGCAAAGTATATCGCGTTATTGAGGAATCCGGTGGATCGAGCCTATTCACAATGGTGGATGTTTTATTCCAGAGCCATGGAGAGCTTATCGTTTGCGGATGCAATGGAAGCCTGTTTTGTTCAGAACGAAAACGGTGAGGATATGCAAGCGACATGGAAACAATACATACGGCACATTAAGACGGGGCGGACGATTCCGATCAGGCCATACCTCTCGAATGGTTATTATGCAAAGTATCTCAAGAATTTCTTTGAATATTTCAATCGTGACCGGATTATGATCATTCAGACCGAAGAATTTAACCAAAACACAGGAAAAATCATGGAAGACGTCTATCAGTTCCTGGGAATTAAATCGTATCACCATGAGCGTCCCAGGCGTCATAACGAGGCGTATGGCTCAACCGCCAGATCCCTATTCACTGTCCTGAAGCTTTTAGGCATAACCCGTCTTTCTCAAGCTGTTTCTGAGTCTTCGAGAGACCGGATTAAAAGGGTACTTGCAAAATCCGGATCCAGGCAACCGCTTATAGATTCTGCAGTGCGTATGAGGCTTTCAAAATATTATGAGCCCTACAATCTTGATCTGGAAAGCCTGTTAGATCGCCGTTTCAATTGGTCGTGACCGTTTATGACAAACCGTTTGATTTCCGAAAAAAGTCCCTATCTGCTTCAGCATGCGCATAATCCGGTGGACTGGTATCCCTGGAGTGAAGAAGCCTTTGCTCAAGCCGCAAAAGACGATAAACCAATCTTTTTGTCAATCGGCTACTCCACCTGCCACTGGTGCCATGTCATGGAGCGTGAATCGTTTGAGGACGAAGCGGTTGCCGCTTTGCTCAATGAAACGTTCATCAATATCAAGGTCGATCGCGAGGAACGTCCCGATATTGATACCGTCTATATGCAAGTGTGCCGACTCATGACCCAGACCGGAGGCTGGCCGCTAACAATCATGATGACACCGGACAGAAAACCTTTTTTTGCCGCAACCTATATTCCGAAAGAAAATAAATATGGCCGGGTCGGCTTGCTGGAGATGATACCTCAGGTCCGTCAACTGTGGAGCGAGCGCCGCGCGGATGTCCTGTCCGCGGCGGCGGAGATTACGAGTATGCTGCAAAAGCCGCAGCCGGGCACACCGGAGGAAGAACTGGGCGAAGAGGTTTTACATCGTGCCTATCGATCTTTGGCTGTGAGCTTCGACAAAACATTCGGAGGCTTTGGGCAGGCGCCGAAATTTCCATCACCGCATAATTTTCTGTTTCTTTTGCGATACTGGCGTCGAACCGGAGAAAACCAGGCGCTGGCGATGGTCGAGCATACGATAAAAAACATGCGACGGGGCGGAATTTACGATCATATCGGATTCGGTTTCCACCGCTATTCAACCGATGAGCGTTGGATCGTGCCGCATTTTGAAAAGATGCTCTACGATCAGGCGCTGATGGCTCTGGCTTGCGTTGATCTCTTTTTGGCCACAAAAAATACGAATTACGAAAGCATCGCGCGTGAAATATTTGCTTATGTTCTGCGCGACTTGACCGATAGGCGCGGACCCTTCTACAGCGCCGAAGACGCCGACAGCGAAGGAGTGGAGGGTAAATTTTATTTGTGGACCGAAAAGGAGGTGCGCGCGGTTTTAAATTCCGGGGATGCGGACCTGTTTTTATCCATGTATCGTCACTCGGATACCGCACCGCCCGGCATGGAAGAATTACCCGAAGGCCATTTTATTCCACATCGAAAAACTTTGGTGACCGATAGCGCCAATCCGCTTGAGGACAGAGACAGACTCGAAGACATTCGCCGCGCATTGTTCAAAGACCGGGAAAAACGGATTCGCCCGCATCTGGATGATAAAATTCTCGTTGATTCCAATGGACTGATGATTGCCGCGCTGGCTCGCGGAGGGCAGGTCTTTGAAGACAAGGCCTATCTGGAGGCTGCCAAGCGCGCGGCCGAATTTATCGAGATCCATATGAAAACCCCGCAGGGTCGCCTGATGCACCGTTTTCGCGACGGCGAAACCGCATTTGCCGCGACACTTGAGGATTACGCTTTCTACATGTGGGGTCTTTGCGAGCTTTATGAAGCCACTTTCGAAACAAACTATCTGCAAAAGGCGCTGGAATACCAGTCGCACCTTAGAGCTTTCTTCCGTGACGAAAAAGGAGGCGGGTATTTTTTAGCTCCCGTGGATGCTGAAGCGCTGCTTGTTCGGCCCAAAGAACTTTACGACGGAGCGACCCCTTCCGGTAATTCCGTTGCTTTTTCCAATGCCTTGAGGCTGTCGCGAATGACTGGGGATAGTAAGCTCGATGAAGAAGCCAGAGAAATATATAGGACTTTTTGCGGACCGGCTCAGGCAATGCCTGAGGCCTTTGCGTATTTTTTATGCGGATTGGATTTCGCGATCGGACCGACATCCGAAGTGGTGATCACCGGAGATGAAAAAGCGCAGGATACCCGTGATCTGATCCGGTCACTGCGGCGGATTTATGTGCCGAACAAAACCGTCATTTTCCGGCCGTCGAATGAATTGGCGCCGGATATCGATACGATCTCCCCCTTTGTCGGATCCATGGACTGCAAAAACGGCCGGGCGACAGCCTACGTTTGTTCTCATTTCGCCTGTGCCGAGCCGACAAACGACTCTGAAACGATGATTGAATATCTGGCGGACAAGAATGAGTGATCCGATGTTACTCCGCGGGCGGATAGGACCCGTCGGGCAGATGCACTTCGGCTCCCGTAACGGGAGGATTAAAAACACATAAAAGACGCATGTCTTTTGACGCCCGTAAGAGATGTTCGTCGTGATCATTGAGTGCGTACATGGTTCCGGGCACAATGCGGTAAACTTTTCCGTCGGCAAGCGTTTCTACTTCGCCTTCACCTTCGACGCAGAAAACGGCCTCAAGATGATTCTTATAACAGATGTGAGTCTGGGTGCCGGCAAAGATCGTCGTTTCATGAAACGAAAATCCCATACCGTCTTTTTTCAGAAGCAGTCGGCGGCTTACCCAATTTTTATTTTCCGCCCAGACTTCCCGGTCGGTTCCATGAATCTCATCAAGAGTGCGTGTAAACATGACGGCTCCTTATGCTTTTGCGCTGAGTACTTCGCCGATGGAGCGATCGAGAATGTCGAGCCCTTCCATCAGGACATCGTCGGGAATGACAAGCGGCGCAAGAAATTTGATCACCTGATTATTCGCGCCCGCGCGTTCCAGAATCAGCTTGTTTTTGAAACACTGATCCGCGATGGTCTTGGCCAATTCGGCGGGCCGGATCGCGATTCCGTAAATAAAACCGCGTCCCCGAACTTCCGCGTTCAGTTCCGGATAATGATCATTGATGGCGTTTAGTTTCTGTTCAACGAGTGCGCCTTTTCGGAAAATGTCGTTTGAAAATTCGTCATTCTCCCAGTAATCCAGCGCCACGGAGGCGGAGACAAAGGCCAGGTTGTTGCCCCGGAACGTTCCCGTGTGCTGACCCGGCTTCCAGATGTCGAGATCGCGACGGAATAAGACCAGCGACATGGGCAGTCCATAACCGGAAAACGACTTGGACAGGGTGACGATGTCCGGACGAATTCCGGATCTTTCAAAGCTGAAGAAATGGCCTGTGCGACCGTTGCCGACCTGAATGTCGTCGATGATGAGCAGGATGTCAAATTCCCGGCAGATGGCTTCGATCTCACGCAGCCATTCGTCGGACGCCACGCGGATGCCGCCTTCTCCCTGCACGGTTTCAAGAATGATCGCCGATGGAACGTCGACACCGCTGCTTCCATCTTCCAAAAAGCGCCGCATGTAGGCAGCCGTGTTGACATCTTGTCCCAAATAGCCGTCATAGGGCAGAAAGGAAACATCCGAGCGGTTAATAAAGGCTTCGTCGCGGTAGTAGGCGTTGGCCGTCACGGACATCGATCCCATGGTCAGGCCATGATACCCGTTCGTAAAGGATATGACGTTCGAGCGTTTCTTCACCATACGCGCAAGCTTGAGCGCCGCTTCCACGGCGTTGGTGCCGGTGGGACCCGTAAACTGTACCTTGTAATCGAGATTGCGCGGTTTAAAAAGAACCGTTTCCATTTTCAGCAGAAGATCTTCCTTGGCCACGGTTGCCATGTCCAGACCGTGGATGATTTCATCGCGTTCCAGGTACTCAATCAGCTTGGACTTCATGCGTTCATTGTTGTGTCCGTAATTGAGCGTTCCCGCGCCGCCGAAAAAATCGATATATCGGTTGCCGTCCGTATCGTAAAGAAACGCGTCTTTTGCCTTGTCAAAAGTGACGGGAAACGAACGCGAGTAGCTGCGAACTTCCGACTCCAGTCGTTCAATTGTTTTCATGATGTTTCCTCCTTTGATAACAGGTTAAACGGCCCGATTCGGAATAGGACTTCTTCTTCATGGGATTGGCCGTCGAAATCGTCGGCGGAAAACAGAACGCTTTGAACCAACGGGACGCCAAGCGTTTCGGCCAGAGAAGAAAAAAGGGCCTTTGATGAATGGTTGGACGGACTGACCGTCGTTTCAAGATAACGCAAGGCGTTGGGATAAGAGCGGTCCAGGATTGAAGACAGCATGGACCGGGCGATGCCCTTGCCTCGATAAGCTTTATCCACTGCGACCTGCCAGACAAACAGTGTATCTTTCTGATCGGGTTGGATATAAGCGGAAATAAAGCCGCACAGAAAATCCGCATCGTAAGCGACGACGGAGGTCTGGGGAAAATGCGCGCATATAATAAGATAGCAATATAGAGAATTGAGATCCAGCGGCGGAGAGAGCCTGATGAGCCGCTCAATAGACGACGCATCGGAAATTGTCGGCCGGCGAAAAGAAATATCCATAGGATCTTTGTTCAAGTGCATCTCCTGAAAGTTGATTGATTATGTTGTGCCGTTATGCAAACGACGAGGGATTTCGGATGATTAAAAAATTTCGGTCGTTATTAGTAACGTCGAAGTGATGATCTCATAACACAAAATGATCACAATTGCAACCCGTATGGCCGGATTCGGCGGGAAAACACGGATGAAACGGGGTGCAAAGCAAAAAATAACGGGAGGCTGGAGAATACCGGCGCAGATTGCTATTGACGAATCATCACAAGATATTCGTATTTGTACAAATCGTAGATGAACTGTTGAATAATCTCCTGCTCATCGGTGGCAGGGACCGTCTGGCGAAGCGCTGTGAGTACTTTCGAGTTTAAATCCGGAACCAGAAAATCTGCCAGAGGACCGCGAACGACGCGATAGCCGTTTATTTGACCGAGTCGTTGAAGATGGGAAAATTTGAGGGTGTATTCGGCATGTCCTTTGAGCGGAATTCTTTCCGGATTGCCGGATGGAATAATCTTCAAAGACGACGCAATCGGCTCCGGGGCGCGTGCTTCGCAGCTGTGTTCGCTCAGATAGATCATTCCAACGCCGGACCGGCATAAGTGATCCACGGCTTTTAATGCCCCGATATTGATATTTTCATTCGGCGCGAATGCAAAATCATAGCGGCTTTGGAAAAAATCGATCTGCGCAGGAATGAGAGAGGTTGCAGCTTCGAGATCCGTAGGCTGGATATGGTCCGGCACAGCGACGAGTGTGGGAAAATCTCCAAGATTTTCATTGAGGATGACGAAATCAAATAGCCGAAGATCGTCGGGTTGCAGGGCCAGGAAATCTTCGCGGATAAACGAGGCGTTACGGTCGGCCAACATCTTTTTTTGCATCGCGAGAAGATGCGGAGAAATATCCAGCATCGTCGCGTGCCAGTCGGGATGAATATCCAGAAGATCCCGCATCAGGTATCCCATTCCGCCGCCGACTTCAAGGACTCGCCGTATGGAATCGACAGGGATCAGCTCTTGCAAAAAACGGTGAAGGTGGCAGCCGAACGAATCGTTGGTTTGGAGCAACTTTCGGCAAGGACTTTCTGGATTCCAAAGGGCGTTGCAAACGGTCAGTTCCCAGCCCAGTGTGTCGAGATGGTGCGTGTGGTAGTCCTCGGTTTTGTTGATGTAGTATGAATAGGCCGACATACAAAAATATTTATGCTTCCGGGAAATTGTGTTAGAAGCCTCTAAATCAGGAAGGCTAAAAAAGCAATCATGAATATTTACGTCAGCAACCGTCTCGAAATATTGTCAGACCACCTTGCCGATCGGCTCACCGAAGGGGCGTCTAGTGCGCTTGCCACGGAGACGATTATCTTGCAGAGTTTGGGGATGGCCAAATGGCTGTCCCTTCAGCTCGCCCGCCGTAACGGCATTTGCGCGAATTGCAGTTTTCCCTTTCCCAACCGGTTTCTGGACGACGTGTATCGCGCGTTTATCGACGGATATGAACCGGATGCCGCCTACGACCGGGACGTCATGACGTGGACTCTTGACGGTCTGCTCAGAGATGTCCGCGATCCAGAATTTGCGCCGGTGAATCAGTATCTGTCGGGAGGCGATCCTCTCAAGCGATATCAGCTTGCCCGGAATATCGCTTTGCTTTTTGATCAATATCTCATCTTTCGTCCCGACATGATGTTGCAATGGGAAACACAAAGCGTTTCTTCCGATCGTGACGGATGGCAGGCGACACTCTGGCGAAGGCTGGTTGAAAAAGGAGGCCCCTGGCACAAAGCGAGACTTCGACAGATATTTCTTTCATCCGTTTCCAAAGCTCCGATAAAAAATAGCATTCTGCCTTCGAGGCTTTTCGTTTTCGGAATATCCTATCTGCCGCCTTACCATCTGGATATTCTGTATCACCTGGCAGGCCGGCTTCCGGTCTTTTTTTATTATCTCAATCCGACTTCCGAATTTTGGGCGGATATTCAATCCGCTCGTGAAATGACCCGGGTCGTGAGAAAGGCGAGAGCCCGACGGACGTTAATCGACGCTCCCGCCCTGCATCTGGAGAGCGGAAATTCGCTTCTTGCCAGTTGGGGGACTATCGGTCGCGATTTTTTTACACTCATTGCCGATGCTGAAACGCAAGTCGTCGAATTCTTCGATGCGCCGCAACGCCGCACGCTTTTAGAATCGGTTCAAAATGATATCTATGCTTTGCGGGAAGGGGCCGGCACGGATGAGGATTTGCCGGTCATTGCGGCGGATGACAATTCGCTTACCGTGCATTGCTGTCATAGTCCGCTTAGGGAAGTGGAGACAGTTCATGATCTGCTGCTGTCTTTTTTTGAACGGGATCGGGATTTAAAGCCATCGGATATCGTCGTGATGTCGCCGGATATGGGAACCTATGCGCCATACATTGACGCTGTTTTCCAAACGCGCCGCCCCTCGATTCCCTTCAGTGTCGTGGAAAGGAGGCGATGGGATGACAATCGCATTGCTTTGGCTCTGTTTTCCATTTTCAACGCAGCATCCGGTCGCTTTACGATTCCAGACGTCATGAAGATTCTCGAGATGGATCCCCTTCGGAAAAAGTTTGATTTATCGGCCGATGATCTGGAAACGATCGCCGGCTGGCTCCATGCAACACGCATTCGCTGGGGGATTAATGTCCATCATCGACAAGAAATGGGGTTGCCTGCTTTTGATGAAAACACCTGGCAGTCCGGGATTGACCGTATGCTGGCAGGCGTCATGCTGGACGGACGCCGCGAAGATCGCTTTGCCGGTCTCCTGCCATACGGCGGAATTGAAGGAGAGGCAACACAGCTGCTGGGCAGATTCTTAATGTATTGGGATCTCTTGCTTGGATATCGCACAAAACTCAAACAGTCTCACACACTGGTCGAATGGGTGGATACCCTTAGGCATCTCCTCGACAAGTTCTTTCCCGCCGGAGATGAATTCCGTTCAGATCTTTACGCTTTTTACCAGATTCTCGACGGGCTTGACGCGCAGACAAGACGCGTGGATGATCATCAGAAGTATCCCTTGGAAGTCATCCAAGGCTACCTGGAGCAATCATTGCCGCCGGACGTATCAGCCGCCGGGTTTCTCGCGGGAGGAGTTTCCTTTTGCGCTCTGCTGCCCATGCGAAGCCTTCCATTCAAGGTGATTGTGCTTCTGGGAATGAACGCCGGCGTGTTTCCCCGAAGGGAAAAGAGCATTGGATTTGATCTGATGCGCGACCGTAGGAAGACGGGCGACCGATCTCTTCGGCACGACGATCAGTATCTTTTTCTCGAATCGCTCATTTCGGCGCGCGACAAGTTGGTCATGACCTATACAGGACGCGATCTTCAGGATGCGAGTGAGCGACAGCCCTCCGATCTGATCAACGAACTTCTGGAATATGTCGATCGTTTTTATCGGGGTGAGAACAAAGACATTCCCGTTTCCAAGCAGATTACGACGAGCCACCGGCTTCACGCATTCCATCCCGATTATTTTACGCCGGCAAGCGGATATGCGAGTTATTCTGAAACCAATTATGAAGCGGCGCGGGCCGTGGTCGGCCCGCGCCGGGATGCCTCCCCCGTTTTTATAAGCGGCAAATTAAGGGAAGAGGTTGACGTAAGCCATGCGCTTGCCATTGAGGATCTTTTTCGTTTCTACCGAAATCCCGCTCGCTATTTTCTGCAGAATCGCCTCAGGATGAAGTGGGACGATAAAACCGTTCAAGCCCAGACGTCTGAACCATTTGACGTCGATACGCTGGATCGTTACGGATTGCGCCTTGAACTGGCCGAAAGATTCCTGGCCGGCGCACCCACCGATGAGGTGTATGAAAATAAAAAAGCCGCAGGCGTCTTGCCGGTGGGGTCGGCTTGTGATTATTTCTACACGAAGGAAAAAAACCGGGCGAGCCGCTACGCCCGTCGGATCGAAAAATTCACGGTAGAAGAACCAAAGACGCTGACGATCAACATCCGCGCAGCCGGGATAACGCTGTCGGGCATTATTCGCGATGTCGGGCAAGATCGCTACCTCTGTCGAAGACCGGCACGTCTGAAAATGAGCGACTACCTCAATGCCTGGATTTCCCATTTGCTCATCGTCTTGAGCCGTCCGAAACGGGAATCCTTTGACACGTTGCTTCTGGGAGAAGCGGACAACGAGTTCTATCGCTTTCTCGTTCCGGATCATCCGGAAGTCATTGTGGAAGATTTCATCGGGTGCTATTACGAAGGACAGTGCAAGCCGTTGAAGTTCTTTCCGCTTTCATCCCTTGCTTACGCAGACACGCTCTGGCGGCAAAAGCGGACAAAACAAGAGGCGTTTGCCGCGGCCCGAAAGGTTTGGAAGATGAGCGGCCTCGACAAGCCGGGCGAGGGGATGCAATATGAGCATCTCCTGTGCTTCGGATCCGAGCCGCCTCTGGATGAAGAATTTCAGCAGTTCAGTGAGGTTCTTCTGGCTCCTTTATTTGCCCACCTGGAGGCGATTCATGTCTGAACCGGAAGAATCGTTTAATCTGATTTCCTGCCCCTTGACCGGTGTTAACCTCATTGAGGCCGGCGCCGGAACGGGAAAAACCTATGCGCTGACGGGTCTGTTCCTGCGCCTGCTCATCGAAAAAAAAATCGATGCCCCCAAAATTCTCGTGATTACCTTTACCAATGCGGCGACCGCGGAACTGAGAAAGCGCATTCGCGACATCATTTATCAAATGAAAAGTGCTTTAATTCGCGGCGACGGATTCGATAAAGATCCTCTCGTTTGCGAACTGGCCGCGAACTGTGACGATCCGGAAACAAAAAAAAGCGTTATTGAATTATTGGGCAACGTGCTCGCAAATTTTGATGAAACCGCTATCTTCACGATTCACGGTTTTTGCCAGCGACTTCTGATGGACAATGCCTTTGAAAGCGGTCTGCTGTTCGATATGCCTCTGCTTGAAAATCAAAAGCAGATGGAAAGGGAGTTCGTTGAGGATTTCTGGCGGCGCCGAATCTACGGCCTGTCGCCGGAGCTCGCTGGAAGCCTTCTGGCATCCGGTTTTAATCTGGAGACTCTTGCGCTGCTCTTCAGGAAGATTATGTCCAAAATCAACGTCGAAATTATCGCTCCAGACAGGATTCCCACGGATGCGGAGATTGAAGCCGATCTCCAGGCATTGGGATCTCGATTCGATGAGGTGGCGCGATTATGGATGCGCGAACGCCTTCAGATCGAGGAGAAGTTACGGGATTCCGCACTCAGCGGTGTAACTTACGGATCAAAGGTGAACAAAATTCTGGCGGATCTGGAGACGGCGCTTCTTCCGGGACAATGCGTGCTTCCGCTTCCTTCCTGCCTTGATAAAATCAGCGTGGAGACACTTGAGGCAAAAACAAAGAAAGGACAGAACACCCCGGCGCATCCGGTATTCGATGAGACTGCCGCGCTATGCCGCAAGGCGCAAGACGTCGCTGAAAAATTCAGCAGTTGGATGGCCGGTTTAAAAACGGAGTTTGCTTTGTCGGCCGTGAAGGATTTTCCTCAGATCAAAGAACACAAGCGAGTCATGTATTTTGATGATTTGCTGCTCAAGGCCCGCCGGGCCGTGACACGCGATGGTGCGGGCCGGCTCGTTTCGGCTCTGCGGGAGAAGTATGCCGCTGTGCTTATTGATGAATTTCAGGACACGGATCCCCTGCAGTTTTCGATTGTGCAAACTCTCTTTGAGCAAAGGCGCGAGGATACGGGCTGTGTGTTCTATATCGGAGATCCCAAACAGGCGATCTACAGCTTTCGCGGGGCCGATATTTACGCCTATCTGCGCGCCGCAAAAAGTGTCGACAAACGATACCGTTTGTCGCTCAACTGGCGATCCGAAGCGCCGCTGGTCCATGCGTTCAATGCCTTGTTCACCGCAAGAAAAGATGTGTTCGTCCTGCCTGAAATATCCTATGCCCCGATTCAACCGTCACCCGAAGCGCGTTTGAAGTCCCTTGTGATGGATGGACAAAAAGCCGGCGCGGGAATGCGACTCTGGTTTCTCCCTGCCGAGGACGACGGTCAGCCCGTGGGCGTCAATGAGGCCAGAGATCGAATCACTGAAGCGATGGCCGTTGAAATATCGAAGCTTCTGCATGAAAGTCGAAGCGGCCGGGCAACCCTTGGAGACGCTGCGCTTAGCGCAAAAGACATCGCCGTCCTGGTTCGAACGCATGCCGAGGCCTTGCGGGTAAAGCAGGCATTCGAGCGGGCGGGGATCGCATCGGTTCAGCAGGGCACGAATAGTGTATTTGCCTCAGTGGAGGCTGATGATTTCAAACGCTTCGTGTCAGGGCTGTTGCGGCCTGATCATGATGGCTATGTGCTTACGGCGCTCGCCACACCGTTCTTCGCGCTCGACGCAATGCGTCTGTCCGACTTGCATGAAGACGACGACGCTATGGATCAATGGCGAAGCCGATTTGTACGATGGAGTGAGGTTTGGCGCCGCAAGGGATTTCTGCCGATGTTTTGCTCGCTGCTGGAAGAAGAGGGCATGCGGGAAAAACTGGCCCGGCACAAAGACGGCGAAAGGAAACTGACCAATTATCAACATCTGGCTCAACTGATTCAAAAGGCGCATGAGCAAGAGAGCCTGCAAGCTTCGGATCTGCCTCGCTGGTTCGATGAGATGGCCGCTAAAACCGATGTCACGGCCGAGGATCAGCAAATTCGTCTGGAGACGGATCGCGACGGCGTTCGGATTGTGACGATGCACAAAAGCAAGGGACTGGAATATCCGGTTGTGTTCTGTCCGTTTTGCTGGAGCGACGCACAAGCGGACAGGGGGATGGAAATGGTCTATCATGATGAAAACGACGATTGGAGATTAACGGCTTTATTCGACCCGGAGGCCATAGAGGAGGCCCGCCCCCGGCATGAACGCGAAAATCGTGCGGAGCAGCGAAGGCTTCTGTACGTCGCGCTGACACGGGCCAAGAACCGCTGTTATTTTATCCTGGGCAATATTCGCGGCATCGAAAAAAGCGCGGTGTCATTTTTGTTTTCTGAGGATTCCGGCAGGCAGAATCAAAAGGGACAAAGCCGGAATGAGAAAATGCTTGCCGATCTCGAAGCCCTGGTTCAACGGTCGCCTGCGGATATTGAACTCTCCCGGATGGATCGTCAAGTCTTGTCGTCGCCTGAAATTCAGTCGGAAGGTCCCCCCGAAATGGTTTTTCGCCCGTTTGACGGGAGGATCGAACAGAGTCGCAAGGTGGCCAGCTACAGCCTGCTTGTCCGGCGTGTTGTCCAGGACGGGTCGTGGGAGGATAGATGGGATGAATCAGCCCCGGCACTGCTAAGGAATCGAGGCCGATCAAAAGTAGATAACCGTTTTGATCGCTTCATTTTATTTCCGTCGGGCGCAACGCCGGGGACGCTTCTGCATGAGATACTCGAAAAAATCGATTTATCAAACGTGCGCGGCGAGCAGACCGGTCGAATCGTGGATCTGGCACTGCGCAAATTCAATTATGATCCGGCCTGGACTCCGTGTCTCGTTCAAATGCTTGACGAACTTGCGTCCGCTCGCTTGGAAGGACTGCGCGAGACATTTTGTCTTGCGGACATTCCCAAAGAAAGATGCCTCAAAGAAATGGAGTTTTATTTTCCTGTGAAGGAAATATCGTCAAGCGCCTTGGGGAGACTTCTGTCGGAAGCGTCTCCCGATGAGCGTGGCGGCCCCGAACAAAACAGACTTCATTTTCCGCCTCTGTCCGGTTTTATGAAAGGTTTTATCGATCTGGTGTTTGAATACAAGGGACTTTATTATCTGGGGGATTGGAAATCCAATGATCTGGGAGAGCGAAGTGAAGATTATGGCCCCAAGAGTCTTCAGCAGGAAATGCGAAACGCTTTTTATGATCTTCAGTATCTGATTTACACAGTCGCGCTCAACCAATATCTCAAGATGCGCGTTGCGGACTATCGTTATGAAAGACATTTCGGAGGCGTATTCTACTTTTTCCTGCGAGGTCTCCGTTCGGGCGCGCCTGTCAACTCAGGCGTATTTTTCGATAGACCGCGACACGAGGTCATCCGTCGGCTCGAAACTTTGCTGCTGGAGGCCTGAATGCTTTGGCGTAAAAGAGCGCTTTGTTAACCGATGTGACAGGTTCCTGAAACCTCGATTGCCGAATGCAGCGGAACGGCGGTATTCGGAGAGAAAAACCCGCAAGCGATCTCCGATGGCGATACGGCATCGACGGCGTAAAGCGGGATTGCCGAACCGGTGAAGGAGAGACTGACAAAGAGATAACCTGCAATCATCCAAATCAAAACGGGATGGCGCCGATCTCCGGAAAACGGGATTTTCGCATCGCCGAAAGCATAAAGGAGCGTATGAAGCCACTTGTTGCTGAGCGATCTGCGTTCGTAGTTGACGATATACATCAAAATGACCAAAACGCCAAAGGCCAGGCAAAAGGGACAGAAAATATTTTCTTCAATCTGAAAAGCCACCAGATAAATTTCAACGCCGATGCCGGCGGCGACGAACATGCGAAGCATGTCGGCCTGGTGGAAGAACGACAGGGCGATCAAGACAGCCATGAAAAGAACGCCGACGTATTTCAGATCCAGACCGAAGATATCGCCTCGAAGATAGGAACAGGCCGTGTCACAGACCGCATAAAAAGCCATAATGCCGATGCCTGCCAAGGCCAGAATCACCGTCAGAGCGAGCCGGTGACCACTGACAAAACGATAAACCCTCATGCGTCGTCCTTGTATATTTTTGCCGGGATTATAAAAGCTGCCCTGTGCAATGTCAATCGCAACTTCACTGCGCAACAGGGAACATAAAAAGGGCAAATGACGGCGCATGCAAAACAACGGTATGATCTATGAAGGTTTGCGGGATCTTACGGGAAAAAACGAAAATCGGGATTGACTGACAGGGGATTCATCGTGCAAAAGAAATCAAACGGCAAGCCCTCAAATGGCGGCAGTCTCAATACAGATGAAATCTGTTTTCAGGGGGGATGGTGGGAATAATAGAACATAAAACGGAATCCGATTTGCAGTTTGTAGAATCCCTTTCAGGCGCTATTCCAGGCGTCTCGATGACGCATCTTGATCTTCGGATCGGCGCTTTTTGTCGCGCCTATGCCCGCCGGGATCCGGAAGCGGTATGGCTGGCGGCGGCTCTTTTGAGCAGGAATCTGCGTGACGGCGATGTGTGTTTGGATCTCGACCGGATCGCGCAGACATCTGTGCCGGTCGGCATTGGGGATCGCAAAGAATTGATCTGCCCGGCGATTGCGCATTGGATCGACACGCTCAACCACTGTGATTGTGTCGGCGTTCCCGGTGATTTTAAACCCCTTATCTTGGATCAACGGCATCGTTTATATTTTCAACGCTACTGGCAATATGAAAAAGATGTTGCCGACAATGTTCTGGCACGATTGAATCACAAAGACATTCCATCTCAAACGGCGCAGGACTTAGCCGCAATAGTCAGCCGTTTTTTTCCGAAGGAGGAGTCGATCGAGATTAACTGGCAGAAAATCGCGGTGGCGGCGGCATGCTTACGAAGATTTCTGGTCATTTCCGGAAGTCCGGGGACGGGTAAAACAACAACGGTTGTGAAGATTCTGATGATTTTGCAGCAAGTCCACGAGGGCAGGCTACGCATCGCCTTGGCCGCGCCCACTGGCAAGGCTGCCGCCAAACTCAAAGAATCCATCGGAAAGATGAACCAAACTATTGCCGACACGGATCCGCTGTTTGCCGGTCTTCCCAAAACGGCAACAACCTTGCATCGATTGCTGGGAGGAAGCGCCAAAACGCCCTATTTCCGATATGATTCAACCCGCCGATTGCCCTATGACCTGGTGGTTGTAGATGAAGCTTCGATGATCGATCTGCCGATGATGGCCAAACTGATGTCAGCGCTCGAACCGGAGGCGAGGTTGATCCTGCTGGGTGACAAAGATCAACTGGCATCGGTTGACGCGGGTTATGTTTTGGGAAGCATTTGCAGATCTTTACAGACCAATGCATTTTCCGCGGCAATGGCTGATCAAATCTCAGACATGACAGGTGTCAGACCTCCTGTGACCACTCCGGATCCGCCGGCCGCTGGTGTCGTCATAGAATTGCAGCACAATTATCGGTTTGACGGCCGAAGCGGCATCGGTCGCCTCAGTGCATTGATCAAACAGGGAGATGGTCCGGGCGTCATGGCCATGCTCTGCGCGAAGTCCGATAGCGACATTCACTATATGGATCTTCTATCGGGCAGACCTATTTCTGAAGCGGTTTTGCTGCCGATGCTTGCGCCCTATTTGAATTTTACCCGCTTTGTCCGGGCGCAGACAGCCGACCTTCCGGAGGTTTTCGATCTTTTTGAATCCTTCCGGATTTTATGCGCGCTTCGGCACGGTCCGTGGGGGAGCAGGGAAATCAATTTGCGTGTTGAAAATATTTTGTCCGGACAGGGCCTAATCGATATACACAAATCCTATTATCTTGGACGGCCGGTGATGATTGTTGAAAATGACTACCGCCTGAATTTATTCAATGGCGATACCGGGTTGATTATAAATGACGGACCAAGCGGTCCAATTCGGGCTTTTTTCCGCATGCCGGACGGAGAAATCAGAAAAATATCGCCCGGAAGGTTGCCCCGTCATGAAACCGCCTGGGCCATGACGGTGCATAAAAGCCAGGGCTCTGAGTTTGACCATGTTGTTTTAATTGCGCCCCCTGCGGATTTTCCTCCCGTCACACGGGAACTACTCTATACCGGCGTGACACGTGCCCGCAGAGAGGTTACCGTGATTGCAGGACGCAATCTGGTTGAAGGCGCCGTCGGTCGCTGTGTGCAACGGCAATCCGGCCTGTCCGAAATGCTTGACGAGTTGCGTGATATCGGGGGCAGGACGCCGTAAACTTTGGACAGCACAACGCTGCCATTGTCCGAAAGAGTGATCGGCGGGAAAATCCGGATTCATCTTGACAATTATTTCCCAATCCATTAGCGTTTCGGATTGGTTTTGCGAGTCGTTTTTTCGTCTTCGGACAGCTATCCGGCGAATCGGCGCGATACGGTCGCAAGTTACGGTAAGGAGGAAGGCATCATGATCGGTGTGCTGATTACAACCCATGGAAATCTCGGTAATGAATTGATTGCAGCTGCGGAATTGATCAAGGGAAAATTAAACGATATCATGCATGTGTGCGTTGAGCAGTCCAAAGGCGTGGAAGAGCTTAAAAAAGAAATCAGCGCCGCCATCAAAAAACTCGATAAAGGCAAAGGCGTGCTGATTTTGACGGATCTGTTCGGAGGAACACCGTCCAACATATCGTTGTCGTTTATGAAAGAAGGAAAAGTAGAGGTCGTCACTGGCGTCAATCTGCCCATGCTTTTGAAGCTCTCCGATGTCCGGGAGGATATGACGCTCAATGAATTCGCCTGTTTTATCAAGGACTACGGCAAGAAAAACATTTCACTGGCCAGTGAGATTTTAAGTAAAAAAGCGACCGGGTGATCCTTTGGCGGAATCGTACGACATGGCATTGGTCCGCGTGGACAACCGTCTGGTCCACGGGCAGATTCTTGAATCCTGGGTGCCTTTTATCCATGCAAAGTGCATCATGGTCGTGAATGATAATTCAGCCGGAGATTTCTTCTGCGAAACCGTCATCCGCATGGCGGTTCCCAGTGAAATCGAAGTTAATATCTGTTCCGTCGAGGATTTCGCGGCCAGCTATAATTTTTCCGAAGGGGAGGGAAAGAAAACAATCGTCCTTTTCGGCAGCGTTTCCGATGCCTTTCGCGCCTATCAGGGCGGGTTTCATTTCAATCGGCTCAATATCGGAAACATCCATCATGAAGAGTATGCTGTTTGCTGCGCGCCGTCCGTTTTTTTGTGTCAGGATGAAATTGGCGAAATCCTCAACATGCTTGAAAACGAAGGCGTTGCAATCGAATTGAAGCGTGTGCCCAGGGAAAAAGCCGTGGATATCAAGGACGCGCTCAAGGAATATTGCGCCATTAAAACCTAGCCTGATGACGGAGGCCATCCTTGTTCTCGACGATTATCCTGCTGTCTGTGCTGGGAAGTATCCTTTGTCTGGACCGTATCGTGATTCAGGCCATGGTATCACGCCCGATCGTCCTGGCGCCGCTCCTGGGCTACATGACGGGAATTCCTCTTGCGGGGCTGATGATCGGGGCCATGCTGGAACTTTTCTGGATTGACCGCATTCCCGTGGGGATCTACCTTCCTCCCAATGATTCCATTTCAGCTGTGCTGGCTGTGTCGATTGTGGCGCTGGCAGGCCCGAAGACCGGTGCTGCTGCTCCGGACTTGATCGCGATGGCAATTCTGATCGCCATACCGTGCGGCCTGATCGTCAGGATCTTTGACGTTAAAATCATGCAATCCAACGACCGGCTTTCAGACGCGGCACTCGAAGACGCAAAACAGGGAAATTTGCGAGGCATTGAGAAGAAAACCTGGCTGGCCTTGTTCAAAGTCTTTGCAACTTACCTTGTATCACTGGTGTTGTTTCAAACGGTCTTTGTCTTTGCAGTGAGTTGGGGATATCCGAAGCTACCTGCCGCTTTATCCCAAACCCTTGCGCTGACCTATTATTTTCTTCCGCTTTTGGGCATTGCGGCGGCGATCTCCACCATTAAAATGCGTGGCGCGATTCCCGTCTTCTGCGCGATATTTTTAATTCTTGCCCTGGCTTGGGAACTGCTTCATGTCCTGTGAACAAGACATCCGGGTGGGGGTTGACCTGAGGCGACTGGCGGATCTGTCCGAGATTCTCGAACTCGAAGGGGAGGCCTTTCCGACGCCCTGGACCCGCGGCATGTTTGAAGGAGAACTCAAAACCCGTCATGCGCAATGCCTGACCGCCAGAGTCGAGATCGGCGGCGAGTCTTGGGTGGGCGGATATATCATCTTTTGGCTGGTCGCGGATGAGGCGCATCTGCACAATCTGGCGGTTCGTAAAGAATTCCGCAGACAGAAACTGGCCTGGAATTTGATCGATCTTATGAAACGGGTCGCTTTCGATTTGGGCATCCGGAAAATCACACTGGAGGTCAGATCAACGAATTCGGCGGCGATTGCCCTTTACCGGAAATGCGGTTTTGTAGTAAAGGGGAGGCGACCCAACTATTACTCGGACACACATGAAGATGCCCTGATCATGTGGGCCGATTACCGTCAGGATATAAATGATGCCTAAAGATATTTTTATCGGTGAAGTCTTTGCCAACGATGAGGTGCGCAAAGATCATTTCTTGATGAAAATTTACCTGCCGCCCGCCTTTGGAGGCGCGCTGCCCGGTCAGTTCGTCATGCTTCGGATCGCGGGTCTTGCCGATCCGTTTTTATCCCGTCCGCTCAGCATCTATTCCTTTACCGCTGAAAAGCATGCCTGCGTTTGTGAAATTCTCTACCGGGTCGTAGGAAAGGGCACGAAGATTCTGGCCGGACTGATAGAGGGATCTCAGCTCGAAGTTCACGGTCCGCTGGGAACCGGGTATGCCATGCCTGACGGCGCGAAGAATATTATATTTATCGCCGGTGGCATCGGCGTCGCTCCGCTGTCGCTTCTGGCGGAGCATTTATGCCGGAACCGTTGCCGATCGGGCGGGGAAATGACTTTTTATCTGGGTGCAAAAACCCAAGAGCAACTCGTGGGGGTCGAAAAGATTCAAACCCTCTGCTATGGCGTGCATCTGTGTACGGATGACGGAACAGCGGGGAAAAAAGCGATAGTCACAGACTTGTTGAGACAAGATTTGGGAAACTATCGTCCTGAGGAGACCATGATTTATGCCTGCGGGCCAAAAAGCATGCTCCGAAGCCTCGGTACGCTTTTGGATAACAGATATCGCTGCCAGGTATCTCTTGAGGAGAGAATGGCCTGCGGTGTGGGGGCCTGCGTCGGCTGTGTCGTCGCTGTTAAAGACGAGCGGGGCGACACAGCCTACAAGCGTGTCTGTGCGGATGGGCCGGTGTTTGAACTTCATCAAATCGTCTGGGACTAATCGTGGAAAAAAGAAAACATAAAAACGCCGGTGCTCTGTGCGTGGACCTGGCTGGGCTTCGACTGAAAAATCCCGTCATTGCCGCTTCCGGCACATTCGGCTACGGTCAGGAATACGCCGACTATGTGGATCTGAACCAACTTGGGGGCATCGCCGTCAAGGGTCTGTCTTTAAAACCTCGCGCCGGCAATCCGCCGCCGAGAATCATGGAAACCACCGGAGGCATGCTCAACTCGGTGGGATTGCAAAACATCGGTGTTGAGGCGTTCATCGAAGAAAAACTGCCTTTTTTGAGTCAATATGATGTGGCAGTGATTGCCAATATTTATGGAGAGACGCTTGAAGAATATTCAAAGGTCGCCGCGAAACTCAGCGCCGCGAAAGGCGTATCAGCTCTCGAAGTCAATATTTCCTGCCCCAACGTCAAAAACGGTGGATTGAGTTTCGGGGCGGATCCCAAAGCCGCAGCCCAGGTCACCCGTCGCGTCAAGGCGCAGACGGATCTGCCGGTGATCGTCAAACTCACACCCAACGTGACGGATATTGTGCTGATCGCCCGGGCGGTTGAAAAAGCCGGGGCGGATGCGGTCTCCCTGATCAACACGCTGACGGGGCTGGCCGTCGATGTTCAAACCAAAACGCCGCGACTTAAAAACATCACCGGCGGCCTGTCCGGACCCGCCATTAAACCGGTGGCGTTGCGCATGGTCTGGCAGGTCGCGCAAAACGTATCCATTCCCGTGATCGGAATGGGAGGCATCATGAACGCGGAAGACGCACTGGAATTTTTTATCGTCGGGGCTAGCGCCGTGCAGATCGGCACAGCCAACTTTGTCAATCCCCGTGCCACGATGGACATTCTCGACGGCCTGGAGACCTACCTTCAGGAAAACAAACTCAAACATATTTCCGATCTGGTCGGAACCTTCAAGGTCTCAGGGATATGAAACGCCCGTCCGAAGAAATCACAAAAGGCATTTATTTAATCGGGGGTCCGAATCTGACCGCGTCGGAAGATGCGGCGGTTTATCTTCTCGATTTTGGAGGCGAACTGGTGATGATCGACGCGGGAGCAGGAGCCAGCGCCTCGCAACTCGCTCGCAACATCGAACTTTTGGGCCTCCACCCCTCCGCCGTGTCCACCCTGATCTTAACGCACTGCCACATCGACCATATCGGTGCAGCGCCGTATTTCCGGAAGAACTACCGCACAAAAATATTGATTCACGAAGCCGATGCCCAGGCAATGGAAGCGGGCGATTCCCGAAAAACAGCCGCCAACTGGTATGGAATTGAATTTCCGCCGACGAAAGCGGACAAGGTATTCAGCAAGGATGAAGAAATTCTGTCGTTCGGTTCGGCAGACCTTCATATTCTGCACACGCCGGGGCATACGCCGGGATCCGTGTCGGTGTACCTGGATCGGGCCGGACGCAGGATTTTGTTCGGCCAGGACATCCACGGGCCGTTTCATGCCGCCTTCGGATCGGATATCGACGCCTGGAAGAAGTCTATGCGAAAATTACTGACGCTCGATGCGGATATTTTGTGCGAAGGTCATTTCGGCATTTACCAGCCCAAAGAAACTGTCCGGCGCTACATTGAGCGCTATCTGGAAGAATACGACTGAAAATAAAAGGCATCGAGCCGCAATTTCGATATAAGCCTTGACTCAAAGGCCGAACTCAATTAATAAACGCCGCAATTTTAGAAAATAGGAGAATAATTGTGATTTCCAGATATTCAAGAGAAAAGATGGTCTCCATCTGGAGCCAGGAAAATAAGTTTGCCAAATGGCTGGACGTCGAAGTGGCGGCCTGCGAGGCGATGGTCAAGCTGGGCAAGGTTCCGGCGGCTGCGGTGGAAAATATCAAAGCCAAGGCGGTCATTAACGTCGCCCGCATCGATGAAATTGAATTGATCACCAAGCATGACGTGATCGCGTTTGTTTCGTCGCTGACCGAAGTCATCGGCGAAGACGGCCGCTTCATTCACATGGGGCTCACGTCGTCGGATGTGCTCGATACCGCGCTGGCCATTCAGTTAAAAGAAGCCGCGGAAATTTTGCTCGACGATGTCGATGCGCTTCTGGCCGTGTTGAAACGACGCGCCTTTGAACATAAACAAACGCTCATGATCGGCCGGTCGCACGGTATTCACGCCGAGCCCATTACGTTTGGATTGAAGATGGCGCTTTGGTACCAGGAAATGCAGCGAAACCGCGAACGTCTGGTTCGCGCCAAAGAAACCGTCAGCTACGGAAAAATCTCGGGAGCCGTCGGCACGTTTTCGTTTATCGAACCGTTTGTGGAAGAATATGTCTGCTCAAAGCTCGGCCTGAAACCCGCGCCCGTGTCGTCGCAGATTGTGCAGCGCGACCGTCATGCGGAGTTTTTCACCACGTTGGCGATTATCGCATCATCGCTCGACAAGTTCGCACAGGAAATCCGCCTCTTGCAACGAACCGAAGTCCGCGAAGCCGAAGAATATTTCTCACCCGGCCAGAAGGGCTCATCCGCCATGCCGCACAAACGCAATCCCGTGCTGTCGGAAAACATCTCCGGGTTGTCGCGTCTGGTGCGCTCATACGCTGTGGCCGCACTCGAAGACGTGGCGCTTTGGCATGAGCGAGACATCAGCCACTCGTCCGTGGAACGGATCATCGGGCCGGACTCTACCGTTACGCTCGATTTCATGCTGGGGCGCTTCACTGGCCTGATGGACAAACTGGTCGTCTATCCCGAACGGATGCTGGCCAATCTGAACATGACGCACGGCGTGATTTTTTCGCAGCATGTCCTGCTTTCGCTCATTGAAAAAGGCACGACGCGCGAAGACGCCTACGCCATCGTCCAGAGAAACGCCATGAAATCCTGGCATGAGGGGATTGAATTTCACAAGCTCCTGGAACAGGATGAGATCGTGCAAAAGTATCTCAACGCGAAAGATCTGGACGGTATTTTCAACGTCAATAATTTCCTGGTCAATCTGGATTACATCTTCAACCGCGTCTTCCGCAATTAGGGAACGGCTTGACCTTTAGGTTATCGCGAGCGGTTCCCTACTTTTCTAAAACCGTGTCTTTGAGGAAGGTGTCGCTGGTTTGGGGGTAATCAAGCGTGTAGTGCAGGCCTCGGCTTTCCTTGCGCAGGCGGGCGCTCCGCACGATCATTTTTCCAACGGTCGTTATGTTGCGCAGTTCGATTAAATCTTTTGTAATTTTATAATCCCAGTAGTATTCGTCGATTTCTCTCCGGATGAGGTCGATTCTTCGCTCTGCCCGTTCCAGTCGTTTGTCCGAGCGGACGATGCCGACGTAGTTCCACATGCAGCGGCGAATTTCATCCCAGTTGTTGGTGACGACGATGGTGTCGTCGCTCTTTGACGCGTCACCAGGATCCCAGGGGCGGATCGCTGTCGTGCTCATTTCTGTTTGTTTGAAGGATTTGGCGATTTTGGTAAACGCTCGATGCGAATAGACGAGCGCCTCCAGAAGCGAATTACTGGCCAGGCGGTTGGCGCCATGCAGGCCTGTGCAGGACACCTCGCCGCAGGCGAAAAGATTGTCGATCGTGGTTTTGCCGAAATGATCCACGGAAACGCCGCCGCAGATGTAGTGGGCGGCAGGAGCGATGGGAATGGGCGAGACGGCCATATCGATGCCGAATTCTAGACATTTTTCGTAAATATTAGGGAAGCGGTCCATCAGAAAATCACGGCTGTGGTGCGTGATGTCCAAAAGGACGTGCTCATCGCCTGATTTTTTGATTTCGTTGTCGATGGCTTTTGCGACCACGTCGCGCGGGGCGAGACTTTTCATGGGATGATATTTTTCCATGAAGGTCGAGCCGTTTTTGAGTTTTAAAATACCGCCTTCGCCGCGAACGGCTTCACTGATCAGAAAAGCCTTGGCTTCGGGATGGTACAGGCACGTCGGATGGAACTGGATGAATTCCATGTTCTCGATGCGAGCGCCGGCGCGATAGGCCATGGCAATGCCGTCTCCCGTAGCAATGTCGGGGTTGGTGGTGATCAGATAGACTTTACCCGCGCCGCCCGTTGATAAAATCGTGTATTTAGCCCGGTAGGTGTGAATTTCGTCCCGATCGATATCCAGCACATAGGCGCCCAGGCAATTGATCGTTTGTCCCTGTGCGTCTTTTTGTATAATCAGGTCGATGCCGATGTGATTTTCATAGATCGTCACATGAGACAACTCCGCGACTTTTTCATGCAGCGCCCGTTCGATCTCTCGTCCGGTCAAGTCTTTGGCGTGCAAAACACGCCGCTTATGATGACCGCCTTCCTGGCCGAGATCATACGGGTGCGGCGGCAGTTCCGACTTGGTAAAATTGACGCCCCATTCAACTAATTCCTGGATGCGCGGGGGCGCTTCACGAACGACAAACTCCACTACCTCTTTTTGGCACAGGCCGGCGCCGCAAATCAGCGTGTCGGAGATATGCTCCTCGAAGCTGTCGGTTTTATCCGTCACGGCGGCGATGCCACCCTGGGCATAATTGGTGTTGGATTCTGATTTTTCTTTTTTGGTGACGATGGCGACTGATCCGAGCCCGGCTGCTTTGATCGCCATGCTCAATCCCGCGATGCCGCTTCCGATGATGAGAAAATCCGTTTTGAATTCCATGGAATGATTCCGATCCTGTAAACCCGGTGAAATGTTTGTTTACAAAATATCAGCGCTTCTATATAAGCTTTTTTTTCTTGAAGTAAAGAAAATTGTAAAAGGATTGAAGAAATTGTTGACTTTGGGCATCGAAACATCCTGCGATGAAACAGCGGCCGCCGTCGTCCGGGACGGAAAGCTGCTTTCGAATGTGATTGCTTCGCAAATCAAGGATCACGAGCGGTTCGGCGGAGTGGTCCCGGAAATCGCTTCGCGCAAACATATCGAGGCGATTACCCCGGTCATCGGCGAAGCACTCGCCACTGCCGGTGTGACGGCAGGTGATCTTTCGGGCGTTGCCGTCACGCGCGGTCCCGGATTGATCGGATCCCTGCTTGTCGGTTTATCGACGGCCAAGGCGTTGGCCTACGGGCTCAATATTCCATTTGTGGGGGTCAATCACATTGAGGGACATATCATGGCCGCCTTTCTTGCAGATAAAAAACCCCGGTTTCCCTTTGTGGCGCTGGTGGTTTCCGGTGGACATACGCATATTTATATCGTGAAAAACTATCATTCCTTTGAGCTCGTCGGTCAGACCCGTGATGACGCAGCCGGTGAAGCGTTCGACAAGGCGGCAAAACTGCTGGATTTGGGCTATCCGGGCGGTGTTGTGATCGATCAAATGGCCAAAGAAGGAAATCCTAAAGCCTTTGCGTTTCCTCGAGCCATGAAAGACTCACCGGATTTCAGTTTCAGTGGACTGAAAACCTCACTTCTTGTGATGCTGAAGAAACGGGGAAAGCCTTTCATTTCCGAAGAGCTTTCCGACGTCGTGGCGAGCTATCAGGAAGCCATTATGGACGTCCTGGTCGAAAAGGCACTGCGGGCGGCCCGGGATCGATCGATTGATCAACTTGTGGTTTGCGGAGGAGTCGCGGCCAATAGCCGTCTCAGAAAGAGGTTTGCAGAAGCGGCAAGCGCTGAAGGCATCGAACTTTTCATCCCTCCCATGATTTTATGCACGGACAATGCGGCAATGATAGCCGCTCTGGGGGAGATTCTGCTTTCCGGCGGCCGGTCCGATTCCCTGGAATTAAACGCAGTCTCACGCTGGCCGCTGGCGTCACGCGCTTAATTCCTATGCAGACACCCAAAGATATTTTAAAGCAATACGATATCCGGCCGCGCAAACGGTTCAGCCAGTCATTTCTGACTGATATCAACACGATCAAGAAAATCGTCCGGGCAAGTGCCATAGATTCAAAAGATGTTGTTTTGGAAATCGGCGCCGGAATCGGTGTTTTGACCCGTGAGATGGGACAACGTGCTCAGACCCTGATTGCAGTGGAGATAGATGAAAATCTTGTGCCAGTGCTTCAGAAACAACTAAGTGACTGTCCATCGGTGATAATTGAAAACCAAGACGTCTTGAAATTTGATATATCTTCAATATCAAAGCGTTATAATTTAAAAATTAAAGTAGTGGGTAATGTTCCGTATCACATTTCCAGCCCGCTGATTTTTCATCTGCTCAGGCATCGGTCCGCCATAGACGGTTTTTTGCTGATGCTTCAAGAAGAGGTTGTCGATCGTCTCGTCTCAAAGCCGGACTGCAAGCAGTATGGTGTTCCGTCGGTTCTGCTGCAAATGTTTGCGGATGTTGAAAAGCTTTTCACCGTTTCCGCGGAATGTTTTTCTCCGCGCCCAAAGGTCGCTTCCGCGATCATGCGGGGAAAGTTTCTCGCCGAACCAGTTTGCGAACTTGACAACGAGCAATTCTTTTTTGCGCTGGTCAAAGCGTCATTTGCTCAAAGGCGAAAGATGCTCATCAACAATCTTAAACAGGCCAAAATTCTTGAAGGACTTTCACAGCAGGAGATTTTGGCGTCTCTGAATCTCGCAGGAATTGACGGGAAGCGTCGGGGAGAAACGCTGAGCGTTTCCGAATTCGGACAATTGAGTAATGTCTTGAATAAAGATTTGGCGAAACGGAATTGACAAACGATAGCAGTGACCAAACTATCATCGGATCATCATGAAAAATAAATATTTATATATCGAAACGTTCGGCTGTCAGATGAATGTTCATGACTCGGAGCAGATGGCGGTTGTGCTTGCCGATGCGGGCTATCAATTGACGGACGAGCCTCAAAAGGCGCAGTTGATTCTGATCAACGGCTGTTCAATCCGCGACAAAGCCGAGCAGAAAGCCTTTAGTGAACTGGGCCGCCTGCTTAAACTCAAGGATCAAAATCCGCGACTGATGTTGGGATTCGGGGGCTGTCTGGGGCAGCATTTGGGAGCAAAAGTCTATGGGCGCGACAAGCGGGTCGATTTTGTTTTCGGAACCCATAACATCCACCGTCTTCCGCAGATGGTGGCTTCCGCCATGACAAACCGACGGAAGATCACCCAGGTGGAATTTTCGAATAAAATTGAATCTCTGGGAATTTTTGCGCCGCCGCCGGCGGGCTCCCTTGGCGCTTTTGTTTCCATTATGCAGGGGTGCGACAATTACTGCTCATATTGCGTGGTGCCCTATCTCAGGGGACCGGAGATGAGCCGCAGGCCCGAGGATATTGTCGAAGAAATCGAAAGGCTCACAAAACATGGCATCAAAGAAGTGACGCTTCTAGGGCAAAACGTGAATTCCTACGGGATGAAAGCGGATTTTAACTGTGATTTTCCGGAGTTGCTCAGGCGGATTGACGGCGTTTGCGGCATTGAAAGAATTCGCTTCACCACATCCCATCCGAAGGACCTGTCCGACAATTTGATCGCATGTTTTGCAAGTATCAGGAAATTGAGTGGACATATCCATCTGCCGGTTCAGTCGGGCTCAAGCCGGATTTTGAAGTTGATGAACCGGGGTTACACAATACAGCAATATCTGGAAAAAGTGGCGCGTCTGCGGGACGCCCGTCCGTCAATCAGCATCACCTCGGACATCATTGTCGGATTTCCAGGCGAAACCCAAAAAGATTATGAAGAAACCATTGACATGATGGAAAAAATCAGGTTTGATTCAGTTTTTTCGTTCAAGTATTCTGAACGAAAGGGGACGGCGGCAAGGCTGTTGCCGGACAAGGTCTTGGAGTCTGAAAAAAGAAACCGGTTGATCAGGCTTCAGGCCCTGCAAAACCTCCACACGCAGGAAAGAAATTCGGCATTGGAGGGAAGTATTCAAAAGGTTCTGGTCGAAGGGCGAAGCAAAAACGCCGCTCAAGATATGATGGGACGGACAGAAGGCTGGAAAATCGTTAATTTCCGGGGAGATTCTGAATTGATCGGGTCTCTGGTTGATGTGGAAATCACCCGCGGGTATCTTCATTCTCTGCGGGGTAGAATGAAAGAATCGTGAGGGAGGCCGGTAATGCTTTTGGAGATGAAGGTATCAGGATTGACCATCGATCCGATAACCAATACCCCCATCGTCATCCTGAAGGATTTGCAGGAAAGCAAAGCGATACCGATCTGGATAGGACTTTTCGAGGCAAGCGCCATTGCAACGGAGCTTGAACATATTGTGTTTTCCCGTCCGATGACCCATGATCTCCTTTACGAATGCATCAACGCACTGGATGTAACCGTCAACCGTATCGAAATTGTGGATATTCGGAACAATACATTTTTTGCCAGCATCTACCTGACCAGGGATGGACAAACCTACGCCATTGATGCCCGTCCGAGCGACGCCATCGCGCTGGCCCTCAGGGCGAAAGCGTCGATATTTGTTGAAGAGGTTGTCCTGGAAAAATCGCGTAGTATCGATTTCGGGATTAAAATCTCGGATATCGACAAATTTAAGGAAGATAAAATAAAAGAATTCCTTGAAAATTTGTCCGCTGAGGATTTCGGAAAATACAAAATGTAAGATGCACGATCTGATTGCGGATTTTGAGACCTTCCTGACCGTTCAGCGCAACGTGTCGGACAACACCCGGAGAGCATATCTTGCGGATGTCGGGGACTATGCGGTCTTTCTTGCTGATCGAGCACAAGAAACCCTGCTTGCGGCGAAAACCGAGACCCTTCGGGCTTACCTGGTCCACCTGCACGGCCTGGATCTGAAGAAGGTATCCATCAACCGAAAGTTTTCGGCCCTGAGGGCCTTTTACAAATACCTGCTCAGGGCGGGTAAAATTGCGGTCAATCCGATCCGGGGCATCCAGACACCGAAGACGGAGAAGTATCTGCCGGCTTTTCTGTCCGTGGATGAAATCTTCAAGCTTCTGGAATCGGCGTCAAATGACGCGACGCCGGCGGGATGGCGCAACCGGTCGATTCTGGAACTCTTTTATTCCTCGGGATTGAGACTCGCGGAACTGGCGGGGCTCAATATCGAGGACGTGAATTTTGAAGCATCGCTGGTCAAGCTTCGAGGCAAAGGCAAAAAGGAGCGGATTGTACCTGTCGGCAAACCGGCGCTTTTTGCGCTTCGTCAATATCTGGCAGCTTCGGGGGACTTGCGGAAAGAGTCCTCTTTAGGACCGAGGCCGCTTTTTTTAAACGGTCGTGGCGGAAGGCTTTCTACGCGAAGCATTGCGCGGATGGTTGACCGGATCATGGCGGCAAGCGGTATTGGACGGAAAATAAGTCCGCATGCGCTTCGGCATTCATTCGCCACGCATCTTCTCGGCGCGGGAGCGGATTTGCGGTCCATTCAGGAAATGCTGGGTCACGAAAGCCTTTCAACGACCCAGAAATATACGGCGGTTGATATTGTCCGCCTCATGGAAGTTTATGATTCGGCCCATCCACGGGCCCGTAACAAGGAGTAGTCATGCACATCAGGGGAACGACCATTCTGGCGATCAAAAAAGACCAGCGGATCACCGTCGCCGGAGACGGTCAGGTCACACTCGACACG
Organism: uncultured Smithella sp.; assembly: GCA_964443625.1. Taxonomy (GTDB): domain Bacteria; phylum Desulfobacterota; class Syntrophia; order Syntrophales; family Smithellaceae; genus UBA8904. The sequence continues at coordinate 39,723 of CAYUDM010000004.1, read as the reverse complement.
ATGATTCTGAAACATGGAGCGCGCAAGGTGCGCAGGCTCTATGACGACAATGTGATTGTCGGATTCGCGGGCGCGACGGCGGACGCTTTTACACTGTTCGATCGCTTTGACGCCAAACTGGAACAATACAACGGAAATCTTCTGCGGGCAGCCGTGGAACTTACCAAGGACTGGCGGACCGACCGTGTGTTGCGGCATTTGGAGGCCCTGATGATCGCCGTCAGCCGTGAACATTCGCTCATTATTTCCGGCAACGGCGATGTGATCGAATCCGACGATAATGTCATGGCGATCGGTTCCGGAGGCCCTTATGCGCAGGCCGCCGCACGGGCGCTGGTGCGCCATAGTTCCTTGTCTTCGACGGAAATCGCCAAAGAGGCTATGAAAATTGCATCTGAACTATGTATTTATACCAATGACCGTGTGATCATAGAGGAACTTGATCTGTCGGAAGAGAAGCCAAAACCCAACACAAAGAGTAAAAAATAGGAGCAAGACGGTAGAATGAAAAATTCAGGGTTGACACCCAGGCAGATAGTGGAAAGGCTCGACAGCCATATCATCGGACAGGGGGAAGCCAAGAGAGCGGTTGCCATTGCGCTTAGAAACCGCTGGCGACGCCAAAACGTTCCGGAGGAATTGGCTGAAGAAATATCACCCAAAAACATCATCATGATCGGTCCGACAGGTGTGGGAAAAACCGAAATTGCGCGCCGCCTCGCCAAACTGGACAATTCGCCTTTTTTAAAAGTCGAGGCCTCCAAGTTCACCGAAGTGGGCTATGTCGGGCGGGATGTGGAATCCATGGTGCGGGATCTCGTCGAGCTTTCGGTGAACATGATCAAGGCCGAAGAACAGGAAAATGTTCAGGCAAAAGCCGCGGAAATTGCGGAGGAAAGACTCCTGGATTTACTGTTGCCTCCCCGACCGGCCGAGCGAAGAGTCGAAGAGATGCTTGACGATCCGAAGGGAGACCAAATCGAAATTCCCCTGTCGGATGAACAGGTCAAAAAACAGGATGCGACCCGCGAGAAGTTAAGAAAACTCCTGCATGAAGGCAAGCTTGACGAACGTCTCGTGGAGCTGGAAGTGTCCGAAGCCCGCAGTGGACCGATGATTGAAATCTTTTCGGCGGCGGGGATGGAAGACATGGGGCTCAACATCAAGGAAATGCTGGGCAACATCATGCCTCAGAAAAAGAAGCGCCGGAATGTGAAAGTGTCCGAAGCCCGTGAAATCCTCTCGGCCGAAGAAGCTCAGAAGTTAATCGACATGGACAAGGTCACAAGAACCGCGCTTGATCGCGTGGAGCAGTCGGGCATCATTTTCCTCGATGAAATCGACAAGATCGTCGGCGGAGATTCACAGCACGGGCCGGATGTGTCGAGGGAAGGCGTACAGCGCGATCTTTTACCCATCGTCGAAGGGTCGAACGTGAACACGCGATACGGTATGGTTCGCACCGACCATATCTTATTTATAGCAGCCGGCGCCTTTTCCGGAACAAAACCGTCGGATCTGATTCCGGAGCTTCAGGGGCGTTTCCCGATCCGCGTGGAAATGGATTCTTTGGGTAAGGAAGAGTTCATGCGAATTTTAACCGAGCCGGACAATGCCCTCATCCGTCAATACACGGAAATGATGGCCACGGAAGGCGTTGACCTGACGTTTACAGACGACTCGGTGGAACAGATTGCCGACGTTGCGGCCATCGTCAACGAGCGCACGGAAAACATCGGCGCCCGGCGTCTCTACACGATTATGGAAACACTCTTGGAAGACATTTCCTTCGATGCGCCGGATCTTGAGGACAAGAAGATAACGATCGATGCCAAGTACGTCGAGGAGAAGCTCGACAATATCGTCGAAGACGAGGATTTGAGTCGATACATTTTATAAAGTGGAGAAAGTGCGATATGCAACATATTCAAACATCCATGGAACGGGCGGATATTCTGCTGGAGGCGCTGCCCTACATCCGGCGGTTTTACAATAAAACGATTGTCATCAAATACGGTGGTCACGCGATGGTCGACGAAGACCTGAAAGATAAGTTCGCCCGCGATCTGGTCATGATGAAATATATCGGAATGAATCCGGTGGTCGTCCACGGTGGCGGGCCCCAGATCGGCTCCGTGCTTAAAAAACTGGGAAAGGAATCAAAATTCATTCAAGGCATGCGGGTCACGGATCAGGAGACGATGAATATCGTTGAAATGGTTCTGGTGGGGATGGTCAACAAGGAAATCGTGGGACTCATCAACCGGCACGGCGGAAACGCCGTCGGATTGAGCGGCAAGGACGGCAATCTGATTGAAGCCGAAAAATATTATCTAAACGACGACAAAGCCAAAGACACGCCGTCGGAGATCATCGACATCGGCCTGGTCGGAAAAGTCCGGGCGGTCAACGCACAGTTGATCGTTTCTCTGGCTCAGAATAGTTTTATTCCGATTATCGCTCCGACGGGTATCGGTGAAAACGGTGAAACCTACAACATCAACGCGGATATCGTGGCCGGAGAGGTGGCCGCCGCGTTGGGCGCCGAAAAATTGCTGCTTTTGACCGATGTTCCCGGTGTGCTCGATGAAAATAAACAGCTTATTCACACCATGACGAATCAAAATGCGCTCGATCTGATCGACGACGGAACGGTGGAAGGCGGCATGTTTCCTAAAGTCAAGTGCTGTCTCAAAGCGCTGCGGGGCGGCGTTAAAAAGGCCCATATTATCGACGGGCGTCTCAAGCACGCCATTTTGCTGGAAATCTTTACCGACAAGGGGATCGGCACGGAAATCGTGCTTTAACAAGAGAGGATCGAAATCATCATGAATCAAGAGTCCATCATGGCAATGACAGACGCCAATATTATGAATACCTATCGACGGACGCCGATTGCCCTCGTCAAAGGGGAGGGAGCAAGAGTCTGGGATGCCGAAGGAAGGCAATATCTGGACTTTATCGCGGGCATCGCGGTTTGTAATCTGGGACACGCACACCCGGCCGTTGTGGAAGCGATCCGTCGCCAGGCTCTTGATTTGATGCACGTGTCGAATCTTTACTATACGCGTCCTCAGGCCGAGGTGGCGCGGATTTTGGTGGAACATTCTTTTGCGGATAAGGCTTTTTTCTGCAATAGTGGCGCGGAGGCCAATGAGGCGGCGATCAAACTGGCGCGCAAGTATGCGCATGAAAATCTGGGACCGGACAAATTCGAACTTCTGACAATGAAGGATTCCTTTCACGGCAGGACGATGGCAACGATTACCGCGACGGGACAGGAAAAGTTCCAGTTCGGCTTTACCCCGCTTCTGGACGGATTCCGCTATATTCCGTTTAACGATCCTGAAGCGCTGGAAGCGGCCATTACACCGCGTACCTGTGGTGTCATGCTTGAGCCGATTCAGGGGGAAGGGGGCGTTATCATTCCCGCCGAACACTATCTGGCGCGGGTCCGGGAAATCTGCGATCGTTACAAAATCCTCATGATTGTCGATGAAGTTCAGACCGGTATCGGCCGGACGGGAAAACTTTTCGCCTACGAATACTCCGGCATTAAACCGGACATTATGACGCTGGCCAAAGCGCTCGGGAACGGCTTTCCGGTCGGAGCGATGCTGGCTGTCGACGGTATTGCGAGGGCCTTCGGTCCGGGAAATCACGCCTCGACATTCGGGGGTAATCCATTAGCCATGGCCGCGGTGCGAGCCACGCTCGAGACAATGATTCGCGAGGACATTCCCGGGCGATGTTTTGAAACGGGAGAGTATTTCCGGGAAAAACTCGACGCTCTGAAAATCAAACATCCCGTGATTACGGGCGTTCGGGGACGCGGCCTCATGCTGGCGTGCGCGTTGTCCGAAGACGGCGCTCCGATCGTGGCCGCCTGCCAGGAAAAAGGACTTTTGATCAACTGCACCGGTGGAAAGACGTTGCGTTTTGTTCCGCCGCTGATCATTTCAAAAAAGGATGTGGATGAAGCGGTTTCCATACTTGATGCGGCGCTGGAGGGAAGATGAACAAAGATTTGCTGAGTTTTTCCAATATGACGGTTGCGGATTTTGAAACGGTCTGGAGACGAACCGATCGGTTGAAGAATCTCTACCAGGAAGGAAGAGAACACGCGTCTCTGAAGGGCAAAACCCTCGGGATGATTTTTGACAAATCATCGACCCGGACAAGAATCTCTTTCGAGGTGGGGATGTACCAGCTGGGGGGCATCGCGCTGTTTCTGAATTCCCGGGACACCCAGATCGGTCGTGGCGAGACGATTGCCGATTCAGCACGCATGATGTCCCGCTATTTAAACGGCATTATGATCCGGACGTTTGCCCAGGAAAGTGTCGAGGAACTGGCCCGCTGGGCTTCCATTCCGGTGATCAACGGTTTGACCGATCTATTGCACCCCTGCCAGATTCTCGCCGATTTGTACACGATCCGCGAAAAGAAGGGAACGTATGAAGGTGTAACGGTCGCCTATATCGGGGATGGCAACAACGTGGCCAATAGCTGGATCGAGGCGGCAGGCAGGCTCCCTTTTAGTTTGCGCCTGGCCTGTCCGGAAGGGTATGATCCGGACTGCCGTATTCTCGATGATGCGAAAGCCTTGACGAATGAAGGCGTCACCGTCTTTCGGGATCCGTTCGAGGCGGCCCAAAACGCCGATGTCCTTTATACCGATGTCTGGACCAGCATGGGGCAGGAAGCCGAAGTCCAGGAGAGGAAAAGAGTGTTTGAAAACTATCAGGTTAATCAAGACCTTTTGGCCGTGGCGAAAAAAGACGCCATTGTGATGCATTGTCTGCCTGCGCATCGCGGCGAGGAGATCACCGCAGATGTCATTGACGGACCGCAGTCCGTCGTGATCGATGAAGCGGAGAACCGGCTGCACGTGCAAAAGGCCATTTTAGAAATGTTGCTCTAGGAGGAAAATACCGTGTCGAAGAAAATCAAGAAAGTCGTGTTGGCGTATTCCGGTGGTCTGGACACATCCGTGATTGTCCGCTGGCTGATCGAAACCTACGGATGCGAAGTCATTTGTTTTGCCGCCGATGTTGGACAAAAAGAAGAACTGACCGGTTTGAAGCAAAAGGCGATCAAAACCGGCGCGAGCAAAATCTATATCGAAGATCTTCGTGAAGAATTCGCCCGCGACTTCGTCTTTCCGGCGCTGCGCGCCAACGCCATTTACGAGGGCACCTACCTTTTAGGTACTTCACTGGCCCGGCCGCTCATCGCCAAAAAGCAGATCGAGATCGCCAAAAAAGAAAAGGCGGATTCCGTCGTTCACGGTGCGACCGGCAAAGGCAACGATCAGGTGCGCTTTGAGCTGACTTACATCGCGCTCAATCCGTCCATCCGGATTATTGCGACCTGGCGGGATGAAAACTGGATTTTCAATTCCCGTGAATCCATGATCGACTATGCCGAAAAACACAAGATTCCGATTCCGCTGACCAAAGCCAAACCCTACAGCTCCGATCGTAACCTTCTGCACATTTCGCACGAAGGCGGCATCCTTGAAGATACCTGGGCCGAGCCTCCTGAAGACATTTTCGTTTTGACCAAATCGCCCGAAAACGCGCCGGACAAGCCGACCTACGTCGAAATCGATTTTTTGAAGGGTAACCCCGTGGCCGTAAACGGCAAGAAGATGTCGCCGGCCACGCTCATGGAGCACATGAACGACGTGGCGGGTAAAAACGGCATCGGACGGATGGACATGGTCGAAAACCGCTTTGTGGGCATGAAATCCCGCGGCGTTTATGAAACTCCGGCAGGCACCGTTTTGTGGGCGGCCCATCGCGCTCTGGAGTCCATTACTATGGATCGTGAAGTCATGTTGATGCGCGATTCCCTGATTCCGAAGTACGCCCAACTGGCCTATAACGGATTCTGGTATTCGCCGGAGATGAAAACGCTGCAAACGTATATCGACGCGACGCAGGAAAACGTCACCGGCACCGTTCGCATGAAGCTCTACAAAGGCAATGCGATCGTTGTCGGCCGCAAATCGGATAAATCACTCTACAGTGAAGCGTTTGCCACATTTGAAAAGGATCAGGTCTATAACCAAAAGGACGCGACAGGATTCATCCGTCTCAACGGCCTGCGCCTGCGCATTCAGAAAGTATTAAAAGGAAAACGCTGATCCGGCGGAGATGTCGACCATGACGAAAACGAAAAAACCCTGGGCGGGACGTTTCACGCAGGCCACGGCTGGCAGCGTGGAGGCCTTCACCTGTTCGCTCCATTATGATTCGCGACTGTATCGATATGATATAGAGGGCTCGATCGCGCACGCGACCATGCTTGCCGATCAGAAGATTATTTCCCGCCGTGACGCGCAGGCGATTATCCGCGGCTTGAAAGAGATTCTCGCGGATATTCGAAAAGGCGCGTTTATTTTCGATCCGTCCGACGAAGACATTCACATGGCCATCGAGAAGGAACTGATCCGACGCGTTGGAGAGGCAGGGGGCAAGCTGCACACCGCCAGAAGCCGCAACGACCAAATCGCGCTGGATGTCAGGCTGTATTTGCGAGACGAGATCGACCGTCTTGATGCGGCCATTGAATCGCTCCTCCGGCAATTGCTGGATATGGCCAAGAGGGAAATATCGACCATCATGCCGGGCTACACGCATTTGCAAAAGGCGCAGCCCGTCATTTTGTCGCACTACTTTTTGGCTTTTGTCGAAATGTTTTTGCGGGATCGGGAGCGTTTCGCCGACTGCCGGAAACGAATCAACGTTCTCCCGCTGGGCGCCGCGGCGCTGGCAGGCACGGGACTGCCCATAGACAGGGAAAAAACAGCGCAGTTGCTGAATTTTCCCGCCGTGACGCAAAACAGCATGGATACCGTGGCCGACCGGGACTATATCGCGGAGTTCATTTTCGACGCAGCTCTTTGCGCAGCCCATCTGAGCCGTTTTTGCGAAGATTTGATTTTATGGTCGTCCGATGAGTTCGGATATGCCGTCATATCCGATGCCTATACGACGGGCAGCAGCATTATGCCGCAGAAAAAAAATCCGGACATCGCGGAGCTGATTCGAGGAAAGACCGCCAGGGTTTACGGCGATCTTATGGCCGTTCTGACGTTGCTCAAGGGCTTGCCCATGACGTATAACCGTGATTTGCAGGAAGACAAGGAGCCTCTCTTTGACGCGGCCGAGACCCTGCGGACATCTCTTGCGGTATTTACCGAAATGCTTGCCCATACGACATTCAACGCGGAAAAGATGCAGGCGGCGGCGCGGGGCGGATTTTCCACCGCCACGGATCTGGCCGAGTATCTCGTGGAGAAAGGCGTGCCGTTTCGGCGGGCGCATGAAATCGTCGGCGGCATTGTGGGGTATTGCATTAAGAATGGAAAGACGCTGGAGGATTTGACGCCACGGCAGTTTAAAACTTTTCATAACGGATTTCAGCCCGACGTAGTGGAAAGAATTCGTCTGGATCGTTGCGTCAATGCCCGCAGCCATACCGGGGGCACGGCAGCCAGATCCGTGAAAGAAAGGATTCGGAAAATTGAAAAATCGCTCAGCCGCCGCTAGTATTATATTCTCTCTGGCCTTGGCCTGTTTCATTTTCGGGTGTGGACTCAAGGCCAATCCCGTGCCCCGTATGCCCTTACCGGCGACTGATGACAATCCCGCGGGCTTTAGAGCTGTCGTGGCGGATAAGTCGATTATCCTGGTCTGGAAACCGGGGAAGACAGACGAGACACTCCGATTTGTGGAGATTGAAAGAAGCGCGTTGGGGAAGACGGAAACCGTCTGTCGTGAATGTCCCCGAACCTATGAACGTATCGGAGAGTGGTCCATCGCGCCAGCTTTCGGGCGGACGCAGGAATACAAATACGCCGATTCCGATGTGGAAAAAGGGCATCTGTATTCCTATCGACTGAGTCTTTGTCGGGACGAAGGCATTTGCCGGATGTCTCAGGTGCTGGACGTTGAAATGAAATAATAAAAGCCGGAGGCAAGAATTTATGTTCAGAGGAGCCATAACAGCATTGGTCACGCCTTTTAAAGACGGGCGAGTGGATGAAAACGCTCTGAGGGATCTGATCGAATTTCAAATTGAAAACGGCATCGACGGTCTTGTGCCCTGCGGAACGACAGGCGAATCGCCGACGCTCAGCCATGACGAGCATGACCGGGTCATAGAAATCACGATTGAGGCGGCAAGAAAAAGGGTGCCCGTCATCGCGGGAACCGGTTCGAACTCGACGGCGGAGGCTCTTCGGCTTACTCGACATGCCTATGAAGCAGGTGCCGACGGAGCGCTGATTGCCTGTCCCTATTACAACAAGCCGACACAGGAGGGGCTGTATCAGCATTTTCAAACGATTGCCCAAAACGTTCCGATACCGATTCTTCCCTACAATATTCCCGGCCGGACGGGGATTAACATGTCGCCGGAACTGATCGCGAGACTCTCCAGAATCGACAATATCGTCGGCGTCAAGGAAGCGTCCGGGTCGATCAAGCAGATGAACGATATTATCGATCTGTGTCCTCCGGACTTTGCGGTCCTCTCCGGGGATGACGGCTTTACGCTGCCTCTGATGGCGATAGGAGGCCGCGGTGTCATTTCCGTGGCGTCGAATATTGTGCCGGCGGATATGGCCGCCCTGGTGGATTCAGCTGCTGACGACAATTTGACACGCGCGCGGATGCTGCACAAAAAAATGAGCGCGCTGTTCGACGTTTTATTTGTCGAGGTTAATCCGACACCGGTTAAGGCCGCCCTGGCGCTTATGGGCAAAATACAATATGAATATCGCTTGCCGCTTTGTCCCATGGCGGAGGCAAATTATCAGAAGCTCAAAAAGGTCATGACTGAATACGGTCTGATCTAAACTATCGGCAGGATCAAAAGATCCAAAGGGGTTGATAAGATGATCAAGGCAATTGTTACCGGTGCGGGAGGCAAAATGGGCGGCCGCATCATCAGTATGATCAATGACATGGAAGACATCGACGTGGTCGGCGCCATCGAGGCGCCCGGACACCCGATCATTGGACGAGACGTCGGCCATTCGCTGGGCCTGGGTCGAACCGGCGCGTTGGTGAGCGACAAATTGGCGGACTGCATCGACCAGGCGGATGTCGTCATTGATTTTACCAATCACGAAGCGTCCCTGAATTACCTCAAGATCGCCAGTGACATGAATCGGGCAATCATCATCGGTTCGACCGGGTTTACGCCGGAAGAGATGAAGCAGGCCAAGCGTTTGGCAATCCGGACGCGATGTGTGTTGTCGCCGAACATGAGCGTCGGCGTCAATGTCATGCTAAAAGTCCTTGAGGATTGCGCGGCCATTTTGAAAGAGGATTATGATGTTGAAGTCATTGAAGCGCATCACCATTTAAAGAAAGACGCCCCCAGCGGGACGGCCATGCAAATGGCGCAGGTCATTGCCGACGCGTTGGGTCGCGATCTCGAAAAAGAGGCCGTCTATTTACGTCAGGGGGTGATCGGGGAGCGCACGAAAACGGAAATCGGCATTCAAACGATCCGAGCCGGAGATATCGTCGGAGACCACACGGTCATTTTCGGCGGCATCGGGGAGAGGCTGGAATTCACGCATCGCGCCCACAGTCGGGACAATTTTGCCAAAGGTGCTCTGCGCGCGGCACAGTGGATCGTTCACCAGAAAAACGGTCTTTACGATATGCGTGATGTGCTGGGCCTCCGGGAGTGAAGGAAACGGGAATTTTCCAGGGCATCGTTTGTTACATCGGCATCGGGTCGAATCTCGCGCAGCCGAAGAAGAATTGCCTCAAAGCCGTGGAGATATTATCGTCCGAAAAACAGATTCGTGTTGTGCGGATTTCATCCTGGTACAAAACCGAGCCGGTTGTGACGGATGATGACGCGTCGCGGACATCGCAACAGCTCAGGAGACTGAAAGATCAGCCGTGGTTTATTAACGGCGTCGCGGAGATTGTAACGACTCTGCCCGCGCGAGATCTTTTGCAAAGACTGCTTCAAATTGAAGGAGAAATGGGAAGAAGCCGCGGTGAAAAGGGCGGTCCGCGCATCATCGATCTCGATCTGCTGTTTTATGGTCAGGACGTCATTGAAGAGCCGGATTTGCTTGTCCCCCATCCGAGGGCGCATCAAAGGCGTTTCATTTTGGAGGCGATGAATGAAATCGCCTCTTATTTCATTCATCCTGCCTTCGGCGTCTCGATTCGGGGACTCAAAAGCAGGCTTAAAGACGCAAGTAGGGTTTTTAAAGACAGTTCACTAAACGACGAGGCGTTATGAATATTATAAAAATAGTGTTGATTCTGATTCTGGTTTATGCGGTTTATCGGATGTTTAAAATGTTGGGCAATAGACGCACAGTCGATGGTCGGGGAAGAAATGTGGAGGATGCCCGCTTGCGCGGCGAGGATCTCGTTCAGGATCCATGCTGCGGTGTGTATATTCCCCAAACTCAGGCCTATACACGGCTGATCGACGGCAAAACTACTTATTTCTGCAATCGGGAATGTTGCGAAAAATATCTTGCACGCAAAAAATAAAGGGAGGGAACAAGATGAAATTTTTTATCGATACGGCGAATATCGCTGAAATCAAGGAAGGACTGGTGCTGGGAATGGTCGACGGCGTCACGACCAATCCGTCTTTAATCGCGAAAGAGAAAAAAAACTTCGACGCGGTCGTCAAAGAAATTCTGGAGATTGTTGAAGGGCCTGTGAGTCTCGAAGTGATCAGCCTCGAGGCAAAAGGCATGTTTTCGGAAGGCAAAAAGCTTTCGAAACTGGGGGGCAATGTCGTGATCAAAGTGCCGATGACAACGGAAGGACTCAAAGCCACAAAGATGTTTGCCGATGCGGGAATTGCCGTCAACCAGACGCTCGTCTTCTCTCCGCTTCAGGCCCTGATGGCGGCAAAAGCCGGAGCGGCCTACGTCAGTCCGTTTGTGGGACGGCTTGACGACATTGCCCACGACGGCATGGAACTGGTCGAGCAAATTATTGAAATCTATGATAATTATGGATACGACACCGAAGTGATTGTCGCCAGTGTTCGCCACCCCCGGCACGTTTTGGACGCGGCGATGATGGGCGCGGATATTGCAACGATTCCTTTTAAGGTGATTGCTCAACTGGCGGCCCATCCATTGACCGACAAGGGGGTGGCCCTCTTCCTGGATGATTGGAAAAAAGTGCCCAAAAAATGAAATTCCTTTGATGGATTACCGCCGGGTCGACCCCATATGAGCCGTTTACGAGAAATATTCAATTTGCCCAATACGATCACGCTGGCGCGAATCAGCGTCGTGCCTTTTTTATTTGTGCTTTTGCGCGATCCCGGTCCGTTTTGGTCACTGGTTCTCGCGGCGCTTTTCGTTTTGGCGTCTTTGACCGACTTTGTGGACGGTTTTATCGCGAGGCGGTACAATCTGATCACCAACCTGGGAAAATTTCTCGATCCTCTGGCTGATAAATTAATCGTCAATTCTGCCATGATATTGATGATTCCCTCGGGACGCATCGAGGCGTGGATTGTCGTCATTATCATCATGCGCGATTTGATTGTCGACGGTTTGCGCAGTATGGCCTCTTCGGAGGGGGTTTATATTCAGGCCAGCATGTTGGGAAAACAAAAAACGGTTGCGCAAATTATTGCGGTAACCGCGCTCATGATCCATTATCCGTTTTTAGGACTTGATGCTCATTTTGTCGGAACAGTCATTTTGTATGTTGCTCTGTTTTTAACCGTTTATTCAGGCCTGGATTACGCAATGAAATTTTTTCGACGGGTGGAAAAATAAAACGGTAAAAAAAGAGTTCATTTGATTTTTTTATTGACAGTCGAATACAAGTATTGTATTTAGCCACCCTCAAGTGAGCGGGCGTAACTCAGTGGTAGAGTGCTACCTTGCCAAGGTAGACGTCGACGGTTCAAATCCGTTCGCCCGCTCCATTTTTTTATGGCGGCATAGCCAAGTGGCTAAGGCAGCGGTCTGCAAAACCGTTATTCTCCGGTTCAAATCCGGATGCCGCCTCCAGTATCATCCAGGAGTTTGCTGATTCGGGGAGACTCCTTTTTTTATTCGTGCGATTTCTTTTGGAAAGCAAACCCATGTTCAAACGATTCGCCGATCTCATCCTTTCTTCCGCCCGCAAGGGATATTCCGATTTACATCTGTGCGGCAATCAACCCGTTGTTTATCGCAAAGACGGTCAGATCAGTTTCAGCAGCGAGGCGCGGTGGACGCATCGTGATGTTGACGCACTGTGCCACGACATGCTCAATTTCCGCCAAAAAGAAGTCCTGCAGCGACGCTGGTCCGTGGATTTTGCTCTTTCCATCGGCAATATTCGCGTTCGGATCAATATATTCAACACGGTTTCCGGGGCGAGCATTGCCGTGCGATTGCTGCCGGGGACCATTCCGACCATTGAGCACCTGAATCTCCATCCATCGTTAAAATCCATCAGCGCGCTGAAATCGGGTCTGGTGCTTGTCTGCGGAACGACCGGCTGTGGGAAAACGACGACCATCGCGTCACTGATTGCCGAAATCAATGCCAAACGTCCGGCGCACATTATCACGCTGGAAGATCCCGTTGAATACCGTATTCCATCTTTAAAATCGTTTGTTGAACAGCGGGAAGTCGGAACCCATGTGCCTTCCGTCGAACGCGGACTGATTGACGTCATGAGGGAGGACCCGGACATCATCATGGTGGGTGAGCTGCGTGAGCCGGAAACCATCCGGTTAACGCTCAACGCGGCCGAGTCCGGGCACCTGGTCATCGCGACCCTTCACGCGACCAACGTGGAAGACGCTCTGTACCGCATCATCAATTCAGTTACGCCCGATGCGGAAGAGTATATCCGCTATCAGCTGGCCTCAACAATTTCATGGGTCATTTTACAAAAACTGGTTTATTCTGAGCTCGTCCGTTTTCGTATTCCGCTTCTTGCCGTGATGCGGGGGACAAGCCAGATTAAAGGGATCATCCGGGAAAAGAAACTCCATCAGATTGAAAACGCCATGCACACGGGAAAAGCGGAAGGCATGTTCACGCAGGAACGCTATCTCAAAGAGGTCATCGAAACAGACCGGAACCTGGTCAACCCGTATCTAAATTTCAGGCCATCAGCGGAGGTGGTTGCCGATGATGTTCCCGTTTCCTCATTGTTCGATACGGATGGTTGTTCAGATGTGCCACTATGGACGCCGGCCACGGTTCAGGAAAAGACGCCGCCGCGAAAAATGGAAGGAACGGGAAAATTCGTTGGTGTATCGCTTCATGACACAGACGATGCTCATTATGTCATCACCGACAGCGATGACTTATCCGAGATCATCGCCCAGACGGAAAACACTCTTTCCAATAAAAAATAATTTCTGTCGGTTTTTAGCCGATGCTTCTGCAGGCTCCGCATCTAGAGATAATACCTGCTATCAGGGAATCATCCGCTCGCGGTAGATCTTCCACTCGCCATTGATCTTCCGGAGAGCCAGTTTCTTTTTACCGCTGCTTTTGAGAATCGACGAACTGTAATGCTGTGTAAAAATGGCCGATGCGTTATTGCGGCCCGGCTGGATAATTATATTGTCAACACGGACGCGGATATTTTGACTGCGGTTGCGGATGTCGACCTTATTTTGGACCCAGGCATTGAGATTCATTCCCTTGGAACGGAAATTGGAAGCGTAAGATGACTTGAAAGTGTTCATGTCTCCGGATTCCCAGCTTGCGGCCCATTTCAGGACCAGTTTACGGATTGCTTCTGCATCAACCGCAAAATGATCAGTTTCAGCCGAAACAATCGGCGACGATGGTTGTGCAATGACCTTCAGGGCGGGTAATGCGTCCATGGCATACCAGCGGTTATTGATACGTTCCAGCGTCAAACGCCGATAGGTTCCCTGAAAAGAATTATCTTTCGAAATCGAAGTGATTTGATCGAAAAGAATGACGGCGTTGTTATCGTGACGGAGAATGGTGATGTCCCGGGGAGCAAGGAGGAAGTGACGAGACGGGCCTTTGAGATCCCGTAATTGGCGCACAAGGGTGTCTCTTTTTGAATTTTTGATCTCCGTCCCGGAAATATAGAGCTTGTCTAGCGAGGTCAGACTTCCCTCCTTAAAGGCTGCATTCCAGTCGGCAAGGAATCGATCCAATTCTTTTTTTCCGGAAGCATCCTGAGAAGGTGTCACCCACTTGATTGATTCGGAAATAATGACAGGGGTTTTGTAAAGTTGAACATAATCAACCAGGCGTCGGATGTCGGCATCTCTTAAGACGACACAACCATTTGATTGAAAAGGAAGCAGCGGCTTGGTGGTGCCATGAATCCAGATATTGGTTCCGTTGCGGCCGGATTTCTGATCTAAAATATTCGGATAATCCAATGGTAATGCGACCGTTCCGTAAGTTTCCGACGGACCGGGATTTATGGCTATTTTAGTAATAAAATAAATACCTTCCGGAGTTTTTGCGTCTCCCTCAACTTGCTTTCCTCCCAAGTTTTTACCGGTAGAGCAGGGCGCTTCGAAAATTTTGTTGATCTGTTCGCTTTTTTGAAAAACCAACAACTTTTGTTCCCGTTTATCGACGACAATGACGTATCCCGAATCCAGCCAGACGATGGAATCAGGGATCTTTTCTTCACGGGGAGAAACCGATGAAGGAGAATGCGTCGGAGACACAAGTGAGAGAAAAAAAAGTGCAGAAAAAAAACAAATAGTAAAGCGACGGATCATTAATGAGATTCCTCAATTATTTTTGAACTAGTTGTTATCAAATTTTTTTTATCTATTCAAGATATTTCAGATAAAAACGATACAACAATAATTGGAGAAAGTATTCTAATTGTGTTGATAAAATATGTAAATACTGGTAAAAGTGACGTAAATCACAAATGTGCAAGATAGATTCGGGGGAATCAACTTGGCCAGGATAAAAGAAACTAGTTCGACGGAGAAACTCTTGCAGGTGATCAGAGGAAACTCTGAAAATGTGAGATCGCAACCTCAAAGAATTGAAACAAAAAAAAATAAGAAATCAGCGCAGTCCATTATTCCGCAGCTATTCGGCGCCGGGCGTAAATTCACAATCGGCGTCGATATCGGTCAGGATTCCCTTTTTCTGGTGAAAATGACGGGATCTGCGGAGGGCCGACCGATCTGGATTGATTCAAAGATCATTCCCAGCAATCAATTTTCCTCGCACAATACAGATGAGTTTAAATCATTTCTTAAAACGGCACTGATCGATTTTGCAGGGCCTCTATCAGCTTGTTCTTTCTGGGCCATGATTCCGGCGTCGGACGTGAACATCACCCACATAAAAATTCCGAGGGTCGCCAAAAAGCAGATAGAGAACGTCATCTACTGGACGGCGAAAAAGGAAAATCCGATTGATGAAAAAGAATCGATTTTCGACTTTGAGATTCAAGGCGAAATAACGGATCAGGGAATTCCGAAACACGCCGTCATGGCTTACACGGCTCCCAGGCACGAAGTCGAAAAACTTAAATCCTACTTCTCATCGATCGGTATTGCGCTTGAAGGAATCACTATCGCACCGTATGCTGTGCAGAATATATTCCGAACAAAATGGATGAATCCGCCTCACGCATGTTTTGCCACATTGTTTATCGGAACGGATTTCTCACGAATCGACATTTATAAGAACGGCGCTCTGGCCATGACCCGAGGCGTTAAAACCGGCGTGACAAGCATGGTTGAAGCGATTGAAGAAACCATCAGCGAAACGCAGGACAGCCGACCGATCAGCAGGGAAGAGTCCAAAAAAGTCTTTCGAGATTATTTTGCGGGGGATCAGGCAGGCGTGGCAAATCTGAGCGATGCCGGATTTACAAGACAGCAGATCATGGAGATGGTCGAGCCGGCCATGGACCGACTGACCCGACAAATTGAAAGGACACTGGAATACTATACGACATCGGTCGGATACGAAAGAATTGAAAAGTTATATGTTTCATCAACGACGGATGCGTATCGTCCCTTCATTGACCGATTTCAGGAGCAACTCGGCGTTGAAACGGAACTGTTCGATCCATTTATCGGACGGGCTTTGCCGGGTATCGCCATGCTTTCTCCGGACCAGAAAGTAGCCATAACGCCGGCTTTGGGACTTTCTCTTTCCGATCGCTCGCGCACACCCAACCTGATTTTTACCTATAGGGAAAAGAAGTTCGAAGAAAAAGAGAAAACGATCAATCGCGGCATCTGGGCGTTGTTTGCCCTGATCCTCCTGTTGTGCATCGCTATGCTGGGTTATCAGGCGGCGCAGATTTCTCAAAATAGATCCCTCAAAGTGAAATTGGAACAAGAACTGGCTTTGTATCAACCTGTTTTATCCACCGAAAAAGTCTCACAGGTCAAAGAAGACCTGAAAGGGATGCTGCTGAAAAGAAAGCATTATGCCAGGAAATATGCAGGCCTGGCCGTCATCGGTGAATTATCCGCACTGACGCCGGATAATGTAAAGTTAATTGCTATCCGTGTTGTTCCGGATGTTCCTCCTCAGGGGAAAAACCAATTACCAGGAGCGCAGACGGAGGATATCACCATCGAAGGCGTTGTCCGGGCGGATCGGGAAATGTTCGATACGGTATTGGCGCGTTATGTCATGAAACTCGAGAATTCACCCATGCTGAGGCAGGTCGTGTTGCAAAAAAGCGCCGTTATTCCTTTCCGCAAGGAAGAAGTTCTTCATTTTACGTTAAAAGCAAAGACAGGATAAATGGACATGGAAAAAGGCGAAAAAATATTGCCTCCCAGGAGTATGGGGATTCTCATCGTATGCGGCGCCGTGATTGTTGTTTTGATCCTGGTCGGCGTCTTGCCTCTGTACCGATACAATACAGCCGCCAAGCGGCAGGTTCAGAAGCTCCAATACTCGCTTGAGGAGCAAAAAGGACTCGGTCCGGTCTATCAGGCATTGACACAAGCGCAGGCTCTAAAAATTGCCGGATCCTTGCCCGATCCGCCCGCTCAGGCGCTTTCGTTTGCAGATGCGGATTCATTTTCTGAAGTCTTTAGGACGATTGCGGGGAAATCCGGTCTGATGACGGTCTCTCTGGCTCCGGATATCGGTTCGTTTTCAGAATCGTCCCGGTCGATGATCTATTCGGCGGTTGTAAAAGGCGAGTACGCGAATTTCCGTCGCATGCTCATCGGTCTCGGGGCCGTTGCCTATGTGGATCGTATCGAGGAAATCAGTATGCGCCAGTATAGTGATTCAATGGAATTTCGTCTCAAGATCAGAATCGCTCTTAAAGGATAGCCTGGTAAGGAAATTATGAAGAAATTCAATGCAAGACAGATCATTATTTTATGTGTGGCTCTGTTATTTGTTCTTTACGCCGCCTATGAAATATTGATCGCACGTCCCGCTTTAAAGAAAGCCAAAACGGATGTGAATCCGGCCCGAATCAGTTCCTTTGTGGCGGACGTCAACGCTGAGCTGGCAGGCGGCAAATTGATCGGTGTGGAAGACTACATTGCGCGAAGGGCCGAGACCGACTGGGGGGACAGCCCGTTTTGGGACCGAGCCTCATACAGAGAGTGGGCCAGCGGCACAAGAAGCGACGGTCAAGCAGGTGCGGCAGTCAAAATTATTTACTCCGGATTCGTTGATGCAGGCGGCAAAAAGATGGCCGTGATCAACGGATGGGAATATACATCGGGAGAAGCGCTCGAAATGGAGGGATACGTTCTCAAAAGTATCACACCGTACAGGGTCATGATCGAAAACAAAATCACGGGGAGCGAACTGGCCGTTCCCATCCAGGAATGAATAAACAGCGGGAGGTTACCGTCTTGAGAGTCCTATTGGGTCATCATACAAGCATCCGATTGTTGATTGCGGCGATCATGCTGGCGATTTGTTTGGGCTGCGCATCGCAACGACAGGATTTAAAGAAAGATCCATTTTTTGAGAAGTGGAATGTTCTGGCGGAAGAATCCAAGGGGTTTTCGCCCGCATCGGAACCCAAACAGATTCAACTGTCGGTAGCGCGGCAAAGTAAGCCGTCTTACGGGGCGCAAATCGGCGCGGATGAAAGAATATTGCCCAAAAAACGTATCACGCTGAT
This sequence comes from uncultured Smithella sp., assembly GCA_964443625.1. GTDB lineage: Bacteria > Desulfobacterota > Syntrophia > Syntrophales > Smithellaceae > UBA8904. Next base: position 21,613 of record CAYUDM010000004.1, on the reverse strand, counting down.
TATGCGGCAGGCTGATCTGAAGGCCGTTTTGCGCGCGCTGGCCAAGTCCGTCAATCTCAACATCATGGTGAAGAACTCCCTGTCCGGAGAAATCAATGTGGATTTCCGGGATGTGCCCTGGGACCAGGCCTTCAACGGTCTTCTGAGCACCCACGGACTATCCTACAAATGGGAGGGTGACATCCTTCGTGTCATGACCCTCGAAGATATTGAACAGGATCTGAAACAAAAAGTCACCATCCGGGATACTCAGTGGGTCGAACCGTTATTGTCGCCCCAATTCGTAAAGATCAGTTTTGCAAACCCCAAAAAGTTAAGTGAAAATTTGCTTGAATTCCTTACGAAAGACAAGGACGGAAAACCGCGCGGCTCAATTAAAGTCGACGAGCATAACAATGCGCTGATCATTTCGGCCATTGCCGACGATATGGACCGGATTATGTCCATCATTCGGGAAGTGGATCGTCCGACGCCGCAGATTCTGATCAAGGCCAACATTGTTGAGACCAGTAAGAATGTGGCGCGCGATCTGGGCGTCATGTGGGGAGGGCGCTACAATACAGGAGATTTCACAACCCTGGGCGGAGGCGGCCGCAGCACGGCGGGAGGCGCCATCAATCCGACAAGTGGTCCGACGGGCATCGGCAACTGGCCTTTCGCGTCAAACTTCCAAGCCCTGAATTTAACGGACGCGGCGGCGGGTTCCCTGGCGTTGCTCTTTGGAACGATCGGAGGCAACATTCTTGAAATCCAGCTTCAGGCGCTTCAAAAGGACAACAAACTCAATATCCTTTCAAGTCCTTCGATTACCACGCTCGATAACCAGAAAGCCTTTACGGAAAACGGAGAGCGCGTTCCCTACATCACCCGCGAGATCGACTCGAGCGGCAACGAAACACGGACAGTCAAGTTCGAGGATGTCGTCTTGCGCCTTGAAATTACGCCGCATGTGATCGACGGCAAACATTTGAAAATGGACATTCTGGTGAAAAAAGATGAAGTGGACGCATTGCGCAATGTCGATGGCAATCCTTACATCATCAAAAAACAGACACAGACCTCGCTGATCGTCCGCGATGGAGAAACGATTGTCATATCCGGTTTAACCAAACAGCGTCTGGCCAAAGGAGATGCGGGCTGGCCTCTGCTGAAAGACATTCCCGTTTTGGGCTACGTTTTTAAATCGGATTCTAAAAGCGACGATATGGAAGAAGTCCTTATTTTTATCACACCGCACGTCCTGCAGGTGGCGGCATCAGACAAGGCGGATAAACCCGCTGCGACCCGAGGCGCTTCTGCGTCCGAATAACCGGGACAATGATCGGGCGACGTCATGACCATGGAATATTTTAATTTGCTGCATTTAAAAAAAGAGCCGTTTTCCAATTCACCGGAGCCGGAGTTTCTTTTTTCGTCGCCGCAGCACGCTCAATGCCTGCAGATGCTGGAGTTGGCCGTCCGTCTGAGACGGGGGCTCAACCTGATCATCGGAGATGTGGGAACGGGCAAAACCACGCTGTGCCGAAAACTGATTCAGAATCTCTCCGCGGAAACTGCGGCCGGCGCGCCGACCATTGAAACGCAATTGCTTTTGGATCCCGCAACGGGCGATACTTTAGAATTTCTTCGTGTCGTCGCCTCGCTCATCGGTGTTCAGGATCTCGATGAAAAAGACGACGCGCGGCAACTGAAAGAGAAAATTAAGACCTGTCTGTTTCGGAAAGGCGTTGATGAAGAAAAAATCGTCGTCCTCATCATCGACGAAGGGCAGAAATTGCAGTCCGACTGCCTGGAAATCCTGCGTGAATTTCTTAATTATGAAACCAATCACTTCAAACTTCTTCAAATCGTAATTTTCGCGCAGCAGGAAATTGAAAAAACACTGCAAGCACATCGAAATTTGATTGATCGCGTCAACTTTCTTTACCGACTACAACCGCTGACCCTCAGGCAGACAGCGGGCATGATTCGTCACCGGATTCGCGTCGCGCGTGAATCGGAGCTGATTTCGGGCGAGCTTTTTACCTGGCCGGGCATTCTGGCCGTCTATTGGATGACCCGAGGCTATCCCCGAAGAATCGTTTCCCTTTGCCATTCGGTCATCGTTAAGATGATCGTTCGGGGAGAAAATAAGGCGGGATTCTTTTTCGTGACGGGCAGCGCGGGCAATGATGGAAACTCGACAAATAGGGCGATCCGCTGGGCGTCGGCCCTGATCCTGGTCCTCATTGCCGGGATTTTTGCTTTTGTGATTCTCGACCGTGGAATCGCAGGCTATTTCGAAGACAACCGGGTGGAGATTTCGGCAAAAACAACCATGCCGGACGAGCCGGCATCAGGCGCTACGCCGCATTTCGTAAGCGATCGCGCTGAGTATTCGTCCCAAGCCTTGATGCCAGATTTGCTGGGCGTCGTCAGATTTCGAAAAAGTATGACGCTGTGGTCGCTGCTTGACACCATCTATGGCGACACAACGGAAGAAACCATGCGCAAGGTCCTTGCGGTCAATCCCCGCATCTACGACCGCGATCGAATTGAAGAAGGAAGCGAAATTGTTTTGCCTGCTTTGGCCGTCGGAAAAAATCCGGCGCAATCCAACTACATCGTCAGCCTCGAAGGAAGCCGCGACATCCAATCCGCCTATGACGCATTCTGGCAGCTGAGAGCATCCGGTCGTGACGGGATGAGGGTTTTGTCGCTTTGGACTCCGAAGACCGGACTACGCCATGAAATTGTCTTAAAAGGCGGTTTTCAATCTTTGCAGTCGGCTCAATCCGCTGCTGACGGTTTGCGCTTAAATGGCGCAACCCAGGCCAGAGTCCTTCAGGATCTTGATGACCACACGATCTATTTTCACCGCGACGCGGTTTTGAATGCCGGATATCCGGGGGGGCAATGAAGGTAAAAAAACGTTTAGGAGAAATGCTTGTTGAAGAAGGTCTGGTGAGCGATGAGCGGCTCAAACAGGCGCTTCTCGATCAGAAGAAAGCCGGTTTGAAGCTCGGCCAGTTTCTCACCCGACAGGGAATCGTCAACGAGCAGCAGATTATTGATTTACTAAGCCGACAACTCAAAATTGCCAAGTACCATCCGGACGACTATCCACTGGATATCGATCTGGCCCGCCAGATTCCCATTGAGGTTGCGCAGAAATATCAGATTGCCCCTCTGAAGAAGAAAGGTCGTCTGCTGACGATCGCGATAGTCGATCCGCTGGATATCAACGCGCTGGACTATGTTGAAGTCCTCACCAATTCCGAAGTCGAGCCGGTCGTCTGTTCCGAGCGCGAGCACAACCAGTTGATCAGTTCTCTGTATGGCATGCAGTCCGGGCTGGGCAGCATTATGGAGAACATGGAAATCAAATCGCAGGATGACAATCCCGAGGAAATGATATCCGAGCGCGAGGAAGTTCAAGTGGCGTCCCTTCAGGATATGGCCGGAGAAGCGCCGGTGGTTCGACTGGCCAACTCGATTTTCGCTCAAGCCATCCGCGACGGCGCAAGCGATATCCACATCAGCCCGCAGCATAACACAGTGCAGATGCGTTTCCGCATCGACGGAAAGCTTTTGGAAGTGCCGTCGCCGCCGAAATCTCTTTTTCTGCCGATCATTGCGAGGATGAAAATCCTGGCCAATATGGACATTACGATTTCCCGGATTCCGCAGGACGGCCGTTTCACACTTCGACTCGACAAGAAGGAAATCAACGTGCGTGTCTCCTCCATGCCGACTATTTATGGTGAAAACCTGGTGTTGCGACTTTTGGATACCGGCGGCGGCGTTTATTCCCTGGACCGCCTGGGCATGGTCTCCGAAGACATGACGAAAATTGAAAAAGTGGTCCGAAAGCCCTACGGCATGATTCTCAGCACCGGGCCCACCGGCAGCGGAAAAAGCACGAGCCTTTACGCGATTCTCAATTCAATCAACAAGCCGGACATCAACATCATCACGCTGGAAGACCCGGTTGAATATCGAATCGCCAACATTCGCCAGGTTCAGCTCAACCGCAAGGCGGGCATGACGTTTGCCAGCGGTCTTCGCTCCATTCTGCGTCAGGACCCGGACGTCATCATGGTTGGTGAAATCCGCGACGCCGAAACGGCCGCCATTTCCGTTCAGGCGGCTCAGACCGGCCATCGGGTGCTGAGCACGGTGCACACCAACGACGCAGCGGGCGCGATCACCCGGTTCATTGATATGGGCATCGAATCCTTTTTAGTCTCATCGGTTCTCCTTGTTTCTTTTGCCCAGCGCCTGGTCCGCACCGTGTGCCCCTATTGCAAAGAACGCTACACGCCGCCGGAAAGCGCCTATACCGCCCTCGGCATAACGCCGGAGCAGGCGACCTTAGGAAACTTTCTCCGGGGCAAGGGATGTTATCAATGCAAAAATACGGGGTATAAAGGCCGGACCGGCCTTTTTGAAGTGTTGATCAACGATGAAATGACTCAGGACATGATTCTGAAAAAGAGATCGAGTCAGGAGATTTCAAGAGCCGCCGTCGAGGCGGGAAATCTGAGGACGCTCCGGGTGGACGCGGCCCAGAAGGTACTTCAGGGAGTCACCACACTTGAAGAAGCGGCCTCGGCCGTTATGACATAGCCAAGCGAGCTGGAAAACCGGATATGCCGACCTTTTCATATGAAGCCATCAATGAATCAGGCAACACCGTCAACGGGGATCTCGATGCGGACTCCGAAGCAACGGCAGGGACCATCCTTGCCTCCAGAGGACTGATTCCGTCACGCATCAGCCGAAAAAAAGACGATGCCCGCGATACATTGTGGAAAAGAGTCAAATCGCTGACCGGACACATTAAAACCGCCGATCTCATTTTGTTTACCAAACAATTCCGGTCGATGCTCGCCGCCGGTGTGCCGATTCTCCGCATCATGCAGGTTCTCGAAGCCCAGACGGATAACAAAGTTCTGCGCGGGGCCGTATCCGATATCATCGAAAACATCAAGCAAGGCTCGACGATCTCCGAAGCTTTTGAAAAGCATCCCAAGATCTTTTCCAATCTCTATTGCTCCATGGTCAGGGCGGGAGAAGTCAGCGGCAATGTTCCCGGTGTTTTGGAGCGCTTGATCTATATCATCGAACACGAAGCAAAAATCCGTGCGGACATCAAAGCCGCATTGCAGTATCCGTTTATCGTGGTGATCGCTTTAACGCTGGCCTTTTTTATTCTTTTGACCTTTGTCGTGCCGCAATTTGTCTCAATGTTCAGCAGAACAGGCATGGAACTGCCCCTGCCGACAAAAATCGCCATGATGCTTCATTTTTACCTGAAAAATTATTGGTATCTGATTCTTGGAGTGCTGGTGGCGGGAATTTTCGCTTTGCACCAGTATTTCAAGACGCAGAAAGGGAAAGTCGCGCGAGACGCCTTTTTGCTGTCACTGCCCATTCTCGGCCCGTTGTTCCAGAAAGCGGCCATGTCCCGTTTCGCGAGTATTTTTGCGATTTTGCAGACAAGCGGCGTGCCGGTCCTGCAATCGCTGGAAATTTTGTCCGATACCATCGGAAACGCGGCGATCGCCCGACAGTTCGAGCGCGTGCGCGAACGGATCGAAGAAGGGGCCGGAATATCGACACCCCTCAAATCAGCCAGTTATTTCCCGCCGATGGTCATCGATATGATCGCGATCGGTGAAGAGTCCGGTAATCTCGATGAAATGCTGCGTGAAATCACCAAACACTATGATGACGAAGTCGCCTACGCAGTCAAAGCCCTGTCGGACGCCATCGGTCCGATCCTGATTGTCGGGTTGGCAGCGGTTGTGGGATTTTTTGCGTTAGCCATTTTCCTGCCCATGTGGGACATGACCAAAATGGTCAAAATGCGTTAGGGGAAAAATGAAGAAGAAAAATTTTTACGTTAAGCTGCATATTCTGATTCCGGTCATTCTTACGGGAATTACCGTTTTGAGCGTTCTCATCACTTACCAGCTGGCAGCCCAGCCGTCACGCCATACCTATATCAATTCGTTGACCCTGTCTTTGGCGCTTGGCTGCGTAACTTTTGTCGTGAGCTATTTTATTTTGCGCCTCCTTCTAAAGCCGCTGGTTGATTTTGTGGAAAAAACGAAAAAAATGCCGATATTTTCGGCGGAAAGAAAAGAAAAACGGGCCGAAGTAACCGAAGACATCGGTGAAATCACCGAAGTCTTCAATTCCGTGGCCAATATTCTAAGCAATGTCGAAGCCAAGGAGCTTTTTCCCAGCATTATTGGATCAAGCGCAGCGATGCGCAATATCTTTACGCAAATCATCAAAGTCGCCCCGACGGATTCCACCGTTTTAATTACCGGAGAAAGCGGAACTGGAAAAGAAATGATCGCGACGAGCATTTACGAACACAGCCAAAGAAAAGGGAAGCCTTTTGTGGCGATCAACTGCGTGGCCATTCCCGAAGGTTTGCTGGAGAGCGAACTGTTCGGACATGAAAAGGGATCATTTACCGGCGCAACGCATCAGAAAAAAGGGAAATTCGAAATCGCCGACGGGGGCACCGTCTTTTTAGACGAAATTGGTGACATGCCGATGGCCACCCAGGCCAAGCTTTTGAGAGCGCTTCAGGAAAAAGAATTCGAGCGTGTCGGCGGCACAAAGCCCATCCGGGTGGATGTCCGTTTTATCGCCGCCACCAACAAAAATCTGCAGCAATTGATTAGAGAAGGAAAGTTCCGGGAGGATCTTTATTTTCGTCTCAACGTCTTTTCGATCGACATGCCGCCGCTTCGGGAAAGACGCGAGGATATTTCACTTTTGGTCAGTTATTTTCTGCAATCTTCTGAAAAGCCGGTAAAGCTTTCCGCCTCGGCCCTCCAGGTGCTTATCGGATACTCCTGGTCCGGAAATATCCGGGAGCTTAAAAACATCATCGAACGCGCGTCGATCATGAGTGAAGATGGACTGATAGAAGTCCATCACTTGCCTGAAGCGGTCAGAAAAAACAATCCGGTCGTATCCGGTAATATTTTGGATGGCAGCATATCGCTCGACGACAAAATAAAATTGATGGAAAAAGATCTCATTTTGGATGCACTGCGACAAAGCGGAGGCGTTCAGGTGAAAGCGGCTGCGATGCTTGGCATCAACCAAAGGAGCCTTTGGCATCGAATTAAAAAGCATGAAATCGATGTGGCAGGCATTAAACATCTACAATAATTGTAGATGCCTTATTCAATTTCTGGTGAATTTACTGAGTTGATGGAATTGAACGGAAAGGAGGTCGGAAATCGTAAATAGAATAAAACCAATGAAATTAAATAAGTAAGATGTTTTTACCTGGCTGTGCCGTGAAAAATCCGCAAATGGCATAGAATTTGAATTATTTGAAGAAAAATTAAGTGTGTAATCGACCTATCAAGGAGGGGATTTTATGATTCGGAATCAAAAAGGCTTTACGTTAATTGAAATAATCGCTGTTTTAGTTATTTTGGGCATTCTGGCGGCTGTCGCGGTCCCGAGATACATTGATTTGCAAAATGAAGCGAGAATCAATGCAGCTCAGGGAGCCATCGCGGAAGTTCAGTCCAGGGCCAATCAGTTTTATGCATTAAAATTACTCAGAACTGGTTCTGCGCCAACGGCTGCCGCTGTTATTGCATCCGTAGGCAGTCCGGTAGACTTAGGCGATGATTTCGCGGCGACTTTTACCGCCTCAGGTGGTAATGGAAGAATTAACGTATCGGCTGTTAAGAACGTTACGCTAGATTCGCCAGTGACAGGCACTTGGATCTATCCGACGAATCCTTAACAGGAGAATATGTTTTATGAAAAAAAGAGCGTGGACGCGACGAAATGCTCCACGCTCTTTTTTTAGAATCTAAAATAAATGAAAAGAGAAAAAGTGTTCATGAATGAAAAGGGCTTTACGCTGATCGAACTCATCGCCGTGATCGTGATTTTTGGAATTCTCGCTGCAGTGGCTATTCCACGCTACATTGGCATGCAGGATCAGGCAAGAATCAGCGCGGCACAAGCAGCGCTAGCCGAAGTGAAGTCCCGCGCAAACAAATCTTATGCCCTGATATTCATGAAAAGCGGGAAAGCGCCGCAAGTGGCATCCGTTGTTGAGATGGTGGGCAATAATCCGAATGTCGGCACCGATTTCACCGTTTCTTTCAGCGATACGGGGCTTATTCGGGTCAGTTCGGTGAAAGGCGTTGCGCTGGACCCGAATGTTACTGGAACCTGGGTGTCTCCCAGTGCATCACCCTGAAAAGGCCAATAAATTTTTCCGTTCAACGTCTTCTGGAAAGAAAAAAAGCTATTCTATCTTTGCCAATCTTTTTTGAATAATTTTTAGAATTTCAGACTCGTCCGGCGCATAAATCAAAATCTGTTTGTCTAAAAATAGTTCACGCAGAAATGTTTTCAAAGGGGTCCGCCCTTCCAGGCAGATTAACCTGGAGATCTGATCATCAAGAGACCTTCTATCATTCAGGCGGTAATAAATCTCGATGAGTGCTACAGCCGCATAAGGATCCTCCGGCATGGAGGTCTGATATAAAGACCAAAAGAAAGCAGCGGCGCTATCGTTTCCGTTTTGGCGTTCGATTTCTGCCAGGCACACTCGAGCAAAAGCATGCGAGATGTCTTTTTGCAAAAGAACACGCAAGGCGGTTTCCGCTTCGTTAAAATTCCCCCCCTTGATCAAAAGCAGAATGTAGGTTTCCATCAGCGCTAAATTAGAGGGATATTTTTCAAGTTTATCTTTTATTAGGGATTTAGCTTGCTGTGTTTGTCCGCTTAACAAAAGCAATCTGGCGATATAAGGGTAATTGGGGATATAACGGCTCAAGTTTTTCCTGGATTCTTCAAAAAACGGCATCGCCTTGTCATAGTCCCGTTTTTTATAATAATAAATTCCCATGTTATGCAGATGAATGCTCCTAGCCTGAGAGCTGCCGAAATTGTTCAAAGAAAGAGCTTTCTGATATTCAATAATGGCTTTGTCGTCTTCTCCGAGTTTGGTTAGATAAACCCCAAGATTGGAATGAGGTCTGCTCAATCCGGGAGATTTTTCGATATTGTCAAACCAAAGTTTAAAATCATCGCTTACGATGTCGTTGCGACGGTAGGTGGCATCTCCAAGGCCCGCCAAAAGAACGACCACAGAGGCGCAAACGAGAAATTGAATGACCCTTCTATAAGAGAAATAATCGATGACCCAAACAGCAAGATTGGCAATCGGAACAAATAAAAACATGGAAGGGATATAGTTGCGGTGTTCGTATATCATTTCCAGAGGCAGGATGCTGCTTTCGATAATGTGATTTAAAAAGTAAAAAAGAATGCAAAACGAGATGAGCGGCCGTTTTCTGGCCAAAAATAGAGCCAGGACAATGGATAAGACAATCAAAAGGATGGCGGGAATCGTCGTCCAGGGCTGCAAAAGAGAACGGGAAACTTCAATATCATACAGCAATGTCAGCCGGGAACCGATCGGATAAAACAAAAGCGAAAGATAGAAAATCAAGACGCGCGGTTGGGTTAAAATCCTATCCGTCAGAGAAAAGTCCCTAATGTGATAACCGGAAAGGGCATTGGAAAAGCCGCCGGAATACAGATAGCCGATTATAATAACGAGTAGGGCCGGAAGAATCAGAATTTTAAAGAGTCGTTTGATGTTGGTTTTGGTCGCCGTTTGAATGAAAAGTAAATCATACAAAGCAATACTGGCAGGAAGAAGGATCGCATTTTCCTTTGAAAGAAAGGCGGCCATCGCAGACAGAAAACAGGCGACAAAAAATAGAATTGCCTGGCCGGCTTTTTCAGAAGTTCTGCCTTTGAGATAAAGATACATCGACAGAATGTAAAACATGCCGGCCATCGAAGTCATCCGTTGGACAATATAACTGACGGAGGTGACATGCACAGGATTGAGCGCCCAGAAAAAAACAGAAAGAAGGGCAACCGGATAGGCGATACCGGCAAATTCATCTTTCAGGCGCGGCAATTTCAATGTGTTTAGGATCAATAGAAACAAAAAAATGGACGAAAGGTAGTGAATGGCGAAATTGACCAGGTGAAAACTCAAAACGTCCATGCCGCTGATTCTATAGTTCATGGCAAAACTAAGATACGACAAAGGTCTGGATAATCCGTCTTTTTTAATTCCGGATATGCATTTATTGAGGTCTGAGCTGGAAAAAGACTTTAATTGAACATGCGGATTTTCAACGATATTGGCAAAATCGTCGAAATGCCAGTCCCCTTGAAAACTGTTTGAGTAAATAATCAGCAAGGCTGTTAAAAGCGCAATGCAGGTGAAGATAAAATCGCGGTTAAAAGGACGGTTAAACTGAACCGGAAGAGTAAAACCGTTTTGCTTTGTCAGCATCTAAATGCCTCTACATAAAAAAGTCATAAGCATGGGGGCGGTAAGGTTTCTTATGAAAGTCTTTCTTTAATAGGTTTAGCCTCGGCTCTTGTTCAAAGATTCCGTTCGATCGATTAACGTCAGAATAATAATGTTTAGGTACCTACTATGAATTTTGTGATTTGTCCAAAATAAATTTGTCGTTTTTGCTTGAATTTACTTGATATTCAGCGGGGTGAATACTATTATTTTCCATGCCTATCGCTGTTTGTGTTTGAGCGTTTAAAGGAAACCGGATGGATGTGCCCATGAATCAAAAGACGGACGCAGAAAACATTGACATTGTTTTAAAAGGCGACTCAAACGCTTATGCTAATCTCGTTTTGAAATACAAAACACCCATTTTCAACCTGGCATGCCGAATGACCGGCGATCTGTCCGAAGCGGAAGATCTCACGCAGGAAACTTTCATTCGAGCGTATGTTCATCTTTCAAAATTTCAGACAGACCGAAGCTTTTTCACGTGGCTTTATTCCATCAGCATCAATCTGATCCGCAATCATCTGAAAAGCGTCTCCAGACGACGCAGGCATGAAAACGAAATCGTCTTCACAGGAAAGGGAAAAAGCGCCTCCGGTCATCAACCGCCTGAAAACGTGCCGGCTGCAAGCGAAGAGAATCTTCTTAAAAAGTGCCTTCTGAGGCTTCCTGAAGATTTGAGAGAGGTCATTGTCCTGCGCTATTACCAGGGCTTGTCTTTTGAGGAAATCGCCAAAATTACCGGAAAATCGGTGAGTGCCGTAAAAATGCGCACCTATCGAGGCCTGGAAAAGTTAAAAAAATGTCTGAAATCATAAAAAAATGTGACTTTCCGCGTTTCCGGATTGTATAGGCTATAAAGGATTGTCTGCGTGGAAGAAAAATATTTGCATATTATCCGACTCATGAAAAATGCCCGCCCTGTATCTGCGCCGGAGGACCTGACGGACCGGATTCTTGCCGCAATAGCAAAAACGGACAAAAAAACGCTTGACGTTCCAGGAAGCGATTATTTCTTAAAGAAGGGGATAACCCGTCCGGGAAAGGCGACATTTACAGAGCCCGTTACGACGATCAGCCAGTGCGCGTTCATCTATCTGACGGTCGGGTTCTTTTATTTCATCGCCGGAAGCGTTACGATTTTGGGCCTTTCCGGAATACTATCCTCTTTTGAGATTCCAGCCTGGTTGAAGATCCAACCCTGGCTGGCTTTAGCAAGCGGAATTTTCATTTTAATATCCGCTTTCCTGATGTTACGGCAGCCAATCCTGATCCGCTATATTCACCACGCCATGTTCATTCATATCGGGTTTCTTTTTATAAATGCGCTTATTTTGGAATTCATCGTTTCTTTTTCCGGCGCGGTAGTTTATATTTTCACTCTGACCGCAGCAGCTTTTGTGTTTGGAGTTTTGCTTTTAGCCGCCATCCGTTCACTGCCGGAAAAAAATATCGCAGGGGAAACCTGAGATGAAATTCAACATACGAAGTAACGAGGGCTTCACTTTGCTTGAGGTCATTACCGTTTTGGCCGTTTTAGGCATTATGGCCGTTTTGGTCGTCAATCGGGCGACCCGGTTTGACGCGGAGGTTTACACGGGAGCGGACGCACTGAAATCTCATATCCGATACGCACAGACTGTGGCCATGAACGCCAATGAGGGAGCCGGAATTACCTATGACAGCGGGGCCAATCAATACTGGATGTATCGGGGCACCGAGACGACCAATATCATGCTTTTGCCTGATGATGCACAATTTGCGACTGCCGACCGGAAGATCGACCTGGACGCGAAAAAAATAACGTTTAATCAGAATTTTACTGTGTATTTCGATAATCGCGGTATTCCCCACGCGCCGAATTCGACGACAAAGATGGCTCACCCGTTATCGATTCAAGTCAGTGCGAAAAGTGGAGGAAACCTTCAAAGCGTTATGATCCACCCCCTCACAGGATATGTGCCATGAAAAAGCAAACTGGGTTTACACTCATTGAAGTCATCGTGACGATTGTTATTCTGGCGATTGCCGCCACGGCATTTTTGGCCTATTTCGGAAGAGCCTTTACTGGAAGCGCCATTCCCGCCCGGCAAGTCCAAAGACAGTACGCGCTTATCCAAAAGATGGAAACGGTGACAGCCCAGTATCGTCAGCAGGCGACGGCAGGCACGCTAAACTTATCGACGATCTCTTGCCCGGAAGATTGCACCTGTACGATCACCCAAAGCCTTGCGGATTATACAACCGCGATGCCCCATCTACAGGTTACCTGCTCTGATGGCGAGCAGACCGTTTTTTCCATTTTTACTCAATAGGCGACTCCATGAAGAAATTATATAAAAAAAGCGCATCGGGCTTTACACTGATTGAAGTCATCATTGTTCTGGCGATTGTGGGAATATTGGCCGTTGGATTGAGTATGGGACTGATCAAAGGGGTGGAAAGCTACCTCTTTGCGGGCGAAGCGACGCAACTGTCGCAAAAAGCCCAGGTTGCCATGGCCCGGATAAAAAAAGAATTAACGTATGCCGAAAATATCCAAACGGCGACAACAACAAGGATCGCATATCAATCCTCTTTGGATGGCGAAACTTATGTCATTGAGCGCAGCGGCAATAAGATTGACATGTATCGATCTGTGAATGGGGTAACTCAGGAATCCGGCATCCTCATCGACAACGTCTCTGAGGCGCAAGCGTTATTCTCATATTTTAAAGCCGACGGAAGCGCGTGGGTGAGAACACCAACGAATTTTAATGAGCTTACTCAAATACGCGTTCAGTTGTCTTTACGACAAAGCAATGGTGAAACGCTGAATTTTCAAACCACGATAAACCCCAGGCAGACGGATTTAAAAAATGTGCCGGCTTTGAACTAAAGGAGTTCAATGTGGAAAGGAAGCACGTGAAAGGAATATTCATCCGAAAAGAATCAGGCTCCACGCTGGTCTTTGTTATCATTGCCATGGTTGTTCTGGCGGTTTTGGGCGTCGGAATGTACACGCTGACCTCCACCGCTGAGCTCAATCAGGCCAGAGCGCAGAACGACGCCAAGGCCTATTACATCAGCGAATCCTGCATTCGGATTGCGGCCAGTGAATACAAAGCTGCTGCCTCCAATCTGAAGAATTCAAAGCTCGTTGCCTTGAACAATAAAAGCTTCACCATGCCCGACAATCAGGGGACCTGTACAGTGAAGGTCTATCCATATTGGTTTTATGCACAAACGGCGAGTACGCCGGGTTCACCCCTTCAAGTCTATTACCCGGGAGCCGTTCCTCCCGATGACCAAAATTCAGATAACGCGATTAGCTTTCCAAATAACGTCGAAGGAAAGCTTATGAATACAAATGGTATGGTATACGACTTTACGGACATGAATGTAGACTCAAACTACACACCGAATGTCGGAACAAGGGCCACATTTACCGTGAACCCTCCGCTTGACGCCAATGCAATTCAAGCTGGAAGCGAGATATTTCTGGGATATCAATTTCCCTCGGCAGTGATCTCTGGTGATGATTTGGTATTGACGTTGTCGAGCAATGCATTGTCTAAAATATTTCCACCGGAAAGAGGCATAATATTTCTGGATGAATCATGCGATGGGAGCAATCCCATCATCTATTCATACAATAGACGCACGGAACCGGAGCAAGGAAAGGTCGCCTTAACGAATTTAGCTTATCTTGGATCTTGTTCACCGGAACCCAATCCGTTTTCTGCAGGCGGCGAAATAATCATTTATATCGGGAAAAATATAGGATTTCGATCAACTGCCAATTTCGGCAATTAGGTAGGGGGTAAGATGATTAAGATGAAGAAAATTATTTTGATTATATTTTCATTATTAATAATGACGGCGATATCCTTTGGCGCGCAAAAAACGCTAACCACTTACACGTGGGACGGTAATCTGAATATCAATGTTTCCAGTCCCGACGACGTCAACAAATTTGAGCTCTCTTTCGGCAATGGCGATGATCCCGAAAATCAATTTACGACGCTTTCGGGGCAATGGCGCGTGCAGGATGGTTATTTAACCGTTGGTACTGGGGATAGTCGTCTTATCTTTGAACACGGCGAAGGAAACGATTATCGAATTTCGGTAAATGCGACGGTGCCCATGTTTCTTTTACAACAACCAGGATTTGGGATATATTATCGTGTTACGGGGACTACAAACATCAACGGATACTGCTTTGAGTATGCACCCAGACAAACAGGTTCAGGCATAGATTTCAACGTTCGAAAAATCGTTAATGGAAACCACAATCAAGCTCCCTTTCAAACGTTATACCGAACGACTAGCCAGTTCCGAGATATCTACAATAAATCCCATCAGATATCCATTACCGTCCAGGGCAATCGTCATATCATCAAGATCGACGGACAGGAAATTATGAACTTTGTCGACAATGATTATTTAACCGGTAAAACGGGACTTCGCACCAGAGATGTTATTGGATTATTAACGCCGCAGTTTCATCATGTCTTGATTCATGCCATTCCTCCTCTGAAAACCGGAGAAGTGGTCTGGTGGTCCTTCGAGGAAGGGGATGGAGACGTTGCCTATGGCTCTGGTTTCGTCAACGGAATCGAAGAAAACAATGGAAGAATGAGTCCGGGAATTCAGCGAAATAACTCTGGAATATACGGGTCGGCAATCCAGTCTAGAGGTAGTGCCAGCATTACTGTTGATCATGCTTCCGTATTGAATCAAGATAATCAGTTTACAATAGAGGCATGGGTAAGAGCTTCAAATAGTAATCAAACGGCACAGATGGTTTTTAAAGGTGTTGTGGGAAATCGAGGACATGGTCTTTATCAAAACAATAACAATTCTCCTGAATCCGGCGGCTGGAATGCACAGGTTTATACAACCAGCGATGTTGTTGTCCGCTTATGCTGGGGAGAAAGGCGTCCTTCAGTGAATCAATGGTATCATCTGGTGCTTTCCGTTAGCGGGTCATCAGCCACTTTTTATGTGGACGGTCAACTCAAAGCGTCCGAAAATTTATCCGGAACGATCGTATGGAATACAGACGATCTGATTATCGGACAAAATTTCCAAGGTACTATAGACGAGGTCTTTTATTATAAACGAGCGCTGACCGCAGCCGATGTGAGTAGTCGATTTAATAAATACAAAGATAATATGTAGTGACTTTAAAAGAAGCGTGCTAAATTCGTGTCAGTAATGAAAAACAGGATATAGGTATATGAGGAATGGTGCAAATATCCCAGTATTAATCGATATCCGAGACAACCGTTCCATCATTTATGAAACGATGAGTGTCGTCGGGCACATTGACAGCCGGTTCAATGCAGATCGCTTCAATAAAGTCCTTGCCGACATCGAAAACCTCTTTGCCGGTCGTTATCCCGGTTATCGCGCCTGCAATACGTATTATCACGATTTCCGCCATACGGTTTTAACACTTTTGGCAATGACGCGGCTGATGCACGGCGCGGCGGTGGACGGCGAAGTCTTTTCGGAAAAGGAAATCAACCTGGGTCTTATCAGTGCGCTCATGCACGACACAGGCTACATTCAGACCATTTATGATTACGGCGGAACCGGCGCGAAATATACGATGAGCCACATTGGCCGCAGCATCGCTTTTGTGCAGAAATATTTTGCAGGCGACTCCTACTTCGCGGACCACATGAAAGATTTTCACGATACCTTGAGCTGCACGGGTGTCCATACCATGGTGCCGGATTCCGAGTTTTCAACGCCGATCATCGCGCTTTTGGGCAAAATGCTGGGCACGGCCGATCTTTTAGGGCAGATGGCCGATCGTCTTTATCTTGAGAAACTGGTGTTGCTTTACAATGAATTCGAGGAAGGCGCCGTTCCCGGCTTCGACAGCGAAATCGATCTGCTTCGCAAAACGGTGAGTTTTCATCGGCGAATTTCCGAACGCTTCGAAAACGAATTCGGAGGCGTGATCAGCTACATGCGCCATCATTTCAGGGAACGCTGGAATATCGACGCGAATGTCTATGCCGAATCCATCGAAAAAAATATCAATTATTTGAAAGTCGTCCTCAAGAGCAATCAAAAAGATATCTACCATTCCCTGCGCCGCAACGCGATTTCCTTTCAATAATCTCATCCGAGTTATAATTGACATTTCCTATTGATCTGTGATTAATCCAGGGCCGGTGAGTCGGCCGAAGATTAATAAACAATGCAATGAGGAGGTCCATGTGAATATTGAGATCGGGAAGGGAGCGCTTGCGGACACAAAAACCCAGGCGGTTATTCTTCCGTTTTGCGAGGATGATAAAAAGTTTTCTAAAGAGGCTCTCGCCATTGATCGGAAAACGGCGGGATTGGTTTCTCGTCTTTTGAAGAAAGGAGATTTCGAAGCCAAACTTGCGCAGGTATCCATAATTTACGCCCCCTCAGATTGCCCCTTCGAAAAGGTCGCTCTGTTGGGACTGGGAAAACAAAAAGACCTCACAGTCGATAAAGTTCGCAGGGCGATCGCCAAGGCGCTTCAAAATCTGCGCGATTTGAATGTCCGTGAGGCGGCGCTGACTTTTGCCCCAAAGACCCTGCCGGACGGCAATTCAGGTCTTTACGCCGCGGCAACCGAAGGCGCGATTTTGGGACTTTACCAATTCTCGCCCTATAAGACACTTGCGAGAAAAGAGATCAAGATCCTGGATAAACTCCGGCTGGTAGCCCCCCCGGAGGCCTTCTCCCAGGCGCAGGCGGAAGTCAAAAAAGCTCAGATAATCTCCCGGTCGGTCTGCTTCGCGCGAGATCTTGTGGCCACACCGGGAAACGACATGACGCCTTCGGTCCTGGCTGAAAAAGCGCGCAAGCTCGCTGTGAGGAAAAATGTTTCCTGCCGGGTCCTGGATGAACCAAAAATGAAAAAACTGGGAATGAACGCTCTTCTCGGGGTCGCCTCCGGAAGTTATGAAGAGGCGAGGTTCATCATTTTGGAATATCAGGGTGGAAAGAAGAAAGAAGCTCCGATTGTTCTGGTCGGAAAGGGACTCACCTTCGACACGGGTGGAATATCTCTCAAACCAGCCGAAAAAATGGATGAGATGAAAACGGACATGGCAGGCGGCGCGGCGGTTTTTGGGGCCATCATGGCAGCTGCCGACCTGAAATTACCGGTCAATGTTGTGGGACTGGTTCCGGCCACGGAGAATATGCCGGGGGGCAGCGCCTACAAACCGGGTGATATTTTAAAATCCTATTCGGGCCTGACGATTGAAGTTCTCAATACCGACGCGGAAGGTCGACTCATTTTGGCCGATGCGCTGGCGTACGGCG
Organism: uncultured Smithella sp.; assembly: GCA_964443625.1. Taxonomy (GTDB): domain Bacteria; phylum Desulfobacterota; class Syntrophia; order Syntrophales; family Smithellaceae; genus UBA8904. The sequence continues at coordinate 3,933 of CAYUDM010000004.1, read as the reverse complement.
CAAAATTCAAACCGGCCGCGATGGTCGATATCGCCACGCTGACCGGTGCGTGCATCATCGCTCTGGGAGAAGATGTCTGCGCTCTTCTGGGAAATGATGACACGCTTAAAACCGAGCTGAAAGCCGCTTCGGAGGCGACCGGCGAAAGAGTCTGGGAGCTTCCGTTGTGGGATTTCTACGATGAAAAGATTAAAAGCGACATTGCCGATTATAAAAATACGGGAGGACGGCCCGCCGGAACGATTACGGCAGCCGCGTTTTTAAGCAAGTTTGTCGGGGATGCCCCTTGGGCGCATCTGGATATTGCAGGCCCTGCGTGGACGACCAAAGACAACGGCTATATTCCCAAAGGGGCCTCCGGCGTCGGTGTGCGTCTGTTTGTCGACTTCCTCGAAACACGTGCCGGAAAATAACGCATGCCTTCCTTGCTGAAGATTGAAAATCTGCAGACGATTTTTTCAACCGGCCGCGGCGTCCTTCGTGCTGTCGATTGCGTTTCCGTATCGGTGGACGAAGGAGAAACCCTGGGCATTGTCGGAGAGTCGGGCTGCGGCAAGACCATGCTGGCCCTGTCGGTGATGCGGCTGATTCCGCCAAACGGCCGAATCGATAGCGGGCGTGTTATTTTTCAGGGACAGGATTTGCTGTCGCTGACGGAAGAAGAGATGCGGCAAAAGCGCGGGGGAGACATCGGTATGATTTTTCAAGAGCCGATGACGTCGCTCAATCCTGTTTTGCGTGTGGGTGATCAAATCGCGGAAGCGGTGCGTCTCCATCGGGGATTATCAGAAAAAGACGCTCTATCCGAAAGTGTCGAACTGCTTTCTCAGGCCGGCATTTCCGATCCGGCCCGACGCGTCAGGGACTATCCTCATCAATTGAGCGGCGGCATGCGTCAGCGTGTGATGATTGCGATGGCCGTGTCCTGCCGACCGAAGCTGTTATTGGCGGATGAGCCGACCACGGCGCTCGATGTGACCATTCAGGCTCAGATCCTTGATCTGATAGCCGAACTGCAAAAGAAAAATAATATGGCGGTTATGCTCATCACGCATGATCTGGGCGTGGTTGCGAAGGTCGCGACGACCGTGGCGGTAATGTACGCGGGCAGAATTGTCGAGCAGGCAAAAGCCGTTGATCTGTTTGATGCCCCGCTGCATCCCTACACAAAAGGACTGATCGACTCGCGACCGGCCGCCTGTGCAAAAGTCGGGTCAAGGTCGAGCCGTCTGAAAACCATCGCCGGCACAGTGCCGAGCTTATACAATTTGCCTTCGGGGTGCCGTTTTTCGGACCGCTGCCCGTCCGTGATGCCCAAATGCAAGTTACACGAGCCGGATCTGATCGAAATGAACGATGATCATTTTGTCGCCTGTTTACTCTATAACAAGAATTGACCGGGAAGTGCCATGACGGATGCTTTAGTCGCGACGAGAAAACTGGAAAAGAGATACACACTGGGCGCCGGAATGTGGAGCGGACAAAAAAGAGTCGTCCGTGCCGTGGACCGTGTCGATTTAGAGGTTTTCCGCGGAGAAACATTAGGTCTGGTGGGAGAATCAGGTTGCGGTAAATCAACGCTTGCCAGGCTTTTGATGCGACTGGAGACAAAAGACGCAGGAGAAATCCTTTTTCAAGGCGCGGATATTACCGGATACCGGGGCGAAGCGCTCAGGGCTTACCGACGAAAAGTTCAGATGATTTTTCAGGATCCCTATTCATCGCTCAACCCGCGCAAGTCAGCCCTGGCCTGCATCTTAGAGCCGCTTTCCATTCACAACGGCCGGAATGCAAAAAACAGGGAAACAGCCGAAGGCGTTCTACAGAAGGTCGGGTTAACGCCGGAGCAGGGGCGTCGTTATCCGCACGAGTTCAGCGGCGGGCAGCGTCAACGCATCGGCATTGCCAGGGCACTGGTGTTGCAGCCCGAACTTGTCATCGCGGATGAACCCGTCTCCGCGTTAGATGCGTCCGTCCAGGCGCAGATTCTCAATCTGCTTTCAGATCTGAAACAGGACTTCGGGCTCACTTATCTTTTCGTCTCGCACGATTTGAACGTTATTCATCACATGTCGGACCGCATCGCGGTGATGTATCTTGGAAATATTCTGGAAGTTGCCGATCGGAAAGATCTCTTTGAGCGTCCGTTACACCCCTACACAAGAATGCTTCTGGCGGCAATGCCGTCTTGCCTGGAGGTCGGCGCGAAAAGTGAAAAGATTATCCGCGGAGAAGTCTCCGAACATGACGGCATCGGATGCCGGTTTAAAAATCGGTGCGCCTATCGAATTCAGATTTGCAAAGACACTCCGCCGCCCCTGGTCGACGTTTCTGAAAGACGGAAGTGCGCCTGCCATCGAACGGGAGAAATTTGAAAAAATGGATACCGACGAAAAAAAGGTCTTATTTAAAAATGGAGCCCTGACGCTGGAAGGGTTGTATCGTCACGGGAGCCTCAATGAAGCGGTTGTGATTTGCCATCCGCATCCACAGATGGGCGGGTCCATGTTCAATAACGTGGTGGAAGCCATCCAAAACGTATTTGCGACAAAGGGTTTCTCCACGCTTAGATTCAATTTTCGAGGTGTGGGACAAAGCGCAGGAAACTATGACGAGGGACGCGCGGAGCAGGATGATATTTCCGCCGCGTGTGATTATGTGACACAAAGAGGAGCGAAAAAAATCGTGATTGCCGGATATTCATTTGGAGCCTGGGTCTGCCACAACTGGCTGAAATCAAAGCGGGAGGATATCCATCGCGTGATCATGGTATCACCGCCGGATCGGTATTTCCCTTTTGAGTGGAGAGGATTCGCCCATGAAATCGGATTGATCATTTGCGGAGATGAAGATGCTTTTTGCAATATGGAGGCATTGATGAAAGAAGCCCGGAATCTGTCTGCAACGTTTGCTTTGGTGTCAGGCGCCGATCACTTTTATTCCGGAAACGAACCGGATCTAGAAAAAATACTGCTGAAATATTATTTGCAAAAATAGACAAAAAAAGCTTGATTTTAAAAAAAATGGTGATATGTTTCCCACTAATATGAAAGTATTGCAGTCTCATGACGCAAGAGACTATTTGTCGTTGAGTTGGGTTATACGTAGCGTGCAGCAATTTATTGATAGAGTAAAAATAACCGCTAGCGATTTCTGAAATCTTCATCAGGAATCTGGGCGGTTTTTTTCGTTTCTGACGGGATGATCCGGAAGAAACAAAATTTTGAAAGGGGGACTTATAGCTTTGGCAGAGGGAAAAGTAAAATGGTTTAACGAGAAGAAGGGTTTTGGGTTTATCGAAAACGACGAAGGCGGAGATGTGTTCGTGCATTATAGCGCCATCAGCGGAACGGGATTCAAGACGCTCTATGAAGGGCAGAGAATCCGGTTCGACATCGAGCAGGGCAACAAAGGTCCGAGTGCGGCCAATGTTCAGCCGCTGTAATCATTGCAAACAGCCATGATGAAAATGCCCCGGAAACGGGGCATTTTTTATATGCATAAGTATCAGCTGAGGTGCTGCATAATGGCGGTTATGTCATATGACCTAAGAAAACCAGAGTCATATATTTGACTTTAATCAGTTTGAAGATTAAGATATTTATATGGATTTATACCTTTTCTGTTATACGGAATCAGAAGATACAGATCGAGATGGATTTTTATATTATGTGAACACCCTGATCGCAGCAGATTATGAAGAGCGTGGTGTCGTTGATGCACACCTCTACGGAGATCGCTTTACTGATTTATTTTGTGATTATTTTCATAAGCATATTGGAAAGCCTGATGATTTGGATCAATCCTTTGGGTTCTTAGAAATCATGCTTGATATTGAGTATGATTTTCAACCGCATAATGTATTTGATAGCTTTATCAAAGAATTTGAAGAGTATGCGGAAGATGATCCAGATCTGGTATTAGTCATGGGAT
>CAYUDM010000003.1:121149-126948 GCA_964443625.1 uncultured Smithella sp. | reverse complement strand
TCGCATCTTTAGTATGGACATTTGTCTGGTCCCTTTCCGCTTTCCTCCGGGATCGTGCCCGTTTTATGTCGTTCCGGCGAATTCAACCGTCGCGCATCTAAACAACCTCTGGGCCTTCGCAGATGTTCAAAAGCTTAAGCCCCGCGAGAATCTGCGGACGTCTGCCGCTGCCTTCGCGGATCACTTTTATCATGCCCGCTTTTTTTAAACGCGTCAGCCTGTTCAGGCCGAACTACTTTAACAACTGCCCGCATTGCTTCCAACCGACCACGCTTATCCCTTTTTGCCGGTAGGATTCATCCCCGCCATAGATCAGTGCGGGACTGGCGGCCATATCTGCGGCCAGCGCATTCCATTTTTCCAATCCCGCAAACGATTCACGCGTCAGGGTTTGGCCGGATTTGATTTCGATGGGCATGAGCTTTGTCCCCTGCTCGACAATCAGATCAACTTCGTTGCCGATGTTGTCGCGCCAGAAATACAATGCGGGTTTTTCACCACGGTTCATGCGCGACTTGATCAGTTCCGCAACGATAAAGGTTTCAAAAAGGTTTCCCCGCAGCGGATGTGTTTCCATTTGCTCGGAAGTCCGTATTCCCAAAAGCCAGGCGGCAAGGCCTGCATCATAGAAATAAAGCTTGGGCATTTTTACGAGACGTTTATTGAAACTCACCGTATGCGGCCGAAGCAGGAATACAAGATAACTGGCCTCCAGAACGGATATCCACGCCTTGACCGTATTATGCGTGATTCCGCATTCCGTAGCCAGGGAGGACAGATTAAGCAACTGACCGGTGCGACCGGCGCACAGCCGCACGAAGCGCTGGAAGGTTTCCAGTTCCTGAACCTTCAGCATTTGCCGGACATCGCGCTCTACGTATGCAGTCACATACGCACCGTACCACAATGCCGGTGTAAGTTCCCGGTCGTATATGGGCGGATAGCATCCCGTCAGCAGCATGTCATTGATCGACGCGGGCAATTGATCGGCGGCGGCTAATTCCGGCAGAGCAAACGGCAGCAGTTCCAGAAAAGCGGTGCGCCCGGCAAGCGACTGCGTAATACCGGACATCAGCCCGAACTGCTGTGAGCCTGTCAGAATATAAAGCCCCATGCGGCCGTCTTTATCGACCCGTGTTTGCAGATAGGAAAGAATTTCCGGAGCGCGCTGCACTTCATCCAGCACCGCACCGTTGGGGAAGCGCGCCAGAAATGATCGTGGATCATCTATGGCGGCTTGACGGACATCAGGCTCTTCCAGCGAAGCATACGGTTTGTTTTTAAAGACAGCCCTGGCCAGCGTTGTTTTGCCGGACTGACGCGGCCCCGTTACGGTAACAATGGGAAACCCCCGCAGAAGGGATGTGATTGTTTTTTTCGCATGTCGTTGAATCATGTTGAACACCCTACGCCTGTTTATACAATTTGTCAAAATGATTTACAGATTGTAAATGATGCCGCATGGGCTCCGGTTGTGCATCCTGATCCGGCTTAACGCCCCGATCGGCAATCGAAATCGCATCTTTACTATGGACATTTGCTTTGTTGCTTTGCGCTTTCCTACGGAATCAGCCCCAATTTCTTTTTTTATGGAATTCCGGAAAATTCAGCCGCAGCCTGCCTAAACAACTTCTAGGCCTTCGCAGATGTTCAAAAGCAGCGGTGCGGTCTTGAAACATATTTTCCCGTCACTGCGGCTTTTCATTTCCCTGACACCGAATCCACTGAAACCTAAACCATGACCGTTTCTACCCTTATCCTTCACCTTTTCTTTCCCGCCGCAGCTCAACCCAGATATTGACGAGTGAGACGCTAATCAGGTTCATCGTGGTGGCCGCATACCAGAGGTAAGATTCCCCGCGGTCAAGCAGCGTAATCCAGCCCGACCACAGCACAAAGCAGATGATACTGAACGAAATCAGTGTGTCGATGGCCAGAAACAGCCGCGGCTGCTCAACCAGGCGGCCCGCCTGCGCGAGCGTGCAATATTCGAGAGGCGCGGGCCGCGCAGCCAGTGAATAGCCGATTCGAGTCAGATTCATGGCAAGATCGACCGTCGCCCAGGCAAGAATGAGCCACGCGAAAACAAAAAGCGGGCCTGCGCCGCCGGCAACCCGAAGCGCCAAGAGGCCGAAGAGCAGCTTAAAGGCGCAAAAGGGAATGCCGATGGTCAGCGCCTGAAAGGCCGATGCGTTCAGAATGCGGTCGAAGGTCTTTGCGATCCGGCGGGACGTCTGCTTTTTCATGATGAGGCTCCAGTTGGGAAGTCTATATTGAATGACGCCCGTCATCATACGACGTCATCAGGACAATGCAAGAAAAAAGGGGCGCTCATTTGCTGCCGCCCCTTTTTCGAACCCGTCCGGATTTCAGCGCATAATGTGCAGGAAGTGCATGTGCCGTTCATAATGATCGATGACGTCGGTGATGATTTGCTCTTTCGTCCAGCCCATCAGGTCGTAGTCCTGGCCGCCTTCGCTCAAATAGACTTCAGCCCGATAGAACTTCAGCGCCTCGCCACGCCGGGTTTTGGTGTCTCGCATCGCAAACGCTGGCGGCGTATAGGTGCGCGGCCGCACGCTGTAATAGAAGTTGTGCTCTTCGCCGTGAAGCACTTCAAGCCACACCCGGCCGTCTTCGCCGGGTTTGACTTCCACCTCCATTTGCTTGCGGCGGAATTCTTCAGCGACTTCATCAAGCGCGGCGCGGACCGTGGTGCTGATGAAATCCAGCACTTCCGACTTGACGGGATGGCGCAAAATGCTCTGCAGCCGCCTCTGCCACGAAACCGGCTTTCCGGCGGTTTGCGGCATCAGCACGGCGCTGCGGCGGGAAACACGCTTGGCCACGTCCACGCGCAAGGCGCGCACCAGCCCCCAGCACATCAGCAGCATGATGATCGTAAAGGGCAGCGCGCTGGCAATGGCCGCGGTCTGAAGCGCCCCCAGGCCGCCCGCCAAAAGCAGCGCCACGGCAACCAGCCCTTCGCTTACAGCCCAGAAAATCCGCTGCCAGACCGGCGGGTCGTCTTCGCCGCCGGAGGCCAGCATGTCGATCACCAGCGATCCGGAATCCGAAGAGGTCACAAAAAAGGTCACCACCAGAATGGTCGCCAGAACCGAAAGGACGGAGGACAAAGGCAGATGTTCAAAGAAATTGAACAAGGCCATCGTGGTGTCGGCCGCCACGGCGTTTCCCAGGTCGGTGAAGCCCTGAACCATGATCATGTGCAGCGCGGTGTTGCCGAAAAAAGTCATCCACATGAACGTAAAGCCGGCAGGCAGCAATAAAACGCCGGTGACAAATTCCCGGATGGTTCGCCCCCGCGACACCCGCGCAATGAACATGCCGACAAAAGGCGCCCAGGCAATCCACCAGCCCCAGTAAAACAGCGTCCATCCGCCGATCCAGCCGGTGGGCTGATAGGCATACAGATTGAAGGTTTTGTTGACGAGGTCCGACACGTACGCGCCGATGTTCTGGGTCAGCGTCTGCAACAGATACACGGTGGGACCGACAATCAGCACAAAAATCAACAGCCCCGCGGCAAGAATCATGTTCAACTGGGATAGCCTGCGAATGCCGCCGTCGAGGCCCAATACGACGGAGATCGTGGCAAAACAGGTGATGACGGCGATCAAGAGGATCTGCACGTAAACGGAATTCGGCGCGCCGGTCAGATAGGTGATGCCGGCGTTGACCTGCATGGCCCCGAAACCCAGCGAGGTCGCCACGCCGAACATGGTGCCCAGAATCGCGAAGATGTCCACGGCATGACCGACCGGGCCGTGGATGCGCTCGCCGATCAGCGGATAAAAGGCGGATCTTATCGTCAACGGCAGACCATGCCGATAGGCGAAATAGGCCAGTGAAATGGCGACCACCGCGTAGATGCCCCAGGCATGGACACCCCAGTGGAAGAAGGTGATTTTCATCGCCTCGCGGGCCGCCTGCACGGTGGCGGGGTCGCCCACGGGGGGCTTTATGTAATGCATCACCGGCTCGGCCACACCGAAAAACATCAACCCGATGCCCATCCCCGCCGAAAACAACATGGCAAACCACGAGCCGTAGCTGTAGTCCGGCTCACTGTGGTCGGGCCCGAGTTTGATGCGGCCGAAATCGGAGATGGCCAGAATCACGACGAAGATCAGGAAGGTGGCCACGGCCAGAACATAAAACCAGCCGGCGGAATGCACGATCCAGTTTTGTACGCTGCCGAAGATGGCGCCCGCCCGCGCAGGGGCGAAAATGGTGAAAACGACAAACGCAATGATCAGCCCCGCCGCGCCGAAAAAGACCGGCGGATTAATCTGTACCCGGGGTTTCTTTTCGGAATTGTTTTTTTCCTGACTCATCGCTTTCCTCCCTGATCCGAAAAAGGTTCGTTGACCGGCTGTTTTTTACAGGACGCTAAAAATAATACCCGAAATTAATGTTGAAGCGGCCGTTCCACTTGTTGTTGCCGTTGACGCCCAGGTCGCCCACGGACGCATTGGCAAAGGAATTGCCCGGGCCGAAGCTGTAATTGTCGCCTCGGTCGCCGACAAAGAAATTTCCGTTGGACAGCGCATAGTCCACATAGATGTACCACCCGCCGCGGGCGATCGCCATGCCGGTCACGTTGAGCGCGCTGTTGTGAAAATCTCTGCCGGCAATCGATCCGTCTTTCAGAAGGATACTGTAGTCGTTGTAAAAGGTGATCGAATCGATCCATTGAATCGGCTCTTTCCAGATGTAGGACAACGCCGCCGCCGGAATCATGCCTTTGCTTGCCGCGGGCCAGGCGAAATCATACGCCCCCCGGACGATCAGGTCGTTTGTCGGCGGGATTCCCGCCCAGCCGGCGCGGTATTTGACATCATAGTCAAAAGCGCTCAGTTGGAGCATCAACGTAAAGTTTTTCCAGACGGTTTTGGAATGGACACAAAGCGCCCAGGCATCGGAACTGTCGGCGCGCGCGTCTTTGGCGTCCAGATACGACCACTGGGCGGAAACGCCCACGTCGCTCAAAATCGGCTTGAAGGCATAAATCAAACGCAGATTGACCTGGTGCGTCTCTTCATACACGCCCGGAATGTCGGCAACGGTCTCGGGAACCACCGCGAAGGAATACCGCGCGCTTTTGAATGTGTCTCCGCTGCCGTTGAACATGTCTCGCACGTAGTAGGCGGCATCCAGTGTCAGGTTGTCGATCGTCCGCGTGTATTTGACGCCTAGCTTCATGTGGTCGGATAAACCCATGTAATAATGCTGATCGAAAAAAAAGTTGTTGGACGGCCCGTAGGGCCCCACGCCGAACGGCACGCGGTTGAGACCGGCTTCGATTCGTCCGATTTTCGGCGATTCGTAGCCCGCCCAGCCGGTGTGCAGGAAATGGTAGCCGTCGTAGAAACGGTATTCGACTTTGCCCAGCCAGTTTTGATGCGAAAAATCCAGGTTGACGCGGAAGATGTCGAACTCGAAGTTGCCGCCGTTTTTGCCCCGCTGCGGCGCGCCCGAGGCGTTGCCCGTATAGTCGCCGTAAATGTAATTAACGCGGACGGCGCCTCCGATGGTTACAGGCCCGATCTCGAACCCCGCGAAACCCTGCGCCGGAAAAAGGGTTGTGAATGCCAGGATGAAAATCATCCGGACTGTTTTGACGGTCAACCAAAAAAGAGAATCAGAATAATTTGGCAGCTTGCACTCAAAAGAAGATTCTTGATTCCAGCAGAAGGTTTTTCAGTTGGGCGAAAACCATGTATCCGAAAGAATTTAACCTCCTCACGAATTCATGGATTGATACATGTAGATTAA
>CAYUDM010000003.1:28499-121139 GCA_964443625.1 uncultured Smithella sp. | reverse complement strand
TCTGAGTTGAAAGCGGGGCCGCCGTTTACGGTCTTTTGCAAGACGCCCTGCACGGCGGCGCCCGATTCGTTATGTCAAGGCCTCGGTCAAGGACCGCTTAATACTCTCTACCGGCGCCCCCTCCGCCTGACGCGCCGCCTTTGAAATAATCCGGTCCGGCGGGCGCTTCGGGCCGGACGGCTTCAATCGCGCCGGGCACGAGCGCCGAAGCGACATCGGTCAGGCGGATGCCCTCCTCCGGCGTTTTCAGAATATCTTGCGCCGTGTAGCCGAACCGTTTCCGGTCGGGGCCGGCGTCAAGCCAGCGGCTCAAGAAGAAAAACACGGCCACCAGCGCAAGGCCCAGAATCGCCGGATCCCAGCTATAGCGGGAAATCTCCAGATAGCTTTTGTTGGTGGCCAGCGTTGCGGCGATCATTCCCGCGCCGGCAATTCGGATCAACCGCTTGCGGCTTTTCATGCCGTAAAGAAAAACGGCGACGGACATTGCCCAGGTGATCGCATAGGATGTCCAGTAAAACCACGGCGGATAGACGGATGGAGACGCATGCCGGATACCCGCTTCTTCAACAAGAAGATCGATCAACCCGAGCAGATGCAGATTAACGGTCAGGTACAAGGCGGCAAGCAAAGCAGTTTGCAGTGTCGCGTTTCGATCCCGCAGGACATCAAAGGCGCTTTGTCTGCCGCCTAAGAAGGCTGCACCCCACAGGCAGGTAAGCAGCGCGGCCAGGATACACCGCTCGGTGACAAACGATAATGAAAAAGTAAAAGGAAGCCAGCACAGGGCGAAGGCGGCAAGGCCCGCCGCCCAGAGGTAGCCGAAGCGCAGATAAATCCAGAAAGCTCCGGCGGAAGCCGAAAGCGCCGCGAAGCGGGAAATGCCGGTATGACCCATACCCGCTTCCGAAAGAAGCCAGGCGCCGCCTGCGCAGCAAAAACCCACCGCGCAAAGCGCGAGGGCTTCTTCAATGCCGTGCCGGTAGAGGTTCTTTTTTTGAACAAGCCCTTCCGCCGCCCCGTAACAAACCGCACCGCATAAGACGAGCAAAAACGCGACGATTATCTCGCTTGCGTCGCGAAAAAGCCACGCGCATAAACCAACGGCCGCTCCCGCGCCCAGAAACGTGAAGACGAAAAACAGGATGCGGAAAATCAGATGGGTGGAGCGCAGTCCGCTTACAAGCTCGCCTTCCATCGCGGCAAACTGCGCCCCGGAAATAAGGCCGGAGCTTCGCCAGCTTCGGGCCTGACGATGCGCAAACAGGGTTTCTTCGTCTTGAGGCGAATAGAGGGTCACGGCATCTCCTTAAAGCGGCGCGATAATTTGAAGACGGCCCAGACCACGGTCAGAGACGACACCACGAAATAGGTGAAAATAAGAACCACCTCCCGCTCAATCCAATCGACGAGGACGAAACTCAAACCGATATAGCCGTAACCAATCGCAAAAAGCATGTAGAAAAATCGCCGCGAGCGCAAAGCGTATATGGCAATCAGAACGCACGCGGCGGCAAGCAGGGGGAAATACAGCGACAGGATTTTGTATTCAAAAACCCCCGCAAGCAAAGCCAGACAAAGAAAATGGATGGCGAAGTTAAGCCAGATGTCGAAAAAATGCTTTTTGACGTCCAGGCGGTGCGACACGAGGCCCGCCGCGAACACGAAAGCGGCGTAGGTGATGGCGTAGATACGCCAGTAGGCGTCAAACCGGAAGACGGAGACATCCGACAGAGTAAAGCCGAACCAGGCGGCAAACGAAGAGAGCGCCATCGATAAAACCAGCCGGTTGTCGTAACGGTAGGCTAAAGCCCCGAAAAGCAGCGTTGATAAAAGCAGGTAGTGCATCCAGCCCGACCCCAGCATGCCGAAGCGGGTTTCGAGATAGGCAAGGTCCATAGCGAAAAAAGCACAGCCGAAAAAAAGGATATAGTCAAACGCCATCGTGGGAGTGGCGACCCGGCCGCGATCAAAGGCGGGGCCTTTTCGGACGCAATAAAAGAAAGCGGCGGCGGCGCACAATGACAAAGCCGAAATAACGGCCAGATCTCCCAGAGAGGCGAAATGGGTTTTGACCGTCCAACCCGCCCCGGCGAGGACAAGCAAAAGACCCGCATAAAGCAGAACGCGAAGCTCCTGATGAACCCCAACAACGCGCTTTTCATGCAAATCCAAAAGCAGCGCGGCCTGCGACGCCGGAATGATTCGGCGTTCTTCCATTTTTTTCAAAAGGTCGGAAACGCGCATGAAGCCTTCTTTTCGCAATGAGAATGGCTGGTTTCGGAATCTGTCCAAACTTTAAAGTCGCCCCGCCGTGATGTCAAGACAAAAGGCAACGCGCAGGAGAGGTCTGTTGCGTTAAAATGATCGAGCCCAGATAAAATATATGGCACAAATATTGTAACTTTTATGAACCGGTAGGCCGCTGCAGATAAATTTCCAGCGACCAGGCGTCCCTTCCGAAGGGCGGCAGATTGTGAAAGCATTGAATTTTATAATGCATTTATAAGTTTCTCAACCGTGCACCCCCAAACAAGGCTGTGCGATATTTGCGAATTGAGACGAACATTTTTGTTCCGCCCGTGCGGGTCTCGAGCCTGGACCATACGACAGAAACGGGTCAACCGATGATAAACAAACTGAAAGGATAATTTTTTATGGCACCTTACGCCCGCGTCACCACCGGCATGATCGGTTTGGATGAAATTCTCAATTCGCTGCAAATGGGCGACAATGTGGTTTTACAGGTCGACGATATCGCCGACTACAAGCGGTTTGTCGATCCCTACGTCAAGGCGGCGATGGGCCGCAACCAGCGCGTGGTCTATATGCGTTTTGCCAATCACGCGGCGCTACTGTCGGAAACCGACGTCAGCCGGGTCTGCGTTTTAAATGCCAATCGCGGATTTGAATCGTTCTCCACGGAAGTGCACAACATCATCCGTGACGAAGGCCGAGACGTATTCTACGTTTTTGATTCTCTGTCGGATCTGCTTCTGGCCTGGGCCACGGATTTGATGATCGGCAACTTTTTCGTCATCACCTGCCCGTACCTGTTCGAGCTCAACACCGTGGCCTACTTCGCGCTTTTGCGCAGCCGCCATTCGTTTAAAACCGTGGCGCGCATCCGCGAAACCACCCAGGTGCTGCTCGACGTGTACAACCAAAACGGCCGGATTTGCGTGCATCCGCTTAAAGCCTGGAAACGCTATACGCCGACTATGTTTTTGCCGCACATTCTGGAAGGCGATAAGTTCGTGCCGATTCTAAACAGCGCGGACGCGGCCAACATCCTGTCTTTTCTCACGGATAAAAACGCCACGAGCGGCGTGCGCAATCTCGACTATTGGGACCGCATCTTTCTTTCGGCCGCCCGCATTCTGGACGATCCGGAAGCCGTGGAGCAAAAGCAGGACATGGTGGAGACGCTCTCCAGGGTCATGATCGGCCGTGAAACACGCATGCTGGCGCTGGTTAAGGAATACTTCGCTTTGGAGGATTTGCTCGAAATCAAAAAGCGCTTAATCGGCACGGGATTCATCGGAGGCAAGTCCGTCGGCATGCTGCTGGCGCGAAACATTCTGCACAAGGATCCGACCTTCGACTGGAACGCCGAGCTGGAAATACACGATTCGTTTTATATCGGCTCGGATATTTTTTACTCGTACATGGTGCAAAACGGCTGGTGGAAACTGCTCATGGCGCAGAAAACCGAGGAAGGCTACTTTGAAGTCGCCCGCGAACTTAAGCACAAAATGCTTCACGGCGTTTTCCCCGACGAAGTCAAGGAACAGTTTCAGTTAATGCTGGAGTATTACGGCCAGGCGCCGATCATCGTGCGCTCCAGTTCACTTCTGGAAGACGCCTTCGGCAACGCCTTTGCCGGGAAGTATGAAAGCTATTTCTGCGTCAACCAGGGCACGCCCGAAGAACGCTATCGAAACTTCGAAGACGCGGTGCGCAAAATTTTCGCCTCGACCATGAATGAGGACGCGCTCACCTACCGCCTGCAGCGCGGCATGGCTCAGCAGGATGAACAGATGGCGCTTTTGGTCCAGCGCGTATCCGGCTCGCACCGCAGCGCCTATTTCTTTCCGGATCTGGCCGGTGTGGGGCTGTCGTACAACACCTTCGTCTGGCAAAAGGGGATGGACCCGAAAGCCGGCATGCTGCGGATCGTTTTCGGTCTGGGCACACGTGCGGTCAACCGAGTGGAAAACGACTATCCCCGTATCGTCGCGCTCGACGCGCCTTTGACCAAACCCTACGCACGCCAGGAAGACGTCCGGCGCTTTTCGCAGCGGGAGGTTGATTTGCTCAACCTGCGCGACAACGATTTTCAATCGCTTTCCGCTGATGCGCTGCTGACCTACGACATGGAAGAGCATCTGGAACTGATCGTCTCGCGCGACGACGCGGCGGCCGAATATCTGCGCGCCAGCGGACGCGAGGTCCGCGACACATGGATCATCACGTTTGACGAGCTTTTGTCGTCCACGCCGTTTGCGCAGAATATGTCGCGTCTGCTCAAAACACTGGAATCGATCTACCGCTATCCGGTGGACATCGAATTCACCGTCAATTTCGACATGCAGGGGAAAGCCCGCATCAATCTGCTGCAGTGCCGGCCTTTCCAGACCAAAGGACATTACAGCCGCGTCGAACTGCCGGAAAAACTTCCCAAGACGAAGATCCTTCTCAAGCAGGAAGCCAATTTCATGGGCGGCAGCGTCTACCAGGCCATTTCACGGATTATCTACGTCGATCCGCAGGGCTACACGAAGCTCGATCTGTCGCAGAAATATGAGCTTGCCCGCCTGGTCGGAAAATTAAACCGTCAGATCGGACGGCGTGAAGCGATGCCGACCATTCTTCTGGGGCCGGGGCGCTGGGGCACCACCACTCCGGCCATGGGTGTTCCCGTGACCTTTTCGGAAATCAACAACATCACCGCCATCGGAGAAATCGCCTATCAGGACGGCTCGCTTATTCCCGATTTGTCTTTCGGCACGCACTTTTTCCAGGATATGGTGGAAATGGATATTTTCTATATGGCCATCTATCCCGAGAACGACGGCGTGATTTTCAATTCATCCTGGCTTAAGAAGCAGCCCAACATCCTGGGCGATCTGATGCCGGAAGACACGCGCTTCGCCGGGGTTCTGCGCGTCTGCGACGTCCGCGCCAAGGACCTGAGGCTTTTGTCGAATATTGTGACGCAGGAGATGATCTGCTTTTTCGGAAAGTAGGAACGTCAGGAGTCAGGCGTCAGGCGTCAGGCGCGAATAGAAAAGCCCGGGCGGGATTGTCACCGTCCGGGCTTTTCTATTCTAAGAGGAGGCCCTGCGGCGCGCGAGCCGTCGCGCGCCGCAGGGACCGAAGACCCGGCTCAACGCCGGGCTGACCGCTTCTTTGTCGTCGGAAATAAGCGTCATCGTTTCCGACGCCTTGATCCTTTGGCCTTTTTCCTTGCGCCTGTTTCTTACACCACGCCGTAGGCCAGCATGGCCTTGGCGACTTTGGTGAAGCCCGCGATGTTCGCGCCGGTGACATAGTCGCCCTTCTTGCCGTAAGCTTCGGCCGTGTCGAAGCAGGCCTTGTGGATGCTCTTCATGATGAGCAGCAAGCGGCTGTCCACTTCTTCGCGTGTCCAGGAAAGCCTTAAGCTGTTCTGGCTCATTTCAAGGCCCGAGGTCGCCACGCCGCCGGCGTTGGCCGCCTTGCCGGGACCGTAGAGGATTTTGTTTTCCTGGTAAATCTTGATCGCTTCGGGCGTCGAGGGCATGTTGGCGCCTTCGGCCACGCAGTAGCAGCCGTTTTTCACGAGCGCGGCGGCGTTTTTGCCGTTGATTTCATTCTGGGTCGCGCAAGGCAGCGCAATATCGACCTTGATGCCCTGTTCACGGATGACATCCCAGACGTTTTTGCCTTCGTAGCAGTTGGTGCCCTTGTATTGATCGGCGTATTCGCTGATCCGGCCGCGCTTGACGTTTTTGAGATCCAGCACATAGCTGCACTTGTCGCTGTCAATGCCGGAATCGTCGATGATGCAGGCGCTTGAGTCGCAAAGCGAGATGACCTTGCCGCCCATCTGGTTGACTTTTTCCACCGCGAACTGAGCGACGTTCCCCGCGCCGGAAACGGCCACGGTCTTGCCCTTGAAATCCAAACCGCGGGTGGCGAGCATCTCGGCGGCGAAGTACACTGTGCCGTAACCCGTGGCTTCCGGACGAATCAGACTTCCGCCGTATTCCAGACCTTTTCCGGTCAGAACACCTGTGTGCTCGTTGCGAATCTTTTTGTAATAGCCGTACATATAGCCGATTTCACGCCCGCCCACGCCGATGTCGCCTGCCGGCACGTCGGTTTCGCCGCCGATGTGACGGTAAAGTTCACGCATGAACGACTGGCAGAATTTCATGACTTCCGCGTCGGACTTGCCTTTGGGATCAAAATCCGAGCCGCCTTTGCCGCCGCCCATAGGCAGCGTGGTGAGCGCGTTTTTGAAGATCTGTTCAAAACCCAGAAACTTGATAATGCCCAGGTTCACCGACGGATGGAAGCGCAGGCCGCCCTTGAACGGACCGATGGCGTTGTTGAACTGGACGCGGAAACCTCGGTTCACCTGCACGTTGCCTTTGTCGTCCATCCACGGCACGCGGAAAAGAATGGAGCGTTCCGGCTCGACAATGCGTTCATAGATATTGGCTTTTACGAATTCCGGATGTTTTTTAACGGTGGGTTCCAGGGTTTCCATGACCTCTTCAACGGCCTGGTGAAACTCGGGCTGGTCCGGATCGGTCTGCTTGACTTTCGCGATGACATCTTTAATGACTGACATAATTTTCTCTCCTTCTCTTAGATTGTTTTTTCACATATCGTCAAAACGCCCAAACGCGTTTAACATCGCCTAGAGCTTTTCAATGTCTTCGAGCTTTTCATAGTCCATCACCGTGGACATGGCGTGGTTGTCCACGTCGATGCCGGCTTCAAAGGCCGCAGCGACCGGATTGAGGCCGCCGATAAGGATCATGCCGATTTTATTCATATCGACATGCGTCTGGCAGACGGGATGGCCCACCCCGCCGATGGATAAAACCCCGTGGATGCCGGCTTTGGCAAAATCGTCGACGACCTTGTCCACGAGCGCCCGGCTGAGCGCGGGAATTTCGCGAAAATTGGCTAGAATTTTCCCTTCGCCTTCCATAGCCACCTGGCGCACGGACGTCATGCGACCGCGAATAAAGATTTCCGAAGGGTCCAAAGACGAGCCGGCGTAGTGGATAAGCTCCACAAAGCGGAGCGTTTCGCCATTTCTCATCTGGAGAATGCCTCCGAACTTCGAATCGATGGGAATGCCGTGTTTGAGCAGCACGCCGTTGATGACGATACTGCATACCGTCGCCAGGCCGATTTTGCCTGTGGGCACCACGATATCGCCCAGGCTTTTACCCGCCTGCGCAACGGCGACGCGCGAGCTGACGGTCAGGTTCTTTTCAAAAACCGGCTTCATGATTTTGAGCGCGGAGGCAAACTGTTTCTGGGGGAAAAGGGAAATATTCACCGGCACCAGACCGCGCTTCTTTTTCACATCGAAGGTGGTTTTAAACGACAAAACATCGATGCGCGAAATCGACAGCCCGATTTTATCCTGCACGCGCGCGTCGGTGATTTCCTTAAGGCCTTTGTCGGTCAATCCACGACCGTCCCGCCGCCCCACCAGGCGGGTCAAGCCCCGCTCGTCCATGATCTTGAGATGGTAGCGTACCGCCCGTTCACTGAGTTGTACGTCGCGTTCGGCCATTTTGCGGGCAATAACGCGGGCGCCCAGCGGCTCGGGACTTTCGTCCAGAATCCTTAGAATCAGAAGCGCCTTGCGTTCGATATCTTCCGGCTTGAATAGTTCTTTCATACCCCCTCATACGGCAAACGGCAATCGTTTGCCGTATTCCTACGTTCAAACAACTTTTTTGTCAAACACAAATTTGTATTTTTCGAAAAATTCCGGTTCATTTTTGTTCATTTCCGTGTTTGCCCGACATGTCCAGGTAGGGAGAACAATGAACAATAAGCGCGATATATTGAGAACTTATTTCGGAAAGGCTGCCTATGGAGTCGAAAATTTCGCGACAACGTGCAGGAGCAATACCGCTAATTTTTATTCGCGGCGGTTTTTGATTCTTTTCATCTTGTACATTTCCCGATCGGACAACGACAGAAGATCGTCGAGCGAAGTGGGATTGGCCGGATCATAGAGCGTGTGCCCGATGCTGATCGAAAGCCGGTATGGCTGATCCTTGCGGGCGTTGAACTGATTGATGAGCCGATACAACCGCCTCAAGAGCCTTTCCCGGACCTCTTCGCTTGCATCCACCGCGATGACGGCGAATTCATCGCCGCCGATGCGGGCGACGATGTCGAGCGAGCGGAAAGTCTGCTTCAAAAGTTTCGCCGCGCCGATCAGCGCCCGGTCGCCTTCTTCATGACCGAATTGATCATTGATCGCCTTGAGGCCGTCGAGATCGGCAAAGAAAACCAGCAGGGGTTTTTCCGACCGCCGGGTGCGGCCCAGTTCACGCTTGCCGAGCGTAAAAAAACCGCGGCGATTGTAAAGACCGGTCAACTGGTCGTCAAAAGCCAACGCTTCGAGCTCCTTTTCCATTTCACGGCGTTTTGTGACGTCCGCACCGAAAAACGCCAGGCGAACAACCTCGCCTTCGTCATTGCAGATCGGATGAATCACCTGATCAACATATCGGCGGTTGCGAAGCTCCTCAAATCGAATCCGTCTTGCGTTGGAAACGACATTTTCCACCTGCTGACGTCTTTGTATGGCAACATCGGCAGGCAGCAAATCATACAAACTGGCGCCGATGATCTTGTCGAGGCTGACGCGCATTCGCTTGGCGAAGGTCTCATTGGCTTCCACGATGGTGCCGTCGCGGTCCGTCAGATAAAAGGACTCTGAAATCGCGTCAAGCAAGCCCCGCAACCCGCTTGCTCCGCCTTCGGCATTGATCCGGGCCAGGCAAGTCTCGGCTTGTTCACTGGCAATCACGAGCATTAATTCGTCGGGATCAAAAGACAATTTCTGCCCCGTCATTTCTACTGGAATGATCTCGCCGGATTTTTTCATAATGGCGACATTGATAAACATGGTGGCAATGTCGCGGCACAGCTGCTCGATCGACCGGCCATCCAGAAAAGACGGGGCTAAAAGTCCGTCAAGGGTCATGGTGCGCAACTCATCTTGGGAATAACCGCAGATTTCAATCGCAGTCGCATTGGCTTCCAAAATTTGGCGGTCACGGCCGCGGATGAGAAAGATGCTGTCGCTGCAGTTCTGAAAAAGAAAGGCGTAACAGGCCTGCCAGTTGTTGGCGCTGATCGTGTCGGAAGCGCGACGAGCGTTTCGTCTTCTGTTTTTGAGCATTCGGATGGAGTCTCCTTGGATTGAGAATGCGCTTTTTGCAAACGGATCTTCGATTGCCATAGCCATGTCCTTCTTCATCTTGAGGCTTCCGGGGGCTGTCTTCAAAACCGATTTGCAGGATATTTTTATATAACAAACCCAATACGATTACAAGAATTGAGAGCGCAAAATGTTAATTTTAATCACAAACCATCGGATAATTTGATTGCAAAACGTCATACATTTCGCTACAAATTTTCATCCAGACAAAGGAGCGTTTCATGAGGACAAAACAAGCGGGGTTGTTTTTTGTTGCATGGTTTCTGCTGACATCGGCCCTGGCGCTTCCCGCCTTGGCCGATGCCGACATTGCCGATTCCGTTTCGGGATTTCCCCCGGAAATCCGCCAGGCGCTTGTCGTCCGGGACGAAAGCTTCCTTTTCTTTAGCCGCATCAAACTCTACGCACTGGAAAAAGACGCAAAGACCTGGCGGGAAGCCTTCCCGAAGATGAAGGCCGTAATCGGCCGCAACGGGTTTGCCCTACCCGGCAATAAGAGGGAAGGAGACGGACGGACGCCTTCGGGATCATACGCGCTTGGCCTGGTCTTCGGCTACGAGGCATCCGCCGACACACGCATGCCCTATCGGCAGGCCGGGGAAGATGATCTGTGGGTGGACGATCCCGACGCCCCCGATTACAACCGCTGGGTGAAAAAGAACGAAACTTCCGCCGTTTCATTCGAATCTATGAGGCGTCCCGATGATCTCTACCGGTACGGCATTGTCATCGAATACAACACCGATCCGGTCATCCCCGGCCACGGCAGCGCGATTTTCCTGCACCTATGGAGCAACGCCCGCGCCGATACGGCGGGCTGCGTGGCCGTCTCTGAAGCGGACATGCTCAAAATTCTGGCCTGGCTCGATCCCGATGCACGGCCTTTCATCGTCATCAACCCCGAATTTTAGATAAAGGAGTTTTTTTAATGACCCCAAAACAAATAACAGCAACCTTTGTTGGCCTTCTTCTGCTCGGCGCCGTCGCGATTCAGCCTTGCCACGGCCGGGACAAAATGCCCGACACTTTCGTGGATGTCACCGAGGTCATTCCGGATGTCGTTTTGGAAATCCGGTATTTCGGCGAGCATAATTTTCTGGGCGCGAAAGTCGACGGCTATTCCGCACCCAAGTGTATTCTGACGAAATCCGCCGCGCAGGCGCTGGCGGGTGTCCAGAAGGATCTCAAGCCTTTTTCCCTGTCGCTCAAAATCTACGACTGCTACCGTCCGCAGCAGGCTGTCGATCACTTCGTGCGCTGGGCCAAAGATCTCAACGACACGAAAACAAAAAAAGAATTCTATCCGGCCGTCGATAAGCACAACCTGTTTCGCGACGGCTACATCGACAGCCGTTCCGGCCACAGCCGCGGCTCCACGGTGGATCTGACGATCGTGCCGGTGCCGGTCCCGTCACAGCCTGACTATCGTCCCGGACAGGCGCTTTATGAGTGTACCCTGCCGGAAGGCGAGCGCTTCGCCGATAATTCCATCGACATGCGCACCGGATTCGACTGTTTCGACGAACTGTCTCACCCGACCAATCCGACTGTGGCCGTCCAGCAGAGAGTCAATCGTCTTTTGCTCAAAACGCTGATGGAGAAGCACGGATTCCGTTACTACGACAAGGAATGGTGGCATTTCACGCTGGTGAACGAACCCTACCCCGACACATACTTCAACTTTCCGGTGAAATAATTCATGACTGTGAACCGAAACACTTTTTTGAAGTCTTACGGCTTTTCCCTGTTGTTGATCGCCTCGCTGATCATCGGGGCGGTAATCGGACTTTTTTTTAAAAAGGACGCGGCGACACTCAAACCGTTGGGCGATATTTTCCTGAACCTTCTGTTTACGGTGATCGTGCCGCTGGTGTTCTTTTCCATCTCCGCAACGGTCGCTTCGATGACCGATCTCAAAAGGCTGGGAAAGATTCTCGTCGTCATGCTGATGATCTTTGTGGCAACGGGCATTCTCGCGTCCGGCATCATGATGGCCGCCGTCATTGCCTTTCCACCGGCATCCGGAATCAACATGACGCTGCCGGCCGCATCCGATCTTGCTTCGCTGAGCCCCGCCGATCAGATCGTCCGGGCCTTCACCACGCCGGATTTCAGTTTCATCCTGTCTAAGAACAGCATGCTGGCGCTGATCGTTTTTTCGATCCTCACAGGCCTGGCCACCTCCGCCACCGGCCGGAAAGGGGAAACCTTCGCCGCGTTTCTCGCTTCCGGCAACGCGGTGATGATGAAACTGATCTCGATGATCATGTATTATGCGCCTGTCGGTCTGTGCGCCTATTTTGCCTATCTCGTCGGGGTGTTCGGCCCTCAACTGCTCGGCTCTTATGCCCGGGCCATGGCCGTGTACTATCCGGCCGCCCTTTTGTATTTTTTTATCGCTTTTTCTTTCTATGCATACATCGCCGGCCGCGGCCGCGGCGTGAAAAGCTTCTGGAAAAACATCATTCCTCCGTCGCTCACGGCTTTGGCCACCGGAAGCTCCATGGCGGCCATGCCGGCCAATCTGCAGGCGGCTGAAAAAATCGGCGTGCCGGCCGATATCCGGGACGTGGTGATCCCCATCGGCGCCACCATGCATATGGAAGGATCGTGCCTGGCGGCTGTTGTCAAAATCGCTTTTTTGTTCGGCGTCTTTCAAATGCCCTTTACCGGCCTCGAGACGCTTGCCACTGCGCTTGGCATCGCGCTTCTGACCGGCGTGGTGGTCAGCGGTATCCCCGGCGGGGGTACGATCGGAGAGCTCCTGATCCTTTCTTTATATGGCTTTCCACCGGAAGCGTTTCCGCTTGTCACGATGATCGGCACACTGGTGGACGCACCGGCCACCATGGTCAATGCCGTGGGGGATAACGCTTCCAGTATGCTTTCAGCCCGGATACTCGGCGGAAAACATTGGATGGAGAAAACACTCTGACTCTATGACTGGAGGAGAAAATGTCGGCCGTATTGATTATTATCTGTCTTGTGGCAGCGCTTTTTGTCGCAGCTTTCCTTTGGGGATTTTTAAGAATTCTCGATCGAAAAAAGGACGCCCGGGAGCTTATTATGGCCACAGCGAAAGACGAGCTGCCCGCGTTGATCTCCGAATGCGTCTGCGTATTTTCAGAAAAGCTAGGGAAAAAGCTTTCTTTGGACGATCCGGAAACGGCCGCTCACATTCTCGACAATGCGTTGACCCGCAACCATCAAATGACGACGGTGACGGCCTTTGAACGACCTGGGCATAAGGGCTGGTTCGTCAAACCGATGGGCGCCTTTCTGGGTGAACTGATCCGTACAAATGCCGGCGGCCGTTGGACGGAATCGGAGGAAGGCGGACTGGCGGTTGTTCTCGGCAACGAGCCGGACACCGTGATCCTTCACCCGTTCGACAAAATAGAAAAACAGCGCATGTTCGGAGATCCGGGAGACTTAACCGCCTATGTTAAAGTTGCCGTCGCCGGGCCGGCTTCCTTTCTCCCGCCGAAGGATTAATAATCCACCCGGCAACAAAGGTTTCGATCGGTTACGCCACGCAATCTCTACCCTTCATCCTGGAACTTTTTTCGGATCACCAGACGGATGGCGATGAAGGGAAAGAGAAAAAATACAAAGGCGACAATCTTGAGCGCCGCCATGCCGGCGTAAAATATCTGATTGATATCGTACCAGTCCAAATCAAAAAATTCGGCATGGAGAGCATACACCCATCCGCCGGCAAGCATGAAAACAGCAAACCACAACAGCAACAAGGCCAAAGTCAGAACAAAACACCATAGAAAAACCCATGATAGTCTGTCGAGCAGATAGCGAACGGTTTCTTTTGTCATCTTGTTTCCTCCTAGTCCTCGCTCGTCAAAAAAGGTGGAAGGGCCTTATGCCTTGCCGTTGCGCAGGTCCGCTTCGATTTCAGAAACTTCCTTTTTTGTCTTTCGATAGGAGACAAGGCCCTGGCCGAACCAGCCGATGATGAAACCGATGCCGCAGGCCAGAAAGATCAGAAGCGCAAGCGACAAGGACAACTCCCAAAGCAGAAAACTGACCGTGACGGCTTCAACATTCTGAGTCACAAAAACAACGGCCAGAATCGCGACGATGATGATTAAAATGACCTTGATGTTCATCTTTTCCCTCCCTGAAATGCGATTTTAAAATAAACTTGGTGCAAAAGATACCTCTCGATCACTCTGAATGCAACGGAAAAAGATCAGGGATGCTTTGCCACGAAACGGCAAAGGCCTTCAAAAACCAGGAATCGAAAAGAACTCCCTTTGTCACGTTCAAACCTGAAGGTTTGTTGGGACCTTAAACCACCGTCAGGTGCATGTAGGCCACCGAGAAACGGCCGCTTTCGGGAATATAGCACAGAATTCGCTCGCCTTTTTGAAGTCTTCCGGAGTGAAAGAGTTCTTCGACAATGACATAGATGGAGGCGGAACCGGTATTGCCCTTGTAGGCCAGATTGGTAAACCATCGTTCATAGGGGATGCTAAATCCGATTGACGCCATCGCGTCATGGACTTGATCACGGAAGAATTCGGAAGAATAGTGCGGCAAAAACCAGTCGATCTCACAGGCGTTGACGTTCCGGCGGGCCTTGGCCCTGCTGAGTCCTTCGCTCACGGTGAGCCGGATGATATGATCGCCCAGAAGTTCGGTATCCTGCTTGAGCGCGAAGAAGTTTTGCAAAAGCGCGTCTTGCAGGGAATCAAGCTCGCGCCAGCCGGTGATCGAGCCGTTTTCGTTTTTGTGGCCGCCGGCGTACATGCAGGTATCCATTTGCCCTGCGTATGACACCTGTTCAATCCAGTCGAGGCGAAGCGAAATTCCCGTCCGGTTTTTTTCCGGCGACAGGAAAACGGCGCCTGCTGCGTCGGAAAGCATCCAGCGCAGAAAATCCGATTCAAACGCCAGGATGGGACGGTTTTTCAAGTCGGGGTCGCCCGGCAGGTGCTCAAAAAAGTTTGACCGAAGCAGAGACGAGGCCAGTTCGGAGCCGGTCGCCACCGCGTTTCGGCTCAATCCCAAGGCGACATTGACCCAGGCCGCCTTAAGCGAGGTAATCCCGCACAGGCAGATTCCCGAGGTGCTGATAATTTCACAAGGCGCAAGGCCCAGTTCACCTGCCACCATCAGGCCGTGACCCGGTGCGATGACATCCGCCATGGAAGTGCCGCAGCACAGGCATTCAATGTCGGCGACAGAGAAATTGTCGTAGGGACACAGGCGCCTTACAGCTTCTGCGGTAAGCCGGGCGTTGGTGTAGTTGAGCTTTCCGGTTTTGCGGTCGATCGCATAGTAGCGCGTTTGGATGCCGTTGTTTTTGAGCACACGGGATTTCACCCGTGACCGGATGTCGTGAATTTTCCCCAGCACCTCTTCAATTTCATCATTCGCCACGGGGTCATTGGGAAGAAATGCGGCGACGTCGTTGATATATACGTCCATGTTGCTCCTTTTTTACGCCTCCGGCCGATGGGGTCGGGCGTGCAGTTTCATGACCAGATCGGCATAAATTTTATAAAACTGATCTTCCGGCAATGCCGTCTTTGTCACAGCGTTGGTAAAGGTATAATAGTCCAGATCGGTAATGACAATGTCTGTCTTCTTCGCCTGATAAAGCGGTGTTCCGGGCATCGGTGTCAAAACCGAAATGACCGGTATCTCGATGCGGTTTTTGACGATAAAGCCCTCGAGTCTTTGGAAATCGGCTTCGACATAGTCGGGGGAGGCGATGAAATCGCCGACAATGACAACCCCCAGATCATGCAGGATGTCGATCGCGCGGCGCACGGCCGATCCGGAATATTTTTTGTTGTAGGCCTCCAGACGTTCGGCGGCAAGATCTTCAAAACCGACAACAACAGCATACAAACCCGCTTCTTTCCATGCGGCAATCAGGTCGGGATGACGAATAACCGTGTCGGCGCGCACATCGGCAAAGTATTTTTTCCGGATGCCGGCCTTTTGAATCTTCCGGCACAGTTCCATGGCCTGGGCTTTGTTCCCGAATGTATTGGCGTCTACCATTCGAACAAATGGAATGTCTCCCAAAAGCCGGATGTCGCGCACAACCGAGTCGGCCGACTGGGTCAGATATTTTCCACCGGTCAGCCCCGGAATCGTGCAAAACGAGCAGGCATGCGTGCAGCCGTAGGCCGTCACGACAAAACCCATCGCGAGGCCGAGCTGTTCCAGATAGTAATGGCTGCGATACTGAGAAACCAGATCGTAGCGCGGCGCCACATCCTCCATCGCGTCTTTCCGGCTGTAGGGCCGAGGCTTCCAGGACAGGGGCTTTGACGCCTCGACGCGGGCGATCCCGCCGATGCCGAAAGCCGATTTTCCGGCGGCCAGGCAATTGACGAGTTCGGCGAAGCTCTTTTTGGCCAGACCAATGGCGACATAGTCGAATTCGGATCGATTGAAAGACTCGGGATGACAGGTGGCCGCGTTGCCGCCGACAACCGTTATGGCCGGAACGATATTCCGGATCGTCGCGGCTTGACGGATCACGGTATTGGTTTCGCAGGTCAACGCCGTAAAGCCGACGATATCCGGCTGCCAGGAGGACGCAAGATCAAACAGGGTATCGGAAGGTTCGCACTTACCATCGAAAATGCGCACATCATGCTCGCAAAGCGGTCCGGCCAGGACTTCCAGGCTGAACGGCTCGCCTTTGAAGATTCTTTTCAGCGAGGTAATGCCGTATTGTTCCTCGGGAATGCTGCGGCCGCAGTTCGGCGGATTAACAAGCAGAATTTTCAGTTTTTTCCCCATGCGCACGTCAGATACTGCTGCCATTGCGGCCTATTGTGAAGTCACAATAAAAAGCCCTCTTAAATAAAGAGGGCCTATATAAGATGGTGGGTCAGGGCAGAATCGAACTGCCGACACTCGGATTTTCAGTCCGATGCTCTACCGACTGAGCTACCGACCCGCCTGAAAGTTTACCCGGCGGAAAAGCACGAATCGTCTATAAAATAAGGTCTGCTTTGTCAAGGCATTTTTTGGTTTTCCGCCGTTTGGTCGGATTGCGCGGCTGCCGCCACGGTGTCTTCTTTCGAGACGTCCGGCATTCCGCCTCCGTCACCTGAAAAAACGGCCGTTCGCGGGGCGCCGTCGGATATAAAAAGACCGGCTGCATCATCTTGCGGTACGCGGATAATCACGACCGTGCCCGCGATCTTGTCATGCCAGGCCTGCTTTCTTCTGTCGAATGCGGCCCAGATATATCCCAGACCGAAAATCAGCCCCGATACGATATAGCCGACCGACCGCAGAAATGCGATGCCGAAACCGATGGGAGCGCCGTCGGTTGTGACAACTTGAAGATTTAAAAGCATCTTGCCTGGTGTGCGTCCGGTGGCGCCGTGAAAATAAATAAAATAGGCCATATTGATAATCGTCGTAAACAGCCAAACCCCCATAGTAAGACCGGTCATCCGTTCCGGATCCGTCAGAGTCGCCGCCCATTGGCCGCTTTCGCTGGTGAGCGCTCCGGCAAAAAAGGCGACGCCGGCAATGATCATCAGGACGGAAAAGATGATCGTTAAAATAAATCCGTCAATCATGTAAGCGATCAGACGACGCCAGAAACCCGCATATTTATACAAGACCATATTTACTCCTCCCCGGTTAAAGATCGATGGCTGAAAAAACCTTTCTCGTACTGAATCATCGACAGAATCGCGGCAGCGGCTGTTTCCACCTTCAAAATTCGCCGCCCCAGCGTCACGGATAAAAATCCGGTGTCACGGGCAAACCGAACCTCGTCTTTTGACAGCCCCCCCTCAGGTCCGATGATGATGAACAACGAGTCCTTCCCGCTCCCGGCCGGATCGGTGAGCACATCACGGATGGTGCGCCGGTTTTCTTCCTCCCAGAAGATCCATTTGGCCGCCCCGGGCATCGCGCAGGCAAGCATCTCTTGAAAGGAGAGCACACCAAAGACACGGGCGACATATGCGCTGCGCGTACAGCGGGCTGCTTCCGTTACGATTTTCTGCCAGCGTTCCACTCTCGACGCGGCTTTTTCGCTCCCTATGCGGCTGATGGACCGCTCGCCGGCAAACGCGATGATTTCATCGACGCCGAGTTCCGCGGCGCTTTTTACGATGGCATCCATTTTATTCGCTTTCGGAACGGCCTGGGCCAGCGTCACATGGATGCTTTTGTCCGAATGGTCGATCGGTTGTTCCAGACGCACCCGGACACTGTCGTTGCCAAAGGCGTCGATCCGGGCCATATATTCATGGCCGAAACCGTCGAAAACAGACAGCGCATCTCCTGGCTTAAGGCGCAGTACGTTTTTGAGATAGCGCAAATTGTCCGGGCCCAGCGAACAATCGGCCGCATTTTGCAGGTTGGTGGAACTATAGAGTCGGGGAAGTGTCAAAGGCCCACAGATCCTTTTATCATTCTGTCGTCCGGGTCAGACCGCATCCGCCGGTCTTCTTTTCAGCACATAACAGACCCATTCTTTTTCCGTCAGCACGCGATGCATCTCAAGCGGCGGCACGCAAAAATGCTCTTCGATTGCCAAAACGTCCTGCTCGATAATCCCCGACAGAACGATATACCCGTCAGGCAAAAGCAGTTTGATCAAATGCGCGGAATGTTTAACAAGCAGTTTAGCGGTCAGATTGGCGATGATGAGGTTTCGCGAGTCTCTGATTTGCGCGACATCCATGTTCAAAATACGAAGATCAACATCATTGAGCCTGGCGTTTTCACCGGCGATCTGCGTCGCCTTCGGATCATTATCAACACAGATCACGTCCTGGGCGCCGAGTTTGGCCGCGGTAATCCCTAAAATACCCGTCCCGCAGCCGACATCAAGCACTTTCCATTCCGAAACGGAGCGGTCCTTGAGAAGGATCTCTTCGATGGCATCCATGCACATTCGCGTAGATGCGTGCTGCCCGGTACCGAACGCCATGCCGGGATCGATCTCGATGACAATGTCCCGGCTGGCCGGCGCGTATCGTTCCCAGGTCGGTTTCACAACGATATTGTTGCATACCCGAATGGGTTTGAAATACTTCTTCCATTGCTCGCCCCAGTCGGGATCGACGACAATTTCCGTCTCGATTTGCGGCGCGGGGAAGTCAGGGAATATATCTTCCAAGTTTTTCATATACTTACGTATATTATACACACGCTTTTCCATGCGGACATCCGCAGGGAAAAAAGCGAAAACGGCTTCGCTATCGGATGGATCGGGAAACTCATTGGCGCCGGGAGGAAGCAGGGACTCGGAAAAGACCCCCGAAGCGCCCGTTTCTTCAAGAAAATTGCTGATTGCGTCGATCATGTCCACGTGCGCCGTAATATTGAGTTTCAGCCATTTTTCCGGTTCTTTCTCGGTCATGTTCATCCTGTGAGTTGTGCGTTTTTTTTACGTTTCTATAACCTGTTTCCGTCAAGATAGCAAGATACGCTAAGACAAAACCAAGTTGCCGCATCACACCCCTTTGCCAAAATAATTTTCTGAAACGGCTTGATTATCGATTTAATACTGTCGATTTAATATTGACACGGCCTTCATCCGTGAATACAATAGTCGCGAATGTTCATACTTTTGATATGACACTACAAAAGGCGTTTTGGCAACCCTCATTACTTTTCTAAATCTTTTTTTAGACAGCAACCGATAAACACAGTGTCTGATATTGTGAACTAACTTTTTAACGAAACCCAAACTCGATTTAGGTGAAGGAAAATGTTAGCGAACTTTATCATATGCCAGGCCTGCGGATGCAAAGGCCGGGCAGGCAATGCGTTGTCTCAGAACCAGTCCGAATCTCCCGTTTTCCGATACCTCGGCCATGATCCCTTTGACGGGATCATGCACTATTGCTGTGCCAATTGCAGTGAAATTCTGCGCGTGGACCCGATGGACATGCTGACGGATTTCTGCGTCCGGGGAGTTCCAGAACCCCGGAAGAACCCCGCCTCGGCAAATCCGAAAATCCGCGCTATTCTTCAAACTGGAAGGATTCTCAAGATTTTCCCCAGGCGCGCCGACGCCTTAAAATATCATTAATTTGACGGATCGTTTCTTTGGGGTCCCGGCGTGTTGATTTCGGGCGTGCAAAAGGATCCCTGTATAATAATTTTAAGAAGGAGGTATCGTATGGATGCAAAACAGACCGCGAAGCAATTGATGGAGTTCAATAAAAAAGCTTTCGACAACTTTTACACCACAGTGACGAATCTCCAGGACGAAACGGAGTCAATCGTCTCGAGATTTATGGAAAAATCCGCCTGGATGACGCCGGAAGGTAAAAAGATTTTCAACCAGATGACGGAATCCTACCGCAAAGGACGCAGCGACTTCAAAGCTATGGCCGACGAAAATTACCGGAAAGTTTCCGAGTATTTCGTGCATGCCGACAAGAAGCAATAAGCGTTCGGCACGGTCGGACACGAATTTCGGCAAATGGTGGATTCCTCGCGGACTAAAACTGCTGTTCCTGAAACGATAACCGGAATTTCCTCATGCGATTCTTTCCGATTCACAAGGCGACGGCGTGACGTATTTTTGTTCGAAGAGAAGATTCCGTAAAGGCTCCTAAGCGGGAGCGACCCCCCGCCTCTGAGCCTAAAGGGTTTCTGCGCGCCGCGGGCAAGCCTGATGCTAAAATGAAAAGACGCCTGAGGCGGCAATCTGGTTGATGCTTTTTCGGGATGATGGAAATTCCCTCTCCTGCAGGAACCCGGGCAGATCCTCTTTGCGGCCTGGACGGCCCACGGCGATCATCGCTTCCACCTGATGGTCGTCGGGAACCTGAAGTTGCATTTTCGCCTCTTCGTAATCGAACCCCTGCATGCCGTGAACCACCAGCCCCGAAATGGTTCCCATCAGCGCCAGACTGGCCCAGGCCGCGCCTGTGTCAAACGAGTGCGTTCGCGATGGCTTGCCTGTGTCAAAAGTCGTTTTAGAAACCACCACGATCAGGACCGCCGCGTTTTTCGCCCAGATTTGATTGCCTTCATTTAAAAGACTGTAAAAGGTATTCCAGAAAGGCGTATCGCGTCGCGCGTAGATGAACCGCCAGGGTTGATTATTGTTGGACGATGGCGCCCAGCGGGCGGCCTCCAGAAGCGGCAAAAGCGTCGCATCGTCAATTTCTTCCCCCGACATCGCCCGGGGCGACCAGCGACGGATGAACAATTCATCCACGGGATGTTCCGGCTTTCTGTAGTCTCTCACATTCATGGCGTGCCCTCCCCTTCTCCGGCCAATCGGTTGAATCGACACTTCAGGCCGGAATTTCAAGGTTTCTTGAACTTTAACCAATACCGCCGAAGCGGATTATAATCAGGAAAGTTGACGGCTCTGAGCGCTAGCGCAAGCGCGATTTCTTGAGGACATCCGACCACCGCTTCTTTTGAAACCATAGCCTAAAAATAATTGGATGCGGTGCTTGACATTCCGGTTTTAAAAATATATAAGGCGCAACTTACTTGTTCGGGTCGGCCTCAAACGTCCCCATCGTCTAGAGGCCTAGGACACGGGCCTTTCACGCCTGTAACCGGGGTTCGACTCCCCGTGGGGACGCCAGAATATTAAAAAGGGCAAACTGATAATTATCAGTTTGCCCTTTTTTTTCGGACCTTCTTACTTGGCTTTCGCGCCTTCTTTTTTCTTGGCGGACTTTTTCGCCGCGTCCGTGGCCCCTTCGGCCGCGGCCGCTTTCTTTTTGGGTTTGGTTTCCTTTTCCGGTGAAGCTTCTTTTTTCTTTCCGGTCTTGGCGTCTTCAAGCTTTTGAGCCTTCGCGGCCTGAAGCTCCTGCGCCTTTTGAATGTTCTTGTCAAAGGCCGCGATTCGGGCGCCGGTTTCCTTGATTTTCGATTTTAAATTTTTCACCAAAGGGTCTTTCTGGATTTTTTCCTTGGCGATCCCCTGCGCGGCCAGCATGGCAAGCCTTGCTTCCAGCTTCTTCTCCAGCACCCGCCGCTGCTCGATTCTCACGTCCCTGCTTTTTGATGGCATCGTTTTCTCATCTCCTTAAGACAATATGAAATTCAGTTATGTTTACCGCGGGAAAATAGCAGTATTTTTTCTTCATTGCCATAAAAAAATCATGGCTCGTCGAGAATTTCGCGAACTTTATGGGCCAGATCCTCCAGGCGGAAAGGTTTCTGCATAAAGGCCCGGCAACCCTGGCGCATGACGGCGTCAATTTGCTTGTTCATGACGTAACCGCTGGCTAAAATGACTTTGACATCGGGATTGATCGCTTTGAGCGCCGAAAAAATATCCGCGCCGTTCATTCCGGGCATGACCATGTCCTGAATCACCAAAGCGATCTCTTCACGCTGTCGACGATAAATTTCGACGGCCTCCCTGCCGGTTTGAGCTGTGATTACCCGGTAACCCAGAAATTCCAGAATGTCGCGGTTAACTTCCAGAATGACCGCTTCATCATCGACAAACATAATAGTTTCCGTCCCCGTCGGATAATCCGTATCCTCCGCGTCGATGTCCTCGAAGGCATCACCGGGCGCATCAGGCGCTTTCGGCTGAAACTCCAAAGCGCTTTGCAAGGCGAGATCCCCATTTGATTTCTTAACGCCGCTCATTAGAACATCCGTCATGCACAACAAAAGTCAATCCGAAGAGTCCTTCAATCAGAAACACCCGTCAAGATTCTTACGCCTCATATCCTGCCCGTCTCAACCCTCTTGACGTGGTCTGCTGCAATCAAACATCCCATATCCCGTTTAAAAGCCTGTGACGTCGACGCTGCCGCAAAAAAACTGTACTTAGAAAAAAGATAGCTGCCGCCTGGGTCCATCCGTCAGACAAGAACTGAAAAGAACCGGAGCGGTCGCAACGCTAAGGAAGTGGATTTGTGTGCACTGCTTCTACCGTTTAGAAAAGAAGATGCGAAAAAAGCAGGGAGAAAAGTACTACGCGGTGAAATCTATTTGCACACCTCATTAAGTCGGTTTGCCTATATCCATCTTTCGATCCTGTCAATCTATTTCTGTCATTTCAGATCATCTTTTTTACAACCGACAGGGCCGTTCGAGAAGACGGCAAGCCCCCGCCGATACCGCTTACGAAACCAGATAGGCAATTAATTCAATATGCTGCGTTTGGGGAAACATATCCAGGCAGACGATTTCGTCTATCCGGTACCCCGCCCCGAATAGTTTTTGCGCATCCCGCGCCAGTGAAGCCGGATTACAGGATATATAAAGAATTTCAGGAGGATGGATGTCCAGCAGCCCCTCCATAGCTTCAACGGTCAAACCCGCTCGAGGCGGATCCAGAAGGACAAGATCAATATTCTTTTCCTTTCTGATAAGGTCCGACGCAAAAAAACCGGCAATGTCACCGGCCACAAACACCACATTGTCCACTCCCAGCTTCTTGGCGTTTTGCCGCGCAAAATCCACCGCCTCCTGTGAAATTTCCACACCGATCACCCGTCGGGCAAAAGGCGCGATAAACAGAGAAAAAAGCCCGACTCCGCAGCAGGCATCGACCACCGTCCGGAAACGGGGCGATCCCGAAAGACGAAGCACTTCATCAATCATCCGGCCGGTGAGATATAAATTATTCTGAAAAAAACCCTCGCGTGGAACCGCAAACGTCGCACCTTTGACTTCCCGCAAAACAGGCCCCGTTCCCGTGTCGCAGGACCACAAGACGATATCGCTTCTTTCCCGCCGACTGCAAGGCTGATGACGAAGCCGGGCAATCTGATCGTTGATGCTTTCATGGACGATTTCACAGCGGGCGATGTCGGCAATCCGGCCTCCCGAGACATCCACGAATCCCAGGATGGGCGGCCTGCCCTTGACGGGGTGAGAATGCAAGACGGCCTTTCCCCGGTAGCCGTAATCCTCAGGCGAGGCCACCATCTGTATCGCCGGTGGATTGCCCATCCCGGCTATTTTGACCAGCGCGTCGGCGACCTGTTTTTGTTTGATGGTCAACTGGGCGTCATAAGCGATGTGCTGATAGCAGCAGCCGCCGCAATGTCCGTAAGACGCACAGCACGGCGCGGTTCGCGAGGGAGACGGTTCTAAAACAGCAACCATGCGCCCGCGCCCGAATCGCTTTTTCATCGTCACAATTTCAATTTCGGCCAGATCACCCGGCGCCGAAAAGGGAACAAACAAGACAAACGCTTCAACGCGTGCGATACCTTCTCCGCCGAAGGCGACCGATTCGATGCGAACCGTCTTTCTGTCATGAACTTTCATGGTTTTTCCCCGGCGCGCACTATGACCCATCGCGCCGGGTTCGTCAAGGTCGGTCGGGTGTATTTTTCTTTACAACCCGACATATTGTTGTTAATAAAATGACCAAAATTTTCAGGACGATTGCATGACCTCTGGAAGAAACTCCATTTTATGCCCCAACTGCCGCAAGCTGATCAGCCGGGATGAATCATCGTGTCCTTACTGCGGGCTGATCCAACCAGCCCTGCACAGCAAGGCGGGCAAACTGCGCAACATTTTCTTTGCCTTCGGGCCGGTCAAAACGATCATCGCCATCAATATTGTTTTTTTCGCGCTGTCGCTGATTTTGTTCCCTCAGGGCCTCTTTTCGGGCGGCAGTCCGTTTCGTTTCCTGTCTCCTTCCAACCAGAGCCTGCTCTTGCTGGGCGCTACCGGCACATTTCCCGTTTTGGATCTTATGCGCGTCTGGACGCTTGTGTCGGCCTCATTTCTCCACGGCGGCATCATCCATCTCGGCTTCAACATGATGGCACTATACCAGATCGGTCCGTTCGTTTTACGGGAATTCGGCATGCACCGTTTCGTCAACCTGTATATTCTCACCGGCATGATCGGGTTTGCCGTATCGATTCTGGCCGGCGTCCGCTTCACGATCGGTGCGTCGGCCTGTATCTGCGGGCTGATCGGCGCGATACTCTATTACGGAAAAAGCCGCGGCGGGTCCTACGGGGAAGCGATCTTCAAACAAACGCTCGGCTGGGTGGTCGGCCTGATCATCCTGGGATTTATCTTTCCCGGCATCAACAACTGGGCGCACGGCGGCGGCCTGGCGGCCGGCATCGCGCTGAGCTGGGCCATGGGTTATAATGATCAGAAACAGGAAAGCGCCTGGGCGAAACTTCTGGCCTACGCCTGCATTCTGGCCAGCGCGGGCATTCTTTTATGGGCTTGCGTTTCGGCAATCATTATCCGGGTCGCGGCCCATTGACGTTTTCAAATCCGTTCTCAAAGCGTTTCAGATCGGACAACGCGCTACAGGGAGGAACCATAAGATGAAAATCAAGATGCTGTTTTTGCTTTCAGCGATTGTTCTTTTTGCGGGCTGCGACGCCACCATGATGGTTCGCGGCAAAGTCATGGGAGTCAGTTCCGGAAAATTCATCTACCAGGACGGCTACATGAAGACCCAGTATAAAGCGGACATCGAACCGGTCTGGCGAGCCTGTGAAAAAGCGGTGACGGATCTGAAGGGACAAGACGTTCGAAAAGAACGAAAGATTTCTGAAGGCACGATCAAGACCGTCATCTCCGATGAATCAGTGACGATTGTGGTGGAATATATCGAAAGGGATCTGACCTCCGTGGGGGTTTTGGCAGGCGTGGCGGGCAATCGATTCGCCTCCCGACTGATTCACGACCGCATTGCGGCCAATCTTCCGGAGGAGTAGCCGAAGCGTTTGGCCCGCGTCATTGCTTCCTCAGCAAAAGACCTTTGAGATAGCGGCCCTCGGGATGCCCAAGCGCTGTAGGGTGATCCGGGCCGGCTTCGAGCCTGGCCAGAATCTGCATCCGGGCTCCCGCATCGCATGCCGCTGCGCCGACGATCTTTCCAAACAGGTCCTCGTCAATGAAATTGGAGCAGGAAAATGTCGCCAGCATTCCGCCCGAGGGCAAGTGTTTCATGGCTTGAAGGTTGATATCCTTGTATCCGCGCGAAGCTCGGCCGACATCCTTTTTTGTTTTGGCAAACGCCGGTGGATCGAGAATGATCAGATCGAACGAATCGGATAAATCGCGCAGGTATTCAAACACATCCGCCGCGACAACCGGATGCCTTACGGGATCGTAACCGTTTAAACTCAGATGATCGGCGACGGCCCGGCAGGCGCTTTGCGAAATGTCCACGGACACAACTGTCGCGGCGCCACCCGCGGCACAATAGACTGAAAACGCTCCGGTATAGCAAAAACAGTTTAAAACTCGATGACCGACGGACAAGGCGCCGATTTTTTCACGGTTGCCCCGCTGATCCAGAAAAAAACCCGTCTTCTGGCCTCCGACAACATCCACATCGAACCGGTGTCCGTTTTCTTCCACCCGCAACGGCCCGGCTTGCGCCTCACCGGCAATATACGCCTTGATGTCTTCAAGGCCTTCGAGCCTTCTGGAGCGTCCTGCGCTTTGTTCGTAGATCCTGGCCGGGGCAAGCTCAGCCGTGACGGCTCGAATAATATCCGCCTTGTGCTTTTCAATTCCGGCGGTGGTTGCCGAGATGACCAGCGTATCGCCATAGACATCCGCGATGAACCCGGGAAATCCGTCCGCTTCTGCGTTAAGAAGCCGCCAGGCATTGGTTTTGGGCGGCAGGACCTCTTGCCTCAAGCGCAGGGCCGACGCCACGCGAATGCGCCAGAACGCTTCATCGATGCGCCTTGATAAATCTGTCGTCAACACACGCAAGGCGATGTCGGTCTTCGGATGATAAAAGGCGAGCGCAAGCGGTCTGCCCGCGGTGTCGGCAACCGTCACCACGTCGCCTGCGGCCGGTCGACCGGAGACGCGCGCCACCGCGCCGGAAAAAACCCAGGGATGTCCGCGCAGAACCGCCGCTTCCCTTCCGTTTTTGAGTGTGACCCGGGGAAAATCATTATTTGTCATGGCGGCAAATTAGCTTTTCGGGCTTGAAATATCAAGCCGGATTATACTATAAGCGGTTAAATTTAAGAGACGCCAAACAACCGACCGGAAACTGCTTCACTCTGGGAAAGAGATAAAACATGCATGCAGTGATCATGGCGGGCGGACGCGGCACGAGATTCTGGCCTCGCTCCCGAGAAAAGAAGCCCAAGCATCTTCTGGATATCACCAGTGAGAAAACCATCATCCAGGAAACCGTAGACCGCATCCGCCCGCTTATCGATCCGAAAGATATTCTGATCGTCACGGGAGCAAAACACGCGCGCGAGCTGGCCGGGCAGCTTCCCGATATTCCTGAACAAAACATTCTCATCGAACCGGTTGGTCGCAACACGGCAGCCTGCATCGGCCTGGCCGCCGTCCATATCGCAAAGAAGGTCAAAGACGACGTGATGGTCGTCTTGCCTTCCGATCACGCCATCGGCAATCCAAAGGAATACCGATCGGTCCTGAAAGCGGCGATTCGAACGGCTCGAACGCAAGACGGGCTGGTCACCATCGGCATACAACCGTCACAACCCCACACGGGATTCGGCTACCTCGAAGGCGGCGCGTCAGTCGGCTTGTCGGGCGGCCATGATGTGCGGCGCGTCAAATCCATCAGGGAAAAGCCGGATGAGGCGCTGGCGCGCAAGTTTGTTCGAAGCGGTCGATTCTACTGGAACAGCGGCATGTTCGTCTGGAAGACTTCGGCCATCCTGCGCCAGATCCGCGAGCATCTGCCCGACCTCTATGACGGCCTGATGACCATTTCAGACGCGCTGGGAACAGCTTCGGCTAAACGGGTGGTGGGCCGGGTCTATCGCCGTCAGGCGTCGATTTCCATTGATTACGGTGTGATGGAAAAGGCCGAAAATGTGTTTGTCATTCCCGCCGAGTTCGGCTGGAGCGATGTGGGCAGCTGGGATGCGCTTTGGGACATCTCGACAAAAGATGACCGTGGAAATGCCGTCCTCAAGGGTGCCGCTGTTTTGGAGGACTCGGACAATACACTTATTTACAGCCCCGAAAAGCTCGTGGCGATGGTCGGCGTTCGGGACGTGATCGTTGTGGAAACCAAAGACGCGATTTTAATTTGCAAAAAGGGCCGTTCTCAGGACGTCAAAAAAATCGTTGACGTCCTGGAAGCCGGACGCAAGACCTCTTACCTCTGATCGCCTTCTTCCAGCGGTTTCGGATACGCATCGAGATAAACCGGTTTGTCCTTGATGGGATAGTTGCCGTTCGTCAAGGCGTCCGTGATGACGGCAAGGCTGGTTTTTTCATCGTTGAAAGCGACGATTAAAATATTCGGCGGCCGGGTCTGGAATTTTTCCACACCGTCAATCTTTTGCAGGATACGACCTATCCTTCGGGTCGCGCCTCAGGCAAAGCACCCCGGAACCGTCAGTTGAGCAATCCTTTGCGCGGCCTGCGCAACATCGACTGCCATCGCTAAAAGCATGATCAGGCAAAAAACGAAAACCTTTTTTCTCATAACGATCTCCTTCCGGCCTTTCTATGCGAATCGCCGTAAAGATGCAACGGCAATTTGCAATTGACACAAAAGGGTGAATCTGAAATAAACGCGCGATAAAGAAATCCCCGCACAGGACAAACCATTTATGATCATCGATCCTTCGACAGCATTCATCCTGGCTTCCGCCTCACCGCGCCGCAAAGACCTTCTGCGCCAGGCGGGCCTGACATTCAAGACGTCGTCCCCGCACGTGGATGAAACTTATCTGGAAGGCGAAACCCCGCGCCGGCACGTCCGCAGACTCGCCCGAGACAAGGCTTGTGCCGTCGCCCGAAAATACCCTCGCGCCTGGGTCTTGGGAGCGGATACGATTGTCGTGATCGACTCACTGGTGCTGGGCAAACCCAAAAGCCGGCGCGAAGCCCTCGACATGCTTAAGCGGCTCAGCGGTCGCGAGCATCAAGTCTTCACCGGCTTTACCCTGATGCAGGCGCAGACCGGGAGATCCGTCACGCGGGTCGTCCGGTCTGCGGTGCGTTTCAAAACGCTCAGCGAAAAAGAGATGGCCTGGTATGTCGGATGCGATGAACCCTACGACAAGGCCGGCGGTTACGCCGTCCAGGGGCTTGGCGCCTGCTTTATCCAAACCATCCGGGGCTCTTACACCAATGTTATCGGGCTGCCGCTGTGCGAGACGATCGACGAAATGCGTAAACTTAAAATTCTTCAATTCGGAGATGTCCATGGCCGTTGATATTGCCGCCAACATCCGGGAGATCCGGAAAAGACTCGCTCGCGCCGCCTCCCGCGCCGGACGAGATCCGGAAAGCATCCGTCTTCTGGCGGTCAGCAAAACCGTCGAGACCGCGCGTATCCGCGAAGCGCTCGACGCGGGCATCCGTTTATTCGGTGAAAATTACGTTCAGGAGGCCCGCGAAAAAATCCCCGCCCTCGGCGGAGACATCGAATGGCATATGATCGGTCACTTACAGACCAACAAGGTCAAGTATGTCGTTCCCCTTTTCGACTGGATTCATTCCGTGGACCGGATGGAGCTGGCGCGTGAGCTCGACCGCAAAGCCGGGCAGCACGGTCGCAAACTCAACGTCCTGATTGAAGTCAATGTAAGCGGTGAGGCCTCTAAAAGCGGCGCGTCTTCGCAGGATGTGCCGGCGCTTCTTCGTGCCGTGGCCTTGCTGCCGCAGATCCAGGTTCGCGGGCTAATGACCATGCCGCCTTATTCCGACAATCCTGAAAATGCCCGCCCCTATTTTGTCGCGCTGGCCAAACTTCGCGAAGACATTCGCGCCTTGTCGATCGACACCATATCCATGGACGAGCTTTCAATGGGCATGACCGATGATTTTGAAGTGGCCATCGAAGAAGGCGCGACCATCATCCGCGTCGGTCGCGCCATCTTCGGGGAAAGAGCAACCCGGTGACGTTTTTGTCACCCGGCGCTTAAAACGTCACGGCGATGCGACAACCGACTTCCGTGGATTTGTTTTTGGGCTCCACAAAACCGTCGCCGGTGAACGCTCCGTAATAGGCAAGCCACGCAACGTCGGATTCCTCAATCTTCCAGTAGCGCACATACGGTTCGACAACAAACCCCACCCGGGCGCCTTTTAGGCCGAAGGAGACGCCGCCCCGGATACCCAACCCGTTATGCTGGCGGTTTTCCAGATCGTTAAACCCCGCAACCATCTCGCTGAATTTGGACTTCTGCTTTCCCCAGATAAACGCGTCGTATTCAAGGTTGGCCGCCACAAACCAGCCTTTGCCCAATTCCAAAACCGTCTCCACTCCCAAAGGCGCATAGAAGTAGTTCGACTCTCTCTGATAGCCGCCGGGATATTTTCTTTGCGGATTATCCTGCAGCCAGCGGTAGCCCAGCCCGGCGTAAGGCGTAATGGTCACGATGCCGACGGCAAAGTCATATCCGACCAGCCCCCGGCCTTCGAGAAAATAATTCGGAATGTTTGATATGGTAAGCGGCGTGCCGCCCATCGTCCGGCCGTCGTACTCCATAAGACCGTAAGCAAATTTCCCTTCAGCCTTGAGCATCACCCGGTTTCGGTAGGCATAGGAGCCCACCAGACCGAGCATCATGCCGTCTTCCTGCATGACATCCGGTTCCTTGTACTTGATATAGGACACTTCAGTTCCGATGGAAAAAAAATGTCTCGGCGTTCGGACTTCCGGGGGATCATCCTCTTTGATCAGACGCTCCACGTCGACAAACCGGCGCGTCACCAGCGCGCCTTCGCCGGTTTCGATCTGGATTTCATCGGCCGACATTTTAACAACCTTGCCGTAAACGGTAACGCCGTCGCTAAAGGCGACGCCTTTAATGTTTTCCGTCTGAGCAAAAGCAAACCCGGCACATAGAAAAACAAACACGGTCGCCGCAGTAAAAATCGCCATCCTTTTCCGAGATAATCCCATAGACCTTTCCTCTCTTTCTTGTATTTTTTATTAGCCTTGCGAACTTTTTAACATTCTTCAGGAACCTTGTTGCGATCCGGCTCAAACTGGTTTTTGGCCGACCAAAAAGACGGCAGATGGCGCAACAGATACCATAAACTTTTTCGATGCTGCCACAGCCGCCCGCGAAAACGCCTGCGCCAAGCCGGATCGGAATAGAATCTTTTGACATGCTCGTTGTACAGCAAATCAAGCCTTTGCGCGGACGCGATCCCTTTCGGAACAAACACGAAGTTCAGACAATTCATCAGGCGCCAGTCTTCATGAAAGGTCCCTTCCTCCCGGATGGTCGGCCACAGCGGCGCCCCGGGAAACGGCGTGAACTTGGCCATATTCATGTCGTCGAGTCCCAGTGAAATAATGAAATCGGAGGTTCTCTTCACGGATGCTTCGGTTTCGCCCGGCAGCCCCATCATGAAAAGGCCCTTAGCGCGAAGCCCCGCCGTCTGAATGCGCCTCACGGTATCTTTCACCTCATCCAGCGACACGCCGGATTTATGACGGGCCAGCATGTCGGCGTCCGCCGATTCGATACCCAAAGACACCATCAGACATCCCGCTTTTTTGAGCAGGGCAAGCAGATCATCGTCCGTGTAGCCCACGCGCACGGCGCAATTGAAGTTCATCCCCAGCGGTTGGCGTGCCAGTTTTTCGCACAGCTCGACGATCCGGCGGCGATTGGCGGTAAAAAGATCGTCATAGATATTGATAT
Organism: uncultured Smithella sp.; assembly: GCA_964443625.1. Taxonomy (GTDB): domain Bacteria; phylum Desulfobacterota; class Syntrophia; order Syntrophales; family Smithellaceae; genus UBA8904. The sequence goes on along the minus strand of CAYUDM010000003.1, from coordinate 90,107 downwards.
GGCGCGCGCCGAATCGGTCTCGCAGATACTTCATATGATCATAGATATACGCCGCGGAATTGAACCGGTATCCTTTCTGGAAGACCGATCGGTCGCAGTACGAGCACGAAAACATACAGCCGCGCGACGTGATCATCGTCGCGCCGGGCGTTGAAATGTAACTGAAAAGCGGCAAGTGGTAGTGCGTCGGAAAACCGCGCAATTTTTCATAGGCGGGAAACGGCAGAGCATCAAGATCCGGAAGGTGTCCTCTGGGCGGATTGACAACAACCGTGTCATCCTGCCTGCGAATCAATCCGGCAATCCCCTTCGGATCGTCGCCACAGGCGAGTTCGCTCATCGTGACTTCCCCTTCTCCGGCCACCAGGAAATCGAAGACGGGATAAGCCTCAAGCAGTTTTTCGCGCAAAGCGGACACATGGACGCCGCCGCAGACCGTGACGATGTCGCTTTGCCGCCTTTTGATTCCGGCCGCGAGATCCGCCGCGTCCGGAAACGAAGAGGTGGTGGATGAAAACCCGACCAGCTGCGGTCGGAAAAGGAGAATATCCGAAACCTGACGATCGATTCCAACCGGCGCGCCGGGCCCCAGACAGTCATAGACAAAAACGTCGTGGCCGTCACGAAGCAAATAGGCCGCAATCGACAGCAACCCTTGCGGCACCATACGATTGGCGATATCGGTGATGTCCCGTTTTCCCGGAAACCAGTTGAAACCGCGCGGGTGAACCAGAACAATACGTTTTTTCCCGCCTGAGAACTCCTTCACCATAATCGCCCGTTTCAAATCCGATCGTCAGTCCGCCGCCGCCACCACGAGCGCTTTCTTGCCCGAGGTCGAAACGCCCACGGAAAGCAGCACACTGCCCGGTTCTCTGAGCAAGGCGCGCGCTAAGCCGAACGCTGAGGCGGTCGGATGAATACCGCAGCAGGGAAGATAATCGGCGCATTCCCAACCCGGCGGCGCGGCCGGTTGCATCATCCGAAAACCCGGCAACCAGAGGCGGCGCGTCGCTGCGGCGTCCCTTCCGACGGCCAAAGCGATTTCTTCGTCCTGAAAAATATCCGCAGGCCCGGTCGTTTTTGCATGCATCCGAACCGAGCGGATCTCCCCGATTCTTGAACTTGAATTCATTCCTAAGAGCAGCCAGGAACTGCCTTCGCCGATCGGCAGGTCTCTGGCATTGTCCGGGTGCACATACATGCGCTCGCGATATTCTTCGATGGTCGGTGTATACACGTCGCAGCCGCCGACAAGCGCCAAATCGATCTCTCCGGCAGCCAGATAGCTTTGCGCCAACCACAAGGCGGACTCAAACGACAGCTCTTCGTCGGAAACCGTCAGAACCACGCCTTTGACGCCGCTTAGACGCGCCAGAAAAAACGCCGCAGCATTGCTCACGGAATTGGCGAACTGATTAGGACTGGGAAAACCGCCGTCGTGCTTGAAGACCTGTGTGACAAACGGAAGAATTTCATCGCCGTTACCCAACCCTGTGGCCAGGAATATTCCGGTCTTCGCACTCTTTGGCGCATCGGACGGCGCGGATTTCAGACACGACAGAGCGCCCGCGCAAACCATCTTGATAAAGCGTCCGGCCCGCCGCATGGGTTGACCCAGGACGTTTAGCACCAGAGCATCGCAATTATAAGGCAGGTCCGCTTCTCTCCAGGAAGCGTCCTCATTGGGCGCAAGCGACGGCCCCACATACCCGGCGGCGATCACGGAAACGGGAACAATTATTTTTTGAGTCGTCATAGGCCTGTCTCGATTCGCCATTTTCAGGCGGCTGATGTCCTCTCAATCACGTAACTGGTGAAGGTCGCGCCGAAGCCGAAAAAGTTAAACAGATAAGCTCCGTCGGCAGCCGACAAAATCCTAGTGGATGGGATCAATCCGATCTCCGGATCCGGTTCGGAAAAACCGACGCTTGCCGGAATCGACCCCTGTTCCAGACAGGACAGCCAAATCGCTGTTTCCACGGCTCCGGCCGCCCCGAGTTCGTGGCCGATGGCGCCTTTTAAGGAAATCACCGGCGGCAGACCCTCCCCGAAGACTTTTTTTAATCCTCGCCCTTCCGACAAATCATTGTCCCGGGTTCCCGTACCGTGGGCTTTGACCGCAACAATGTCATCAACGGCCACCCGAGCGCGCCCGAGCGCTTCTTCCACCACGGTTTTGACCATCTCGCCATCCGTGCCGGCGGACGTGAGCGATGAATTGTCGTTAAAAAGATATCCGCCTTTGAACGCATAGAAATGTTTTGTTTCGGAGGCGGGTTTTGCTTCCAAGATTATACAGGCGGCACCTTCGCCGATCTGCATGCCGGAGCGCGTGTTGCAAAAGGGCCGGCAGCGGTCGGCATCGTATAGCAAAAGACTGGAAAAACCGTGCAGTGTCATATTCAGAAGCGGTTCGAATCCCACAATGACCGCACGGCGGATTTTTCCCTGCCGCAAAAGCCCGTTGGCCACCACCAGCGCGTGCGAACTCGACACGCACGCCATGCTCAACGTGAACGTCATGCCGCCGATCCCGAATTTTTCGGCAATGAACTCGGTGGTCTCCCCGGGCCCACGGTTGCGGCATGAGATCGGCGGTGTTTCTTTCTCCGGGTGCAGACGCACGGATTCCATAAACTCGAATTCGTTGCGGATGAACAGGCCACCGGTGGTGCCGACCAAAAGGGAGCTTTCCGCGATTTCTTCACGCGACAGTCGTCCGCGATCAAAAGCTTCCGTGATGGATCGGTCCAGCATCGCCAGCGCCTTGTCCAGCGGATTACCCTCAAAAGGCGCTTCGAATGCCTTGAATTCACAGTTGACCAAATGAGACGACGAACATCGGCCGGCCGGCCGGACATCGCCCGCCAAAAGACGGCGCGCGGATTCGTCGGCGGTCCATCCCAGCGTGGAGACCGCCCCCCACCCGCGGATATAAACGGCGTTTTCGCTCACTTCTTAACCTTCGGCGCAGAGATCACAAAATCGGCCAGCGTATCGAACGACTGCATTGCCTGTGCGGCCGTTGATGCATTTTTCAACTCGACGCCGAATGTATAGCGAAGCTCCATCGCAATTTCCATGGCATCGAGCGAGTCCAGTTTGAGGGGGCCCGGCCCGCCGATAAAGGGCACATCCGTCGGAACATCTTCCGGACGGACGTCCTGAATCTCACAGGCGCGAATCACCAATTCTTTGAGTTTGAAAATGAGTTCCTCCCGGGAGGATACATTCAATTCCAGATAAGCCTTGTCTAAATCCATTGCACTCTCCTTCCGGCGATATAAAAACAAATTAACGCAAAGACTGTCAACACAATTAATTTCGGAACGATGACCGCAAGCGAGGCTTCCCGCAACAGCACGTCCAGATAGGCCTGATGCGCCCAATACATCGGCGAGATCATTGCCAGTTTTTTCATGAGTGCCGGCATGACGATATGAGGCACCATGATGCCGCCGAAGACGCCCGCGAGAACCGAAAGCGTCGCGGCCAGCGTGGCCGCCTGCTCGGCCGATCGCGCACACGTGGCAATCAGCGCGCCAAATCCCGTCGCCGCGGCAGCGGTCACCAGTGTAATCGGAATCAAATGCCAGGGATGACCGCCCAGATCAAAAGGCAATCCCAGAATGGCCGGCATAATCCAGACGCCGACGAAAAACATCAAGGCGAATTGCACATTGTTGATCAGGTAATAGGGAATCACTTTTCCTACGGCGACAAGCGAAGGTTTCACAGGATAGGTGAAAAGACGCTGAAGCGTGCCGTCGCTTTTTTCCCGCAGAAACCCCAGTGACAAGGGAATCGCGATAAAGAACATCGCAAAGATCGTCCAGCCTGGAACGCTTTGCTGCAGGGGGCTGGGAAATGAGCGGTTGGGGCGGGTCTTTTCCACGACGAACGCAGCGGCAATCGTCTCGAGAGGGTCTGCATCCATGACGACTTCGAGGGTTAAACCCGAAACGAGCGATTTGAGCGCGATCCGGTAGCCCGCGTCCAGAACCGGATCGAACTGAACTTCCACGGGACGCCCCCCCTGTTCAAAACCGTCGGGAATTCGAACAATAGCCTGGGCCCTGCCCGCCTCGAAGAGGCGATGGTTGTCAAAGCCGTCGGGGCGTTCCACACGGCGGATCATCGATGAAGACGCAATTCGCATCGCAAGTTTTGCGACTTTGGGAGAGGTGCCCTCCTGCTCGATCACCACCGCGACTTTTTGACCGATGATCTTGTCGACATAAACCCCCTTGAGGGCCAGCGACAAAAAGAAGATGAGCGCCACGGGCATGACAAATAAAAGCAGAAGCGTCTGCCGGTCGCGCGCCACCAGAAGCAGTTCTTTTCTGAAGAGTTCTAAAACCAGTCTAGGCATCGCGCAGCCCCCTGCCCGTCTTTTCAAGAAAGAACTGCTCCAGATCGCCGACCTCCGACATCGGACCGTCAAAGACGACTCTGCCGCGATCGGCGAGCGTCACGCTTCCGCACAGACGCTGGGCCTCTTCCATCATGTGCGTGCAAAGCAGGATCGATATGCCTTCTGCATGGAGCGACGCGAGCATGTCATAGATGTGGTTGCGGCTTTGCGGATCAACGCCGACGGTCGGCTCGTCTAAAAGCAGAAGCTTCGGCGTATGCAAAAGCGCGACGGCCAGATTGAGCCGCCTTTGCATACCGCCGGAATAGGTTGAAACCTTCTGGCGGGCATAGTCGACAAGGCCAGTAAGAGACAAAACATTTTCAGCGCGATCCCGGATCTGAATCCCGGACAGGCCTGCCATCGCACCGAAAAAGCGTAAATTTTCATAGGCGGATAAAGCGGGATAAAGTGATATCGGCTGGGGCGCATAGCCGATGGATAGAAGCGCCGGGCGGTCGGGCATCTTGCGGCCGAAAACAAGTACATCTCCCGAATAGCCGCGCATTTGCCCGGTCACGATCTTCATCAGCGTCGATTTGCCCGCGCCGTTGGGCCCCAAAAGGGCGTGCATCCGGCCTTTTGCGACGGAAAGAGAGAAATGATCAAGCGCATACCCGGACGCGCCGTCATAGGAAAATGTGACGGATGAAACTGAAAGCGCATTCATGCCCTAAGATTCCTTGCGATCTTATCCAGGTCCCGAAACAAGCTCTCTTCCCGGCCCGCACAAATCAGCATCAGACCGCCGGCTTTTTCGAACGTCTCTTCGGCCTGACCCCGCTTCTTGATAATGCGAGCCGAAACGACGGCAAATTCGCGCCAGAGATCTCCGATGGCCGTCATCTCGCGCGAGAGCTCCAAAAGTTCGCTGGAGTCAAAAAGCCCTGCCGTTTCCTGCAGAAAAGCGGCATACATGAAGCGGAATCCCGCCCCGCCTGTGCCGACTTCTTCCTGCATGCGCACGATATTGGCCAGACGACGGCAGGCCTCCTGGAATCCGAGTTTGGACGGGGATTGTATCGTCGCCTTGGCCAGCCAGCGCATCCCCCGGATGCCGACAAAGGGAAACGGAATTCTCAGCATCATATTGCACGAATCTTTCATCGCCGCGACGCAGGCTTTGCGCAGGTCGGGATTTTGCGGAACGGACCGGGCGTAATACATAAATCCTTTGGGTTCCAGCGGTCCCCGGGCGAAACGCGCCCGCTCGAGATCGTCGGTCAGGCAATCCACCGGATGCTCGAGTACCGGATCACTGACGCGGAATCCGTTTTCAATCTCGCGCAGAACGACGATATTATGGCCGTTGAACTGGAATCGAAACCGGTTGGGAAAGTATGAAAGCCAGTAGATGTTGGTGGTGAGGCCCACGATATGGCCCCGACGAAGCGCCTGGCGCAGATCGTCCATTCCTTTTCGGGCGTTTCGGTATCGCTTCGTAAAGAAATCGCCGCCCAGGCGCTTGGCGACTTTGGAAAAAAGCGTGCCGGGCCGTGAACGGAAAGTTGTAATCGGCAGCCCCACCCATTTGATAAACGGCAGATGGCCGAAAAAAATGCCGCTGCCGATGCCGAATACCATAGCTTCGGACAACTCCACGCCCTTGTCGCGGAAAAGCGCGGACGTGACGCCGCTTTCACAATGGGCGGAATGATGATGCACAAACGGCCTGCCGGCGCTGGTCAGTTCTTCGGTCATGAGCGGGATTCCCTTTCTGGTGGCTGTTTCGGCACGGTGATCAATTCGTCGAGTGTCACCGCCAACGCTCGCGCGTAACGACTCAGAACGGAGGATTTGAGTTTGGCGAAAATTTCCGGCCGGAAATGTCTTTTCACCCGGAAGACGGCAACGCCCGCCGTCTTGCCCAGAATCTCGGGATTCATCTGGCGACGCTCCATATGATAGCAAAGCGGGCTTTTGAGTCCGGCTTCAACCGCCTGTCTGGTTTCTTCAAGCTGCCGGGCGAGTTCTTCCACGGCCAGACTGTTGACGACATCTTCCGCGCTCCAGCCGGCGCTGGGCACGACAACATAGCGGCCTTCGTCGTCAAGCGCGTAGCAGGCACGCTTTTCTCCCTCGTAATAGGTGATGTCCTGTGGCACTTCACTGACTTTCATGGCGGCTCCCGCATCCTTCATTTCGGCGCAAATTTGATTCTTTATACCAAAAACTAAACCGGGGCAAAGAAAATTCTATTTATTCCTTTGATGATGGCTTTGGTCAATCCTCGGGCCCAGAAACGGCTCGAAGTGATGCCATTGAAAAGGATGCGCCCGGGCGAAGCGCGCAAGGTCGTCGGCATACATTTGAGCGGAAGCCTGCACGGCTTTCCTGCGGTCTGCACGGGACGAGGCGGAGACGGTGCGACCCGGCGACACCGTCACATGGTATTGGCTGGGCGAGCGTTCAGAAACGAAAAAGGTCATCAGCGGTGCGCCCGTCAGAAGCGCAAACAGATGCGGCGTGTCGGGGAGGCGGACTTCGTGCCCGAGAAAGGAGACCGTCACAAAACTTTGCTCACCCCACAGACGGTCTCCGGTCATAGAAACAATGCCGCCATCCCGAAGAAACTGGACGCCCTCCAGAAGCGCAAACGGCGATTTATCCCGTTCATCGGTCGCCACAACCCGGATACCGGCGTGGGCAAGCTTCTCCTTCTGGATTTTTTCCACCTGCTCTTTGTGCTTGGCGCCCAAATACAGCATAATCGGCAGACCTTGCGCCTGAAGCCTTTGAGCAGCCAGCTCCCAGTTGCCGATGTGCGACATCACCACGATCGCGCCTGTTTTTTGCCGAACCGCTTCTTCAAGGTGTTCCCATCCTTCGCGGGTAAAGCGCGCCTCGCCGGCCGCCCAGGGAATGAAACGGTGGACATAGACATCGGTAAAGTTGTGGTATTGCTTCCAGACACAATACAGGTGACCGGCCAGGCCCTTCTGCGGGAAAACCGCCCGGTAAAATTTCAGGCTTTCTTTTACACGGAGGGGGAAAAAAAGGAAATATCCGGTGGCGATAAACCACGAAAAGGTCCGGAAAAACCATACCCCCAGCCGGTGAGTTAAAAAAACCGCCACTTTGTAAGAAAAGGTCTTCATCGAGACTCCAATGCCGCAAATATTGCCTGTATTAAAAGCAATTGGATTAATTTATCAACCGCTTATTTTCTCAAAGCCCTGGCATAAGCTGGATCCCCCCCCAAACGCCCTTGGCGCCGGATAAATGACTTGACACAAATCTCAAGATATTATTAGGCAAAAAATCGATTTTCGTCGGCCGCAAAAACGCGCAGCCAACGATTTTAAGAAAATTAAAGGAAAGCGTTTCGCCATGGACATCAAAAAATATATTGTGGTTACAAGACCCTGGTCTTTCACCATGTCGCTCATTTCCGTATCGGTGGGCACGCTTTTGGCCGCCGAAACCGGACCGGTTTCCTGGCCGTGGTTCGCCCTCACCGCCGTCGGAATCGTTTTTTTTCACGCGGCGGCCAACCTGATCAACGACTATTTCGACTCTAAAAATAAAATCGATACGCCGGATTGCCCGACGGCCAAATACCGGCCGCAACCCATTGTGTCGGGCATCCTCTCAGCCAGGCAGGTGCTGATTCAGGCCATTGTGCTTTTCGCGCTCACGGCCGTCATCGGCTTTTTCATCGCTTATCTGCGGTCCTGGCATATTCTCTGGATCGGCGCGGTGGGGCTGCTCACGGCCGTTTTTTATACGGCGGGTCCCGTCGGCTTTAAGTACCGGGCCTTCGGAGAAATCGCCGTGTTTCTGATCTGGGGGCCGCTCATGGTGCAAGGCGCCTACGCGGTGCAGACTCAGACCGTCTCGCTCAAACCGCTTCTGATTTCCATTCCGTTCGGCATCCTGGTGGCGCTGGTTCTTTTTGCCAACAACATGCGGGACATCACCTTCGACGCCAGGCAAAACGTCAAAACCGTCAGCATCGTGATGGGACTCGAAAAAAGTCTGCTGATTTTCGCCGGACTGATTCTGGCGGCTTATGTCTATGTCTTCGGCATGATCGTTCTGGGCATGATGAGTCTGTGGGGGCTCATTGTGTTTCTTTCTGTCCCGAAGGCGTGGAGTCTTTTAAAAACCTTCCACAGGAAGGTGCCGGACATGGCCGATGCACTCACGGCCCAGTTTGACACGGTCTTCGGCATTTTGCTGATGCTGGCGTTGTTTCTCGACAGGATCGTGCGTCTATGAAACTCTGGGTGGCGGTTGCATTGGCCGCGAGCCTTTGGGCTTTCACCTTCGGCCTGCCCTGGGGGAATTTCTGGATTAAGATCGGCATTTCCGTCGTCGCGTTGTGCGCCTATTCTTTTTATTTTCAGAAACCGAAGGTCACTCCCTCTTTTCTGTCTGTTCTCATCGGGCTGCTTTCTGCGACTCTGCTGTACGGCGTCTTTTATCTGGGCTATGTGCTTTCCCCGTATATCGTGCCCGGCGCCGCGGCCCAGGTCGGCGGCATTTACGGCATGGGCACCGATTGCGACCCCCGGCTCATTTTCGGGCTTTTGCTTTTGATCACCGGCCCCGGCGAAGAAATCTTCTGGCGGGGGTTCCTTCAGGAAAACCTGATGGCCAAATACGGAAACAAGGCGGGCTATCTTCTGGCCACTTTGATTTACGGCAGCATTCATATCTTTTCGATGAATTTCATGCTGACCATGGCGGCCTATGTGGCGGGCGCGTTTTGGGGCGCGCAGTATCTGTGGCGGCGCGACCTCGCGGCGCTGATCGTATCGCATTCCGTCTGGAGCGCGGTGATCTTCGCCGTCTTTCCCGTGCATTAGAAGGCGGCCGGCAAAATCTCTTTAACCGAAAAATTTGCCTTCCTGCTTGAGTCGGGCAATTTCCTGTTTCTCCAGCGTATTGTAGGCGACCTTGCCGACAAGCGTTTTGGGCAGATCGTCGCGGAATTCAATCGCCCGGGGGCAGCTCCATTTAATGAGATGCTCCCGGCAATAATCAATGAGTTCCTTTTCGGCTGCGGCGCCGGCGTCGCCGGGGTTTTTCAAAACAATGAAAGCTTTCACCGCCTGAACCTGCGCCTCATCCGGCACGCCGATGACACACGCATCGCGCACTTTCGGGTGGCGGTAAAGCAACTCTTCCACCTGCGCGGGATAGACGTTCATCCCGGAGGATTTGATCATTCTTTTCTGTCGCAGTTTGAAATAGAAAAACCCATCCTCGTCCATCGTGCCGATATCGCCGGTGTGCAGCCAGACCCGGCCGTCGGCATGGGTTTTGAGCGTATTGGCGGTTTCTTCGGGCTGGTCGAGATAGCCCAGCATCACGGCGGGACCCGCCACGCAGATTTCGCCTTCCTCGCCTATCGGCGCTTCCTCCAGCGTCTCGAGCTTGACGATCTTGGCCAGCATGTCCGGAAACGGCACGCCGATGCTGCCTTCCCGATAGCTGCCGATGGGCGTGGCCATGATGGCCGTCACGGCTTCCGTCAGCCCGTAGCCTTCCAGAAGCTGAACATTGCCGCCCTGCCTTTTCACCATCGCCTCGAAGCGCTCTTTGACGGGACGGGGCAGCATGTCGGCGCCGGAAAACGTCGCCTTAAGGCAGCTCAAATCCGCCTTGGACATCTTGGGATTGCGCGCGAGCGCGTCAAAGAGCGTGGGCACGCCGATCACGAATGAGGGCTTGTGTTTGCGCATCAGATCGGCCACCGTCTCCGGCGTGAAGATCGGTACCAGAATGCTTTTGCCGCCGCCCATAAAGCAGGCATTGATGCACACCCCCAGACCGAACCCGTGAAAGATCGGCAAAATCGCCAGCACGGACGTGGCGTTGTCGAGCTTCCCCCATTCCGAGACCATCTTGCCCTCACTGATGAAGTTCATATTGGACAGCATGATGCCTTTGGGAACGCCCGTGGTCCCGCCGCTGTAAAGAATCACCGCCAGATCATCCGTGCCCATCCGCGCGGGCTCCGCCTTGGGATAGCCGCCTTTCATCAGATCCGCCCACCATTTCACCATGGGGTCGTGGGGGACTTTGGGAATCAGGCGGCCTTTGGTCAGATTGAAGCCGACGCGCTTGACGAAGCTCAGATAATCCGGAATGCGCGCCAGGATCAGCGTCGAAAGTGGCGTGGCGTCTTTCACTTCCCTGAACTTGGCGTAAAAAGCGTCCAGCGTCAGGGCAAAGCGGCTTTTGGCCACGTTGAGGTAGAATTCAATTTCTTTGGCGGTGGATAGCGGATGGATCATACTGGCCACTGCGCCCAGCTTGTTGGCGGCATAGAAGGCGATGATGCCCTGAGGGGATGTGGGCATGGAGATGGTGATGCGTTCGCCTTGGGCAAGCCCCAGGGCGGCAAGCGCGTCGGCGCAGCGGTCAATCTCCAACATAAACGTGCGATAGGTGGAGGTGTAACCCAGAAAGTCATAGGCGATATCGTCGGGTTTTTCCCGTGCCGTCTGGGCAAGCGCCTCATACATTGTGACACGCGGATAGTCGATGGAATGCGGAACATGCGAATAAAAGGTCAACCAGGGTTTTTGTTCATACATGCGTGCACCTCCTCAAAGTGGTCAGTTCCGAAAAGACAGGAAGATCCCCTGCCTTCAGCCTTTTGCCTTTCTCCTCATAATAACAACCCCGGTTCCCGCAGGATCGCCTCACGGGCGCGCCAGGCGCAGGCGGCGACATCCGGATGGGAATCCTTAAGTGAAGCGATCTGCCGCAGGTTGTCCGCCGTGCGCAAAACCAGCGTTGCCATATCGCCTTCGGTAATGCCGGTCAGTTTGATAATTGCCTCCCAGTTTCGCCCCTGCGCCCAGAAATACATCGCGGCGCCCGCTGCAGGATAAAAACGCGCCCCCTGGAAATCCGCCGCTTCGAGTCGCCGAAGAAGCGGCCTCACCGACAAAAGCATTTTGCGAAGCGCCGCCGTCAGCTTCGGAGGCATATCTTTTTCCCGAAAATGGATGTCATCATCTCGGTCATAGGCGAACACAGCCATCAGCGCGGCTAGAATTTTTTCATTATCGCCCGGAAAAGCCTCGTCGCGCAGGCATTGGGCCACCAGCAACGGATCGTCGAGCCTCAGACGCGACGCCCACAGGCCGTCGGGCGTCAGACGGCCCGCTTCGTCCACAAACCCCTCCTCCTGCAGGAAACTCAGATGCCGCAGAAAATCCCGCCACAGGAAATCGGCCGCGTTCGCTCCCTTCGCGCCACCGTGCCTTTGCTGCCAGGCGGCGAACGATTTTGTAAAAATGGTTTTGACATCGTCGGGTGTCTGCGACAAAAGCAGGTTCAAAACCATGGCAAAGTCGTTTCGAATGCGGCTGACGATGTCTTCCGGCGCGGCAAAAAGCATCCGACGGATATGCGCCAGGTCCATATAGCGGCCCGATACCGCAAGCACAAATCCGATGTGGTCCTGCCCGCGGCGGCCGGCCCGGCCGGTCATCTGCCGAAACTCCGTTGCCGAAAGCGGCGCGAAATCGTGGCCGTTGAACTGATCGGAATTAAAAAGCACAATGGTGCGGGCGGGAAAATTGACACCGGCGGCGACGGTGGTCGTGGCGAAAATGGCGCGCAGACGCCCGCGGTTCATCATCTCTTCGACCAGAAGTTTCCAGGCCGGAAGCTGTCCGCCGTGGTGCGCCGCCAGTCCGAAGCGGCTGAGCACCGTCAGTTGACGGTGGCCGGATAAGGAAGGGAAACGGTCCAAAAGGTCGTACAAATCGTCTTCCATCTCCACCGGGTCACTAAGCGCAGGAAAACTGTGATGAACACGCAGCGCCGCGTCGCACTCGGCACGCGACTTTAAAAAAAAAGATGGCCGGCAGCAGATTGAATGTTCCTAAAACCCTCAAAATACCGGCGTAATCCGGCATATCGCGTCCACCGCGGCGTGGTCGATTGTCCCTGCGGAAAAACTCAAAGACGGCCGCCGAGGCTTTTGTGCCTTCCAGAAACGGATGCAGACATCCCGAAGGATGCAGAAACAAAGGATACAGGGGAACCGGGCGCTTTTCTTCACGGATGACCCGGCAGGGACGATTTCGGACCGAGGCGAGCCAGGCGGCGATTTCCTCGCCGTTGCCGATCGTCGCCGAAAGCAGAAGCACGTTGACCCGCGCGGGCAGATAAATGAGGATTTCTTCCCAGACAACACCCCGGTCGGGATCGCCCAGGTAGTGCGCCTCGTCAAGAATCACCAGATCGCAGGAAAGATTCCGACCCTGATGCATGGCGTCGTAGAGCTGATTGCGCAGAATTTCGGTAGTGCCGACAATGATCGGCGCTTCGGTATTTTCCTTCGTGTCGCCGGTGAGGATGCCGACATTTTCCGGATCGAAATGCAGACCGAATTCCACCCATTTGGAATTGGACAGCGCCTTGAGCGGCGAGGCATACCAGGACTTCCCGCCTTTTTCCATCACCGATAAAATCGCCTCGCGGGCGATCCATGTCTTGCCGGAGCCGGTCGGGGCGATCACCAGGCAATCGTTTTCCCGAATGGCGGATAGCGCCTGACGCTGAAATTCATCCGGTACAAACGGCGCGGGCTCGGGCCTGCCGATTCGGGAAAGAATTCCCTTCAGCGACGGGACAATGCGGGGGTCCATGACACGTCCAGGGGAGCGGTTTTGCGTTTTGCGGCGGAAAGGTCCGTGGCGTTTAAAAGGGATTTTTTTGTGAAAGGCTTTATCCTTATCCTTCATGATTATTCGCTTGTAGCACAAGCCCCTCAAATGGTAAAGCTCGCCCTCGTATGATGGATGCTGACAGAAAAATCTATTGGGGCTGGTACGTGGTTGCCGGCTCTTTTGCCATCCTGGCGGCAAACTACGGCGCGCGCTACTGCTTCGGCATTTTCGTCAAACCACTCGCCCTGGAGCACGGCTGGTCGCGCTCCGTCATTTCACTTGCCGCGGCCATCAATATGCTGGTTTATTCGGTGGGGTCGGTTTATGCGGGCCGGATTCTTGATTACGCAGCCCCCCGTCGGATTCTCACCGTCGGCGCGCTTTTGTCCGGCCTGGGCTTTGTGCTGACCGGCCTGATCCACAGTCCCCTGGCCTTTTACCTATCCTATGGTCTCCTGGTGGGCGCGGGCGCTTCCTGCATGGGTGTGGTCGTGTGCAGCTCCTCGGTAGGCAAATGGTTTGTCAAAAAACGCGGCATCGCTATCGGCGCCGCCACAATGGGCATCAGCTTCGGAACGGTGGCTTTGGCCCCTGTGGCCGGATTTATCAACGCCACTATGGGATGGCGCGCGGGGCTCATCGCTCTGGGTGTCATTATTTGCCTGGTAGGCCTCATCATCGGCAACGCCCTGATGGGAAAAACCAATCCGGAATCCTGCGGCCTTAAGCCCGACGGAGAAAAAAAGCCGCCCGATACGATTTCCGTTCCCCCGAAAGTCAGCCGTGTTCCGACCGGCGTCATCTTCCGGGACAGCCGTTTCTGGACGATTGCTCTCGGCCAGGGCCTGACCATTATGGTGATCATGTCCGTTTTTGTTCACCAAGTGGCCTACGCGATGGATCGGCAGATTGATCCGATCGCAGCCGCCGGATCTCTCGCGGTTATCTCGGCCAGTGGATTTTTCGGGCAGTTCTTCTTCGGCTGGCTTTCCGACAAAGTGCCGGACCCGAAACATGCCTATTTTCTGGGTCTTTTCATTCTGCTTTTGGGAACGATTCTGCTGTGGCAAGCCGACCATGTGAACTTCCTTTATCTTTCCGCCGCCGTTTACGGTTTCGGATACGGATGCCTGGCCCCGATCCTGCCGATTCTCGCATCCGACCGGTTCGGCCGTCACGTCCTTGGATCGATTTACGGCCTGTTGACCTTTTTTGTCGGGCTGGGCGGAGCCATCGGTCCGCTTTTGGGCGGCCTCATTTATGATCGTTTCGGCAGCTACCAGCATTTATGGGAGATCAATATTTTCATTTTAGCGCTTATGTGCATCGTCGCCCTGACGTTAAAGAAAGGCAAGCCTTTCCAAACGAATTTGTAATTCGATATTTCTTGCTGCCGGACGACCTCCATTGAACGTTTCTTTCAATGAAACACTTTTTTAAACATCTTTATTTCCCGACACGGAAAGGGGTAATAAATTATATACCCTTTAATATCTTAGACTTATAAATTATCTCCATAACGACCTGTATTATGGCACGCAATTTTCATAAGTAGTAAAGTCAAAAGAAGCAATTTTTACAGACCAAAGGAGGATCAGGATCATGAAAAAAGTATTACAGACCGCTCTCTTAGTCGGCTTTATCGTTCTGACCACCGCCACCTTCAGTTTTGCCCAGATCAGCGCCACGGGCGAGGCCAGTTTCCCCTTCTTCCATCTGGGATGCCTGATTATCGGCGGATTGATTATTGTTTCTCTCAAGCGCAAATACGACAAACTCTACTTGAGCGAAGCCATCGGATCCTTCGCGCTCTACACGATCCTGGTCGCCATGTTCACGGCCCCGGTTGTCGATGCGCTCAAAAACCTGATCAGCTAAACCCTTCCCTCTATATATAGTACCAGCAGTAAAAGCCCCCGCGCATCCCTTCGCGGGGGTTTTTACTTGGGGGAAGAAAAAAAACTTTACAGTCCCCCGTATTTCATTTATTAACTTTCGGCTCGATCATCGAACACCGGACAATTCTTTCTCAAAGGAGATACAGATATGGCTAAACGTGTTTACACTTTCGGGAAGGGCATCAATGAAGGCGACGCCTCCATGAAGAACCTTCTCGGCGGTAAAGGGGCGAACCTTGCCGTCATGTCGAAACTGGGAATCCCCGTTCCCGCGGGATTCACGATCACCACGGACGTCTGTGTAGAATTCTATAAGCAAAACCAGCAGATTCCGGCCGGTCTGAACAAGGAAATCGCCGCGGCTTTAAAGAAGGTCGAAAACGTCATGGGCGCCAAATTCGGCGATGCGGCCAATCCCCTTTTGCTGTCGGTACGCTCCGGCGCACGCGTATCCATGCCCGGCATGATGGACACGGTGCTGAACCTCGGCTTAAACGATGAAACCGTGGAAGGCATCATTCGCAAATCCGGCAACGAACGCTTCGGATGGGACTCGTACCGCCGTTTCGTCCAGATGTACGGCGACGTCGTCATGGGACTTAAACCCGAAGACAAAGACGCCCACGATCCGTTCGAGGACGTCATGGACGCGCTCAAGGCCGAACGAGGCGTGAAAGCCGATCTGGATCTGACCGTCACGGACCTTAAGGAACTGGTCGCCCGCTATAAGAAGATGATCCTCGACAAACTGGGCCGGGAATTTCCGACCGACCCCCAAGAGCAGCTCTGGGGCGCCATCGGCGCGGTCTTTATGTCCTGGAACACGCCCCGCGCCGTTTTATACCGCAAGATGAACGGCTTTGACGACAACTGGGGTACGGCCGTCAACGTCCAGGCGATGGTGTTCGGCAACATGGGCGAGCGCTGCGCCACGGGCGTGGCCTTCACACGCGACCCGGCCACCGGCGAAAATCTTTTCTACGGCGAATACCTCATCAACGCGCAGGGCGAAGACGTTGTCGCCGGCATCCGCACGCCCCAGCAGGTGACGCTGGAAGGCTCGCGCCGCTGGGCCAAGGACAACAACGTCTCCGAAGAAGACCGCGCCGCGAAATATCCGTCGCTCGAAGAATACATGCCTGAGGCCTATCAGGACCTCGTCCGCGTGTACACCCGACTCGAGCAGCATTACAAAGAAATGCAGGACATCGAATTCACCATCCAGGATGATCATCTCTGGATGCTTCAGACCCGCACCGGCAAGCGCACAGCGGCTGCGGCGGTGAAGATCGCCGTCGATATGGTAAGCGAAAAGCTCATTGATAAAAAGACCGCGCTTCTGCGTATTGATCCGGCATCGCTCGATCAGCTTCTGCATCCCACCTTCGATCCGCAGGCGGCGCGAAACGTCATCACCAAGGGCCTGCCCGCCTCGCCCGGCGCGTCCACCGGACGCGTGGTGTTCAACGCCGACGACGCAGAAGCCTGGAAATCCCGCGGAGAGAAAGTCATCCTCGTGCGCATTGAAACCTCACCGGAAGACCTCAAAGGCATGTCGGCCGCCCAAGGCATTTTAACCCAGCGTGGCGGCATGACCTCGCACGCGGCGGTGGTCGCGCGCGGCATGGGCAAGTGCTGCGTGTCGGGCTGCGGCGATCTGGAAATCAGTTACGCCCGCAAGGAAATACGCATCAACGGCAACTTGATTGCCGAAGGCGAATACATTTCACTGGACGGCTCAAGCGGCGAAGTCATGTTAGGCGAAGTCAAAACCATTCCGGCGAAACTCTCCGGCGATTTCGGCGTCATCATGCAGTGGGCCGATGAGGTGAAGCGCCTGGGCATCCGCACCAACGCCGACACACCCGCGGACGCCGCTACGGCCCGCAATTTCGGCGCACAGGGCATCGGTCTTTGCCGCACCGAACATATGTTCTTCGAGGGCGAACGAATCAAGGCCGTGCGTGAAATGATTCTGGCCGATACCCTCGAAGGCCGCAGGCGTGCCCTGGCGAAACTTTTGCCGATGCAGCGCGAGGATTTCTACGGCATTTTGAAAGCCATGGAAGGCTACGGGGTAACCATCCGCCTGCTCGATCCGCCGCTGCATGAATTCGTTCCGCATGAAGAAGACAGCCAGATGGACATGGCCCGCGAGATGGGCATTTCCGTCGACGCGATCAAAGCCAAAGTCGCCTCCCTGCATGAATTCAACCCGATGTTGGGGCATCGCGGCTGCCGTTTGGGCATCACCTTCCCGGAAATCACCGAAATGCAGGCCCGCGCCATTTTTGAAGCCGCCTGCCAGCTGGTCCGCGAAGGCGTGGACGCGCGTCCCGAAGTCATGGTTCCGCTGGTCGGCACCGTGAAAGAACTGGCCTCTCAGAAGAACATCATTGTCGCAACCGCCGAAAAAGTCATGGCCGAAATGGGCGTGAAGGTCGGCTATTCCGTGGGCACGATGATCGAAGTGCCGCGCGCGGCCGTGACCGCCGATGAAATCGCCAAAGAAGCAGCCTTCTTCTCCTTCGGCACCAACGACCTCACGCAGATGACGTTCGGCTACAGCCGCGACGACGCGGGCAAGTTCCTGCCGGATTACATCGCCAAGAAAATTCTGCCGGTTGATCCTTTTCGCGTGCTCGACCGCGACGGCGTAGGAAAGCTTGTGGCCATGGCCGTTGAAAAGGGCCGAAAGGTAAATTCCAAACTGAAAGTCGGCATCCGCGGCGAACACCGCGGCGAGCCCAGCTCCATTGAATTTTGCCATCTCACCGGTTTGGACTACGTGAGCTGCTCGCCCTTCCGCGTGCCTATCGCCAGACTGTCTGCGGCTCAGGCCGCCATTGCCAACGCCGCCCCGGTCAAAAAAGCCGGGGCGAAAAAAACAGGCAAGGTGATGGCTAAAGCCAAAGCGCTTCTCGGAAAAGCCAAGGCCGTCAAAAAAGCCGTAAGCGCCGCCGTCAAGACGGCGAAAGCCAAACCCGCGGCGAAAAAAACCGTGGTGAAAAAGGCGGCAAAGAAGGTCGTCAAAAAGGTTGCGACTAAGAAGACCGTCGCCAAAAAAGCGGCAAAGAAAGTCGTTAAAAAAACCGCAGTGAAAAAAGCCGTCGCCAAAAAACCGGTCGTGAAGAAGCCGGTGGCAAAAAAACCCGCCGACAAAAAAACGGCAAAGAAAAAATAGTTTCAGGTCAAAGAACAAAACGGCCGGGGCCCCAACGCTCCGGCTTTTTTGTTGCATAATTTTAAAGCTTGCATTCGTCAGTCTCCGATTCCTTTATCCCGACAGGAAGAGTCGCTGGCGTTGACAGGCAACGGAAAGTTGCCTATAGTTCGCTTCCGCGAAAGCAATGCCCGGAGGAATGATTTGACACGCGATGTTTCGATTGATTACCTGCGAAGCGGCGTCACGATGCTGGTGGTCGCCCATCATGCTTCGCTGGCTTATAACACGGTCAGCGTTTATAACCCCGAACAGTACATGAAATCTTCGACGCCCATTGTTGATACGGTCCGTTTTCTGCCACTCGATCTTTTCGTAGGGTGGAACGACATGTTCTTTATGTGCCTGATGTTTTTCATATCGGGTCTTTTCATTGTCGGGTCGTTGAATCGCAAAGGCGCGGGCCGCTTTATGATCGATCGTTTTCAACGCCTGGGCATTCCGTTTATCATCTGCGCTTTGGTCCTTGCGCCTTTGGCCTACTATCCATCCTGGCTTGAAAGTAACGCGGCCGGCGAAGGTCATTACCTGTACCGCTTTTTTACCGCCGACGGCTGGACGAGCGGTCCGGCCTGGTTCATCTGGGTTTTGCTGGTCCACGGCGCGGTCGTGGCGGGCGCATACCGGCTCTTTCCCGGATTCATGAAAAGATGCTCCTGGACAGCGGATTCCGCAGGACAGCTGTTCGTTGTTTTTCTGGCGGCAAGCCTGATCGTCACAATTCCCCTGAGACTATGGGTCGAACCGGGGCACTGGACGCATGTGATCGGCCCTCTGTATTTTCATACCTGGCGGGTTTTGTTGTATTTCGTCTGGTTTTTACTGGGCGGTTTTTTGGGAAGCGCCGATCTAGGCCGGTCCCTGTCGCGGAAGAATCTCAAACTCTGGCCGATGTGGCTGTTTCTGGGCGGACTGATCTATCTGGCCCACGGGCTCATCGAGCAAAACGCAGTCGACCTTGGCAATATGCCGCGATGGTTTGACAGCCTCGTTCTCACGACGCTTTATTGCCTTTGCTGCACACTGACCTGCCTGGGCGCGATGGGCCTGGCACGCGCCTTCTTCCATCAGGCGCACCCCGCGGCGGACAGTTTAAGCGCCAACGCCTACGGCATTTATGTATTTCACTATGTCTTTGTGATCTGGATCCAGTATGCCCTGCTTTCGCAGCCGCTGCCGCCAATCGTGAAATTCTTGATCGTTTTCGCCGGCGCCTTGTCGGCAAGCTGGCTGGTTACGGCGCTGCTGCGCAAAACGCCAGCAAACCAGGTGCTTTGACCATTCAACAAGCGCATGGAGAATGTTTTTATTCACCGACACCGACAGGATGAAGATACCACTTTATCCTTTATCCTTTATTTCATCACCTTTTTTAAAAACGCCAGGATGCTCTGATTGACCTCCTCCGCTACTATCCCCCGCAGGATGCCGTGGCGGTCGGCGGATATCTGCACCAGTTCTTTGCTCGCCGATCCCAACCGCGCATAAATGTCTTCGCCGCTAATCGGTGAAACAACCGGATCGTCGGATCCCTGAATAACCAAAACGGGACCGGTAATCTGAGGAAGACGGCTTTTAACATGCTTCATGAGTCGTTCGAGTTCCAGTACGCCGGAGACAGGATTACGCGTGTAATTGATATGCGGGTTTTCCGGATCATTGACAACAAATTCCATTTTGCCCTTGCGGACGCGAAACGAGGTCAGCAATTTATTCCATCCGACAATCAGCGGAGCGTAACGGGCCTTTCGGTTTTGCAGACGGGCGGGACCGTTGATGGAAATGGCGCCGGCGAAACGACCGGGTTTTTCGGCCGCCTGCAGAAGCGCAAGCCCCGCGCCGGTGGAAAAGCCGGCGATGGTAAATGCTTTCACTGTATTCTTCATGACGATGTAGGCGCGGTTGACGGATTCATACCACTCAGGCCAGGCCCTGGCCGCCAGATCCTCCGGAGAGGTCCCGTGGCCGCGCAGCCTCACCCCGTAAACACAATAGCCGCTTTTATACAGAAAGTCCGCTAGCGGGCGGATCTCTTCCGGCGCCGCCATGTAGCCGTGAACCAGAATCACGCCGCGGGACGCCCAGAATCTTTTGCAAAAGAAAGGTTCGCCGATTGACGCGGGTTTGCTTTCACCCTTTATGGAATACCGCGCGTAGTCCTCACGAAATTGGTCCCGATCTTCCTGCAAAAACTGTTTTCGGATTCTGCGCCGCAAAAGGGTCGCGGGATACAGCATCATCCGATTCAGACCGGCGGTAAGATCCTCAAGCGGCTCAATTTCATTTTTGAGCACTTCAACGATGTTGTCCTGGCGGATGGTCTGAAATTCATAGGCCTTGCTGAAGCGGGCCGGGTTTTTCCGAATGCGGCCGCCGCTTCGCTCGATCAGGCCGTCTGCGACAAGATCGGCAATAAAGTTTTCATACTTTTCATGCCGATCGTCACTTAAATAGTGAAGTTGATCGTGCAGAAGTGTCCGGTGGCAATTTCCGGCTTGTGTCTGTTTCAGATGCTTGACCGCCAGATAGAGCCTGTTTTTGAAGTCGCTTTCGACGATGATGTTTTTCCGGTAGCGGCTCAGCAGATACGAGGCCAGATGGTCGCCATTGACCGTCGTCATGCCGTAGATGGCGCGCATGTAGTCGTACATCATCTTGATGTAGATTTTTTTAAAGGGTGCTGCGTGCTTGAGTTCGGCCGGATCGAGATAAAGACCGGCATCCGAAATCATCTCGTCGATGCCTGTTTTCGCCGTAAGGTAATTTTTAGCGGCAATGGGGGCCCCCAGGTTGATGTCAATATCCACTCCGTCTGCGACCATCGATCCTTCCACCTGCATCTCTTCTCGCATGCGCGCCGACAGGTCGGAAACAAAACGATTGACAAGCCGGCTTACGGCATTGTCTTTCGCCCGCACCGGATAGTATGTGATGTTGACCGGAACGATGAAGGTTTCCTTCTCCAGAATCCGGTTAACCACTGCCGGATCGAACCCGAAATGCGAGGCGATCGTGTTGATGGCGTCGGTGTCGCCCCGACTTTGCAGCAGGCGCAGCTCCTGACGGAGAAATTCCGAGCGCAGCGCGATGCGCCCGGCGCCCGTGTGCGGGGGTCGGCGGCCAGTCGTCGAATTGATCAGATACTTGCCTTTTTCAACGATCTTTTTGTCTTTGATCATTCTGCCTTCGGGAAAAATCACGACCGGATGCTCGTCGGTTAAAAGCATCCGGATCAGAATTTTATCCCGATCGGGGTCGGCCGTGGAAATCGCGCCGCCGCGGCTCATGATTTGCCCCAACCGTCCGGAAAAGAAAGAGTCATCGGCCAACGATACCGGATATTTCCCGACGTGTTTGCGGATCACATAGGGCAGAAGAATGGTTTCCATCCGCGTGAAGTGATTCACGACATACAACACCGGCGAATCCGGGACGTTTTCAAGCCCGTGGAGACGAATGTCCGTCCCGGATACTTTGATGACCATCTCCAACGCGATAATGATGGAGCGGATCATGGACTCCGACAGATTCAGGGTTGTCGGCCGCTCTGGTTTTGTCTGCATCGAACCTCCTTAACGACTTTTCTCAACACGTCGGGCCGGTTGGTGAAAAGGCCGTTCACGCCTTTGGCGATCAAGCGCCGCATATCACCTTCCCGGTTGACGGTATAAACATTGACCGCAATGTCATGCGTTTTAAGATCGTCGAGCCATCCGGCAGTGAGCTGCCATCGGGAACAGTTGAAGATATCGGCTCCGACCTGCTCGACAATCCAAGACGGTTGGCGATCCGCATACAGGCGTTTCTCGTATAAAACGGCAAGCGGCAGCGATGAATCCAGTTGTCCTAAATGCAGCAAGGCGCGCGGATCGAAACTGGAAAAGGCCACATGCCCGGTCATGCCGTGGCGCGTGACGAGACTGAGGCACTTCTCTTCAACGCCTCCGGCAAGACGGTCCGTGACCGCTTCGGTTTTTATTTCGATGTTGAGCGGCACCCTGCCTCTGCAAAGATCGAGAATTTCGGAAAGCGTGGGAATTTTTTCGCCGCTGAAAATTTTATCAAACCAGCTTCCCGCGTCGAGCGCCTTGAGTGTGGCGAGGCTGCAGTTGGCGACCGTCTTTTTTCCATCCGTGCAACGATTGAGCTTCTTGTCGTGATGGGCCACCACTTCGCCATCGGCCGATAGCTGCACGTCGAGTTCCACCATATCCGCGCCCATTTGAATGGCGCCTTCAAAGGCGGCCAGTGTGTTTTCCGGAAAATAAGCCGATGCCCCGCGGTGCGCGATCACCATAAACGGATCATCGCTCGACGGATCGTATCGAAGAAGATGAAGGGATTTTGCCACGCAAGCCACCTAAATATTCAAAGTCGTAAGCCGGACATCATGCATCACATGCCGCATGTGAATCCGAAAACTATATAGTCTCTCCCTATTTCAGGCGCAAGGAAAATGATCCTGCTTTACTCGAATCCGGCCGGATGTCTTTGCTGTTTACAAAAGCCGCCAAAAGAGCTAGCTTTTATTCAACACGACACGGACGCGGAACCGGGATATCAAGCAAACGGAGGATCGACATGAAGATACTGGGCATTTTAGGCAGTCCGAGAATCGGCGGCAACAGCGATATCCTTTTGAGTCAGGCGCTGGCCGGCGCGAAGGAGGCGGGAGCGGACGTTGTAGAGAAAGTCATTCTGGACCGCAGGCGCATCGCGGGCTGTAAAGATTGCAAGAAGTGCAACAAAACAGGCATCTGCGCGATCAAGGATGACATGGCCGACATTCAAAAGCATATTCTGGACGCCTATGCCGTGATTCACGCCAGCCCCGTGTACTTCTGGTCTATGACCGCGCAGATGAAGGCCTATCTGGATCGATGGTGCGTCTTTTTCGACGCGGAATGGAAATGGCAGAAACTTTATTATCCGAAGATGCGCGCCAAACGCATCGGTTTGATCACAGTTTGCGGCGATATCAACACGCACACGGCAGATCCGATTGTGCACAGCTTCAAGACCACCGCCGAGATGACGAAAATGACCTGGTTGGGCGCGGTGATGGCCTCCGCCAATGAAAAAGGCGAGATCGTTTCCGATGCCATGGCGACAAAACAGGCCTTTGAGCTGGGCGTGAAGGCGGCAACCCCTTAGTCGGCGCAGTTTCGGCGTGTGTATTAACAAAGGAAACGATGCGTTGAAGAACCTACTGAAAAACTCTCTGAAGCTTCTTTTGTGCGGGATATGTCTTTTGGCGCTATTCGGCTGCGG
Source organism: uncultured Smithella sp. (assembly GCA_964443625.1). Taxonomy (GTDB): domain Bacteria; phylum Desulfobacterota; class Syntrophia; order Syntrophales; family Smithellaceae; genus UBA8904. The sequence goes on along the minus strand of CAYUDM010000003.1, from coordinate 66,659 downwards.
CGCTTACTCCGTTTTGTCCAAGCGGACCGTTGAAACCGTTCCTGAAGGCCAGTATTCGCGCATCATCAAACTGTACAATCCCGACGGCATGCCCGAAAACACGCTGGCCGGTGTCGTGCATATCATCGGAGGCGCAAGCGTTTGCACGGATCACCCCCGCGAGGAGCGCATAAAAAGCCTGGACGACCTGGACATCCTGGAAAAAAAGGCTTTCCCCTACTTCCGGAACTATATCCTTGAAGACAGAGGCGTACGGCTGGGCTATGTGTCCATTCCCGTGGAATACCGGGTAAACCTCTGGCGCAACGACAGACCGGACGCAACCTGCCGCTACACGGCTCAGATTATACTGCCTCAGCGCGGCGTTGGTTTGAGTGACTACGACGGCGCAAGTCCAAGCGTCACCAACTGGTAGAAACACGTTTTAATGCTTCATAAGGAGACAAAACGAAACGATGAAAAAACCCCCCCTGCTGCGGATGTATTTTGCCGGTCTGACCATCTTTGTTTTTTCTTCAATATTCTTTTTGGATCCGGCGGCAGCCGAAGGCTGGTATGTCCGCGGCCAGGCCGGTTCGGAACAGTCGTTTGACGCCGATTTTTCCGACACAAACTGCGCTTCGGTGCATCCGCCTGCGCTTTTCGGCTGCGCCGCGGGTTCCGACGGACGGCCCATCGGCGCTTACGGCGACTTCGGCCGCTATCCGCTTGTGGAAATCGCCGCAGGCCGAAAGTTTTTGCCCTGGCTGCGGGCCGATTTGTCTTTGGCCTACCGGTTCAATATGGACTATGAAGGGAACGCGAACTTTTTGTCCGCGGGCGCCGTCCAGCCTGTTTCGGCCAAGGCGGAATCGTTTGCCGGCATGGTCAATCTCTTCGTCGATCTTGACGGCTTTTTCAAACCGGGGACGCTCGGGCGCTTTTCGCCATACATCGGCGGCGGCATCGGAATGGCTCACAATCGTCTGGGCGAAATGACTTATTTGTTTCCTCAAAATCCCGGCGCGCATAAAATCAGCATCATTCCTTCCGGAAAAAAGACGGATTTCGCCTTTGTACTGGCCGTCGGCACCGGCTTTGCACTGACTGAAAACCTGATTTTGGATATCGCCTGGCGCTATGTTGATCTGGGCCGGATGCAGACGGATCCCGGCGGCATGTTTATGAATACACTGCCTTCCGGCCTTGCGATCAGCAACATTGAAGCGCGCCTCAAAGCGCACGGCCCGAGTCTCGGCCTGAGGTATCATTTTTAAAATCCCGGCGACGATGCGCAGCCTGTCATTTTTTTTCACGGAGTTATAAATCTTGAGCAACATTCCCGACCGCATCATCGATTTTCATGTGCATCTGTTTCCGGACCGGCTTGCAGACGCCATCTGGAACTATTTCGACAGGGAATACAAGATGGGCATCCTTTACAAATTCTATTATCCGGAATGTATCCAATATCTGAAATCGCGCGGCGTTTGTAAAATCGTTTATTCCAATTACGCGCATCGGGAAGGCATCGCCCGGACACTCAACGCCTGGAACCGGACGGTGCTGGAAGAAAATCCGGACCTATACTGCTTTGCGGCCTATCACCCCGGCGACGCCGACGCGATCCGTTATACCGAAGAAATCCTGGAACACCCCCGCACGCTGGGCGTCAAGCTGCATCTTCATGTGCAGCGATTCTATCCGCACGATGAGCGCCTTTTCGCGCTCTATGATCTGGTCGCCTCACGCAAAAAGCGTATTTTGTTCCATGTCGGCAACGGCCCTTTGGGAAACGACTATGTAGGACTTGCCCACTTCAAAAAACTGCTGCGCCGCTATCCGGACATCCGGGCCAATATCGCCCACATGGGCGCATTTGAGTATCAGGGTTTTGTGGATCTGCTCGACGATTATCCCGGTCTTTACCTGGATACGGCTTTTGCGTTTTTTCGGGAGCAGCAGGGCAAGGGCGCTTTTGATCTCGGCCGCGGGCCGCTGGAGAACTACAAAGACCGCATTTTGTACGGATCGGATTTTCCCAATCTTATTTTGCCGCGCGAATCGGAGCTTGCGACCCTGGAAGGATATCACCTGTCCGGAGCGTTCTATGAGAAGGTCTTCTATCAAAATGGAAGGAACCTCATCGATTCCATGGTCAACGCCTGACGTCAGACAGTCCCGGAAGGCCCTGACCGTGTTTATCAGATCATTTTCAGCCAAACATTGACATTCCCGAAAGGTTGGATTATGGGACTGTCTCAGCTGCAGGATCATGGCCGGCAATCTCCTTTAAGACAACCGGATGGTGCCGTTTGGCGCAGGTTCGTTTACGCAAAACACCGGCGTCCGGGAGGCTCGCCATGCCCGCATTGAGCTGAAAATAAGGATGTCCTTTATGCATAGAAACGCTCGCCGGCTTAGATGCGCATCTCCGTTTTGCATCCTCTTTTTTTTCCTGATCTTCTGGCTTCCGGCCTCCCCGGTTGCTGCCGCAGATCCGGCCTTGCCCGCCGATGACCTCTCCATCTGCGACCGAACCGACGAGGTTAGAATCGCAATTCAAAAAGAGATCGCCGCGATGCGTTTTACCTCCGGAGAGGGAGGCGTCGTCCGCTGCAACCGGGTCGGCGCGGACGAGCTGCAACGCATTTCCTCACTGCATATCATTGAAAAAAATATCACGGCCTTGAAACCGGGCGATTTCGACGGTCTGCACCATTTAAAAACGCTTGATCTGGAAGGCAATCAGATCAAGGCACTGGACCCTCAGGCGCTTTCCGCGCTTGACAATCTGGAAAATCTTTTTGTCGCACGCAATCCGATCAAGACCCTGCAAAAAGAGCTTCACGCTCTGCCTCGTCTGCGTCGGATTGATCTTTCAGGATGCCAATTATCCGTCGTTGCGCCCGGCGCCTTTGACGGCAACCCGCTTTTGGAATCCGTCTTCCTGTCGGACAATGCCTTAACCCGTTTGCCGGAAGGCCTTTTCAGGGAACATCCTTTTGTCCGAATTCTTGATCTGTCTGGAAACTGGCTGTTCGAGCTTCCTCACGATTTCGTTTCGGACAAAGTCCGCCTGCGGAGTCTGGATCTTTCCCGCAACCTGATAAACCATACGGGCCTGTCGACCGTCACAAAGCTTCCGCCGCCGGAAGTCGTTAATATATCAGACAATCCTTTCGAAACTTCAGACGAACCGTTGTCGCTGCAAGCAATGTTCGATCCTGCCTGCAACGTCGTCACGGACAATCACATGCCTTTACCCCTCAGGCGCTTGGCGGGCACACGACCCTCTTCCGCCGCGCCGGGCCCCGAAGGCCCTGTGGCCGAAGGCATCGAAAAGCTTCGCTTGTTCGTGCGTTCGCACTGGCATGTGCCGATTCGGATTTCGGCCGACTACTCGGCAACCGATGCGGACGCGGAAGCGGCCCCGGGTTTGCGCGCCCGTGAGGAACGCCTGCTGTTGAGGCAGTTTGAAGAGGTTCGCGAGGCCTATCGCCGGGCTGCCTTCGATTTTTTCGAGGTCTCCATCCGTTTTGAATCTCCTGATTCCCCCCGCAAGACTCCCGCCGTAGGCTTTAACAAAAAGACACTGGGCATCGTCATCGTTTTGCAGGCGTCCGCCGATGGGCGTCAACCCGCCCGTCCGGCTTCCGATGATTTGATTCTGGAAACGCTGGCCGACCATTTCAGCCGCAATCGTTTTGTTGCCTGGTATACGAATGAAACCCCGGCTGAACTGGAGGCTGCCCTGAAGCGCGATTTTGAAAAAATCGCCCTCATGGACGACGAGCTTCGCTTCGATGTCCTTCGCTTGGAAGATCTGGTTGATACGGCCATGGAACGCATGGACCGGGCCGGTGGAAAAAAGTTTTTCTCCGAAACCGAACTGGCCGGCACACGTCTCATTCAGTTTCGCATGATGCTGACCTTTCAGCGGCTGGAAAACACGATGGCACGATGGCATCTTGCCGAATCGGATGACGCTTTTGCCTACCGCGCGGAAGTCCGTCTGATCCTGGCGCAGGCGTCCGGCATGTATCGCACCTATCTGGACTGGTTTTTAAATATTGTCGTGGGCGACCGTTCATCGCTCAATGCGCTCGATGAGGACTGGTATCGTCTCCACCCGATTTTTAAAATTCTGGATTCCGAAGTTCCGGCCGGTTTTTTCAATCTCGACGGGCGAATCTCCACCCGAATTCCGGACGGTGCCGTGCGGGATCTTTTAAAAAGCCGTCTGAGCGCCCCTCTTCTTCACTTCCTGTTCGGACTGCGGACACTTGACCGGAAAGTTTCGCCTGATAACATTGAGCTTTCCCCTCTGCGAGCACACATGCTGCAAAGCAGAGAGAGAATCGCACAAAACCGACGTCTGTTGAAGATTCATCAAATATCGGATGTGCGGGCCTTTAAAGAACTTTGGGAAGCCAAGGTCAAAAACAGCGTCAAATTTCCTGTGTACCGCGTCACTACAAGCATCGCCAGCCTGATCGGCGACACACGGTTTTCCCACCCCAGCCCCGCCATTACCGATCGCCAGATCGAGGAGATGAAAGCCATTCTCAAACCGGGCGATCTGATCGTGTCACGCTCGGATTACTATCTTTCCAACGCGTTTCTCGGCGGTTTCTGGCCTCACGGCATATTTTACCTGGGAACGGCCAGGCAGTGGTCGGGACTGAGACTCGCCGACGGCACGATTCTCGCCGAAGATCCCTGGATTTTCAAAAATATCCTTCCGAACTATCGCTCCGCGAAGGATGACCATCCGGCAAGAGTGATGGAAGCGATATCCGAAGGCGTCGTCTTCAACTCCCTGGAAGAAGCAGTCCAAAAGGATTACATTGTTATTTTCCGCCCACGTTTCGCCCCCGACGAGCAGGAAGCCAAAGTGGCCGAAGCGATTCGCCGCGCGCTGCGCTATTACGGAAGAGCCTATGATTTTGACTTTGATTTTTTCACGGACGACAAACTCGTTTGCACCGAGCTTTTATACCGGGCATACCATCCCGACATTAACTTTCTGATCCAGAAACAGGCCGTTGTGAAACCCGCCCCACCGGTGCCGGGAATGGTCAAAAAGGCCGGACGGGACACGATGCCGGCCAGTGAAATCGTAAAGCTCGCCTTGTATATGCACGAGAATCAGGAACCCAAACCGTCTATTGCCTATTCAGGTCAAACGCTTCAATTCGTAAGGCTTTATATGAAACAAGCAAACGGCAAACCCGCCCGTGTCCTTCAAGGACCGGAAGGCATCGCCGCCCTCCGAATGACGCTGAAAGACGGCCGGTGATGCGATGAGAAACATTTTTGCTCTATCTGGTATTATTCCTTTTCTTTTACTGACTGTCTGCGCACAAGCCGCAGGACTGCCGGATTCAATCCCGGTGAAATGCGCAACGCGCAGCTTCACTCACGAATATGTTATCGCCGTGGATGAAGGCAGGCTCTGGTTCAAACCCCAGAACTCTCCGGGAAAACAGTCCACCTGGAAACTGCTGGGTCGGACAGGACTACCCCATTCCGACCGGGCAGGTTTTATACCGCCTGTATCCATTCACGAAGTGTCCTCCGACGGAGACAACCTTGTTGCTCTGGGCAACAACGGCGTAATCTATTACATGAAGTGGTCCACTCGGAAGTGGACTGATCAATGGGGACTGCCGTTTGCGCATAAACTCCATTTGCCCCAAAAAATCCGCTCCTGGTCGATCTCGCATCGGGGATCCTTCACCGGCGGGTATTCCGACCTCGACGGCAATTTTCATCCGATCTGGGCAGGCGTCACCACGTTGTATATCTTAAGTGAAGACGGACTGAAAATCGGATATGCGGATCCCTGGCTGCCGGGGAACTTCCAGCATGAAATCTGCCTGCCACGGCGAAACCGCTTCCGGGCCAGAGCGCTCGCTGCAAGCGCCTCAACACTCTTCGTCATCAACGACGCGGGCGAAATGTATACCCGGCTGGCCGACTTCGACACCCTGGGACACAATCCGCTTCTGGCCTACAGTTATGAACGAAAGGGCCGCAACCTTCCGGAAGAAAAGGACGTGCGGACGCTTCCGCCGGAAGGATGGAAAAAACAACCCTCCATCAGGTCCCGTCAGGGCCGCATCAGTTCGTGCATTACCATTTTCCAGACCGGTACAGGAAACGACGCACGCACACTGCGCGTCGAGGGCGTCAACCCGCAAGGCGTGCATGGCTATTTCTCAAAACCGCTTGTCGCAGAAGCTTGGACCTTCACACGCACCGATGCGCCGCTGCACAAACCCTTGCTTTTGTCCGACAGCAAGGCCGCGGCGGACGGACCAACCCGGGAACGCACGCTTTTCGGATATCTCAAGACGTCCGAAAAGTATGCAATCCGCGTTGAGCGGTTCAACCCGCCGTGCGCGGAAGCAAAGCTTGTTGTCGCTTTCGATGAGATCCGGTGGACCTTTCCTCTTGTTCTGACTGCGTCATCCGCAACGGACCGCCGGATGAACGGCGCCGTGTTTCTGACGGACGATGCGCGACGAAAGACAAGTCAGAATGAAAAACTCAACCGCTTTGTTAAAAAGGTTTTTGGAAAGACGGACATCGCACAAATTCGCCTGCACATCGATAAAAAGGGCCAAATCGAAATCCATCTGCGCTGATTCCTGCAAATAAGCTGCAGTCGTTTTGCGCAAAACCACTTCAATCCTGATAGATCCGGCTTTTCAGCGCCGTCTTCGAGCCCGCCATCCCTTCGGCATCGTGTTTGATCGTCCGCTTTAAATCCTGCTTTAAATCCTTGCCTATCGCCTTGTTTCTTAGTAAAAGATTCTTCATCAGTTTCAGCGGCGGAAAGGACAACGACATGCTGACTAAACAGAATCTTGAAAAATACGCCGATGTGCTCTTGTGGGCGCTGCAAACGGCCAAAAAAACCCCGTTAAAGAAGAATGACATCGTTTTGATTCAATATGACCGGCCGGCGCTGGCGCTTACCGAAATCCTCTACGGACGGCTGCTCGATAGGGGCATTCATCCGGTGCAGCGCCTGGTTGCGACCTCCGGCATGGAGCACAGCTTCTACGCGAAATCCAATCCTGCGCAGCTGACATTCCTCGCGCCCGGAGACAAGGAGCTGTATAAAGCGATCAGCGGCCGCATTTTCCTGCACGCCCCGGAATCGCTGACGCACCTCAAAGAAATCGATCCGATAAAAATCGGCAAGGCCATCGTCGCGCGCAAGCCCCTCAAGGATATTCTCGACCGGCGCGAAGAACAAAGACAATACAGTTGGACGCTGTGCCTGCTTCCCACCGCGGAACTGGCCAGCCAAGCCAAAATGACGCTCAAGCAGTACACGACCCAAATCGTCAAGGGCTGCTACCTTGATGCCGACGACCCGGTTGCCCGGTGGCAGAGGATTCACAAAGAAGTGACCGCCATTAAAAATCGCCTCAGCGCTCTGCCGGTCAAGTATTATCATGTGGAATCGGCAAATTTGGATTTAAAAGTCACCCCCGGAGAAAAGCGAAAGTGGGCTGGCGTGTCCGGTCACAACGTGCCGAGTTTTGAAGTTTTCATCTCGCCGGACTGGCGGGGCACCGAAGGCGTCTATTTCGCCAACCTCCCCTCCTTCCGCAGCGGGAACTACGTCAAGGACGTCCGCATCACGTTTGCCAAAGGCAAGGCGGTGAAAATCGAAGCCGGTGAAGGCGAGGAATTTGTAAAAAAACAACTCGCCATGGACGCGGGCGCACGTCAGGTCGGGGAATTCTCTCTCACCGACAAGCGTTTTTCCCGGATCGACCGCTTTATGGCGGAAACGCTCTTCGATGAAAATTTCGGCGGCAAGGAAGGCAACTGCCATCTCGCGGTCGGCTCATCCTACAGCGACACCTTTGCGGGCAATCCCGCAAACCTTTCTCAGGCCCTCAAAAAGAAGCTGGGCTTCAATGATTCAGCACTGCACTGGGACCTGGTCAACACCGAACCGAAAACCGTGACGGCGTGTCTGCTCAACGGAAAAAAGACGGTGATTTACGACAGAGGCGTTTTCAAAGAAGGATAGAGTTTCAAGTTTCAGGATTTGGTTTCAGGTTCGGGTTCGGCGCGCAGACGTTAAACAGACTTCACCCGGTGGCAAAAAAACCGATGCTGGAATTTACGATTTCATCAACGCTCAACATTCCGCCCGCGCGGCTCTGGGAACTGCTGTCCATGAACGGAGTCAATTGGGAACTGGCGCCTGTGATCCGGATGACCGTTTCCGGCAAATGGCGATTCCTTCCTCTTGCCGAGTGGGAACCGGGTCACCCGCTTTTTAAAAGCTGGATTCTTCTTTTCGGCTTGATTCCTGTCGATCGCCACACCATGTGTCTGGCCGGTCTTCATCAGGGGGTGGGATTCCACGAACATTCCTTTTCGATCATCAACCGTCAGTGGAATCACACCCGCACGATTGCCCCGTCGGGGCGCGGCTGCGTCCTGACCGACTGTGTCGCCGTGGAAGGCCGCATGCCGTTTCTAACCAGATGCCTCTTTCCGATTTATCAAAGAATCTTTCATCACCGCCATCGACGGTTGCAAAATCGCTATCCAAAAAGAGATGAATGCAAACACTTTTTAACAAGGAGGAAATAATGGGAATTTTATCCTGGATCTTCATGGGGCTGATCATCGGCGTCGTAGTCAAAGTGTTCCTGCCGGGAACGGGACCGGGCGGCATTGTATCAACGATTGTTCTGGGTATCGTCGGCGCCATGGTCGGCGGCTTTATCGGGCAGGCCGCCGGTTTGGGAACAATCACCGGTTTTAATCTGGGCAGCTTTCTTTTGGCCTTCGTGGGGGCGGTGATCGTCTTGTTCCTGTATCGACTGATTCGCAAAAGCAGACCTTAGATCGACTCTAAACACCAGGGCGTCTTCTGCCTGATGTCGTGGATTGGGTCAGGCAGGAGACGACTCAAAACCGATATTGTTGGCATTTATATCGATTTTGTCATAAAAAAAGGCCAAAACCTGAGGTTGGGAACGGCTATCCCCTCCCGGCCGGGAAACGGATAATTCTTATTCGATGATCGATTTGGCTTTCATCGTGCTTTTGCCTTTTGTCGGAAGCCTGCTTCCTTTTGCGGCCGGACGCGCACGCCGGCCCTGGTGCACGCTCGCCGCCGTTATTCCCGCGGCGCTGACGCTATTGCTTTTGATCCCATATGTTCCCGGGGTTCTGGGCGGCGAGACATTTGTTTTTCATCAACCGTGGCTGGACGCCGCTCAAATGAGCCTGAGCCTGCGGCTCGACGGCCTGAGTTTTGTGTTTGTTCTTCTGGTGTCGGGCATCGGCCTTCTGGTAACGCTGTATGCGCACTATTACCTTTCCGCCAAAGATCCCATGGGGCGTTTCTATGTTTACCTGCTGTGGTTCATGGGATCGATGCTCGGCGTCGTGCTGTCGGAAAACCTGTTGTTGCTTTTTTTCTTCTGGGAACTGACCAGTCTGTCCTCATTTTTGCTGATCGGCTACTGGACACACGATTCCGACGCGCGCAAAGGCGCGCGGATGGCGCTCATCGTCACCGGGGGCGGAGGGCTGGCGCTTCTGGCCGGAATTCTTCTTCTGGGGCGCATGGCCGGCAGTTATGAACTCTCCATCGTACTGGCCTCGGGAGACCTGATCCGGAATCACACGCTTTACCCCGCGGCGCTCGTTTTGATTCTGCTGGGCGTTTTCACCAAGTCCGCGCAGTTTCCGTTCCACTTCTGGCTGCCGCATGCCATGGCCGCGCCGACGCCCGTTTCGGCTTATCTGCATTCGGCCACCATGGTCAAGGCGGGCGTGTTTCTTCTGGCGCGTCTGTATCCGGCGCTTTCCGGAACCGAGATGTGGTTTTATACCGTGACGCTGGTTGGACTCTCGACATTGCTTGTCGGCGCGGTCACGGCGCTTTTCCGGCATGATCTCAAGGGACTTCTGGCCTACTCCACCATCAGCCATCTGGGACTCATCACGCTGTTGTTCGGACTCAATTCACCGCTCGCGGTGGTCGCGGGCGTCTTTCATATCATCAATCACGCGACCTTCAAGGCGTCGCTGTTTATGGCCGCGGGCATCATCGATCACGAAACCGGCACGCGGGATATCCGCCGTCTGGGAGGACTGTGGCGTTATATGCCCTATACAACCACGCTGGCCATGATCTCGGCTGCGGCCATGGCGGGTGTGCCGCTCTTCAACGGTTTTTTAAGCAAGGAAATGTTTTTCGACGAAGTCCTGGGGCTCAATATGTTCGGCGCGCTGAGCTTTCTGGTGCCGGTGGCGGCGACGCTTGCGGCGGTGTTTTCCGTGGCCTATTCGCTGCGGTTCATCCACGATGTTTTCTTTAACGGTAAACCGGAGAACCTGCCGAAATTTCCACCCCACGAACCGCCGCGTTACATGTTGCTGCCAGTGGAATTCCTCGCGGGCATCTGCCTGTTGGTCGGACTGTTGCCCGGCCTGACGGTGGCGCTTCCGCTTGCGGCCGCCGCAACGGCCACGCTGGGAGGAGAGCTTCCGGCCTATTCGCTGGCCATCTGGCACGGATTCAATCTGCCGGTGGCGATGAGCGCAATTGCGCTCGCCGGCGGGGCCTGGCTTTATGTCAAGCGCAGGCGCTTTTTCGCCTGGAACCGGCGACTGCCCAAACCCGACGCCAACCGGATTTTCGAGGCCGCAACGAAGCGGATCGTTTACGCGGCCTGCCGGTTCACCGCCTTTTGGGAAAACGCATCCCTGCAAAGCTACCTGGCCTGGATGCTAACCGCAGCGCTGGCTGCGGCGGGCTTTCAGCTTATGGCGCTTGAGGCATTGCCAGGCGGTGTCGCGCTGTCGCCTGTCGATGCGGTTACTGCAGTGGCGGCCCTTCTTCTGATGGTTGCGACCCTGGCGACGGTCATCTGGCACAGACGACGCCTGGTGGCGCTGGTGATGCTGAGCGTTGTGGGACTGATGGTGGCGCTGGCCTTTGCACGCTTTTCCGCGCCGGATCTGGCGCTGACGCAACTGTCGGTGGAAATGGTCACCATCATCCTTTTAATGCTGTCTCTTTTTTTCCTGCCCCGGACGACGCCCGCCGAATCGAGTCCGCTTCGGCGCGTCCGCGACATAGCGCTCGCCTGCGGCGCAGGCCTTTTGGTTGCGGGTTTGTCTTTTGCGATGCTTTCGCGCCCCTACGAAACCATTTCCGGCTTCTTTCTTCAAAAGAGCGTGCCGGAAGGCGGCGGCGCCAACGTGGTCAATGTCATCCTGGTGGACTTCCGCGGCTTCGACACGCTGGGCGAAATATCCGTCCTGGCCATTGCGGGACTGGCGATCTACGCGATGATTGAAAAAATGAAACTGAACGTGCCTCAAACCGACGCGCTGGGCCGTCCCTGGGCGATGGATGCCCATCCGTTGATGCTGGTCAATCTCTCCCGCGTGATTCTGCCGCTGGCGCTTCTGATTTCCGTTTTCATTTTCTTTCGCGGCCACAACCTGCCGGGCGGCGGATTTATCGCGGGGCTGATCACGGCCATTGCGCTGATTCTCCAATACATCGCAGGTGGCGTAGCCTGGACCGCCAAGCGCTTCCGGGTGAATTTCCATGTGCTGGCCGGACTAGGCGTCGCCATCGCGGGCCTGACCGGCGTGGCAAGCATTCTCTTCGAACGTCCCTTTCTGACCAGCGCCTTCGGGCACATGCGCCTGCCCGTTCTGGGCGAGTTCGAGTGGGCCAGCGCCATGGCCTTTGATCTGGGCGTGTATCTGACCGTAGTCGGCGCGACGATGCTGATTTTATCGAATCTCGGGAAGCTCTCCACGGGACGCGCTACGGGGAGGAAGCTCTGATGGAACTTTTGTATTCAATCATTTTGGGAGGACTGGCCGCCGCAGGCGTCTATCTTCTGCTTCGGGGCCGAACGTTTCCGGTTGTCGTGGGTCTGACGCTTCTGAGCTATGCGGTGAATCTCTTTTTATTTGCCAGCGGACGGCTCACGACGGGGCTTCCCGCCGTCATCGGACGCAGTGAAACCTACGCCGATCCGCTGCCGCAGGCCCTGGTGCTCACCGCCATCGTCATCGGTTTCGCGCTGACCGCCTTTGCGCTCATCCTCGCGCTGGCGGCGCTTGCCGCCTCCGGACACGACGGCGTGGACGACGAAAAGGAGCAACCGTGAATCATCTGCCGATTCTGCCCATTTTAATTCCTCTTTTTGCCGGTGCGCTGATGGCGATGATTCCAGGTGATCGCCTGCCGTTTAAAAGACTTCTATCGTCATTGGCAACACTCTTGCAGATTCCCGTCGCCGTCGGGCTTCTGATTGGGGCAGGCGATCGCGTCATGGTATACAGCTTGGGCGACTGGCCCGCGCCTTTCGGCATCATTTTAGTGGTTGACCGTCTGTCGGCGCTCATGCTTTTTGTCGCCTCGATTCTGGCTGCGGCCGCCCTTCTTTACGCCCTGCGCGGCGACGACCGGCAGGGACGCAGTTTTCACGCGCTTTTTCAGTTTCAGATGATGGGCATCTGCGGCGCTGTCCTCACCGGCGATCTGTTCAACCTGTTCGTGTTTTTTGAAATTCTCCTGATCGCTTCCTATGCGCTCTTGCTCCACGGCCGGACAACCGAACGCGTCCGGGCGGGACTGCATTACGTCCTTCTTAATATTTTCGGATCTTCTTTGTTTTTGATTGCCGTGGGTTCGCTCTATGCGATAACCGGAACGCTCAACATGGCGGACATGGCGCTTCGCGTAGCTGCCGCCCCGCCTGCGGACGCGCCCCTTCTGGGGGCCGCCGGATCGCTTTTGATCCTCGTTTTCGGGCTCAAGGCGGCCGTATTTCCGCTTTATTTCTGGCTGCCGCGCGCATATGCGGCCGCCGCGGCGCCGGTGGCCGCGCTTTTCGCCATCATGACCAAAGTGGGGCTATATTCGATCCTGAGGGTCCATACGCTGATTTTCGGCGCGGACGCGGGCGACCTGTCCGGGCTTGTCCATCAAGGACTGTGGGTTGTCGCCCTGATCACGCTGGTGGCCGGATGCATCGGAGCGCTTGGGGCCGCCTCACTCGAAAAGCTTGTCGCGTATCTGGTCATCGTGTCGGTCGGAACCATTGCCGCCGGTTTGGCGCTGCAAACGCCCGAAGCGATTGCGGCGACGCTTTACTATCTGATCCATTCCACCTGGATTGCCGGCGCTCTTTTTCTTCTGGCCGGAGAATTCGCCCGGATGCGCGGCGAGGCGACCGGCGGACGCTTCGTCCCCGGTCCGCCCTTTCCCCGTCCCATGCTTTTGGGCGGTCTGTTTTTTGCGGCGGCGGTCTCCGTCGCGGGCATGCCGCCACTGTCGGGTTTTGTCGGCAAACTGCTTTTGCTTTCCATCGTGCCTGCCGGTTGGAAGACGGTCTTTTTTTATGCCGCCGTTCTGGGTGGAGGGCTTCTGGTGATCACCGCGCTTAGCCGCGCGGGCAGCACCCTGTTTTGGCGCGCCGACGCCAGTCTTCCCGGCGCCGCCGGATGCGATGCCGTACGGCTTTCCGCCACCATCATCCTTTTAACCGCAGGCGTTTTTCTGGTGATTCTGGCCCAGCCGCTCATGGAGTATCTGGAAGCGACGGCCGCATGCCTCGTCGATCCGAAAGAGTATATCCGGGCGGTTCTGCCGTCGGTGTCAGCCGCCAAAGGAGGAACACCATGACCTTTTGGCGAAAGCTTGTCCCGCATCCGTGGCTGAGTTTGTTTCTCTTCGGCGTCTGGCAGCTTATGATGAACGATCTGGCGACGGCGACACTCTCTGCGGGAGCGCTTTTGGCTTTAGGCATTCCGCTTTTGACACGGCGCTTCTGGCCAGACCCGCCGCGTCTGCAAAAGCCTTTTGTCGCGCTCAAACTGCTGTGGCGTGTCACCGGCGATATTATCGCCGCCAACTGGCAGGTTGCTTTGCTGATTCTGGGGCCGGTCAAAAAACTGCGCCCCGCTTTTGTCGTCTATCCGCTTGCGCTTACCGATCCGTTCGCAATCAGCGTGCTAGCCAGCATCATTTCGCTGACGCCCGGCACGGTTACGGCGGATGTCAGTCCGAACCATCAAACCCTGCTCATCCATGCGCTGGATGTCGCAAACGAACGGGAACTCATCTCGACGATCCGAACCCGTTACGAACAACCGCTTCTGGAGGTGTTTCCATGCTCGAAAACGTCATCCTGATCAGCCTGGGCATCATGTCGGCCGCCGCAATCCTCAATACGCTGAGACTCCTTGCGGGGCCGGATCTGCCGGACCGCATCCTCGCGCTCGACACGCTCTACATCAACGCGATTGCTCTCATCATTCTTCTGGGCCTGTATCTGGCGTCGGATCTGTTTTTCGAAGCGGCGCTGCTTTTGGCTGTGATGGGGTTTGTCGGCACGGTCGCCGTGGCCAAGCATCTGATGCGCGGCGACATCATCGAATAAGGAGAAAACAGAATGGACATTTCTTTCTGGGTGGACGCCGTTGTCGCCGCGCTGATTCTGACCGGCAGCATTTTTGCGCTCGTCGGGTCCATCGGCCTGTGGAAACTGCCGGATTTTTTCATGCGCCTGCACGGACCGACCAAAGCGACCACGCTGGGCGTGGGCTCTCTGGTGATCGGATCGCTGGTCTATTTCAGTTCGCGCGGGGACGGCTTAAGCCTGCATGAATTGCTCATTACGATTTTTCTTTTCACCACCGCGCCGGTATCCGCCCATCTGCTGGCCAAAGCCGCCATGCACCAGCGCGTCAGGCGAAATGATAAAACGAAAGGCCGGCCCTGGCCGCAGTAGCGAGTCCGGATCCGCTACTTTTTCACCAGACGCGTATGCGGCGGCGTGCCGACAACCGGCAGGCTGATGAACTTCAGAAAGGCGGGCTGAAGCCGCCGGAAATACTCTTCCCCCAGCGCCGGATCGGACGTGGGCAGCTCCAGCGTGAGCGTAAAGATATTGCGCTCGTTCCCCGCGTAATTGCCCAGGGATCCCGGATAGTAGCCGAACTTCCGCAACGGATGATTGGCCTCACGGGAAATTTTCTCCATCCATTGTTCAAAAGAATCCAGATCCGCCGACGGTCCGTCATAGTCAAAAAAATTGAGCGGGGAGTGAACGCTTAGAATCTTTTGCGGCTTGAACCGCTTGATAAGCGCGATTTGAAAAAGTGTCTCCTGTTCGGAAGCGGCTTTGGGTCCGGGATAGTAGCGTTTGTTCTTCCGGCCTTTCGTTGCCCAGTGTCTGTGCGCGTCGGGATGCCATCTGCGTGTGGGAAAGTTGCGGTTTAAATCGACGCCGGCACCATTGGTCCGGGTGGGTCTTGCAGCCAGATAGCCGTCGGGATTCACCAAAGGCGCGATGACGACGCATCGCCCTTTGACGACCTCGGGATTTTCCCGCAGGTAATGTGCCAGTTTGAACATGAGATACACCGTCGGCAGTTCATCGCCGTGAACTCCGCCCATAAAAAGCATGCAGGAATCGGATTCGTCCCCGAAATAGGTAAACATCAGGGGATGATGATTGCGGGTTTTGCGGTGATATTCCCATCGAACGCCAGCGGGCCGAATATCTTTCCAGCCGTAGCGGGCGTTTAGCTTTTCGAGCTTACCGAGAAATTTGGCAAGCTCCGGAGTCACCACAGCAGGCGGAGCGGGCGTTTGGACCTTAGGCAATGGTGGAGGCGGCTGGGGAGGCGTCACCGCAATGGGGGCGAATTTCACGGCACCGTCTTCGGAGGCCGGATACAGAAAGATGAAACAGGCGGCCACGCCGAGGGCGAGTCCCCCGGCAAGAATTCTCCATAAGAATCGTTTTCTTCTTGCGACCGCGTTTGTTGCTTTTCTTGAAATATCCATACGGCTAAGGCTCCAGACGATTTTGGCTTTGAGCATCGCGTATCAGGACACAGGCGTTTTGCAACCGGAGTCGCGCGGTCGTTTTCCCCAAAACGGCAAACACCCTGTCGAGTTCCGGCCCGACTGTTCGCCCGGTCAGGGCGGCCCGCAACGGCATGAACAACCCTTTGCCTTTGACGCCGAGCGTTTTTTTGACGTGGCTGACTCCACCAGTGTAAAGGTCCTGCGGGTTGCCTTCGTTTTGAGAAAGATACTGGTCGAAGGCTTCCAGGACGGCCAGCACGTCGGGCTGGCGTAAAAGTTCCGCGGCATCTGGATCGATCCGGACCGAGTCGGCTAGAAACGGCGCGACATGATCACCGATGTCCGCAAGCACGGTCAGGTCGTTTTTCACCAGATCAACGATCTGCCTCCATTTGTCAGGATCGACACGCCGGGCGTCCTTTGCCGTCTGAGGTAAAAAAGGCATCAAAGGATCGAGAAGCGATGAGGCCTGCCGATTGCGAAGGTGGACGCCGTTGAGCCAGCGCAGCTTGTCTTCATCGAACACCGCTCCGCTTTTTGAGGCGCGCTCAAGTGAAAAAGCTTCAATCATTTCTGCGGGAGACAGGACTTCTCGCCCTTCTGCGAACGAACTGCCCAGAAGCCCTAGGTAATTGACCAAGGCCTCAGGCAGGATTCCTTTCTTGCGGAATTCTCCGACGGAGACGGACCCGTGCCGTTTGCTGAGCTTGGCATGATCGGCGCCGAGAATCAGACAATGGTGCGCAAAGGCAGGCGGCTCGTAGCCGAATGCCCGGTAGAGCATGATCTGTAAGGCTGTGTTGGAAATGTGATCCTCGCCGCGAATCACGTGTGAGATGTTCATGAGATGATCGTCGATAACGACCGCGAAGTTATAGGCCGGCATCCCGTTTGAGCGAACGATGATGAAATCGCCTATCGCTTCGCCTTCGACCCGGATGGCCCCCCGGATCAGATCATTGAATTCAACGGTGCCCTCGGGAACTTTAAAACGCCAGGAGGGTTTCCTTCCCTGCGCTTCCATCGTTTTGCGTTCAGGCTCCGTCAGATTGCGGCACTTCCCCTGATACCGGGGCATGCGCTTGCTTAAAATGAGCGTCCGGCGCTCCTCTTCGAGTTCTTCGGGCGTGCAGTAACAGGGATAAATATAATTTCCATCGAGCAGTTTTTTCAAATGCTCTTTGTAGACATCGAGCCGTTCACTTTGTCGGTAGGGTCCGTAAGGGCCGCCTTTTTGCGGTCCCTCATCCCAGTCGAGCCCCAGCCAGGCCAGATCATCAATCAGGTTTTGCTGAAAGCTCAATGCGCTTCTGGCTTCATCCGTATCCTCAATGCGCAAAATCAGAGAACCTTTAAAATGCCGGGCAAACAGCCAGTTGAAAAGTGCCGTTCGGGCATTGCCCACATGCAGCTCGCCGGTGGGCGACGGCGCGAACCGGACTCGAATTTCAGGATTCACGAATTTTCCTTTCCGTAACCGTCGCACAGGCAAAGACGGCCACTCCCTCTCCGCGACCCACAAAACCCATGGTCTCGTTGGTTTTGGCCTTGATGCTGACCGCAAAGTGAGTAAGACCGAGCGTGCGGGCAATGTTGGCGCGCATGGCATCGGCATAGGGGGCCAGTTTTGGTTTTTCCAAAATCACGGTGGCGTCAATATGGTCAATGCTCAGTCCCGCACCGTCGAGCAATGCTTTGACATGCTCAAGCAATACCAGACTGTCGGCGCCGGCCCAGGCGGCGTCGGTATCGGGAAAATGCCTTCCGATATATCCCAGCGCGGCGGCGACCAAAAGCGCGTCGCAAACCACGTGCACGATCGCATAGGCGGCCGAATGCCCCGCCAGACCCCGCTCGAACGGAATCTCGACACCCCCCAGAATCAGTTTGCGGTTTTCGACCAGCCGGTGTGAGTCGTAGCCGAATCCGGTGCGGCTTAGCGCATAAGAGGTTTTTTCAGACAATATTCGGGCCTCCGCCATAGCCAGATCTTCCGGCGTGGTAATTTTGATGTTCGAAGGCTCCCCGTCAACCATCTGGACGACCGCACCAGCGTATTCGACGAGCGACGCATCGTCCGTTCCGACATAGCCGTCGCGTAAAGCCCGCTCATGCGCCTCGCGCAATAGATCGCAGGAAAAAGCCTGCGGGGTTTGCACCAGCCAAAGCGTCTCGCGCGGCAGGGTCGCTTCGACCTGTCCGCTGACAGATGTTTTCTTGATGGTGTCCGTGGCTTTCAGTCCCGCGCAGGCCGCGCCGGTTTTCTCAGCCGCCTTAAGCACGCGGCGAATGATCTCGCCCGTCACAAAGGGACGCACGCCGTCATGGACCATCACGACATCACAGGAACAGGCAACCGCCCGAAGCCCGTTGTACACGGAATCCTGACGCCTGTCACCGCCGGTCACGACAGCCGTCACACGGGTCAAGCCATATGGGGCGATGATCTGCTCGCGGACAAAGGCCGGATCTCCATCGGGCACGACCACGATGATTTCGTCGATAAGCGGCGAGCTGGAAAAAACCGCCAAGGTGTGGGTCAAAACGGGTCTGTCGCCGAGTATCAGATATTGCTTGGCCCGATCTCCGCCAAATCTTCGGCCGGCGCCGCCGGCGCATATGATCGCAGCTGTCTTCATAGGCCTCTTTTTAAAAAAACAGGCCCGGAAAAGGTACTTCCCGGGCCCCTTCGCCAGAGTTACACTTTCCGGCCAAATGGATCGTTCAGGGTTCAGGCGTTGTTTTTCTTATCCGCCGTTTCCTTGAGTTCCGTAAAAATCATGCGTCCCGCCGTGGTTTGCAGCACGCTCGTGACCACGACGTCCACGTTCGAATTAATGAGCTTCTGCGCATTGTCCACAATGATCATGGTGCCGTCATCAAGGTAGCCCACGCCCTGGCCGGCTTCCTTGCCTTCGCGGATAATCTTGACCGACATCTGTTCTCCGGGCAGTACCACCGGTTTCATGGCGTTGGCCAGCTCGTTGACATTGAGGACGCGAACACCCTGCAGTTCGGCCACCTTATTGAGGTTATAGTCGTTGGTCAGGAGCTTGGCGGTCATTTTCTTGGCCAGCGCAACGAGCTTTCCGTCCACTCCTTTGATTTTCGGGAAATCCTGCTCGACAATGTCTATGTTGAGCGTCGTCATTTTCTGCATGCGGTTTAGTATATCCAGACCACGACGTCCCCTTGAACGCTTCATCGAATCGGACGAATCCGCAATGAATTGCAGTTCGTTGAGGACGAATCGGGGCACGATCAGCTCGCCCTCCATAAATCCGGCATCGCAGATATCGGCGATTCTGCCGTCAATGATCACGGACGTATCCAGGATGCGATGATCCGTGTGTCCTTTGGCATCAGAGGATGGAAAATTGAACTCTTCGACCTTTTTCGATCCTAAAACCAGGCCCAGATACCCTAGAATTCCGGTCAGCAAAAGGAACAGCCATGGAACGACCTGCTGATTTTCATTAATTTTTATCAGCAAATTCAACCCAAAGCCCAAAATAAGCGCAATGAGCAGGCCGATGGTCATACCGACGACGCCGCCGGCGATCACCCGCAAGGACAACTTGCGGATATCTTTCTCAAGCCTGATGACCAGAAGCGCGACAAGTAAGCCTATAATGAAGCCGAAAACAGCCTTAACAATCAGATAAGAACTGTCTTGCGCCATGTAATACGCAATAGCGTAACCGCTGATGGAACAGGCAGCAACCAAAAGAATTCTAACAATCAATCGATTTCACCTCCTTCCATGATATTAATGAATGTCAACAATTTAAAAAATGGAGGCAACTTTTCTCGCTTTTCTCAATAAAAAAAGCGCACCTGTCTTTCTTCAAATTGTCAAAGAACACAAAAATGCGAATCCAAAAGGCTATTGAACCGTAAAGATCATCTGCAAATCCCGTTCAACCTTGGACTCCTGTGCGTTTGTGGCCACGGAAATCTCCTTGACCAGCAGATTTTTGGCCGTATCCATCATTTTTCGTTCGCCGAAAGACAAATTCTTATCGCTTTTAAGAATAAACAAATCTCTCAAAACACTGGCGATTTCGAAAACCGATCCGGTTTTGATCTTCTCAAGGTATTCGCGATAACGTTTGTTCCAGGTCTGCTTGTCGATGGTCACGTCTTTATTACGAAGAATCTCATAGACTTTCGGAATTTCCTTTTCCAAAATGACTTCACGCAGTCCGACGGCCTTGGCCGACGTGGTGGGAATCATGATTTTCATTCCGTTGCCCATGATTTTCATGACGTAAAAAGGCTGTTTTTTGCCCATCACTTCTCTATTTTCAATAGCTTCAATGACCCCGACCCCCTGGGCCGGATACACCGCTAAATCTCCTACTTTAAACATTTTTGACCTCTCTGAGTTTTACCATAATAACGAGGCAGACTACCATATCTCGGTCATTTCGTCAATGATCAATACAATTTACTGAAATGCCTCAGGATTGACGGAAAGACGGCCGAGACGCACTGCCCGCCCCAAAAAACAGGAATTTACCAGCCCAACGAATCCGGCCCGACGTGATTTCAAAGGCATTAAATCCGCATTAAAGCGCGGGCGACATGGCAGTCGCACAAGAGAAAAAAAGACCGGCCGGAATAACAATTACTGGAAGAATCCTGAATGGAACAAAAAATATCTTTTCAGCTAGGGCAGATAGAAAATCGGGTTTCGCGCCTTTCCCTTGAGGCGAACCTCAAAATGAATGAAGGTAAGCCCGGATGCGTCCTTAACGCCGGCCGCGCCGATGATCTGTCCTTTTTTCACACTCTGATCCGTTTGAACGGTTCTTTTTTGCAAATGCGTGTAGACCGTGGCCAGGTTTCCCTCGTGCCGGATGATAATCGTTTCTCCGTAATCCTTCAGGGCGGCCGAAAAAATGACTGTGCCTTCCGCCGCGGCTGCAACGGGCGCATCGTCCGGGCAGGCGATCCGGATCCAGTTATGATAGGTCTTATCCGGCTGAAGTCCGAATTTTGTGGTTACGGCCCCCCGCAACGGCCAGTCCAGTTTTCCTTTTGCCGCTGCGACATCCGACGACGATGCTTTCGGAACGGGATTCGGCAAAGGAACCTGCTGAGGAGGGGGGGGGTTATCCCGATGCACAGGCCCCGCTGCGGCAGGCGGACTCTTCTCAACCGGCCGCTGTGCCGGCGGCTTTTTCTCACCGACGGACGGCGTTTCTTTTCTGCCGGGCTGCGGCCCTGAAACCTGTGCGGCCACCATCACATCTTCAATGACCTGATCCGCATCCGGAATGAAAAGGACCTGCCCCTCCCGGATCAGGGCTGCATCTTCGAGATTGTTAATTTCGGCCAGTTCATCAAGGGTAATTGAATAGGCCCGCGAGATGCTGTACGCGGTTTCTCCTTTTTTGACGATATGATAGACGCCGGTGACTCGGCTGGTTCTCAAATCGGGCGCGCTGCAGGCAAAAACGAACGCCACGCAAAGCAAGATCAATGACGCCCTGAACCCGCGGGCTCGGGCCGGAAAGGCGCAAGACGGGATTCGCCACCTCACTCTTTCCACCCGCTTTCCCCGATCAGGCTTACAAAACGGCAGCCGCCGAGATCTTCGCGGACGATCCCGCCGGAAGCCTCCGTTGAACGGGTGAGTTTGAAGAGCGTCTGGACGTCGCGTCCGCCGACGGGGACCACCAGCCTGCCTCCGGGGGCGAGCTGCTCAACCAGGTATTGCGGAACGCCCGGCGCGGCGGCGGTGGTGATGATCGCGTCGAACGGCGATTCTTCCTTCCAGCCCCAGGAGCCGTCTCCGACGCGAATCGCGACATTGTAAAAATTGAGATGATCGAGAATTTTGCGCGCGCGCGAGGCCAGCGAGGCGACGCGTTCAATCGAAAATACTCTATCACAAAGCGAGGCAAGGATGGCCGTCTGATAACCCGATCCCGTGCCGATTTCCAAAACGCGCTCACGTCCTTTAAGCCCCAGCGCCTGTGTCATGAGCGCCACAATGTAAGGCTGGGAAATGGTCTGGCGCTCACCGATGGGCAGAGGATTATCGCTGTAGGCCGAGGCGATGAGACCTTCGTCGACGAACAGATGGCGGGGCATGGTTTCCATAGCCTTGAGCACACGCTCATCGTTTATGCCGCGCGCTCGAATCTGGGTTTCCACCATGCGCAGGCGCTGCTTTCTGTATCGGTCCATCAGGTCGCCTGTATTCTTTTCTTTTTCTGAGGAATCCGGTAGATGTCCTGCACCCGGTCGTGTTTCCGCAAGCCCAGCGCTTCCCGTGTCACGATCAGATAGTAATATTTAAGCTCGGCCAGGCGGCGGACATCGTTGAACTGTTCGATCATCTCATTGACGCTTTCCGGATCGGCGGCAGGATTCTCCTGAAGCCCCTGAAGGCGACTTTCGATTGTCCGGAGTTTCGCAAGAGCATCTTGCACTGCATGCCCCGCACGACTCAAAACCGCCGCCCGCTCCCGCAGAAATTCTTCACAAAGGATATTATGGCTGTCATCGCGGATCGACGCCACCGGTGTCTGCACGATTTTTGTTTCCTTCCTTAAAAATACTTACCCCGACTCGTTATCGGTCCGGCCCTCTTATCATTTAACCGCTGAATTTTCAAGTTGAAAGCCGGCATTGGTCTGCCGGTCCGGCAGGCCCTGAGCGTTTTTTCGCTTTACAGCCGGAAATTATTCCGTTACACAAATGCCTCTAAAAAAGCGAACCTCGAAAATGGAATTTTTTCATGCACGCTGAAATTCAATATCCCATGTCCGAAGCTGTCCGGGGCGCCTATCGCCGGCGGCAGGAAGACGAAACGCTCGAACCGCTGGTCGCCGCAACGGATCAAAAAATCCCTATTGGTCGCATCCGATCGGGCGACGCCGTCATTTTCTACAACATCCGCGGCGAGCGTGAAATTGAGCTCACCCGGTCTCTCACTGAAAAAGGCTTTCATGAATTTCCAGCAGATCCCGACCTGGATGTCGCCTTCGCCACGATGATCGAATATGACAAGGGCCTCGACGTCCAGGTGGCCTTTCCCCCCGAAGGGGAGCTGATCGACACGATGGGTGATGTCGTATCCGCCTCGGGCCTGAAGCAGGTCCGAATCACCGAAGCGGAAAAGGCCGTCCATGTAGGCTTCTTCTTAAACGGCAAAAAATCGACGCCGCTTCCGGGCGAAGAACGGATCGTTATTCCGACCCGCAAGGACGTGGCTCTTTTCGATGAAGCGCCGGAAATGTCCATCGACCGGATATCGGAGGCGGCGCTTACGAAAATCCGCGATCCGGAATGCCATCTCATGATCGTCAATTTCCCCAATGTCGATGTGGTGGGACATATTGAAAACGAGCAGGCGGTCATCCGCGCCGTCGAAGCGGTGGATGAACACCTGGGACAGGTTATCGAAGAGGCCCGAAAATTCAATCTGCCGACACTGGTGACCGCCGACCACGGAACCGTGGAAAAATGGCTTTACCCTGACGGCGTGGTCGATACGGGCCATACGACCAGCCGCGTGCCTTTTATTCTGATCCACCCTGAAAACGACCTGAAGCTTGCCTCCCAAGGCGAACTGACCGACATCGCCCCAACGGTGCTCACGCTTTTGGGACTTCCCGTTCCCCAAGTCATGACCGGACGATGCCTCGTTGAAAAACCCGGCAGCAGGCTCTTGCCCGCCAAGCGCCTGCTTTTGATCATCCTCGACGGCTGGGGTCACAGCGATGCGATCCAGGGCAATCTGATTGCCACGGCCCGCACGCCGGTCATGGACAATCTGATGCAATCGTGTCCGTGGACGCAGCTTGAAGCCTCCGGCATAGCCGTCGGGCTGCCTGAAAACACAGTCGGCAATTCCGAGGCGGGGCATCTGCATATCGGCGCGGGCCGGCGGATCTACTCCGACCGCATGAAGATCGACCGGGCCATCGCGGAAGGCGACTTCTATTCCAATTCCGCCTTTATCAATGTCATGCGTCAGGCGCGTCAAAATCAAAGCGCCCTCCACCTGATGGGAATCGTGTCCTTCTTCAGCTCACACGGTTCCATCGAGCATTTATTCGCCCTGATGGAAACGGCCAGACGCGAGGGCATAAAAGATCTCTTCATCCACGGCATGCTGGGCCGGCGCGGCGAACTGCCCGAAAGCGGCGCGCGCTATATCCGTCAGGTGGAAGAAAAATGCCAGAGCCTCGGTCTGGGCTGCGTCGTATCGGTGATCGGCCGTTACTGGTCGATGGATCGGGAAGAAAACTGGGACCGGATTGAAAAAACCTATCGCATGCTGGTTTACGGAGAAGGCGATAAGGTCTGCACGGAAAAGACGGATGGAGACAACGGTTAATCAAACAAGGATTCAGGTGGTCCAAGGCGACATTACCGTCGAGGATGTTGATGTCATCGTGAATGCCGCCAACAGCCGTCTTGCGGGCGGCGGCGGCGTGGACGGCGCGATTCACCGCGCGGGAGGAAAGGCGATATTGGCCGAGTGCCGAAAGATCGGCGGCTGCCCGACCGGTGAAGCGGTGATCACAACAGGTGGAAACCTGCCCGCCCGTTTCGTCATCCATACAGTGGGACCGGTCTACCGCGACGGCCTGCACGGTGAGCCGGAACTTTTGACCTCCGCCTATACGGAAAGCCTACGGCTGGCCCTGCAAAAGGGTTTGCAAAGCATCGCGTTTCCGGCTATAAGTTGCGGCGTTTACGGCTATCCGGTTTCCGAAGCCGCCCGATTGGCCCTTTCCGCCTGTATGGCCTTTGCCCAAAAGGAAACGGGAATCCGGCTTGTCCGCCACGTTCTGTTCGACCGAAAAACGCGGGATGTCTTTGCTCAGGAATTTTCGAAACTGATCTAACACAGGTGTGCCGGGATGGATGCAAGGCCGACTTACCAGCAACTCGAACACAAGATCAACGAACTGTCGGAAAAAATTCAGCAGCAAATCAATCTTGAAAATCAGTATCGCAACATGGTTGACTCCACCAGCGACTCGATTTATCTGGTCGATGAAGCATGCCGCTACATTTTCATGAATCAGAACCACGCCAAGCGACTGGGAACACCTCGCGAGAAGACAACCGGACTGTCGTATCTGGACTTTCATTCCATAGACCAGTTTCACGCTTTCGCGGCGAAAATCAAGACCGTCTTTGAAACCGGTATCTCGATTCGGGATGAGCACTCCAGTGACCGCGACAGCCGTTATTTCCTGCGCACTTTCTCGCCGGTCAGGGATCCGCACGACGCCCGAAGAATTGTCGCCGTATCGGTTTTATCCAAGGACATCACCGACCGGCGGCAGGCGGAAGAGGCTCTTAAGCGTTCTGAAGAAAAATACCGCCAACTCGTCGAGCATTCATCCGAAGCCATCTTTATTCTCAACCAGGGCCTGTTCAACTATGCCAATCCGCGAACCGAGCAGATGCTGGGGCACGCCCTCGACGACCTTCATCTCATTTCGTTTCTCAACCTGGTCATTGCAGAAGACCGCGAAATGGTCTTTGACCGCCAGAAGGCTATTCTGGACGGCGATCACTCCACGACGACTTACAGTTTCCGTATCGTCAACAAAGAAGATGCCACCATATGGGTTGAAACCAACAGCGTGTTCATCCTCTGGGACAGACAGCCCTGCAGCTTGAACTTCATGCGGGATATTACCCGCCAGAAACGAACGGAAACCCGACTGCTACAGGCCCAGAAGATGGAATCCATCGGAACGCTCGCCGGCGGCATCGCGCACGACTTCAACAATCTGCTGATGGGCATCCAGGGACATGCCTCTCTGACTCTTCTCAATCTGGATAAAAGCGACCCGAATTTTGAGCACTTAAAAACCATCGAGTCCCTGGTGGCCAGCGGCGCGAATCTAACCAAGCAGCTTCTGGGCTTCGCCCGGGGCGGTAAATACGAAGTCAAGCGCGTCGATCTCAACGCGCTGATCGTGAAGACGTCCGACACCATCGGGCGCACAAGAAAGGAAATCACCATCCATCGCCATCTGGAAAAGAATCTCTGGACGACGGATGTGGACCAGGGTCAGATTGAACAGGTGCTGCTCAATCTCCTGGTCAATGCCTGGCAGGCTATGCCCGGAGGTGGGGACCTCTACCTGGAAACCCAAAACATCGTTCTGGATGAAAGCCGCTTCAAACCGATCGCCAAACGCAAAGGTCCCTACGTGAAAATCTCCGTCACCGACACCGGAATCGGCATGGATGAACAAACAAAAGAGCGCATCTTTGAACCTTTTTTCACCACCCGCGAAATGGGTCGCGGCACGGGCCTTGGGCTGGCCTCCGTATACGGCATTGTCAAAAACCACAACGGGTTCATCAATGTTTATTCAGAAAAGGGACAGGGAACGACCTTCAACATCTACCTGCCCGCGACGATCCGAAAAGGCGGCAAAGACAGACAGCCGGATGCGGAGGCCGAAGCCGAAGGCGCGTCTTTTGATGAAACGATCCTGATCATTGATGACGAAGCCATGATCCTGAATGTCGCCACGGATATGCTCAAAACGCTGGGATACAGGATCCTGACCGCGCAAAACGGTCCGGCGGCCATCGAGCTGTACCGGCGCCAGATGGACCGCATCGACCTGATTATTCTCGATATGGTCATGCCGGAGATGAGCGGCTCTGACATTTTTGACGAACTCAAAAAAATCAATCCCCGGGTTAAAGTTCTTTTATCGAGCGGATACAGTTTAAACAGCCAGGCCGCGCAAATCCTGGATCGCGGCTGCGACGGCTTTATTCAGAAGCCTTTCACGCTCAACGACATTTCTCATCAGCTGCGGGCAATTCTGGGCGGCAGGACAAGGGAATCATCCCAATTGCCTCTGCCGATCATCCTCGACGCCGACCAAACGGACAAACCATGAGACGAAGACGTTCCGCCAAAGCCCCGCAGCCGCTGGGCGATATTCTTTATGCCGCGCTCAAAAGACGGGGCCTAGCGGAAGGATTGGAGGTGCACACCCTCCGAAAACTCTGGCCCGTCGCAGTCGGCCCCCGGATTGCGGCACAAACCCGGCCCGATTCGCTTCGATCCGGACGTCTTTTTGTCCGGGTCACCTCTTCGGTCTGGGTTCAGCAATTGCACTTCCTCAAGGAAGAGATTCTTGAAAAGTTCAACACACTGGCCGGCAACAAAGCGATCCGGGAAATTATCTTTACCATCGGCCATGTTCCGACAGCGGCCGGCGTCGGCGCCCAGATGCCGAATCTTCCGGAACTCAACCAGCGGGACAAAAAAATGATTGAAGACAGCACAAAGTCTCTGGCAGACCGTGAACTGGCGGAAATTCTTCGTCGCGTGATGGAAAAGGAAATCAGACGCAGACGTCGTCTGGAAGCCCGGCAAGCCCGGTAAAGACGCTTTTCATGTCCCGCGTATAGAGTCCCGGCGCGTCATAGATGTACAACGATGGCTCCATCTTGAGTTCCTCGCGTGAATCAAGCCGGCCTTCGGCAAGGACGAACTGCGCATTGGACGATCGGTCGGAAAAGACCAGTTTCATGCGTTTGGGTTCGATCCGGTGACGTCGAAACTCGCTGACTAAGTGCACCATCCTGGACGCCGGATAAATGGCGCAGACACGGCCGGCCGGTTTCAGGAGGCGTCTGGCGGCCGCCAGAAAGACGGGGAGGGATCCCGATACTTCATGGCGCGCAACCGCTTTTTCTTCTTGCGGGTTGATCCGGCCCGAGAAGAGCCTGCGATAGGGGGGATTAAAAATCACCGAGTCGAAAGAAGCGGGTTTAAAATAGAGCCGACTGTCTTTCGCATCACCCTCCACAATGACAGCGCGATCGGACAGACCATTTTGCTCGACATTCTTCCGGGCCAAAGCGGCCAGCCTGGGCTGAATCTCCAAACCGGTCCAGCGCGCAGACGGACTGCGCCTTGCCATCACCAGCAGAAGAATCCCGTTTCCGCAGCCAATATCGAGATGCGTCCCACGGACCGGAGGCTTTGCAAAATGCGCCAGAATCAGGGAATCCAGGTTGAACCGGTATCCCCGGCGACTCTGGTGGACCACCAACGTGCCGTCGAGAATCTCATCGCGGGTTTCATTGTTCAACATCGGCGCCCCCTGTCATTCGTTTTTCAACCATCGGCCAGCACATGGCACACGCGAAACAGAAAAATCAATATTTTTTTTAAACGACGCGGAATCATGATCCTTGTTGACTTTTTCTCCGGATCGGCTTAATACGGACTCACTTTCGACTTTGCACATTGCCTCGCTTTCGGACGGAGGGGGAAAGGACAACGATGGTGTCAAGACAATCCAAGGGGCCCGTTTTAGTGCTGACCGTTATCGGTTTCGTCATCGGCGGTCTTGCGGGATTCCTGTTCCGTCCCTCAGCCTTTCTCATCGGCCAGTTGCCGTTTGACGTCGTCATCACACGGGGAATTCACCTCCAGGGCGTGGATCGCGTCATGGTCGGCCTGGCGGAGTCTTCGTTCAACCAGATGGCCGTCATCGCCTGCATCGGCGCGGCCGTCGGCCTGGCAATCGGATCCCTCGTTGCCAGGAGATAGTTTGCCGGACCTCGAAATAAACATCAAGGCGCCTTCTGTCTGTTCCTTACAAACCGTCCGTTGCTTTTTCCTTGATTTTCAATTGACACCCCTGCCCGAATTTCCTATACTCAACACCGTAAAATTAGACGGCATTTTTAATCACCCACGATTTTCCATCCGTCAGGAGCTTTTCCGGGACGGCACGAAGGATCAACACCCGGATTCAAGCGGTTGATAAACGCCGTTTGAATTTTATGGCGGAGCGCTTCGAGGCGGATTTTTACCTTCCAGCGCGGCTTTGCGAAAGAGACGTCATTTATGATGCAACAGATCAAAGATATTCTGGCACGCCCGAAATCGCTGCCGCTGCTGATTATCTTTTCTCTGGTGGCTGTGACAACCTCCGCGATGATCATCTCATCAACTCTCAGTTATCAGCGCAAGTACGAAGAAACAAAAAAGCAGGTTCACGAGGAACTGCGGGTGATATCCGATCAGCTGGCCTTCTCCCTTCGACAACCGCTGTTGGCCGGTGACGCCTCGCTTGCCGAGGATATTATCGAAAGCTTCATGCAGAACCGCAACCTGTTCGCCGTCGTTGTTACGGATTCTTCAAAAAAAATTGTTTCCCTGACACGCGACGAACAATGGCGTGCCGTCCGCACACAAGAAAAGGTCGTTTCAGAAGACCGGCTTCTCGAAAGCAGACGGGTCATCCTTCACAACGATCATCCCCTCGCTACCGTCGATGTTTTCTATTCGCTGAAATTTATCTCCGAGGTCTTTATCGAGAGCATCTGGTTCAGCCTGATCCATATTGTAATCTTCAACGGCGTTTTGATCATCATGCTGTTTAGCATTTTGTTGTTCACGGTGGTCCGCCCGATCCGCGCGCTGGAAGCTTACGCCACACGTGTGAGCGCCACGGGAGGCGGTGAGGAGGTTATGATTCCCTATACCCGCCATACCCGGGAAATCAACAACCTCAAAGACGCCATCGCGAAAATGGTCCGTCTCAATCATGACCGGTATCACGAGCTGCGTCAGTCACAGACCGCGCTGCGTGATGCGGAAGCCAAATACCGCGGCATTTTCAACAACGCCGCCGAAGGCATTTTCCAGATCGCACCCGACGGCCGGATTCTGACTGTCAATCCGGCGGTGGCAAAGATCCTCGGTTACGACTCTCCAGAGGCGCTGATGCGCGCCCTGCCCGACGCCTCCCAAAATATTCATTTTGAAAAAGCAACCAAGAAAAATTTTCTCGACCTCATCACGAAACAGGGTCATGTGCGCGACTTCGAATACCCTGCCGTAAGGCACGACGGAAAAACGATCATCATTTCGGGCGACGCCCATTTAATCCGGGATGAGCAGGGCCGGCCCATGTATTTTGAAGGGATGATCCGCGACATCACTGAACGCAAGCGACTCGAAGAAATGCGCATCGCAAACGAAGCGGCCGAAAAGACGGCGCGATCGAAAAACATTTTTCTGGCCAACATCAGCCACGAAATCCGCACGCCCATGAACGCCATTATCGGCTTCACATCGCTGGCGCTCAAGGAAGTGTTGACGCCGAAACTGGCCGGCTATCTCAACAACATCGCCGTGTCTTCGAAGAATCTCCTGTCACTCATCAACGATATTCTGGATTTCTCAAAAATCGAAGCGGATCGCCTCGACATGGAATCCATTCCTTTTCAGCTCGATGATGTCCTGTCGACAACCTCCAATATGGTTTCGCTCAAGGCCGCGGAAAAAGGCATTCAGTTCATTTCGCTCATCGACAACGACGTCCCGCGCAACCTGATTGGAGATCCGCTTCGACTGGGGCAGATTCTGCTGAACCTGACGAGCAACGCGATTAAATTTACGACGGACGGATATGTCATGCTGCGCGTGGAATGCACAACCCGACGCGACGGGCAATGCCGCCTCGTCTTCTGGATCCGCGACACGGGAATCGGTATCCCGCCCAACCATCTGGACCGAATTTTTGAACCGTTTTCACAGGCGGACACGTCCGTGACGCGA
This sequence comes from uncultured Smithella sp., assembly GCA_964443625.1. Taxonomy (GTDB): domain Bacteria; phylum Desulfobacterota; class Syntrophia; order Syntrophales; family Smithellaceae; genus UBA8904. The sequence goes on along the minus strand of CAYUDM010000003.1, from coordinate 36,189 downwards.
CGCTTCGGCGGCACGGGTCTGGGATTGGCCATCTCCAGACAATTGGCCCGGATGATGGGCGGCGACATCCAGGTCCAAAGCGAACCCGGAAAAGGGAGCGCTTTTTCGTGCACGCTGTCATTTTTATATACGTCGGACGAAACCGGTTTTGACGCACCGACAGTGCTGCCGTCCGACAAGAAGGATCGCCCAACGCCGGATCTCCGGGGCGCCTGCGTGCTCCTGGTGGAAGACAATGATATTAACCGGGAACTTGCGGAGGCCCTGCTCGCAGAGGCCGGTTTGGATGTCGACATCGCGGAAAACGGACGGGACGCGCTTGAAAAAATTGCAATCCGACACTATGACGCCGTTCTCATGGATATTCAAATGCCCGTGATGAGCGGAATCGAAGCCACGACAGCCTTGAGAGCCAATCCCGTCTATCAGCATCTGCCCATTATTGCCATGACGGCGCATGCCACGGCCCGGGATCGCGAAGACTGTCTTGCGGCCGGCATGAACGACTACATCACCAAACCTTTGGATCCCGACGCCCTGTTTATCGTTTTGGAAAAATGGGTCGGCCGGGATCGCGATGAACAATCCCCCGGCAGGACCGCTCACAATGCCCTTCCCGAATCGCCGGCCCGGCGGGAAACCACGCCTCCGGAAGCGCCGACGCTGCCGGATAAACTGCCCGGTTTGAATGTCGCCGCCGGCATTCAGCGCCTGCGGGGCAATCACCGTCTTTACCTTAAACTACTAAAGGCCTTCCGCGAAAATTATGAACACTCGCCGGAGGCCGTGGCACGTGCGATTCAATCCGGCGATCATCCTGCGGCTTACCGTATGATCCACACGATCAAGGGGGTGGCCTCCAATTTGTCTTTAGAGGACCTCGCGTCCTCGGCGTCGCGCATCACCAACGCGCTCAGAGGCGAACGATGGAACGAAGCCGTCGCGCTTTTGGACCCCTTTGCGTGTGTGTTGACCGTCGCTCGAACCTCTATCGTCCGCCTTTCTGAAATCGCCGAAACCGGCGGATTCCTCAGGGATGAAACGCAAGCGCCCATGGAATACGCCGATCTCGCATCGCTGGTTGCGGGACTTTATTCCTCTCTGAAAACGAACGATTTGTCCGCGGCAGCGCAGTTTGGAACACTCAAACGGCATTTCGGGGATACCCAGTGCGCCGAAGAACTGGCGCAGATTGAAAAACACATCGACACGCTCAATTATACCGGCGCCCTTGAGGCGCTCGAAGACCTGGCCTATAAACAAAATATTTCTTTAGGAGGACACGAACATTGAAAACGGACACCTTAATGCAAACGATTCTGATCATCGACGACGAGGTCACCAATATCAACGTCCTCAATGAACTTTTGCAATCGCATTACCATGTTCTATTTGCCAAAGACGGCAAAACGGGCCTGAAGATCGCGCATTCCACGACCCCGCCGGATCTGATCCTGCTGGACATCATCATGCCCGAGATTGACGGCTACGAGGTGACTCGCCTTCTCAAAAGCGACGAAGTCACCAGCAAAATTCCCATTATTTTTATCACAGCCAAGGGCGAGGAAGAAGATCAGGCCAAGGGTTTCCGGATCGGCGCGGTGGATTACATCACTAAACCGTTTAGCCCGGTCGTCGTCAAGGCCCGAATCAAGGCACACCTGGAACTCAAAAGGCACCGGGATTTCCTGGAATGGATGCTCAAGGAGCGCACCAAGGAACTCCATCAGATGGAAAAAGAGTATCTGAATTTATTCTACCGCAAAGGCAAATGAAACGTTTCGCCCCCCGGTCGTTAAGGCTTTTCAACCTTTGAAAACCTTTTCGCCGGCGGAGGTTTTTTTGTGAACCGGACCGGTTGAATTTTTTTCGACCGCAAAAGCCGGGCGATGTCTTTTTGCCTGCGCGTGGTTTTGGGTCCGCTCATAAAGACTTTTACTTTCCTAGACGCACTCCTCGAGTGGAATGGTAAAGGCGCGCAGGCCGGCTCGCGGATATTGGATCTTAAGCCGATTGGCGACCTCACAAAGTCTGGGGATCTCCTCATCCGGCACCGCCAGAAAAAGGGCGTTATTTCGTCCGGGCCAGATATGCGTGCCGAGCTTCGGCTCCGTTTCCAGTCCTTCTCCCGTGGCACCTTGCATCTTGGTATAGGTTTTAAAACCTTCTTTCTTGAAGGCGGCAAGGATGCTTTCGTCCGTCGCTTCCGCATAGATCACCAAAAACATCTTCAACTCCGCACCTCCTCACTTTTTTCCCGGTCCGCCGATTTTCCGGATCGACCGAGCCGGGTCCATCGTTTTTTGACCGACTCCTGCCAGTCATCGAAGATATCGTAGGCGGCCGGAACAACCACCAGCGTCAAAACAAGCGACGTCAGCAGACCGCCGATGACCGCAATGCCCATCGGCGCACGAGTTTCCGCGCCTTCCCCCACGGCAAAGGCTATCGGCAGCATGCCGAAAATCATCGCACACGTCGTCATCAGAATCGGCCGCATCCGAACAGGTCCGGCCCGCAGAATCGCCTCACGCCGTGAAAGCCCCCGGCCACGAAGCACGTTGGTGTAGTCCACCAGTAAAATCGCGTTTTTCTTGACGAGACCCATCAGCAAAATCAGACCGATCAGGCTGAAGATATTGAGCGTCTTACCGGTGATAAAAAGCGCGCCAAAGGCCCCGATGAAGGATAACGGCATGGACAGAAGCACGGTAAAGGGATGAACAAAGCTTTCAAACTGCGCGGCGAGAACCATGTAGGCCATGATTACCCCCAGCAAAAGCGCGAACAAAAGATAGACGAAGGATTCCTTCATGACATCGGCCATCCCCAGTGATTTGGTGAGATAATCCGGCGGCAGCACGCCTGCCGTGATGGCTTCGAGTTCGGCCTGCGCCTGCCCCAGGGGTTTGCCCTCCAGATTGGCAAAAATCGTGATCGCGCGCTGGCGGTCCACCCGGTTGATCACACTGGGACCGGTTCCCTCCAGGATGGTTACGACATTGGCCAACTCGACAAGTCTGCCGTCGCGCGCGCGCACAGTGATGCGTTCAAGCCCGGTTGCGCTTTCGCGGTCTTCCGGATTCAGCCGTACGCGGATATCGTAGCGTTTGCCTTTTGCCTCGTCTTTGTACCGGCCCACATCCAGTTCACCGCTCACCAAGAGGTTTACCGCCTCGGCGATCGTGGCGGCATCCACTCCCAGCGATGCTGCGCGGTCCCGATCGATAAATATCTTGAATTCCGGTTTACCGACTTCAACGGAGGTATCCACATCCACGATTCCGGACAGCCGGGAAAATTCGGAACTGATTTGACGGGCATAGGTTTGCAGGGCGTCGAGGTCCTGCCCGCGAATGCTGAACTGAATCGGCACCTGCCTTTGCCCGCCGCCGACCACCGAAATATCCTCCGCCGAGACCTTGAGGCCCGGAACTTGCCGCAGTTTGAGTCGTGCGATCTTTTTGATGTCTTCCTGACTTTTCTTGCGTTCTTTCTTGGGAATCAGGTTGACGATCATGAGCGAGCGGTTGGCATAGTTTCCGTATCCCTGAACAAAAAACACGGATTTGACCTCGGGAATGTCGCGAATCATCTTCTCGGTGCCGGCCAAATGCTTTTCAACCTGCGGCACCGAATAATCAATGGGGGATTCCATGCGGATCATGAAAATACCCTGATCTTCAGGCGGAACGAATTCCTTGCCCAGACCGAACGCCATAATCAGCAGGCTTACCAGAAAGACCGCAAACGCTCCGCCCAGCATCGTCTTGCGGTATTGCAGAGAAAAGATCAGAACATGCCTATAAAACGCTTCAAGCTTTTTATAGGAACGCTCCAGGAAATCACCCGCCCGGCGCAGAGTTTCTCGAATCGACGAAAAATTCCTGCGACGCCCCGATGGAATGATTCCCATCGGATTCGCTGCGGACTTGTGTCGGGATCTCAAAAAGATCGACGCCATCATCGGCGTCAGCGTAAAGGAAACCAGCAGTGAAACCAACACGGCGAAAACAATCGTCAGCGCGAATTGCAGGAAAAACCGGCCGATGATGCCTTTCATAAAGGCGACCGGCAAAAAGATGGCCACAATCGCGAACGTCGTCGCCATGACGGCCAGACCGATTTCCGACGTGGCGAAAGTCGAGGCCTCCCGGGGCGCCATGCCCTCCTCGACATGCCGGTAGATGTTCTCGATGACGATAATCGCGTCGTCGATCAGCAAGCCCACCGAAAGGGTAAGCGCCAGCATCGTCATGTTGTTGAACGTGAATCCGAAGGCGTTGATGACGGCAAAGGTCGAGATGACCGAAACCGGGAGCGCCACGGCGCTGATGAGCGTGGTCCGGACATTTTTCAGAAACATAAAAACAGCCAGAATCGCAAAAAGGCTTCCCACAATCAGATGGAACTGGACTTCTTTGATGGATCGCTCAATGAACAGAGACTGATCCATCGCGAAGTTGATCTGCATGCCGGGCGGCAGCGTTTTATTGATACGCGCCACCTCTTCCTTCACCCGCTTGGCCACCTCGACGGTATTGGTGCCGGACTGTTTCTGAATGGCCATACCGACGGCCGGAATGCCGTTGAAACGCGCGTAGGAACGTCTTTCTTCAATACTGTCTTCAGCGCGGCCGATGTCGCGGATGCGCACCGGCGCTCCCCGGTAGTAGCTGATAATCAGATCATTGAAATCCGCAACCGTTGGAAATTCACCCTTGATCCGGACCGTATATTCCTTGGTTTTCGTTTCGATGCGTCCACCGGGAAGCTCGATGTTTTCGCGTTTCAAAGCAACAATGAGATCATTGGGCGCCACCTGATAGGCATGCATTTTTCCCGTATCCAGCCAGATCCGCACCTGTCTGAGGCGCAATCCGTAGAAGATGACATCGCCCACGCCGTTGATGCGCTGGAGCTGTTCCTTGAGAATTTCATCGGCGTAGGTCGAAAGGTCCCGGACCGACCGCTGGCCGGACAAATTCATCGTCACAATGGGCGAGGCGTCCGGATCGACCTTGGCGATGCGCGGCTCGTCGATATCATCCGGCAGCCGGTTCCGGATGAGCGACACTTTTTCCCGAACGTCCTGCACGGCCTGATCGATATCCCTCTCAAGCACAAACTCAATGATTGTGCGCGAGACGCTTTCAGTGCTGGTCGATGTAATGCTCTTCACGCCGTTGATCGTATTGACGGCGCCTTCAATGCGGTCAGTGACATCTACATCCATCACTTCGGGGCTCGCGCCCTTGAGCGTCGTCGTGATCGTAACAATCGGGAAATCCACCTTGGGGAAAAGATCCACACCGATCGAAGGATAACTGACAAGCCCCAGCACCACGAGGGCCAGAATCACCATCGTGGCGAATACAGGGCGTTTAACGGACGTCTCAGCGAGCCACATTGAGCTTGACTCCTTCCGACAGATTATTCTGGCCTACCACCACGACCTGCTCATTTTCGGACAAACCTTCCGTGACTTCCACAACCTCTCCGAACCGGCCGCCGGTTTGAATGATCCGTTCACGGGCGATGCCGTCTTCGGCCACAAATACCCGGATGGTCGGCCCGTCATACAGAAGCGACGTGGCCGGAATCACCAGCGCCTCATAGGGCTTCCCGGTTTGAATCCGGACACGGGCAAACAGACCCGGTCGCAACGCCCGATCCGAATTGGGAACCGTCGCCTCAACCTGAAGCGTCCGCGTTCTTTCCTCAAGGTGCGGATACAGAAGGCTCAGGCGTCCTTGAAAGGACTGAACGCCGGCGGCTTCGACTGTAAAGGTCACGGTCTGACCGACTTTCAGCCTGGCGATATCTTTTTCGGCGACAGTAAAGACCAGTTTAAGCGGATCGATTTTAATCACCGCAAAAAGAGGGACCGAATTGCGAACATAGTCTCCGACATTGACCTTCTTTTCTTTCACGGCGCCGACAAGCGGGGAGTAGATTTTCGTGCGAGCCAGTCGCTCCTGCGCGATGGCAGCCGTGGCCTGCGCCCGGGCGAGATCCGCTTCCGCCAACGCCACGCGCGTGGACACATCGTCATACTGCTGGCGGGTGATCAACTCTTCGGCATACAGCGCGTCTTTGCGCGCGTATTCGGATCGGGTATTGGCAAGCGACGCCTCGGCCTGACGCAAGGCAGCCTCGGCGCGGGCCAGATCCAGACGATAATCCGTGTCACGGATTTGGGCCAAAAGCTGACCTTTTCGCACCGCGTCCCCTTCCTCCACCGCAATGGCTTGAAGAATGCCTTCCACCTCCGAACTGATAACGACCTCGCGGTCCGCCCTTAAGCTTCCCGTCGTCTCCAGGTGGGGCAACACGGTGCGGCGCTCCGATGTCCACACGCGGACATTGACAAGTCTTTCCGGTTCGGGCGGTTTTTCTTTCTTCAGACGCTTGAGAATCTTCTGAACCGGCGAAAGAGACTGGCCGTCTTTGGCATCGCCTTCCGACCCGGCACACGACACAACCAGCAGACAAACCGTTATCAGGACCACAGGGATAATTCTTTTCCAAGTCGCGCCGGTCGCAAATGCCACCGATCTAAGAATTTTTCCAACCGCCTCGATCATGCTTGCTCCTCCTGCAAAATGCCTCTTACCGTTTGTGAACTATTCACCGACGCCGACATAGTCAAGCAGCGTTCCTGCCGCGCGCCGGACACCGAGACCCGCCAGGCGGTAGTTATATTGGGCCTCCGAAAGATTCTTTTCCGCTGTAAGCAGAAGCGAATTGGCGTCCATGACGTCGAGGCTCGTCGCCAGGCCGTTTTCAAACTGGCGCAAGACGGCATTGTAATTGTCGCGGGCGAACGTCTCTTGATCTGCCAGAAAGGTCAACGCCCCTTTTTGTGTTTCGAGCTCCAGACAGGATCTTTGAAGTTCAATGTCCACCGTTTTACGGAAATCCTGGTACATCAGCCTGGCCTGCCGCTCGCGGGCCTTGGCTTCTTTGAGTTCGGCCCACCGAAGACCGCCTTCAAAAAAAGGAAACGTCATCGACACGCCGGCCACAAGGCTCTCCCGATTTAAAGAAGGCGTCGGATCCTTCTGATCGGCCCGGTTGTAAGCGGCAAAAAGCCCCAGACTGGGCCAGAACGAGCCGCGCGCGTACATGACCTGCCGCTCGGCAATCTGTGTTTGCAAATCGTAGCTTTTCAAATCCGCTCTCGACAATAAGGCCTCATCGCGCATCCGCTTCAGATCGCAGGCGAGATCCGGCGCGACGTCTTCATCGACCAGACGAAAGCTCTCTTCGATTCCCGTCAGGCGAACAAGCGCCGCACGTGACAGATGAAGGGCATTGGTCGCCCTCAGAAAGTCCGCCCGTGCGCCGGAAAGTTCGCCTTCTGCGCGCAAAAGCGCCGTTCGGGTCAATTCCCCCACCTGAACTCTCTTGTGCACCGATTGCCTGTAGTGTGTCAGACGTTCCATATTTGCGGCGGCAATCTCGAGGGCCTTCTTGGTTTTGAGCACGTCAAAAAAAGCGGATGCGACGGCTAGCACAAAATCCGAGCGGACCGCCTCGAACTCGTATTGACTTTTCACGACGGAGTGGCCGGCAATCTTGAGCGCGTCGATCTCGCGTGCGGACAGGGAAAAAGACTGGTCCGCGCGCACTCCCCAGTTGCCTGATTGATGAGGCTGAATCAGCATTCCGACGTCGGTGTACTTCT
>CAYUDM010000003.1:0-28489 GCA_964443625.1 uncultured Smithella sp. | reverse complement strand
GTTCGGAGTAGTGGTTATAAGTTCCGAAAGCCGTCAGTTTGGGAATTAAAAGTGATAGGGCCTTGCCCCGACCGGTCTGCGCGATAGAGACGCTCTCGCGCGCCAATTCGATTTTTTCCGACCCGGCCAGCGCCTCCCGATACACATCCCGCAGCGTATAGTCCCGCGCCCAGCCTTGCGGCAACAAAACAATCATTCCCATCATCGCCACAGCAAAAAAGGCAAACAGCTTTTTCATCTTTTCCATCCTCGGTAGTTTTTCTCTATTTCCCGCCGATTTCGCATCCTTTGCGTCGGTTTTTTAAAGCGGAAGTCAATAGCCGGAAGCTAAGGCCGACTTTCCACGCCACGCAGATAGATATCTAAAATGACTTCTTTTTTGGCGGACAGGGTCTCCTTTGACGACACCAGCAGCCAGTGAACGGATGCGGAGCGAAGCATATGAATCAGCGCGGCGGCCATTTCACGCGGAGGCAGCCGGCGCAGCACGCCCTTTTTCACGCCGTCTTTAATCAATCGTTCAATAAACGATAGGTGACGGAAGTAATCTTTATAGATCGTTTCGCGGATCGACGATATCGCGTCGGTTTCCCCCCGGACGAAAACACGGCAGAAATCCCTGTTCTCCTCTACAAATCGCAACTGCGAAGCCACTAGCGCCTCGATTTTTGCAAGCGGGTCGGAAGCCCGCTTGACATCGGCGCGGATCGTTTCATATAGAACATCGAGTTTCTCGCTGATTAAGGTGGTGTAAAGTTGCTGCTTCCCTTCAAAAAAACGATAGAGGGAACCCGTCGAAAAGCCCGCAGCGGAAGCGATTTCCGCCACGGTGACTTGATGATAGCCTCTGGCGGAGAAGATCTTTTCGGCCTGTTCCAAAATAGCCGCCCGACGTATTTGATACTCGCGCTCTTTCCGCTTTGCTTTCTGGGTCATCCGATTCTCCATGAACTTCTGTTCACATAGTGAACGACCGTTCACACGACCGGGCCGCTTTGTCAAGCCTTTTCCTTTGGTCCTTGCCGGAAGCAAAGCAACCGGACATGAATCCTGTTGAAAACGTGTCCGTAATGTGCGATAAAAATGACCATCGCATGGCAAAGCGTAAAAAAAGCTAACAAAAAATGCCTTAAGGTCAAACCGATGAAAACAAACCATGTCCATATTCCGGATATCATATCGGATATTCCCTCTCTGCCGGTGGTCGCCACCCGCATCCTGCAGATTATTGCCGACGAGGCCGCCTCACTACAGGAACTCAAAAAGGTGATCGCCCTGGATCAGTCCTTTTCGGCCAGACTGCTGCGCGTCGCCAATTCGCCGTATTATCGCGCACAGAAAACCATTTCGGACATCACCGACGCGATCACGCGCATCGGATTGACAACCGTTCAGGCCCTGATCTTCGCGGTTTCGCTTCGCGACTTGCGCCGGTCGGCCGGCCGCATCGACCGGATGATCTGGGAACACAATCTGGGCGTGTCCGTGGCCTGCCAGTTGGTGGCCCGTCAAGCGGCTCTGCCGGGAATGTCCGATATCGCGGTCCACGGACTGATGCATGATATCGGAAAAGTTTTTCTCAATCTACTGGATAAAAATCGCTTTTCGGATGTCATCGAGGATGTTGACAATCGAGAAAAGCCCTTCTTTCAGGTGGAACAGACAACTTTCGGTTTCGATCACGCCGATGTGGGACGCCATGTGGCCCGGTATTGGATGCTGCCGGAAACACTGGTGTTTACGATTGCCAACCACCATGAAACGGATCTTCTGGAGATCAAAGACTTGGACCTCAAGCGCAAGACGCTGGTCGTCAAAATCGCCGATGCGCTGTGTTCGGAAGCGGAAATCGGGCTCACACGGGCCGGCGTGCCGACCGATGAGGAATGGCAGTTTGTGAAACTGCAAAACCCTAAAAAACGTCTGGCCCTGACAACCGATATTCGCAGGGAATATGAAACCTACCGCGATTTTGTGCTCGGGCCCAATTCAAAAACTTGAACGGTCGGGCCTGCGGCCTGCCGGGAAAGGAACCGATGGAAACATCACAGTCTCCTGGACGACAGGAAATTTTATTCCGCTTTGCCGCCGCAAAAGCGGTTGAAACCCTGCGCAAGGGTGAAACGCTTGATGAAGCGCTGCTCAATCAACTGGGCAGTCAGCCCGTCTTGACCTATTGCCGGGAAGCCGTAACGCGCGACGACAAAGAGTTCCTGAAAAACACCGCCTCCGACGCAAAAAGTCCCCTGCCGCTGAGACGCTTGTGCCTGAAACTTCTGCGACCGTTTGAAAAGGACAAGGATGTTCGGGACTGTTTCTATGAATTGTGGAAAACGTCCTTCGACTTCGACATCAAAATGGAAGTCCTCTGGGGGCTTTTGGGGCACGCCGACCTGTCGGCTGAAATCTATGCGGACATCGGCTCGCAATTCGACAAGGCCAACTGGGACCAATGGCTGCCGCTCATCGTGGAAAAACTCGACGGCGAAGCCGGAGAAAAATCCCAGGTTAAAGAATTGATGAAGGTCTATTTTAATCTATGACGGTTTGACCGGCGCGCCGATTAGATCGGCCAGATGAGCCCGGTTGTCCGCGGCATGCAGAAGGAATTCTCCGTATTGTATATCCAGCATCGTCGTGTGGTCCCGAATCCACTCCTTGAGAAAGACAACCATGCGAAATCCCAGTTCCGGATCCCTCGCCTCATAGCTTTTGAGAAACGTCGTCACATTTTCCGTAAATTTTGTATGCTCCCGGGTGTGTTCGGATAGGCGGGGATAGCCGATTTTCATCATCACCAGATGTTCCAAATGAAAATGGACGGACAGATAGCCCACCAATTCTTCGATCACGGACAGATACGACTCCTGACCGCTTTCAAAAATGTCGATCATTCGGTTGACGGTATCAAACAGCTTCTGATGCTGCGCGTCGAGCGTTTCAACATGCACACTGTAAACGGGCGACCACTCAATTCTTGATATTTTGACCACGGATCATTTCTCCTGGCTTCCGGTCCTGCCGGTTTATTTCCTTTTCGTCATTTCAACGGCGTTTCTTGAGGGCGTCAGCAAAAGGATTGTTAAAAGGCGCGGGCGTCGCTTTTGCGGTCTTTGCGACGGACATCTTCGGCCGGGACGGAGGCCCGGCTTGTGCGGGGCCGGTCGCGGCCGGCTTTTCTCCCGGAACTTTCTTCATCGACAGAGATATCCTGTTTCGGGACACATCCACAGCCGTCACCGTCACATTGACGGTCTGACCCACTTTTACGACATCCGACGGCGTCCTGACAAACCGGTCGGCCATCTCGCTCAGATGCACCAGGCCGTCCTGATGAACCCCCACATCGACAAACGCGCCGAAGGCTGTGATATTGGTCACAATGCCGGTAATTTTCATCCCCGGTGTTAAATCGTTGATCTTTTCGACGCCCTCGGCAAAAACAACCGGCTCAAATTGCCGCCGCGGATCTCTTCCCGGTTTTGCAAGCTCCGACAAGATATCCCGCAACGTCGGCAACCCGACCTGTTGGGTCAGATAATTCTTCGGATCGATCTTTTTTCTTTTCTCCTCGTCCGCCATCAAGTCCGCAACCCGGCAGCCTTGATCGGCGGCCATTTTCTCTACAATCGCGTATCTTTCCGGATGAACAGCGCCGGCATCGAGAGGATTCGCTCCGCCACGGATGCGTAGAAATCCCGCGGCCTGCTCAAAGGCCTTTTCACCAAAACGTTTCACCTTTTTAAACGCCTGCCTCGACACAAAAGGTCCGTTGGCTTCGCGGTGACGAACGATATTTTCGGCCAGAGCGGGGCCCACACCCGACACATAGGCCAAAAGCTCGACGCTTGCGGTATTGACCTCAACGCCTACGGCGTTGACACAGCTTGTGACGACATCATCCAGCGCTTGCTGGAGCAGTCCCTGATCGACGTCGTGCTGATACTGGCCGACGCCGATGGCCTTGGGTTCAATCTTGACGAGTTCCGCAAGCGGATCCATCAGCCGCCGCCCGATGGATACCGCCCCGCGCACAGTGATGTCATGATCCGGAAATTCCCGTCGGGCCGCCTCTGAGGCGGAATAAACCGACGCGCCGCTTTCGTTGACCATCACCACCAATGGGGCATTGGGGAGATTCAACCCCCGAAGAAAACTTTCAGTCTCCCGACCGGCGGTTCCGTTTCCGACGGCGATCGCCTCGATGGAAAAACGTTCGCAAAGGGTTCCCACGTTTTTGGCCGCCTGGGTCCGCGCCGAAGCAGACATGAACGGAAAGATCGTGTCCCAATGGAGCAATTTCCCCTGACGATCCAGGCACACGAGCTTGCAGCCCGTCTTGAACCCCGGATCAATCGCTAAGACGGCCCGCTCACCCAGTGGCGGGGCAAGCAGCAACTGACGCAGATTGTCGGCAAAAATCCGGATGGCTGTTTCATCGGCTCTCTTTTTGGTCTCCAGACGGATTTCCGTTTCGATCGACAAAGACAATAGACGTTTATAGCCGTCTTGCGCCGCCTGCCGAACCTGCGCTGCGGCGTCGTTGTTGGTGCGGACGAACAGTTCGTCCAGAATCCGCATCGCTTCGGTCTCCGGAGGCGCAATGGATACGGATAGCATTTCTTCTTTCTCGCCCCGGCGAATGGCCAGAATTCGATGGGAGGGCGCTTTTACAACCGGCTCTTCCCAATCAAAATAATCCTTATATTTGGCGCCGGCGTCCTGTCTGCCGGAAATCACTTTAGAACGAATCACGCCCTGATCCATAAATAAATTGCGGATTTTGGCCCGCGCGGAAGCGTCCTCGCTGATGAGTTCGGAAAGAATGTCCCGCGCGCCCGCGAGCGCTTCGGAAACGGATGCCACGCCTTTTTGAATATCCACAAACCGCGCCCCTTCTGCATTCACATCCATATCATCCTGGCGAAAGATGATTTCCGCGAGCGGTTCAAGGCCTTTTTCACGCGCTATCGTTGCCCGTGTCCGTCGTTTGGGACGGTAGGGCAGATAAATATCCTCCAACGCCGAGAGGGTTTCCGCGGCGGCCACGCGCCCTTCGAGTTCAGGCGTAAGCAGGTTGCGTTCGGACAGAGATTTGACAATCGCTTCGCGCCGGGCATCGAGCGCCGCCAGTTCCCGCAGACGGTCTCGAATGGACATGATCGCCACCTCATCCAACGATCCGGTCAGTTCCTTGCGGTAGCGCGCGATAAAAGGCACCGTCGCGCCCTCATCGAGCAATATCGCGGTGGCGGTTATCTGTTTTTGAGCTATTCCGAGTTCTTGCGCGATTTTATTGACATTGGCCTCAGACATCGCGTCTCCTTTCGAGAAAAATGGATCGGGAGGATTAGCACACACTTGTCGCAGTTGCAACCGGACGGTTTATGTTTTTGACATTTTAGCCGATATAGGTAAAAGAATTTGAAGGCGGCAGACAGACTTCACCGATCTGATTCGCACCCGGACTTGCCTGGTCCCAACCGCCGGGACGCTCCTGAAAACTTCCCCGAGGGACTGGTCTCGGCAATGAACAACGGACAGCTCAATGACAAAAGTCTCAGATAAAACGCAATGGGATGCCATCCTGACCGCCCTGGAAAAGGCGGCACAGGGAGATTATTCCTTCAAAATCGAATCTCCGCATCAAGACAACATGCCGCCTCGCGTGGCCCAAGCGATCAATTTACTTCTGGAAAAGACAAAAAAACAAATTGACGGCCTCGAAGCGTTTGTCGCGGATCAGGCTCGCGATGCCAGACGTTACCGCCACATGCTCGACAGCATGGAGGAATCCTATTTTGAAGTCGATTTGAAGGGTAATCTGGAATTTTTCAACGATACGGTCGTTCGCGATACGGGATATTCAGAGGCCGAACTCGCGGGCATGAACTTCAAGCAGTTGGCGGAACCTGACAGTCTCGAAAAAGTTTACAACATGTTTCATCAGGTCTTCCTGACCGGCCAGTCCGTCAAGGGATTTGACTGGATCATCCGTAAAAAAGACGGCGCAACCATCGATGTGGAAGCCTCCGTGGCGCTTTTGCGCGACGCAGCCGGAAAACCCAGTGGATTCCGGGGTGTGGTCCGGGATATCACCGGTCGCAAGCTGGCGGAACAGGCGCTTGTGGCAAGCCGGCAAAAATACCGCGACATCCTCGAAAACATGGAAGAAACCTATCTGGAAATAAATCTCCGGGGAAACTTCCTGTTTTTCAACAATTCTTTCTGTCGGGTGCTGGGCTATTCCCGCGCCGAACTGCAAGGGGCCGACTATCGGCTCATCACTCCACGGGAAAATCTCGAAAGCGTCCGCAAGATATTCACCGAGATTTACCGAAGCGGGAAGCGCAAAAACTTTTTTAATCACCGGCTTATCGCCAAAGACGGCTCCGATATCTATCTGGAAATGTCGATGTCGCTTCTGCGTTCGCCTTCGGGCGAACCCACAGGCTTTGCCGGCGTCGGACGCGACGTCACGGAAAGACTCGCGATCCAGCGCCAGATCATTGAAAGCGAACGTCATCTGCGGCTGATCACGGACAACATCCGCGATGTCATCTGGACGATGGACTTCAACTGGAACTACACCTATGTGAGCCCGTCGATTTATCACCTGATCGGCTTTACGTCCGAAGAAGTAAAGCGCGTTCCCTTTAAAGACTCCGTGCCACCCGACATCTTTCAAAAGATGCAGCAGGGACTTGCCGATGCCCTCGCCCTGGAAGCGGGCCGAGATGGATCCGGCGGGCGGGAAAGCAGGATCTATGAAGTCCCGCTCAGACGGAAAGACGGCAAGCGAGTGTGGACGGAAGTCCGGTCGAACTTTAACCGGGACGAAAACGGCAAACCCTTTGAGCTCGTCGGGGTTGTGCGCGACATCACTGAGCGCAAAAAAATTCAAGACGCGCTGGCTGAAAGCGAAAAGCGCCACCGCCTGATTGCTGAAAACATTGACGACGTCATCTGGACGATGGATTTTGACCTGAACTGGAGCTATCTGAGCCCTTCGCTCGAGCGTCTCACGGGCTTTACAGCCGAAGAAATTCTGCACATTCCCGTGCGGGCCATGTTGCCGCCGGACACCTACACGCAGATCAAACAGAGAATCGGCGAAGAATTGGCCAAAGAAAAGGACCTCGACGTCTTAGCAAAAAGAGAACCAGTCACGCTCGAAATGCAGCTGATGCGCAAAAACGGTTCCTTCTTCTGGGCGGAATTAAGCGCCAACTTCAATCGCGATGAAAACGGAATTCCCTTTGAAATCGTCGGCGTCACCCGCAACATCTCGGAACGCAAAAAAACGGAAGAAACACTCCGGAACAATGAGCAGCGCTACCGCATCATGTCCGAAAATGTCAACGACATCGTCTGGATTTTGGGGCTGGATCTGCGCTTCATCTACGTGACGCCGTCTAATGCCCGGATTTCCGGTTATACCACGGAAGAAGTCATGGCGATGACGCTGGCCGATTTCCTGACTCCTGCATCCCTTCAGACCGCATCTTCCCTTCTGGCCGAAGAGCTGGCAAGGGAGCAAAGCGGCGAAACGGTCGATCCGAACCGGTCTAGGTCTCTCGAGATGGAAGTCTACACGAAGGAGGGAAAAAAGACCTGGCTGGAGATCAACGCCACCTTCAACCGGGATGCCCAGGGGAAACCCACGGAAATTCTCGCCGTCGGACGCAACATTACCGAACGCCGGACGATGCAGATGGAACTTGCCGAAAGCGAGCGCCGCTACCGCCTGATCGCCGAAAACGTCAACGACATTATCTGGACGATCGGACTTGATCTGAAATTCCTTTATGTGAGTCCGTCTTCCACACGGGTGACCGGCTATGCGCCGGAAGAGGCCATGTCTCATGCCCTCGATCAAGTTCTAACACCGGACTCTTATGCCTGGGCCACCAAACGTCTGGCCGAAGAGCTGGAGCGGCAGAAAGATCCGCCGCCGGACGGCTCAAACCGTCCCGTCACGCTTGAGCTCGAAGCCGTTCATAAAGACGGAAGCCTGTTCTGGCTGGAAGTCACAGGCACATTCAACCGAAATGCCGAAGGGGCCATTACGGAAATTCTCGCCGTGGGACGAAACATTACCGAGCGAAAGAAGGTTCAGCAATCGCTGCAGGAAAGTGAACGACTCTACCGGATGATCGTGGAAAACATGCACGACAGCATCTCCCTTTACGACATGAATCTGAATTCGGTTTATCAAAGTCCCTCGGAAATCAAGGTCACGGGATACACGGCTGAAGAAATTATGAACATGCCGATCGAAAAACAGATGCCGCCGCCCTCTTACGCCCTGGTGCAACAAATCTTTGCCGAAGAGATGGACCTGGAATTCAGCGGGAAACCGGTGGACCCGAACCGCTCACGAACAATAGAGCTGGAGGCCTATCATAAAAACGGCAGCACGATCTGGGAGGAGATCACCGCATCTTTCAACCGGGATGCAAACGGATCGCCTGTCAACATCATCCTGACCAGTCGCGACATTACAGCCCGTAAAAAAGCCGAGATCGCGCTGCAGGAAAGCGAAAAGCGCTACCGCATGATTATCGAAAACGTCCACGGCAGCATCGCACTTCTGGATTTGAATTTCGACTACATCTACCTAAGCCCCTCCGAAGAGAAAATGACGGGTTACAAACCGGAAGAAATGATCAATATTCCTATTCAAGACCAGATGACACCAGAGTCCTACGCCCGGATCGAAAAGATCTTCGCCGAGGAGCTGGAACTGGAATTCAGCGGGAACCCGGTGGATCCGGACCGCTCCCGTACAATGGAGCTGGAAGTTTATCATAAAAACGGCGGCACGATCTGGGAGGAACTGACCGCCGCTTTCACCCGAGACGAAAACGGCCGACCGACCGGATTGATGATCACAACCCGCAATGTCACGGAAAGGATCAAAGCGGAAGAAAAACTCAAAAGAAGCGAACATCGCTACCGGATGATCATCGAAAATATGCATGAAGTCATCTGGACGACGGATTTAAGCATGAACAGCACATACGTCAGTCCGTCGTGCTTTTCCCTGACCGGTTACACGCCGGACGAAATTCTCAATATGCCGCCGGATCGTATCGTCGCGCCGGAATCCATGGCCGAGACAGCCGCGATTGTGATGGAAGAAATTCAACGTGAGTTTTCAGGCCAGGCGGTGGACCCGCAACGCACCAGAACCATTGAACAGGAACTCCTTTGTAAAAACGGCGCCACGGTCTGGCTTGAGGTCACAGGAGCGTTCATCCGCGATGAGGAAGGGAAAGCCGTCGGCATGCTGATGGCCGGTCGCGACATTACGGAGCGCAAAAAGACCGAGGAAGAAAAGCTCCGTCTGGAACAACAACTGGTTCAGGCGCAAAAGATGGAAACGGTCGGCCGTCTGGCAGGCGGTGTAGCGCATGACTTCAACAATATGCTCAGTGTCATTCTGGGGTATGTCGATCTGGCCAAAATGCGCCTTGCCAGGCAGCACCCGGTTTTGAAGGATGTGGCGGAAATCGAAAAGGCGGCGTTGCGCTCGCGCGATATCACGATGCAGCTTTTAGCCTTTTCCCGTAAACAGGTTATCGAACCGAAGATCATTGATCTGTGCGATCTGGTCGCTTCCACACAAAAGGCCCTCGCGCGGCTCATCGGGGAGGATATCGACCTGAGGGTGATCTCCGGCGAGAATGTCGGCACGATCAAAATTGATCCGTCCCAAGTCGAACAAATCCTCATCAATCTGGCCGTTAATTCCCGCGACGCCATGCCCCAAGGCGGAAAGCTGATGATCGAAATCGTCAACGCCACGCTCGATGAAGCGTATTGCCAAACCCATATCGGAGCAACTCCGGGAAATTATGTCCGGATGTCCGTCAGCGACAACGGAAGCGGCATGGACAAAGAAACCATCACGCAAATCTTCGAGCCTTTTTTCACCACCAAGGAAGCCGGCAAGGGAACCGGGCTGGGACTTGCGACCGTCTACGGCATCGTCAAGCAGAACGACGGTTTTATCAGCGTCTATAGCGAACTGGGACACGGAACGACATTCACCCTCTACTTTCCCCGCACCACCGAGGCGATTGAAGAGGACGAAACCCCGCAGGAACCCGATCTTCAGATGACCGGCAGCGGACGGATCCTTCTGGTGGAAGACGACCCGATGGTCTTGGCTATTACCCGGGGCATGCTCGAATCCATCGGCTACTCGGTCACTGCGACGGGGTACCCCAAAGACGCCGTCAAGATTTTTACGGAAGCCCGAGAGCCTTTCGACCTGGTTATTACGGATGTGGTGATGCCGTCGATGAGCGGAAAGGATTTAAAAAACAAACTCGTCGAAATCACGCCGGATGTCAAGATGCTGTTCATGTCCGGCTATACGGCGGACATCATCGCCCACCATGGCATTCTTGAGGAGGGCATTCATTTTCTGCAAAAGCCCTTCAGCATCCAGGCCCTCGCGCAAAAAGTCGCGGAGATGCTATAAGAAAGCAAATCGGGTTAGTCCGGCTTTTGCGCCGTGATCAACTTGACGAAGCGGTTCTGAACAAGATGATTTTTGCCGTCCATTTCCAGCCGGAAAAAGGCGTCGCGGGAATTTAGAAAATCTGAAAGCCTCGAATGCGTTTCCGGCAGCGCAAAAGACACCTTGCCGCCAAGCAGTCTGCCGTTGAGCAGTTGAATATTGACACGCACCTGTTTGTATCCGGGCATGAAATTGTCCGATTCCTCTTCTTCGTCGATAGAGATCATCATGATATTTTCTTTGCGCAACAGGACAATTTCCCCCGTTTCAGATAATTCAAACGGGAGGTAATTGCGGTCTCTCGACAGGAGTTCCGAAATGAGCTCGGTGCCGGTATGATCCTCCGCCGCAACGGAAACAAAAAACGCGCCCACCATTCGCGTCTCATCCTCGAAATAAATGATCGCCTGTCTTTTCACGGTTTCGATTTTCAGCATAGGATATCCTTTTTTAAAGCTGTGTATTCTTCTTAAGCCTGACCTGCGACACCGGCTTCATCCGCCAGGCGCGCCCACTCCATCAGAAGCGACATGGCGCTGTCGTGGATTGTCCGGTTCGGAAAACTTGTTGACGTCGTGATTTCAAATTCGCCGTCCTGCCAGGCCATCAGGCGGTAAAAAGCTTCTTGTCCCTCCATCCGGTCTGTTTGGGCATGGATGATTTCACCCTGACGGATGAAAATGACGCCCTTCTGATTATGGCTGTTGGTAAAATGAACTTCCACGTCCTTTTCCCCAATCGTCAGTGTCTGAATAATGTCGGTCGCGCTCATATCCTGCAACGTGCCGGTGATGCCTCTTTTCGTGCCGCGCGCCGCCTTCAGATTGAGAATATTGCGCGCCTTGAGAGACAGCATATCCAAATCGACGGGCTTATGGAAAAAATCATCGGCGCCGGCTTCCAGACACTGAGCCGCGAGTTTCGGTCCTTCCTGCGCGGTCAAAAAGAAAAAGGCAATGTTGGCCGACGATGGGTTTTCGCGCAGGACCCGGCAAAGCTGCAATCCGTCCACCTTGGGAAGCGCCACCTCGGAAATCACCAGATCCGTTCCCATATCAAAAACGACCCGGGCCGCCTGTTTGGCGTCGCCGACCGTGGTGATATCATAACCGTCGTTGGCAAGCCTCAGCGCGAGGGCCGATTCCTTCGAGCTTTCGGGATCCACAATTAAAATTCGGCCGCCCGCGCGGCCGGCGTTTTTCAGGAATTCCTCATCCTTGATGACATTGAGGAAGGCCTCCAGCAGAGATTTGTCCACGGCACCCGCATCCGTGTGTGCGCCAAGCTCTCTGCGAACCCGGTCCATATCACCCGCAATTTCCGGCCGGCTTTTTTTGATCGCCATATACTTGCCCACAAGCGCCAGAATCTGAGCCTCTACTCTGCCGCGGCCTGCCGCCTGCTCCGGAATGTCCAGCATCTCCTCCAGGGGATAGGGCGCCGGCAAATGATTGCGGATCATTTTACCAACGCCCGGCGCGGAAAGCCAAGCCGCCAGGACAACCCCGTCCACCCCGATGGAGGCCAGCCCCAGACGCATCGACAACAGTTTACAGTAGCGGGCCTTGGTAATAATCTCCTGAAGTTCGTCTGGATCCTTAACGCCCCGGCGAACAATAAACGTCACCAGAGAGATCAGCGCCGCGCTCATCTGCGCGTAAGGATACTCCTGCCCCAGAAGCATCGTCCGCAGGTTATAGCAGGAGATGAAATGCGGCAGGATATCCGACGGAAGATCCCGCGTCCAATCGCCGTGCGGCTTATAGTGCCGGCCGTTGGCCACGATCATGTCGGCCGGCTTTTCACGAAGCATCACGGCCGCGTCTTTTGAAGAGGCCGCCCAACGAACATCGGCATAGCCTTCCCGCCGCAGAAGAGTCAAAAGCGCGCGGGCACGGTCCAGATCCGGCTCCAAAAGCACAATTGTGCTGCCGCTTTGCGGCTCCTCTTCCAGATCGATTCCTTCCCGGGTCTTTCGCTCCGATGTGACAATTGTGAATCCTTTGGGCACTTCCAGCTCTCGTTCCGGAATGTATGTTTTCCCGTGATAGTAAACGCCGATCGCCGTCAGAATTTCCGAGGCTGATGCCACCGTGAATTCCAGGTTGACGGGAGCGCCAATGCCTTTGACAATATTCTTCAAAAGCTCCGGATCGTGCGGATCGTCGGCGGCAACCACGAGCGTTGACGTCTTTGCATCGTAGTGGTAGGGCAACACTCGAAGCGATTGAGCCGCCCGTCCCGACAGTTTCGTTTTGGCCGACTCCTCAGGCGGGTCATGCAGAAGCGGGCGGTACGGACGCAAATGGATTTCCGACAACGCCTCGCCCAGGGAGGCGTGGGTAATCAGTTTCAGAAAAACGGCGGCCTCATCCAAAGGCAGGCTCATGGTGAGGGCGTAATCTTCGGTCCGGGCAATCTGCTCGGCCGACATCCTGCCGGATGCGATGAGATGCTGTTTGAGCAATGAAAGGTCCTTCATCGAAAACGCTCCGCCGCCTCACTCATACGTCGATTCTGCTGGAATAGATATCCGCTTCTTCCTGAGAAATCATGCCGTCTTGCAAAAGCTTCTTGATATGGTCGGCCATCGGTTGCATCCCGATGTTCTTGCCGGTCTGCATCACCGAAACAATCTGGAAGGTTTTTCCTTCCCGGATGAGGTTCTGAATAGCCGCATTGCAGATCATCACTTCGACGGCCGCCACCCGTCCGCTGCGGTCCGCCTTGCGCAAAAGATTCTGTGACATGACCCCCCGGAGGGATTCGGCCAGCATAGTTCGGATTTGCGCCTGCTGAGTCGTCGGAAACACATCGATGATCCGGTCAACCGTTTTCGGCGCACTGGAAGTATGCAGCGTCCCTAAGACCAAAAGGCCGGTTTCCGCCGCTGTGAGCGCCAGCTGAATGGTATCGAGATCCCGCATCTCTCCCACCAGCACGACGTCGGGATCTTCCCGCAGTGCGGCTTTGAGCCCGGCGGCAAAACTCTCCATATGAAATCCCAACTGCCGCTGATGAATCAGGCATTTTCCTTTGGGATGAATAAACTCAATGGGATCCTCCAGCGTGATGATATGCGCGCTTTTTTCCTTGTTGATCAAATCGATCATGGCCGCAAGCGTCGTGGATTTGCCCGATCCTGTCGCGCCGGTGACCAGAACCAATCCTTTTTTCAGACGCGCCAGTGAATAGACGGATTCAGGAATTCCCAGCTCTCGCAGGGTTTTTATGTTTGTGGGGATCACACGAAACGCGCCGCTGTAACCGTGGCGCTCCAGAAAGATATTCCCGCGGAAACGGGCGACGCCTTCGAGTTCGTAAGCGAAATCGATGTCCTTTTTACTTTTGAGCAACGACAGTGTTTTTTCGTCGAGCATTTCCAGAAGGAGCACTTCAACTTCTTCCCTGGCCAGATCATGATACTTCGCGCGCTGCAATTCACCGTTGATTCGCAACAGGGGCGGCTCGCCCACACAGACATGCAGGTCGGAGGCGTTATATTCCAGAATCATTTTGAGCAACACATCGATCTTGGCCATGAAACTCCCTTTATCTATTATGTTGTCGGCACAGCGGCTCAAAAATTAAGGCGCACGGGCTCAAAATTTTATCAAAACTTTTTTTGTTTCGAGCAAATATAGAAACAACGACATCTTAAGTCAACACCCATTGCTCTCACCCGAGCCCGAGCGAACAGGTGGACGAATTTTTTTTCACGGATAAACCGGCGGTCGGACCGGAAAAACTGTTCCATCCGGCATGACTTCGACATTTTTGCCGTCGATCTTTTCTATCCGGGTCAAAACCGCCGGCACCTGGCGTCCAATCGCCGCAGCCACCGCCTGCTCAACGGTTTGAAACGCCGTCAGCTCTTCAATCGTCGCCAGTTGGGGCAAAACCATGTCGATGCGCCCCCCTCGATAATCCTGCAGCGCGGCTGACGGCCTGACCCAGACATGATTTGTCAGTTCCTGCCCGTCGCAGACAACCGTTTGCCCCAAAGGTGTACGGGCGAGAAAAAATCGCACATCATAGCGCAAAGAAAACGGTTCAGGGGTAATCCAGTGAGAAAAGTAAAACAGATTCTCAAGCGGCAAAAACAATTCCTCCGCCTCAAGCATCCGGGAAAAGGTTATCTCCCCTCGGATGAGAGCCTGCCGATAGCTTCCGAATTTCGCGACCTCATCATCTGTCCCCACCGTTTGCGGCGTTTGGTTCCGGTCAACGGCCAGAAGCAATCCCGTCTCTTCGAAGATTTCACGAAACGCCGCAACCCAAGCGCCAATGGCCTTTTGTGGTTGGGACATATCCGGCAAAATGGCTGCCGCCCTGCGCCTGTCGATCCCCAGCATGAAACGGTCGACATCCGGATGATAATCCGAAGGTTCAATCGAACCGCCGGGAAAGACATAATTTCCCGGCACAAAGCTGTCCCGGGAACTCTTCAAGACGAGGAGAATCTCGATATCCTGAATACCGGGATCTGCGCAGGGTCTCACAAGAATCACCGTTGAGGCATCGGCTGGATTACGTTTCATCATTACATTTCTTCCTGCCGTTCCGATCAGGAAATCACTGCACGGATAAAGCGAGTTTTTTCCCCAGTGGAGAGGATTTCCCCAGCATGACCTTAAAGTATTCCAGCATGAGCGCCTCGATCATCTGCGGCCTGGGTGTGTCCGCCCACGCATCGGGTTTTCGCATCTCTTTTTTGCTGATCCTGCCTGCGACAACCGCCAGATCCTGCCGCGCCTGAATCAGCGTGTCATACCGCCGCGCCAGTTCGTCCACCGGCATCGCGCTGAAACGCCGGTAAATCTCGGCAAGCTCGCCAGGCGGCGGCAATTTCGGAGACTCCAGAATCGCTTTCGTATTTTTCGCGTGGCGTTCAATCCCCTTGATCACATGCGACGACTGGGCAAAATTCAGCCCGGACCAGCCGGCGCGAATCCACTGAAACACGCCTGACCGGATCACTGAAGGCGAAGATCCTGTTTCGACATAAACACCCACGGCAAAAAAATCATAGATATAGGATTTAACCCAGCCCAGGCCCGCTTTGGCCGACCCGATATCACTGGTGTAATGGTAGTTCCAGTCTTCGTCGTTGAGAATGAAACCCTTTTTTCCCACATCGGAAACATCCATTTGTTTGGAGATGGAAATCAGAACATTATGCCCCTTGTATTTCAGCACAATCAACGCCCGGAGCAAATCATATTCATAATAAACTTCCGTGGTGAGATCCGGTGTAATGCCGTCGCGCT
This sequence comes from uncultured Smithella sp., assembly GCA_964443625.1. GTDB lineage: Bacteria > Desulfobacterota > Syntrophia > Syntrophales > Smithellaceae > UBA8904. Next base: position 12,688 of record CAYUDM010000003.1, on the reverse strand, counting down.
GAACGCCGCGGATGACAAGCGGTTCCGACGGATTCGCAGGCAAAGACCAACGCTCCGGAAGAGCTTGCGCTTTGGGTGTTGCGGATTTCCATAAAGAATAACGCAAGGATGCGGGACTGGTCAGCGCAGAGGGCACCTGACGGCTGTACGAATATTGCAGGAAATCGGCAAAACCGACTTTCAGGACATATTCATAGTATGCGCCACTGGCCTTGCGAATCTTTGGAAGTTCGGCCTGTTTGGCCGGTTTTTCCTCCAGAACATAGTCGATGAGCGCCGCTAAAGCCTGCTCATCTAACTTGGCATTCGAATCGATGGCAAAATCGACCAGTTTTAAGGCCGCCGCGGAAGCGGAACCGCGACTTTCCACATAAGATTGAGCCCCGGCGCCACAAGGCACCCAAAGGAGCGCCAAAACCGCCGCAAAGCTAATAATTCGGCATAAGCCAGCAGGATGATTTAGATTTAATTTCATTGGAAAATCCATCATTTTTCTCATTTTTAGGACTCTATCGAATAATTTTACGGTTGTAAAGAGCTTATCTGTTGCCCGAAGCGCCTGCCCCATCGGGCTTTTGGGCGTATTGTTGCTAATAAGCTTTTAACGCGTAATGACGAAGACTGACGATACGTTCACAATTGAAAGCCAAGATCACCTTCTGAAAAAAAGCCTGATGGATGTCGGAATATTTTACACCTGTAATACATTGTTGGCAAATAGTGGCTCCCGGTTTTGTTCATTCTAATAAGAAAAAAGATAATCACTAATGATTCAAAGGCACTAGGACGACCCCTTCGCAGTGTTATCTCGAGGGTATATTTTGTGCATAGTAATTCAGCACCTACCTCGACTTTAAGGATGTGTTGATGAAAAAAGAAAGTTCTATATGTTTTCGTGCAAGCAGAGACCTGCATGACGCCCTGATCAGTATTTCGAAACAGGAACGTCGATCGCTGTCGTCCACGATCAATATCATTCTGGCCGATTATCTCAAGGGAAGGCAATCCGAAACCACTGCGCCCAGTGAAAAACGCCAGTATCAGAGAGAGACTCTCTCGGTGCCCGCCGTCATCGATCAGGCGGAGGGTTCGCAACCGGGCATTGTCACCATCGCCGATGTGTCCTTAGGCGGCCTGAAAGTCTTCATCCCCCGCGAACTGTCAAACCGGCCGACCATAGACACCGAAGGCGCCAGATTTAACGCGGTCTTTAATCTGCCGTCGAATAATGCTCAAATCCGTCTGGCCTGTGAATCCCGCTACGCGCTGGACACGCCGGAAAACATTTGCGTGGGCGCGGTATTTGTTGATGGAAACTTTCAAAGCTACCGGGCCCTTCAGGCGTATCTGGTTTGATGAAACCGAATCCGGACGGAAAATCTCCGATAAATATCTCACTAAAAAAGCCCTGCGGAATATGCCGCAGGGCTTTTTTCTTTTTCGCAGAAGGCAGGGATAGCGCTTATTTCCTTTTAAGCAGGCCGATGCCGGCCAATCCCAATCCCAGAAGCAGGAGGCTTATCGGTTCAGGAACCTGTGTGCCCGTCCCCTCGGTGCTGGCCAATGCCCAAAGGGTGTAGTTGAGCTCAATGGCTCCAACCACGTTGCCGGCATTGTCGAGCGTAACCAGACTATTATTGGTGTCGCTCAGGTAGAGGTACATTCCATCATAGGCCATCCCCACGATGCTGCGCAAGCTGTCCGGGACGGCGGCAAACCACACGGCATTGGCGTTCACCTCCGGATCAATCTGCCAGATGCCGTATTGTTGACCCACCCATCCGACGGTAAAGATCGCACCGCCGTTGTCGCCGGCCATGGATTGCGGATCAGCCACGTTGGAATAGTAAAAGGACGGCGAAGCGCCATTCACCGCATTGTAGCGATGAACATCATTGACGGAGCAGCCCGACGTATAGATGTAGCTGTCGGTCGCGTTGCTCCAATAGCCCAAGCCGTCGATCTCCCAGCCACCGCTCACGATGTAACTGCCTGTAGACAATCCCGTGGCCGGATCGATCAGATAAATCTTGCCGTTTTCCGCATCGGCGTTCGTGTAGAAAAGCTGAGAACTCCAGCCTGCCAGGCCGATTTCGGTATTGCCGCTGGTATAATTCGGCGCGGTGTAAACGGTGGTCACGGTTCCGGTAAAGGGATCGATTTTGATGATCTCATTGACATCGTCCGCCGCTCTCACCCCCCATACATCGGCCGATGCGCTAATCGGCCACGCCAATACGCAGGCCAGAAAAATAAAAATTAAGACTTTTTTCATAAACACCTCCTCACCTGAAAAAAAACACTGTGTCCCCGCTCGCTTCCATTCTTCGGCCGAAGAAGGATCAGCAAACGCGCTCGACGCATTTTCTGGAACATCTTATGAGGAGAAGAGTTTGAACATTCGCTTGAAGGATGAACCTACGACAAAACAGGTTTTCAGTCCGAAATCAAAAGGTATGCAAGAAAACAAGCAATGATTATACCTGATTTGTATCTTTGCGACGAAGCGACGCCGGAGGCTTCGCCGATATCCGCAATCATTAGAGATTTTCCGCCGACATGATCCGGAATCCCCGACTGAGGAAATGCCGCAAAATCTCTGTCGCTGAAAATGTAAGAAAAACCGACAACGGTTTTAGTTCAATGGACCGTTAAACGAGCTGTTGAGTTCACCCGTAATGCTCGTCCGGCCTCGCTTTACCTTTGAACAGGCGGTAAACAAACACCGTATAGCCGATGACAATCGGCATTCCGATCAGGCCGATAACGCTCATGATCTGCAAGGTATATAAACCGGTTGAGCTGTTAAAAATTGTCAGACTCCATTCGGGAACATTCGAGGCCCGGACCAGGTGGGGAAACTGAGCCGCACCTGCCGCCAGCCACAGACCGATAAAGGAAAGGGACGACGCGACCAGGGGGCGCCCATCCCGTTTGGTTCGCACGGATAAAAAAAAGCCCGCCCATACGATCACGGAAATCATCAAAGCGGCATAAAACAGGGGATGACAGAACGGCGACGAAAACACAAAGGCTAAAACAAAAAAGTACACAAGGGATACGACCACATGGATCGGCAATAAAACGCCGGCCGCGCGATAGGCTCTGTCACGCAGGGGACCCTCGGTTTTTAAAATGGCCCAGGCGGCGCCCTGAAGCAACACAGCCAAAAGCCCCGTCACGCCGAACAGCAAGGGAACCGGCCTCAACAGGGTGAAAAAATCGCCAGCATATTCCATGCGTTCATCCAGCGGCACGCCGTAGATAATGTTTCCCAGCGCAACCCCGAACAGAAGCGCGGCGACGAGACTGCCGCATACAAGCGCTTTCTCCCAAACACCGGCGCGCGCAGGATCGTGCGCGCGAAATTCCATCGAAACCGCACGGAAGATCAATGCGAATAAAACCAGCATCATGGCCAGATAGAAGCCGGAAAAGGCGGTGGCGTAAGCCTGGGGAAACGCGGCGAAAAGAGCGCCGCCGCCGGTGATAAGCCACACTTCGTTTCCGTCCCAGACGGGGCCGATGGATGCAATCAGCGTGTCTTTGTCTTCCCTGCTTCGTCCCAGAACCGGCAGAAGCACACCGATGCCCAAATCAAAGCCGTCAAGAAGCGAGTAGCCCACGAGCAATAAAAAAATAAGTACAAACCACAACACCTGAAAGGTCTCAATATTTTCCATCGCGATGTTTCCTCACATCATAACGTTTCTCCGGAAGACGTCACGCCGCCGGCCCTTTTTTAACGATCCTTAGAAACAGCAGGACAAACATGACAAATAAAAGCGTGTAGATCAGACTGAACATGATCAGACTGAAGAGAATTTCTCCGGCGGAAACGACAACGGAAGCCGCATCCGACGTTTTCATCAATCCATAGATAATCCAGGGCTGGCGCCCGACTTCCGCGGTAATCCAGCCGGATTCATGCGCGATGTGGGGTAGAGGAATCAAAAACGGCAGCAGCCAGAGGTACCATTTTGTTGTGTAGAGTTTTCTCCTCCACAAAAGAAACGCGCCGTATAGGCCTATTGCGATAAACAGCATCCCGAGGGCCACCATGAGATGATAGGACTGAAACACGAGATTCAAAGGCGGCCACTCGTCTTTGGGAAAATCGCCAAGCCCCTGGATCTCGGAGTTGAAATCGAAGTTATACAGAAAACTCAACCCTTTTGGAATGGCCAGTCCATAGGTCTTTTCGGCAGTTTCGTCCACATAGCCAAAAACATAAATGTCCGCGCCGCGCGTCGTTTCAAAATGACCCTCCATCGAGGCGGCCTTCACCGGCTGTGTGTCGATGACCTGGATTGCATGCGCGTGCGCCGCCCCAAGCTGAAGAAGCGGCGCGACGGCAAACAAAAGGATGCCCACCTTCAGCAGCGTTTTGGCGACCTCGCCGTGGAGTCCCTTGCGAACATAGTATCCGGCGATACCTGAAATCAGAATCGAGCAAGTGACCCAAGACGCCAGGATTGTGTGCAACAACCTCACGACGGTGGAGGGATTGAAAACGGCTTCGCGAAAACTGGTCAGAACGATTCTGCCGGTCGCGTCGATTTCGAAGCCCGCCGGGGTCTGCATCCAGGAGTTGGCCACCAGAATCCAGAAGGCCGACAGATGACCGCCGATGAAGACCATCAGCGCCGCAACCCAATAGACTTTCGGAGACACCCGGCCGCGGCCGAAAATCAAGACTCCAATAAAAACCGATTCCAGAAAAAAAGCAATGACGCCCTCGGCAGCCAACAGCGGACCGAAGATATCGCCGACCACGCGAGAGTATTCGGACCAGTTGGCGCCAAAGGAAAATTCCATCACGATGCCGGTCGCCGCGCCCACAACAAAGATCAGCGCCAAAAGCCTGGCCAGAAAATCCGTAATGCGCCGATAGATATCATCCTTATGGAGCAGATGCAGCGTTTCGGAAATCAGAATGATCAAAGACGTTCCCAGCGTCATCATGGGAAAGAGAATGTGGAATCCAATAGTCAAGGCAAACTGCATGCGGGCTAAAAGCAACGCGTCCATAACTGCCTCCGAAAGCGACTTGAAGTGTCCGCAGAGTATAGAATTCCAAGTTCTTTTTCAATGATTAAATCGACGCGCCTCTGAGAGCCTTGGGTGCTTGTCCGGCAGCCCGATCATTCCCGCAGAGATCAAAATGAACAGTTCATCTTGCGCATCATGCCTGTTACACCGTCGCTGACAAACGGCCCATCCCCTGCAAATAAAGGCTTTGAGGTTGCTTCAACGCCAAGGCACAGCTTTTGCTTTGTTTTACTTGACAGATGCGGGAAGTTTTACTAATCAACAAAAGACGTATTATGGCAGGTACAGACAAGACTCTGCAAGCAACCTTGTTGAGCAGGAGATAATCGAGATGGATGACTTCATAAGATGCAAGGCCTGCGGCTATGTCACAACCAAAGGAAAACTCGGTGATGTTTGTCCGGCCTGCGGTGTCCCGGCCAAAATGTTTGAAGCCTACAAGCATCCCTTATCCCCCCATCGACGCCGGCCGCTGGATCTGCATATGCATCCGGTGGCGGTGCACTTTCCACAGGCGTTCGGCCTGACATTGCTTCTCTTGTCCCTTCTTGCCCTGGTCATGCCGGATTCTCTTCGTTCCGACTTGCACGCGACACAAAGGGTGCTGGCCTTTGCGCTGCCGTTTTTTGTCTTGCTGTCCATCGCGACAGGCCTGTTCGACGGAAAGATCAGGTTTCGCAAGTTGACCACCCCTTTTATGAAAAAGAAGATTTTTCTCGGAGGCGTTCTCTTTTGCGTATCCGTAGCCCTTTTCGGCCTTGCCGCGTCCGGACAGATGCACAACACCGTGACGCAGATCTGCTTCGCCACGCTGGCCACAGCCGCCTCGCTGTGCGGCGCGCTGCTGGGATTGATCGGCGGACGTCTCCTGGATGCGAAGTTTCCCGGATAAGCCGGCCGGTGCGATGTATTCAGGTGCTACGGTTTCAAAACTCATCGGCAACATTGTTTTTAAGGGAGGTTGGCCATGTTACGAAGGTTCAAAAGGTTCCACCCGTTATTCGTTATCCTTGCTGCATGCCCCTTGTTCTTTTTTCTGTGTGCAACATCCGGCTATGCTTCACCGGCGGAAAAAATTGAAATTCGATACGCCTATCACACACAGACTCTTTTAGTGACGATAACACATAGCGCGATGTTCAAAGGTTCGCACTACATCAAGTTTATTGAAGTCAAGAAAAATGGTTCGATCGTCAGCCTCAACACTTACAATTCCCAACCGACCGGGGATCAATTCCAGTATGCTTACAAAATCCCGGCGGAGGATGACGACGTTTTTGAAGTAACGGCAACGTGCAGCCGCGGCGACAGCAAAACGTCCAGTCCGCTGACGGTTCGCGCAGAATAATTTTACAGGAGCAAAGAGCATGAGAAGAAAGAATCTATTTTCCCCGATTCTGTGTTTTGCGGCGTTGTTTTTCGGTTTTGTAGCGTTGAGTTGCCCGGCCCCGGCGCAGGCCGACCCGCCGCAGGAGGTTACTTTGTCACACGATGCCGCCACCCAAACCTTATCGGTAACCGTCACGCACAAAACCCTGTTTTCGGGCCTGCACTACGTCAAGCAGATCGAAATCAAAAAAAACGGCAAGACCGTGGGGTCCTACGATTTCAAATCTCAGCTTGATAAAAAGACCTTTACACAGTCCTGGCCGATTGACGCCAAGGCAGGAGACACACTGGAAGTCACGGCCAGGTGCAATCTTCAGGGAAGCAAAACCGCCACGATGGTCGCCGGGCCGGCGCCGGAATAACTCGGCCCGTTTTCCTGCATAGCATTGAGATCAAGCGGCGTTTCCGGAAACTGTGACCTTGCGCGCCTTCGGCCAGCCGGCGCGTGGGAAGCCGGTCAGATCTTCCGTTATGAAAACTCATGGACCCCATTATTTCCAAACACTTTGACATTCTCATCGAAGGCGGCACAGCGCTGACCATGACCGTGAATCAGGAAATTCTTGAGGATGCGGTCATCGGCATTCGGGATGGACGGATTGCGCTGATCACTCAAAAAGACGATCCGGACTGTCCCTCGTTTCAAGCCCAAAACACAATCCATGCCGACGGCTGTCTGGTGATGCCCGGCTTGGTCAACACGCACACACATCTTCCAATGGTCTGTTTCCGCGGAATGGCCGATGATCTGCCGCTCATGGAGTGGCTGACCCGGCACATCTTCCCGGCCGAAGCGGCCTTCGTCAACAAAAGGATGGTTTACGACGGAACGCTTCTGGCCATCGCCGAAATGATTCTTTCCGGCACCACCACGTTCTGCGACGGATATTTTTTTGAAAATCAGGTGGCCGAAGCGGCCCAGACCGCCGGCATGCGCGCTGTCGTCTGTCAGGGCTTCGCGGATTTCGCCGCACCCGATCATGCCAATTTCGAAAAGATGATGGCGGCGGCAGATCGGTTTGTCTGCCGCTGGAAGCCACACACCCCCATGATCACCCCGGCGTTTTTCTGTCATTCTCCCTATACCTGCTCGCCTGAAACGCTGGTCAATGTCAAAAAAGCGGCCCGGGAGGCCGGTATCCTTTATCTAACCCATCTGCTGGAAAACCGTGAAGAAAATAATATTATCAAAGAAAGATACGGCTCGACTCCGGTGCGTCATCTTCTGGATCTGGGCGTTTTGGACGACCGGACCATTGCCGTGCATTGCAATTGGCTGTCCGATGAAGACATGGCTGTTTTTGCCGATCAGGGTGTAGGTGTTTCTCACAACCCGCGAAGCTCCATGAAGCTTGGCGCCGGCGTTGCGCCTGTTCCCCGGATGATCGAAAAAGGCATCACCGTCGCGCTGGGTACGGATGGCGCCGCCAGCAACAACAATCTGGATATGATCACCGAGATGGACCTGTGCGCAAAAGTTCATAAAGTCGTCTCTTTGAAGCCCACAGTGATGGACGCGCGATCGATCGTGTGGATGGCCACCATCGGCGGCGCACGGCTGCTGGGTTTCGATGCCCAGACCGGGTCACTTGAAACGGGCAAGCAGGCGGATATGATTCTAGTGGACATGAATCAACCCCATCTGACACCGCTTTACAACCCTTACTCCCAGCTGGTTTACGCCGCGTGCGGAGCGGACGTCAAAACGAGCATCATTGCAGGCAGAATCGTCATGCGTGACAGACAGCTCCTCACGGTTGACATCGAAGAGGCCATGGCTCGTGTTCGGCAGATTGCTCAAAAAATAAAGAACGCAGGATCGCCGCCTGCCTGAATTGCTTTCCGTTTTTTTAGCAGACCGCCCTTAAGTGGATGTCGGGAGAAAATCCGGTTGAAACAAAACCGGATTTATGCCATGCAGGAATGTATCATTTCATAAAGGTTATGCGGGCTTGAACGATCCGGGGGCACTGGCCGCACCGGAGAGTCGATTGCGCGCGGATGGCACGAAACGTTATCGATGAAGGGGGAAGTAGGAATGCCCGACAACATTCTTCTGCGCAATGCGCTGATCAACGCATTTCCCACGGCGGCCAGCTTCACTGATTTCAAGGAAAATGATCGAGAGATTTCCCGGCGCGCCATACCCGGTATTATTAAATTCGCGTTTAGGCACAAAATCATTACCCAGGAAACGGAAGAAGCCCTCATGCTTTTCCTGGAGAAGAATGCGGCGCCCGCGATCGGCTCGCCGCTTCAGGAAGGGCTGACCTTCCCCGATATTCTCGATATTCTTTCAGGGAATCTCTCCGTCAACGCCCTGATTGCGCAACTGGAAGTAACGGCCAAAGATCTGTCTCTTCCGGAAGTTCAAGCGCCGATGATCACAAGACTCAAGAAGAAGTTTGTCATCAACACGCCGAAGAAGCGGGCGCTTCTGAGAATTATGGCTTTCAAGCTGGCGCAGAAATGTCCGGACCTCAACTGGAACTATGAGATGCTCCTGCAGCTGCCGGCGGCCTCCGCTACGCAGACCGAACCGGCTCATGAAACGGCCGGCGTCACGATGACGTTCCACCTTCAAGGACAAGGAGAAATTATCGTCCCCGCCGATGTCGCCTGGTTGAAAAGCGAACTCACCGACTGCATCGACTATCTGCGACTCGAAAGTCACGTCAACAAGAAGGTTATCGAAACGGTCGGCGCGACTTCGTTCAGTCTTCGATCTCCGAAAAAACCCGGCCCGATCGATGAACCGAGACTTTATCATGAATCCATTCGGAATCTCTTGTCCATCGCGCATCAGATGTCCGCCCGGTGGCTTTTGTCGCCGCACAGCAGTCCGCAAAAAAAACTCATCATCATTGCCTATGCGGGTGTCACAACGGATGCGCATTTCGCCATTCAGAGGGTTTTGGAACTCAATCTCCATGCGGAATCGGGTATTTATCTGACGGATTTCGCCCGACTTTGCGCTCTGTATGCCTCCGTCAAAGCCGCCTTCGATCTGTACGCAGAAAATCCTCACCGTTCGATGGGATACGGCGGAAATATCTGGTCCGTCAGTTATTTTCTATCGTATACCTACTACGACTTTATTCCCTGTCTTCTGGATGGGAAGATGCTTCCAGCCAGTGTTTGCGATTCCGCGTATGAAGATTTTAAGCGGGCGTTGCATTTTCCGGAACAGGCAGGTCAAAACGTTTTCGGCGCTATCGCCGCCATGCATCGCTATCCGCAAAGCGCACTGCTTCTGACTGAGATCGCCAAGGTTTTAAGCGCCCGACGCATGCTCTTCGAGGCGGATGCGGTGGTGTCGAACCTGCTTTTGACCAGTCCGAAAAACCTCGTCGCCCGTCTGATGAGAATGCTCATCTATTCGAACATCGCGCAGGTCCAAACGGAAGCGCAGGCCGCAGGTTTTGCTTTTGAACGGGCTGTCGCGGAGGGGGAATTTATCGCTGAAAACTGCGAGACGGTCAATGACATGTGGCATGAGATCGGTGTCTTGCATTTTAGCAGAGCCATTAAATCCTTGCAATTTTTGGATGAAAAGGATCGAACGGGTAAACGTATCGTGCGGAATGAAGACCTGTTCGAATACCTTCAATGCGCCAGGCGCGCTTTCCTCAAGAGCATGACGATTTCAGCGACGGGAAAAGCGCTGCACTCTCTTTACATGTTCGGTTACACGATTTGTCTGATGGAATTATTGGACTCCAACGAACAGATACTCATCAACAATGCCTTTAGCTCGCATCCCGCCAATGCGGTTATCTTCCGAGACAATGCCCTCCGCGTGTTTCGAAATATCGGTTGGCTTCGCGACGATCCGGCGCCCGGTGAGGGAGGATTGGAAAAGACATTTCAAGATCTTCTTCTGACGCTGAATCTCGTCATTGCGCGATACGAAAATCTCGTCTTATGCCGCGGCAATATTCCTCACATGAAGTACATGTTTGCCCTCATTCTCTGGGATTTCGCGCCGGTGATCACACCGCAGATCTGCCAACGCACCCTGGAATGGCTGAAAATCGCGCGAAGTGAAACACAGAAACTGCTCAAAGACAATATCTCCGTCTATTCCGTCGCGTCCGGCAGCATCAGCGCGCAAACCTTTATCGATCATATCACGGACACGATCGAGCTGATCCGTCGCCACATCGACGAGGAGGACCTTCGCCAGGGAAAAGATACACCGATGCTCCACAGCGGTTTGAAAAAAGTATCCAAAATAAAACTGATGCTTTTGGAGATTGAACGCATTCGGCATGAAGCGGCTGCCCGTTGCGCATCCTAGTCCACCGCAACCATGATCTTTTTTTCAACCTATTGTTTTGAAACAAACAAGTTCAAATAGCGTCCATACCCTTCTTTTTCAAGGTCTTCCTTCGGAATAAACCGCAGAGCGGCGGAGTTCACACAATAGCGAAGCCCCGTTGGAGGCGGTCCGTCCGGAAAGACGTGCCCCAGATGAGAATCCGCATGACGGCTGCGAACCTCCGTCCGGACTTCAAACAGAAGACGGTCATCCCGCTCAACGATGTTATCCGCTTCCAGCGGCCGGATAAAACTCGGCCAACCGCTTCCGGAATCATATTTGTCCGTTGAACTGAAAAGCGGTTCGCCGGAAACCACATCCACATAAATTCCCTCCCGATGATTATCCACATACGCATTCTGAAAGGCAGGCTCTGTCGCATCGCGCTGTGTTACATCGTACTGGAGAGGCGCTAATCGTTTTCGCAGTGTTTCATCATCCGGACGGTTATATCGTTTATCATCATCAGTCTGAGATTTTGAGCCCTGCGGCCACGTTTTCCGAATATAATCCTCCCGGCCCGATCCGACCCGGTAATATTTGTATCGCATCTCGTTTTTCCGGTAATATTTCTGATGATACGCTTCCGCCGGATAAAATGTCGTATGGGGACGGACCTCCGTCACAATCGGCTTTGCGAATTTTCCGGAACGCCTCATGTCCTCCAGCACGTTTTCCACTGTATTTTTTTCTTCCTCGGTTCTGTAAAATATTGCTCCTATGTATCCAGGCCCCCTGTCTGCGAACTGTCCTCCTGCATCGGTTGGATCAATATGCTTTAAAAAATGCTCGAGGATACGTCGATAGGATACAACCTGCGGATCATAGTCCACCTCCACGGCCTCCACATACCCCATTTTGACATAGGATTCATAGGTCGGCCTGCCGCCTTTTCCGCCCGCATATCCGGAAACAACTCCAACAACACCCGGTAGCTTTTCCATATCCGCCTCTACACACCAAAAACATCCTCCGGCTAAGGTAGCCTTTTCGATGTAAATTTCTTTCTTATCGATGCTTTTCTCCATTTGCCCCTCTCCTTTATTGAGCCCCGGCTGACAACATCCTCCCAGGAGAAGGACCGCTGCAGCACAATTCATGATCAACAACTTCATCATAATGTTCCTTTAGTCGCTTTTGTTCTATTGTTAAATTGTAATACTCAAAGGATTGATGTCAAATTCGGACTTTAGCGCCTCACGTCGGTCAATACGGTAAGCAGAAGATATGACGGAAATAACTTGGAATATTTTATTGCGACGGCAGGAATTTCTTCGAGATGATGACATAAAAAAAGGCCCTTCTGAATTCAGAAGGGCCTTTCATGTTTTAAATCCGGCGGCACCTACTCTCCCACACAGTCGCCCATGCAGTACCATCGGCGCGAAGGAGCTTAACTTCCGTGTTCGGGATGGGAACGGGTGTGACCTCCTCGCGATAGCCACCGAAATTTATCTCTATAATTGCATGACAATGCATATCGTTTTGTTGAAAACTGAACGCGACTTATAAAAGAAACCATATATAAATAATTATTATGGTCAAGCCGCACGACCGATTAGTATCAGTTAGCTCAACGCATCACTGCGCTTACACACCTGACCTATCAACCTCGTGGTCTACAAGGGGTCTTTAGTCCTGACGTCTCCGCCAGGAGGGATATCTTATCTTGAGGGGGGCTTCCCGCTTAGATGCTTTCAGCGGTTATCCCGTCCGAACTTAGCTACCCAGCTATGCCGCTGGCGCGACAACTGGAACACCATCGGTTCGTCCATCCCGGTCCTCTCGTACTAGGGACAGCTCCTCTCAAATATCCTGCGCCCACAACAGATAGGGACCGAACTGTCTCACGACGTTCTGAACCCAGCTCACGTACCGCTTTAATTGGCGAACAGCCAAACCCTTGGGACCTTATCCAGCCCCAGG
>CAYUDM010000002.1:111441-158362 GCA_964443625.1 uncultured Smithella sp. | reverse complement strand
GGGATAGAGGGTGCGTCAGCTTCCGATTATCCGCTGCAAAAAAAGCGCGACAGTGTTGAGTATCTGCGTCCAATAGCACATCTGCGCCCAAGGATAATACCGGCGATGTGGTCACCGAATTTGCCTCAGAAGGCATCGACACGATCAAAAGCTCAGTCACAACCACCTTATCCGAGTATGTCGAACATCTGATTTTAACCGGCAGTTCCGCAATCAGCGCCACCGGCAACGACCTGGACAACACTCTAACCGGCAACAGCGCCGCAAATACCTTAACCGGAAACGCCGGCGACGACACGATAGACGGGGCAGGCGGCAACGATACCCTGATCGGCGGGCCGGGAAACGACACCTATCTATTCGGTCGGGGCTATGGCCAGGATACTATTCAGGACAATGATTCGATCCACGGCAATCTCGATAAAATTGTTCTGGCGGCGGACATTGCGCCTGCCGATATCACCCTGAGACGAAGCGGCGATCACTTGCTTCTAACCATCAGCGGCACAACCGACACGCTGACCGTGCAAGACTGGTTTGCTTCAGGCGGCGCTTATCGCGTGGAACAGATCCTTTTTGCCGGCGCCTCAACGCTCTGGGATGAAGCCTATATTCTGGCCAACGCGACCGCAGGCGGCACCAGCGGCAATGACCTGTTATACGGTTCATCCGGGCCGGATCCCTTAAGCGGCTTGGCCGGAAACGATACCCTGTATGGCTATGACGGAGACGACACCCTTGATGGCGGAAGCGGCATTGATTCGATGATCGGCGGCAACGGCAACGATACCTATATTGTAGATAACGCAAGCGACAAAATCACCGAAACTTCCACCGGCGGAACGGATACCGTGCATAGTTCCGTCACCTTTACCTTGCCGTCCTATGTTGAGCATCTGACCCTGACCGGAACCGCCACCATCAACGCCACCGGCAACACGCTCAATAACTACCTTATCGGCAACAGCGCCGCCAATAAACTTACCGGCAACTCCGGCAACGACACCCTCGACGGTGGGTCGGGGGCGGACTCGTTGGTGGGCGGCACGGGCAATGACTTATACATTGTGGATAACGCAAGCGACAAAATCACCGAAACTTACAGCGGCGGAACCGACACGGTGGCAAGTTCCGTCACCTTTACCTTGCCGTCTTACGTTGAACATATCACATTGACAGGCACCTCGGCGATTAATGCCGCCGGAAACAGCAGGGCAAATAACCTGTCCGGCAACAGCGCGGTCAATACCTTATCCGGCTCAAGCGGCAATGACACGCTCGATGGCGGAGCGGGCAACGACAGCCTGACCGGCGGCTCCGGCAGCGATACCTACATTTTCCGGATCGGATCAGGGCAGGACACCGTCAACAACTACGATACCTCCAGAAATCGGATCGACACGGTCCGGTTTGAAGATGTGGCCTCTACCGAACTGCGCGGCGTGAGACGCTCGGGAAACGACCTGATTATCGAATACGGCGCCACCGACAGCATCGCCATTAAAAATCATTATTCCGGAACATCTTACCACATCAACCGATTTATCTTCTCCAACGGCGTCACATGGACATCCGCCCAGCTTCTTTCCGCCTATCCGGCGGCGGCAAGTCAGCCAGCCGTCATGATGAGCGCAAGAAGCGTTGATTTCCAGGAGACAAAAAGTCTGGATTCGGCCGTCCTCTATCAGGACACTATATTTGCAAACGCTCATCGGCCAACACTCGATGTCTTGATGGATTACATGCCGGCGATGAAACAGATCGGGTATGGTTCGGCGTTGGGCTCAAGCATCCGGCAATTCCATGACGGGACGAACCGGTTGAACGTTTCCGACGGTCATTACATCACGAGGTCGGACATTGAAGCGATTGTGAACACGATGAGCTCCATCAACAACGATGCCGGCATGGATGTGATGACCAAATACAACGCCATGATGGCGGACCAAAGCTATATCAGCACGCTGGCGCAGACCTGGAAGCAGATGTAGCCTTTTCTTCAAAAAACGAGATCGCACCACATTCTTAGGCATCCTATCCGGGGACAGGTAAAATTATTTCCCGGATAGGATGCTGCAAATTGATTCATGGAAGGATGAATTACCTTTGTTGGGGCTCAAGGTTCTATTTCTCTTTTGTTTGCTGATTATCGTATCGACCACTCTATGCTGGGGCCAGACGATCACCTATCAGGAAACGGTATTAGCCGCGCTTCGTCATTCTCCGCAGTTGCGGATGCGGGCGGAAGATATCCGAATCGCCGAAGCTCAGTATAAGAGCAGTTACGCCGGCCTTCTGCCCTCTATCCATTTAAGCGGTCGGGCGGAACGATACGAAAATCTGGATTCAAGAAGCGCCTCCGGAATTGATACCATCGGCAATGAGGTGGTGGGCGGAAACTCGACGGCCTGGCGATCATCCGTAAGCGTGAACGGCCAGTACTATTTTTCAAACTGGTATAAGAAGCGATATGAAACCGGTTACTATAATTCCATGAAGGAAGCCGGAATTTATCAATGTCAGGCCGAGGGAAAGAAAATCATTCGAGAGGTCACCGAGCTTTATGGGTCGATGATCGAAGCACAGATTAAACTGCACTATTCAACCCGAATAGCAGGCTGCCTGCATTCATTATTAAAAATAAAAAAAGAGGCTTATGCTCTGGGACAGTATTCCTTCGAAGACATGCTGAAAGCCGAGGCGGAAGCGGTATCGGCGGATCGGGAAAATGCGTCGTTACATACAGATATTTCTGAACTGATTCATCGAATGAGTGTTTACACAGGAATCGCAAACGCCGATATTCGGAATTTTTGCCCGATAGAGATGAAAGGGGAATTGTTTTTTCCCGATGAGAAAGAAGCGGCGGTCGTTGCGCCGGAATATAAAATGCGCCTTCGCGAAATGGAGGCTTTGCAATCGAAGACCATTGCTGCAAGAAATGCCCTGCTTCCCGATGTATCGATCTATGGACGCTATGATTTATTCAACAGTTCGCCCGACAGCCTCGACGCCTCGATTCGTGACACAAGGCCTTCTTCGTATAGCGCCGGTATTGTAGTGAGTGTTCCTCTGTTTGACGGCGGAGCCAAATATTGGGAGTGGCGCAAAAATCAACACGAAGCTGAGCGTCTTCAGGAAACAATACGTGGAACGTTTGAGGATCTGAACCGGGAAATTAAAACGCTACGCGACGGCTATATCACTTTATCGAAAACGTATCACCATTACAAAAAGATCAATGAAGGCTATGAGCGGATGACGGCGATTGCCCTCAAAGCTCACGAATTAGGCGATAGAAGCCGGCTCGATATGCTGGAGCTGGAAAAAGACGCGCTGATTGTGGAGCGGGATTTGAAAGTCACGCAACAGATGCTGGCCGTCTATGAAAAGCGGATTGATTTGGAACGGGATTATTCTTCATTTCTGAAAGGATACAATGGAAACGGGTCTTGTCGCGATTGAAGTGGTCTCAAAAATTCACACCGTCAGCATTGATATGGCGGCGGTCAAACGCCGTTATTTCATTGAAAGCGAATTAAGCGCCGCTGAGGCGCTGCGAATATTGAGAGATCACGGGATCCGTTCTCGGCTGAAGAAGCTCAAATCGCTAGACGAGCTTTTGAAGTATCCCGCGCCTTTGATCTTCATCTCCAAAAGCAGTGAATTCCATATCCTGATCGGGAAAAAAGAGGATAAAGTCTTTATTTTTGATTGTCTGGAGCGAAAACCCAAAGAGGTTTCTCAAGAGGAATTCCTTGAGATCTGGTCCGGCCAGGCAATCGCTCTGTATCCGCGCTTTACGAAGACGGAATTCTTCCTCAACATGAAATGGCTGTTCAAGGAATTCTTTAAGCATCGGCCGGTCTTTTCGGCCATCATCACGGCTTCTTTTTTTATTCAGCTCTTCGGTCTGGTGACGCCGCTTTTCATCCAGGTCATCATCGACAAGGTTCTGGCGCATCACGCGCTGACTACGCTTCAGGTCGTGGCCGGCGCCTTTATGGCTGTTTTGGTTTTCGACACGATTATGAACCTCATGCGCAATTATCTTCTTTACCATACGGCCAACAAGGTGGATGCCAGCCTCGGCGCAAAGGTTTACCGACATCTATTGTCGCTGCCTTTCCGGTATTTCGAAGTGCGCAAGGTGGGAAATATCATTGCCCGGGTGCGGGAATTGGAAAACCTTCGGCAATTTATGACGAATATTTCTTTGACCGTTTTGCTCGATACGGTATTTTCGGTTGTTTTTATCTTCATCATGGCTGTGTACAGCGTTTATCTGACGCTGATTGTGCTGGCCTTTGTGCTGGCGATCGCATTGATATCTTTTGTGGCCACGCCGATGATCAAGCAACGCCTGGAAGAGAAGTTTCAAAAAGGAGCAGCCAACCAATCGTTTCTTGTTGAGTCCATCACAGGGATTCAGACGGTCAAGTCTCTGGCCATTGAAGGTAAAATGATCAAAGACTGGGAAAAAAGCCTGGGCGATTATATTATGTCGGCTTTTCGACTTTCCAATCTCGGCAATGTCGCGGTCACGTCTTCGCAGGCGCTGCAAAAAATCATGACGCTGGCCGTCATTTATTTCGGCGTCAGTCTGGTATTCGACAAGAGCATGACGGTGGGGCAGTTGATCGCGTTTCAGATGTTTGCCTCTCAGTTGAGCGGTCCGATCCTGCGCCTTGTTCATATGTGGCAGGATTTCCAACAAGCTAAGCTTTCCCTTGCGCGCATCGGCGATATCATCAACACACCGCCCGAAGTGGTGGGCGGCGCCATTACGGTTCAAAGCCTTCGCGGCGATATTCTGGCCAAGGATATGTCGTTTCGCTATCTGTCCGAAGGCCCTCTTGTGCTCGACGCCGTGAACTTTAAAATTGACGCGGGGATGATGGTGGGCATTGTGGGTCGGAGCGGATCGGGCAAAAGCACGATTGCAAAGTTGATTCAACGCTTGTATCTGCCGATTGAAGGCGCAATGCTGATCGACGGCGTGGACATCCGGCACATGGACCCGCTGTTTTTGCGATACCGCACGGGGATTGTATTGCAGGAATGTTTTCTCTTCAGCGGCACCATTCGCGACAACATTGCCATGGCCGCACCGGAGGCAAGCATGGAACGGATTATTCAAGCCGCGCGTATTGCCGGGGCGCATGATTTTATCTCAGAGATGCCGCAAGGCTACGACACGTATGTTGAAGAACGCGGATCGTCTTTGTCCGGCGGACAAAAGCAACGCATTGCGATTGCCCGCGCGCTGATCATGAACCCGAATATTCTGATATTCGATGAAGCCACAAGCGCGCTCGATTATGAATCGGAACGGGTGATTCAGCAGAATCTGGGGTTGATCCGCAAAGGACGAACGGTGATTTTCATTGCTCACCGTCTGTCAATTATGCGCGATTACGATCTGGTGATTGTGATCGACAAAGGGAAGATCGTTGAAACCGGAAATCATGTTTCTTTGATGCAGAAAGACGGTTTGTATGCGTATTTGTATAAACAGCAGGAGGCAAACAGGTTGAGATGAGCGCATCGGATTATCATGATTTTAAGCCGATCATAACGGAAATTGAAGATCGCCCGACCAATCCGTTGGGAACGTATTTCCTCTGGACGATCATTGCCTTGATGGTTGTAGTCGTCCTGGGGCTGATCTTTCTCAAAATCGACGTGGTGGTAACGGCACGCGGTAAAATTATTCCCAAAGGCGATGTGAAGATCATTCAGCCATTGGAAACCGGCGTTGTCACGCGGATCCACGTTAAGGAAGGCGACTATGTCCGAAAGGGAGCAGTTCTTCTGGAGATCGACCCATCGGTTGATCTGGCAGATATGGAGGGGAAGGAACGAAATCTGGAATATTCTCAGCTGTCCATTGATAGAATAAACGCGGTTTTCGACAATAAAGATTTTAATCCAAGGAACAAAGGTCATCACAGAGAAATATTGCATGCACAGAAAGCACATTTCATCGCTCAAAAAAACGCCTTGAAGTCACTGCAGGAAGAGATTGATAGCCTAGATAGGCTGTTGATTGTCACCGCAGAGGATGAAGACAGGCAGAAAGCCTTAGTGGCGATTGGCGCACTGGCCGAAAGTCGATATCGCGATACAGTGAAAGAAAGGATGAATCTGGAACGGGAACGCAATTCAAAAGCAGGCCAACTGGAGCAGATGAAAGAACGGCTCCTGAGTGATTATTCGGCAAATGTGCAAAACCGCAATTTACTGGAAGCAGAGGTCAGCAGCCTGCGATTCAAACAGGAAAAAAGATTTATCCTGGCGCCCGTCAGCGGTTATGTGCATCTATTGCCGGTTAAAACAATCGGCGGCGTTGTCACGACAGCGCAACCGGTGGCGGGAATTGTGCCGGAAGGAACGCCGCTTGAGGTATCCGCCCTGGTCATGAATAAGGACATCGGCTATATCAAAGAAGGGCACCGCTGTATTGTGAAGGTGGACACGTTTGATTTTCAGAAGTACGGCACTATAGACGGCGAAGTGGAGCTGATCAATCCTTACGTGATTGAGCCGCAGGAAAAAAATCACGGTGAAGGATCGAATGAGGAATCAGGGGGATATCCCATTCGCGTGAAGATGCTTGCCGAGACGCTGCAAACCAAAAACGGCGACGTGTTCAAAGTAAAGCCCGGTATGTCGGTGGTGGCGGAGGTCAATGTCGGCAAGCGCCGGGTGATCGAATTTTTTCTGTTCCCCATCATCCGCTATCTGGATGAGGGGCTGAAAGTCAGATAATCAATAAAAAAGGAGAGGAACAATGGAAAACAGCAATCAGGAAAAAGAAAATAATGTTCAGAAAAACGCGCAGGCCCGTCAGATCCGTTTTGTGGAGGAAGGCGTCAAAACGCAGTATGCCAATGTGTTCAATATCGGCTTCGGCGCTGAAGAAGTGGTCTTTCTTTTCGGAAACCATTCCGTGGATCCTAATATTGTGCGCATCGAATCGAAAATGGCGGTGTCGATCAAAACGGCAAAGCGTCTTGCCGTGACGCTGGGGAATCTGCTTCGCCGCTACGAGGCGATTCACGGAGAGATTGATCTGACACCCCCGAAATCGCCGGATGAAAAACCGAATATCCAGTAAGAGATGAAAATTCTATTTCTGCATTCGAATTTTCCGGCCCAGTTTCGGCATCTGGCGGCGCATCTTTGCCGCGATAAGGCCAATCGGGTTTTGTTCGCCACGGCAAGGAAAGAAGGGGAGATGCAAGGCGTTTATAAAGTGCTGTACGCCCAGGCGAGAAAGCCCCATAATGAAACGCATCACTACGTCAAACCTCTGGAAGACGCAGTGCTTCAGGGCCAGGCGGTTTACCGGGAACTCGATAAACTGAAAAAAGACGGCTTTGTTCCGGATGTGGTCTACGGCCATTCCGGTTGGGGCGCCCCTCTGTTTCTCAAGGATATATTCCCCAAATCCAGACTGCTTTGCTATTTTGAATGGTTTTACCGCTCAAACGGTTCCGACGTCGGATTCGATCCGGAAGAGACGGTGACGATTGATGACCGGCTTCGCATTCGCATGAAAAATGCGCCGATTCTCAGTGATTTATACAGCTGCGATGCGGGGCTGTGCCCGACAAAATGGCAGGCATCCCAATTTCCTTCCGAGTTTTCTTCAAAATTAACCGTCCTTCACGACGGGATCGACACGTCGTACTTTTCGCCGCGCACGGATGAAATCCCGGTTTGGCCGGAAATCGGTCTGGATTTAACCGGCGTTCGAGATCTTGTGACCTATGTCAGCCGGGGCCTGGAGCCCTACCGGGGTTTTCCGCAATTTATGGAGGCCGCCTCAATTGTTCTTAAGCGCAGAAAGAATTGCCACGTAGTGGTGGTCGGTGAAGACCGCGTGGCTTACGGCAAACGCCTGCCAAACGGAAAAACCTATAAACAGGCGATGCTGGAGAAATTCGATTTTGATTTGTCGCGGCTGCATTTCACCGGTCGGCTTCCCTATGACCAATACCGAAGAGTGCTTCGCAATTCATCCGTTCATGTCTATCTGACACGGCCTTTTGTTTTGTCCTGGTCGATGCTGGAAGCCATGTCCGCCGGATGCCTTTTGGTGGCGTCGGACACGCAGCCTGTGAGGGAAGTTGTTGAAAACGGGGAAAACGGCCTTCTGGTAAACTTTTTCAATCCGCAAGACATTGCCGATCGAATCGAAGAGGGACTGGACAATCCCTCTGAAATGAAAGTCATCCGGAACAACGCCAGACAAACGATTCTGGAAAGATATGATCTGGCCGGGCTTCTGCCGGCGCATATCAACTGGATTACAAATGGGAAGCCTCATTCAGAAGCGATCAAGTTCAAACACATTATTGATGAAGCATCTGTGAACGCAGTAAAGTAGCAAACAGAAATAGTAAAACGACAAGATATAAACGGATTAGCGATGACAGCAATATAACGATTCGGATCCGGTCTCGGTACTTTGGTGGTGATACTTTTCTAGGCTGCCATATAGTGTCGAATATCCACAAGTGTACCGGATTTGACCATTTGCTCAGCGCCTTTTAATAATTCCGAGGTAATTTGTTCTGAGACGTAATCTTCGCCGCAATTCGGACAGACCTGAGCGGGCACGCCTTTTACAACATAAGTAAATTCGCCGCGTTCAAGCGTTACTGTCGTTGTTCCAGAAATGGTTTCCGCCTGCCTGCAGATGACACATTTCATAATACTCTCCTTTTAAAATCAACGGACCATTTTTGTTTGTCCGGTTCATAAACGGTAATAACAACAATTTCGTTGTCAGCTGCATTATCCGCCGCAACCACATGGATGGGCCGTTCATTAATCCAGCCGAGAATCAGGCGGCTTGGATAGGGTTTATCATCGTCATAATGTTCAATTGTCTCGCCCCGAATCAAGATGCTTCGCACATCGGACTCATTGATGTTTCGTTGAAACATTCTTTGAACGGCATGCGTCCGAAAAATGATGCTTGTTGTTTCTTTCAATGCGAAGCAACTCCAATATTCATTGAACGATTTGAGCCTATGTTCCGAAAATGAAAGAAATAAGTCAAGATAAATATCCATTGTCTGATGCATTTGTTGTTCTTCACGGATGCGCAGCCTGGGCGGGAAATTATTGAAAACGGGGAAAACGGCCTTCTGGTAAACTTTTTCAATCCGCAAGACATTGCCGATCGAATCGAAGAGGGACTGGACAATCCCTCTGAAATGAAAGTCATCCGGAACAACGCCAGACAAACGATTCTGGAAAGATATGATCTGGCACGGCTGCTGCCGGCGCATATCGACTGGTTACAAAACGGCAAGAGCACTTAGAACAAGCCGCCTCACACAACCCGCTTGACAATTTTCCCGCATGTAGTAAGAAACCCGTAACGGATTTAAATATCAAATAGATGGAGTCGCAAGATGAGGTCATACGTGGTTGTTTCAACGATGGGTCCGGACCGTCCCGGTCTGGCCAGTGAAATCGCGGAATTTTTCACCGCGCGTGGCATTAATATCGAGCGGTCCCGCGGCTGCGTTTTAGGCAACGAGTTCGGCATGATCATTCTGACCTCCGGAAGGACGGAAGACATTGAACGACTGATTGGCGATCTGGACAGTCTCAAGGAAAAAACGAAGCTTGAGATCTACGTCCGCAAGACGAAAGCGCCGGGCCATCGCGATGTGATGCCTTCGATTCCCTACCGGCTGATTGCCACATCTATCGACCATCCCGGCATTATCCATCAGATCTGCAAGTGCCTTCAGAACCGTGGGGTGAATATCGACGATATTTCAACCAATGTGGATAACAATCCCATCACGGGGGCCAGCATGTTCCAGATGGTCTGTCATTTCTCACTGACGCCGTCGGTCAAGATTATCGATCTCAAAAACGATTTCAACCGGATCAGCGACGACTATAATATCGACATACGTTTTGACGCGGTGATCAGCAAGTAGCCTCATGAAGAAGACCTCCTCATCCGCCCCGAAAATTCATCTGCGTCCGATCACGGAAATTGCCGCGTCCGTCGGCCTTGCCGAAGACGATCTGGAGCTCTACGGACGATATAAGGCCAAAGTTCGCCTGGAAGCGGTCAGCCGGCTTCCACATAAAAAAAATTCAGCTCTAATTCTGGTTTCGGCTATGACGCCGACACCGGCCGGAGAGGGCAAAACGACGGTTTCGATCGGTCTTGCCCAGGGTCTGGCCAAAATCGGGAAATCGGCGGTTGCGGCGCTCCGTGAACCGTCGCTCGGGCCGGTATTCGGCCTCAAGGGCGGCGCAACAGGCGGCGGGCTTTCCCGTGTTCATCCCGTCGATGACATCAATTTGCATTTCACCAACGATTTCCCGGCGGTGGAAAGTGCGCACAATCTGCTTTCCGCAATTGCGGACAATTCGATTTTTCACGGAAACCCGCTCAATATAGATCCTCGAAAGATGACCTGGCGCAGGGTTTTGGATATGAACGACCGCTCGTTGCGCGATATTGTCATCGGCCTGGGCGGTTCGACCAACGGCGTGCCCCGTGAGACGGGCTTCGATATTGTTCCGTCCAGCGAGATCATGGCGATTTTGTGCCTGTCTCGCTCTTATAAAGAGCTCAAAGAAAAAATCCGGCGCACGCTGATCGGGTTTACCTATGACGATAAACCGGTGATCGCAGGCGACCTCAAAGTGGAAGGCGCCGTGACGGCGCTTCTGAAATACGCGCTTTTACCGAATCTGGCTCAGACCACGGAAGGGGTACCGGCCATTATCCATGGCGGCCCGTTTGCCAATATTGCGCAGGGGACAAGCAGCATTATCGGGACGGATCTGGCGCAAAAGCTTGCTGATTATGTTGTGACGGAAGCGGGGTTCGGTTTCGATCTGGGGGCGGAAAAGTTTTTCGACATTGTTGCGCCTTACGGCGATCTGAATCCGAAAATTGTGGTCCTGGTAGCAACGATACGCGCCCTGAAATATCACGCCGGAATCGCCAGGGAGGATCTAACTGATCCGAATCCACGAGCGGCCATTCTGGGCATGGCGAATCTTCGCAAGCACTACGAGAATATCGACAAGTTTCAGGTTCCGTGCATCATTGCGCTCAATCGATTTCCTTCGGATACGGATGAAGAAGTCCGCGCTGTTTTGGAGGCGGCGGAAAACGAGGGAATGAACATCGCAACCGCGGATATTTTCAGCCGAGGAGGTGAGGGAGGTTGTGAACTGGCCGAAAAGACGGTGCGGCTCATTGCCGAATCCACGGGCCGATACCGCCCGCTTTACGATTGGAGACTTCCGGTAGAGGACAAGATATTCAAGGTGGCCAGTGAAATTTACGGCGCGGTTTCGATAGACTATTCGCCGCAGGCCAGGCGGAATCTCGACCTGATTAAAAAGACGGGCTATGACAAGCTGCCGGTATGTATTGCCAAAACCCAGCAGTCGCTTTCCGACAATCCCACTCTGCTGGGCCTGCCGCGCGATTTCATCGTGACGGTGCGCGAAATTAAAATCGCCTCCGGCGCGGGGTTTTTAATTCCCATTACCGGCGAAATTCTAAGAATGCCGGGGCTTTCCAAAGTTCCGGCGGCCAATCAAATCGATATTGACGACGCGGGAAACATCAAAGGCATTGTCTAGCCGTCTGCCGCACGGGGCCCTCGCCGTAAAAGATTTTCTGCAAGACGCCGCAAAACTATTGAAATATCAGTTCTGCAACAGTCAGTTGACCTCACATGCGCCGTCTTTCAAAACAACTTTATTTTTCCAACAAAAGACCTTGAAGAGTGAACCAATTGTTGCTAACATGCCGCAACTTTTTGTACGGGATGCTTCATGCGTGCAGTAATTCAAAGAGTTGACCGTGCCTCCGTCAGAATCCATCTCCGGGAATTTTCGTCCATCGCGCAGGGTCTTTTGGTGTTTCTGGGCGTAGAAATAGACGATTCCGAAAAAGATGCTGATTATATTCTGGAAAAAACCGTCCATCTGCGGATCTTCGAAGATGATCAGGGAAAAATGAATCGATCTCTGACCGACATCGAAGGAGAGATGATGGTGGTTTCGCAATTCACCCTTCTGGGAGATTGTGTCAAAGGCAGAAGACCCTCGTTTGGACGGGCGGAAGAGCCTTTTCGCGCCAACGAGCTTTACGAGTACTTCGTTCGCCTGGCCACCCCGAGAGTAAAGAAGCTGGCTACGGGACGATTTCAGGAAATGATGCAGATCGAGCTGGTCAACAACGGGCCGGTAACGATGCTCATCGACAGTAGAAAAGAGTTTTAATGGAAGGAAGCGATATTCGCATCGACAAGGAGGGCATCTGGTATTATCGCGGCGCCCACATGTTCCGCAAAGATATCTTGTCCATCTTTTTCGAAAATTTGCAGGTTGATCCGGACGGTCGTTATTATATTCATCTCAACGAAGAAGTTTACTATCTGGATGTTGAGGATACAGCGGTTGTCGTGACGGCGGTTTATGAAACTAAGACCGGACCGGGTGAAGCCAAAGGGCTGGATTTGCTTTTAAGTGATGATTCTCTGGAGCCGCTTGATCCGGCGTCGCTTCAGGTGGGCGAAGGCAATGTCATGTACTGCCGGATCAAAAACGGAAAATTCCGTGCCCGGTTCACAAGAAAAAGCTACTATCAACTGGCCCAGCACATCGAATCGGCTGACGGAGATTTATTTCATATTTCGGTAAATGGCGAAAAATATTATATAAAATAACAAGATTGAACCCGAGACGGAGGAAAATATGCTCGACGATGTCGTAAGAGAATCTCTCACTTTTGATGATTTGCTTTTAGTGCCGGCTGCTTCAGAAGTCCTGCCGAAAGATGTGGATACAGCCACGCAGCTGACCCAGACGATTCGGCTCAATATTCCGATTGTGTCGGCGGCGATGGATACGGTCACGGAAGCGCGGACGGCGATCTGTATGGCGCAGGAAGGCGGCATCGGCATCATCCACCGCAATATGAGTATAGAAAGGCAGGCCATCGAGGTGGATCGGGTTAAAAAGTCGGAAAGCGGCATGATCGTCGATCCGATTACCATTGAGCCGGAGCGAAAAGTGAGCGACGCGCTGGCGCTCATGCATCAGTATTCCATTTCCGGCGTTCCGGTGGTTAAAAACGGCAAACTCGTCGGCATTCTGACCAACCGGGATCTGCGCTTTGAGGAAAATCTGGATCAGCCGGTGGCCAATGTCATGACCAAAGACAATCTGGTGACCGTTAAGGCAAACATATCCTTGGAAGATTCCAAGAAACTCCTTCATAAGCATCGCATCGAAAAGCTGTTGGTCGTTGATGACGATTATCAACTCAAGGGCCTGATTACTATTAAAGATATTGAAAAAATAAGGAAATTTCCGAATGCCTGCAAGGATTCGCTGGGGCGCCTGCGCGTAGGCGCGGCAGTGGGCATTCTTGACCGGGAGGCGAGGGTGGATGCCCTTCTGGCAGCCGGCGCGGATGTGATTGTGATCGATACGTCTCACGGACATTCCAAAGGCGTGCTCGACGCAATCCGGTCAACCAAGGCCAATTTCCCCAACTGTGAGCTTATCGCCGGTAATGTCGCCACGACGGAAGGCGCCCAGGCGCTCATCGATGCCGGCGTGGATGCGGTAAAAGTCGGTGTCGGACCCGGTTCGATCTGCACGACGAGAGTGATTGCCGGTGTCGGCGTGGCTCAGATGTCGGCCATTCGCGACGCCTGGAAAGTGGCTTCAAAACGAGGGGTTCCCGTTGTGGCGGACGGCGGAATCAAATATTCCGGAGACATCGTCAAGGCGCTGGGATGCGGCGCCCACAGCATCATGATCGGCGGGCTTTTCGCAGGCACGGAAGAAAGCCCCGGTGAAACCATTTTATTCCAGGGACGAAGTTACAAGGTTTATCGCGGCATGGGATCTCTGGAAGCCATGAAAATGGGCAGCCGGGACCGGTATTATCAGGATGATATGGAAGCCGCCTTGAAAACGGTTCCCGAGGGCATTGAGGGCAGGGTGCCTTTCCGCGGTTCGCTTTCGGCGAGCATCACTCAACTCATCGGCGGACTCAAGGCCGGCATGGGATACGTCGGATGCCGCACCATACCGGAACTTATTGAAAAATCGAGATTTGTGCGCATCACATCGGCGGGTCTGCGCGAAAGCCACGTTCATGACGTAATCATCACCAAAGAAGCGCCCAATTACTGGATTGATTAAGACCTTATGAATCACGCCAATTTCGTACATCTGCACGTTCACACGCAGTACAGTCTCCTCGACGGCATGATCCGCCTGAACGATTTATTTAAAAAAGCCAAGGAATTCGCGATGCCGGCCATCGCCATCACGGATCACGGCAATATGTTCGGCGCGGTTGATTTTTACAAGCAGGCGATGAAAAACGGCATCAAGCCGATCATCGGCTGTGAGCTTTACGTCGCGCCGCGCAGCCGGTTTGATAAAACGCCTTCCTCGATTGGAGAATCCACCAGGCATTTAATCGTTTTGGTCAAAAACATGCAGGGTTACAAAAACCTCATGAAGCTGACCTCGGCGGCTCACATCGAGGGCTTTTACTACCGCCCGCGAGTGGACAAGGACCTCCTGAAGGAATTTTCCGACGGTCTTATTGCATCGAGCGCCTGCCTACATGGAGAAATCGCTTCCCATATCGTTCGGGGCAATATGGAAGAAGCGGAGCGATCCGCCTTGGAATATCAGGCCATTTTCGGCGAGGAAAATTTCTACCTCGAAATCATGGAAAACGGCATTCCAGAACAGACCGTCGCCAATGAGGGCCTTATTGCTCTTTCACGGAAACTTTCCATTCCGTTGCTTGCGACCAACGACTGCCATTATCTGGAAGCCAGTCACGCCGAGGCGCACAATGTTCTTTTGTGTATCCAAACGGGTAAAACGATTGAAGATAAAGACCGGATGGCCATGTCCACGGAGGAATTCTATCTTAAATCTCCCGACGAGATGCAACGCGCTTTTGCGGCCACGCCGGATGCTGTTGAAAATACGGTGAAAGTTGCCGAGCGCTGCAATCTGACCTTTGAATTCGGCAAGTTTTATCTGCCGAAGTTCGAGGTGAAAAACCCTGAAGAAAGCCTGGAAGACTATTTAGAACGCAAAGCGGTCGAAGGTCTGGAAAAACGCATGCCGGCGATTTTGAAATACGCCGTTGGACCGGAAGCGGAAATTCGTGAAACATACACACAACGACTTCATCATGAGCTTGATATAATAAAGAAAATGGGGTTTGCGGGATATTTTCTCATCGTTTCGGATTTTATCAAGCACGCCAAGCACAACGATATTCCGGTCGGTCCCGGACGCGGTTCGGCCGCCGGATCGCTGGTGGCTTTTGCCATTCGCATTACGGATATCGACCCTATTCGCTACGGTCTTTTTTTCGAACGTTTCTTGAATCCCGACCGCATCAGCATGCCGGATATCGATGTCGATTTCTGCCAGGAACGGCGTGGCGAAGTATTTAAATATGTTACAGAAAAGTACGGTAAAGACCGCGTTTCCCAGATATGCACCTTCGGAAAAATGCTTGCCAAGGCGGTGATCCGGGACGTAGGCCGGGCGCTCAATCTTTCTTATGGTGAAGTTGACCGGATCGCTAAGCTGGTTCCGAACGTCTTGAACATCACGCTTGCCGAGGCATTCAAAATGGAACCCCGTTTTGAACAGGAAAGAAAGAAAAATCCCCAAATCGACAAGCTTTTAAATCTTTCAGTGATCCTGGAAGGTCTGAACCGTCATTCGTCTGTTCACGCGGCGGGCGTCGTGATTTCCGATGCGCCACTGGTGGAACGCGTTCCGCTATTTGCACCCAAAGACGACATTGTTTCCCAGTATTCCATGAAGGATGTCGAAGCCGTCGGTCTGACCAAGTTCGATTTTCTGGGCCTCAAGACGCTGACGGTGATTCGCAACGCTTTGGAATTCATCCGCGAATCAAAAGGAATTGATCTGGATATCAATAACTTACCGCTCGATGATGAAGAAACATATAAGCTTTTGATGAAGGCGGAAACCGATGGCGTCTTTCAGTTGGAGAGTTCCGGCATGAAAGACATTATGGTCAGCATGAAGCCGGACTGCATTGAAGATGTCATCGCGCTCATTGCCCTTTATCGTCCGGGCCCCATGAAAATGGTGCCGGAGTTTATCTCGCGCAAGCAGGGAAAAACCAAAGTGGCCTATGAACTGCCGCAGCTTGAACCGATATTGAAAGAAACCTACGGAATTATTCTGTATCAGGAACAGGTGATGCAAATTGCCAACATCATCGGGGGCTACACCATGGCTCAGGCCGACAGCCTTCGCAAGGTGATGGGCAAGAAACTCACGGCGGATATGGAAAAGGAAAAGCCGAAGTTTCTCCAAGGCGCAAAAAATCAAAAAATCGATGAAAACAAAGCGAAAATCATCTGGGATCAGATGGAAGAGTTTGCTTTGTACGGATTCAACAAGTCGCACAGCGCCGCCTATGCGATGATTACTTATCAGACCGCCTATTTAAAAGCCCATTATCCGGTGGCGTTCATGGCGGCCCTGCTAACCAGCGAAAAGGACAATCGCGATAAAATCATCCGCCACATGACCAACTGCCGGGAAATGAATATCAGCATCCTGCCCCCGGATATTAATGAGTCTCAGAAAGATTTTAGTATTTCCGGCGATCATATCCGCTTCGGACTGGCGGCGGTGAAAAATGTCGGGGAAGGGGCCATTGATTCGATTATCGCCGTCCGCAAAGAAGAAAAGTTCAAATCTTTCATGGATTTTCTGTGCCGGGTGGATCTGCGTAAAGTCAACCGGCGGGTCGTTGAAAGCCTGATTAAGTGCGGGGCATTCGACACATTGGGGGCCAGGCGCAGACAGTTGATGGAGTCGCTCGATTCCGCGATGGACGAAGCGCAGCGTGTTCAAAAGGAATTGCTCAGCAATCAGGCAAGCATTTTTGATCAAATCGATACCACCGACAAGAAGAACGGAAGCCCCTCTTTTTCAATGCCGGATCTACCGGAATGGGATAGAAAAGAGCTTCTATCGATTGAAAAAGAAACACTTGGTTTTTATATTTCCGGCCATCCTTTGCATGGTTACGAAGATAAGTTAAAGTATGTCACTAACACCAATACCGCCTCTATCAAAACAAAAAAAGACAAGGAAACCTTAACCATCGCGGGAGTCGTAAGTTCTCTTTCTGAGCGCTTGACCAAGAAAAAGGACTTGATGTGTAACATCGTTTTGGAAGATTTGCAGGGCTCGGTGGATATCATCTTCTGGCCGGATATCTATAAAAAGTTTTCCGAACTGCTCCACGCGGAAGAACCCGTCGTTATTCAGGGAACGTTCGACGTCCAGAGCACCGGAGACAATGGAGATGAAAATTTTAAAGTTATCGCTCAAGAAGTTATCTCCCTGACCAAGGCGCTTGAAAATCCTTACAAACAGGTCCGTTTTATGGTGGATGCCGACAGAATTACCCCCGAAGGACTTTCGACGCTGACTGAAACGATTCGTAAATACAAGGGAAAATACGAAGGATTCATTCATATTGTAAATGGACGTAGCGAAACGATTGTAAAACTCGGTGATGAAAGCCGCCTTGACATCTGCGACCGTCTTAAAAGTGAAGCAGACGGCATTCTGGGGGAGGGCAGCACGATTTATTGTTAAAGGGTTTATAGGCGTTAGGCTGTGGGCTATGGTCGATGGGAATTAAAGAGAGCAAATGATTGAACATATAATATGATATATGAGGAAAGAACATATAGGTCGTTAATTAATAAAAGTAATCTTATCTCATATACTGTTAAAATTCAGGAAAGCGACCTGTTTATATCTTCAGATATCCAGCTCGAAAAAGAAGCACGCCAGTCCCTCCTGAAACACCGGAATTTTCTGGAATCCTATATCCGGGAGCGCCCTGATTTCAAAACCTCACTGGTTCCGATTGCGGGCGATCCGCTGGCGCCGCCGATTGTTCGCGAAATGATTTCAGCCTCCGACCAATGCGGCGTTGGGCCGATGGCCTCTGTCGCGGGAGCCGTTTCGGAGTTTGTGGCCCGCGATCTTCTGGATCTGACGCCGAATCTCATCATCGAAAACGGCGGAGATATCTTTTTACGATCTGAAAAAAACCTCACGGCAGGGATATTTGCCGGGGACTCGCCTTTAAGTTATAAACTCAAACTCCTTGTTAAACCTGAGGATACTCCTGTTGGAATCTGTACATCATCGGCCAGCGTCGGGCCGTCTATCAGCTTCGGGAAAGCGGATGCCGTCTGTGTGATTTCAAAATCCGCGACGTTGGCGGATGCGGCCGCCTCCGCAGTCGGGAATCGGGTCAAAACAAAAAAGGATATCCGTCCCGCCCTGGACTTTGGAATGGCCATTTCCGGTATTTCCGGCCTGATTATTATTCTGGGCCATGATATGGGAGCGGCAGGGCAGGTCGAGTTTGTATAGCTGGCAAGCAATTTTATAGGTTATGGGTATTAGCATTTAGAATCTGAGGAAACGTTTCATATGGATAAATATACTGAAGAAATTCGAAAAATAAGTCCTTTTGTGAATTTACTGGGCCTGACGGTCGAGAAAATTGAAGACGGTTTTTGCCGGAGTTCGGTTGAAATCAAAAAAGATTTTTTAAATAAAAGAAAGATTGTTCACGGCGGCGTGATCTATTCGATGGCGGATATCAGCATGGGGCTTGCCGTTTACTCAAAACTTCAAAAAGGAGAAGAAACAACGACGGCGGAAATCAAGATCAACTATCTTCGTCCGGCAGCGGTTAAAAGCCTCAGCTGTGAGGCCAGAATTCTTTCAAAAGGTAAAACGCTGGCCGTCCTGGAGGCTGAAGTGAAAGACGGAGAAAAGCTCATCGCCAAAGCTCTTGGAACATTTTCCATCTTGAAGTTGACATAACATATCTTATCAGACGTAATCGATAATTTTCTCATTAACGGGGAGGATAGCCTCAAACATAAAAAACCGCGCATCCCTAACATTTTAATGGATGGCCGGCTATCTGTGATTTTTTTCCTTTATCTTTATAGTCCGTCCTCAGCTAACTGCGAGATGAGTTTTGCCTGTTTATCCGTGAGCTTTTTGGGAACTTCAATAATAATTTTGACAAACTGATCTCCCTTGGCCGCGCCTTTGAGTCCGGGAACGCCGTAACCTTTCATGCGGATCTTGGTGTTGTTTTGGGTTCCGGGCGCGATTTTAAGTCTTTTGGTTGCTCCATCGAGCGTCGGAACTTCTATCGTGGTTCCCAGGGCCGCCTGGGTAAATTTGATGCTCTTTTCAATGTAGAGATCGTTTCCGTCACGTGCGAAGATGGGATGCGGTAATACATTGATATTTAGATATAAATCGCCGTTTGAACCACCCTGGTGACTTGATAGACCTTTGCCGGGCAGACGTAATTTTTTTCCCGTACTGATCCCGGCGGGAATTTTAACATTCATCTCTTCGATGCGGTTTTCAATTTGCAAAGAAAGCTTCTTATCTGCGCCAAATACTGATTCTTCTAATGTAATCGATAGGTTGTATTCAACATCCTGTCCTTTTTGAGGCGCGCGGGCGTACTGTTGCCCTCCCATACCTCCGAAAATGCCCGCGAAAGGATCCTCGAAATCCTGATGGTGCCCTCCGCCTCCCTGCCGATAGGTTCGGAATGTTGTTCGCCCCCCTCCCCTGGGACCTCCAAATCCGAAACTTTTTAAAATTTCATCCAGATCAAAGCCCCGGAAAATGTCTTCCTGGGAATACTGTTGGCGAAACTGATCGGCAGATCCGAATGTATCGTAATTATTTCTTTTTTCCGGATCGCTTAAAACCGCGTAGGCTTCAGAGATCTTTTTGAACTTTTCTTCCGCCGCTTTGTTGTCCGGATTTTTATCCGGATGCCATTTCACCGCGAGCTTTCGGTAAGCCTTTTTGATCTCATCGGCCGATGCTTTCTTGTCGATTCCCAGGATCTGATAGTAATCTTCCGCCATTATCTTTTGATTTTCCTTTTCAAATTTGACTGTCGGCCGTAATTTAAGCAGCGATTCCCATTTGAAAAGCCTCCAGGTTCAATTTTATCAGTTTCTGCGGAAACGATTTTTTAATCACGCTTTCCCAAACCGATTTATCGATATCCATCATATTGGATAAGGCGCCCAGCAAAACAACATTCGCGGCCTTGATATTGCCCGCTTTCTGAGCCAGTTCGGCAGCGGATAGAGCAATTACACGAGGATACCGGCTTTTCAAGAATTCTACGACGTCGGTCGGATAAGCAGCGATTCCCAGATTAACCGACGGGGGATAGATTTCTTCCGTATTCAGAATAATGGAGGCATCTGTCTTTAAAAGTTTTAAATATCGAAGAGCCTCTAATTTTTCGAAGGACACAAGCGTATCAATGCTTCCTCCTGCCGCAAGCGGTGAGTAAACTTTTTTCCCGTAACGCACATGACTTGTGACGCATCCGCCGCGTTGTGCCATTCCGTGGACTTCGCTTTTCTTGACGTCATAACCGGCTTCCATCATGACCATGCATAGAATATCGCTTGCCCTGAGAGTCCCCTGCCCTCCGACGCCGGAAAATAAAATGCTTTTTACTTCATCTGATTTCATATGAATATTTTCCTTTAACTGATCGCTTTAAACTTGCAGATTTGAATGCATAATCCGCAACCGTTGCAAAGGGTTTCGTCGATCACCGCAATGCCTTTTCTCTTGGAGCCAGGCTTTGTGATCCCTTGTTTCCATGAGATCGGCGGACAGTTCAAATCAAGACAGGATTTGCACCCTTCACATTTTTCCGGATCAACTTTAACCGGCGGTTCCGGTTTAAGATGTGAGCGTTTGAACAAAACACAGGGACGCTCGGCAATGATGACGGACGGCCCGGAGTTTGCCAATTCCTCTTTAATCGCGGCCTGTGTTTCTTTGAGATTGTTCGGATCGACGACGGTGATATTTTCGATGCCCAGAGCCGAAACCAGTGACTTCAGATCAACCTTTTTGGCTTCTTTTCCCATCAGCGTATATCCGGTGCCGGGATGTTCTTGCATGCCGGTCATTGCTGTCGTGGAATTGTCGAGAATAATGATCAGCGCGTCACTTTGATTATAGGCCATGTTCAAAAGCGGCGTGATTCCGGAGTGCAGGAAAGTCGAATCTCCAATAACACCGACTACTTTGCCCTTTCCCGTTTCGCCAAGCGCTTTGCTCATCCCATGGGCCATGCCGATGCTCGCTCCCATGCAGATACAGGAATGCAGACCTTCCAGAGGTTTCAGATACGATAGGGTATAACAGCCGATGTCGCCGTGAACGTATGCCTTTGATTTTTTCAGCGCGTAAAAAAGGCCGCGGTGGGGACAACCGGGACAGAGATTCGGAGGGCGCACCGCTAGAGGCGCCTTGTAGGGTGATTCGCCGCCCTGCAGATCCGCGAGAATCGCATTTTTTATGATTCCCGGATCAAATTCATTGGTGTAGGGGAAAATCTCCTTTCCAACGACTTTTATCCCCATTGCTTTGATTTGGTCTTCCAGATAGGGATCCAACTCCTCGATCACGTAAACTTTTTTCACCTTGGAGGCAAAATCGCGAATCATACGTTCAGGGAGTGGATAGACCATCGCGAGCTTCAAATAGGAATAATCCGGAAAAACGTCCTTTGCGTAATTATACGGCATGCCGGCGGTAATGATGCCCACTTCCGTCGAGTTGATCTCCATTTTGTTTTGGGGGAAAGTTTCAACAAATTCCTTTAAGGCCTGCTGACGTTTTTCCACCTCGACGCGGCGAGTTCTCGCGTTGATGGGCACCATGACGTATTTTTCAGCATGGGTTGAAAGCGTTTTTTTATCACTCGGCGCTTGAGGGGTTTCACTGGAAACAACTGATTTTGAATGGGAAACTCGCGTTGTCGAGCGGAAAAATACCGGTGTGTCGAACTTTTCGCTGATTTCAAAAGCCAGCTTGATATATTCTTTTGCTTCCTGAGGATCGGACGGTTCCAGCATCGGAATTTTTGCAAATTTTGCATAGTTGCGGTTGTCCTGCTCATTTTGTGAACTATGCATAGAGGGGTCATCCGCCGTAATGATCACCAGAGCCCCTTCGATGCCCGTATAACTGACTGTAAAAATCGGGTCGGCGGCGACATTGACACCGACATGTTTCATCACCGCCAAAGCGCGAACGCCCCCCAGAGCCGCGCCGATGGCGACTTCTACGGCGACTTTCTCATTAGGCGCCCATTCCGCATAGACGCCATCATATTTGGCATATTGCTCTAAAATTTCAGTGCTTGGTGTTCCGGGATAAGCCGACGCAAATCGGACGCCCGCTTCATAAATACCGCGGGCGATGGCTTCATTTCCAGATAGAAGTTCTTTTTTCAACGGGGGAAATCCTCCTCATATTGTACGATCCTTGCGGCTGCGTCTGTGCGTCCGCATAGGACTTCTTCAATCAGCTCAATGCTGATATTTTCTTTTTGATAAAGATGATCGCCGAGGGATCTGCGGTTTTATCCAACGCCTTTTTGTAGTATTCCAGCGCCTTTTCCCTGTTGTTCAAGGATTCATAGGCTCGTGCAATATTGCGAAGCCCCATCATTTCGAAACCCACGTTATAGGTCTCGAGAGCCTCCTGATAGGCCGTAAGCGCGTTTTCATAGTCTTTTTTGGCTTCGTAGGCATAGCCCATGGATGTGAGAGCCAAATATTTCACACCGGTATTGTCTTTACGGGTTTTCGATATGAATTTTTTGTACGCCTCGATCGCGTCATCAAAGTCTCCGTTATTGTAATGAATGTTACCGAGATGATACAAAGCCATGCGCCCGCTCCAGCTGTAGGGGTATTTTTTCACTAAATCCCTGAATATGATGATATTTTCTTCGGCGGTTTCTTTGTTGTCGCCTTTTTGAATCGTGTTTTGCTGTGCTTTGGCGTAGAGTTTCAACGCGGCGGAAGAATAATAACTCCAGTAGAAGTAACCGCCTAGAACGACGACGATAGCCAGGCAAAGCGCTGTGACCAAAACGGCGACACGGGTTTTGTTTTCCGACACGTAATCACCCAGTCTTTCAAATGTGGACTGAAACGCATCGGGCCCTTTGAGATCTTTCTTAGATAGTTTATTGGACATCATCACTCCCCTTTGCTGATATTAAATTTTTCGGTCAGTTGTAGAAGAATTGCCGGTATGCGACGGATTTTGCCTTCAGGGTTGGTGCAGGCGTGAATCGTATATCCTTCGACAAGCAGTTTTTCCTTGTTTTCATCCCAAACCTTTGAATTAAATCGGATACTGGCCCGCTTGATATAAGCGAATGTCGTTTCGATCGTCACAAGATGGTCATATTTGGCAGGGGCCAGATAATGGCAGGAGACTTTCGTCAACGGCAGGTTGAGGCCCATTTTTTCCAGTTCTGAATAGGCGATGCCGAGTTGGCGCATCAGTTCGTTGCGGCCCAACTCAAACCAACGAATGTAATTGGTATGATAAACAATGCCCATCGCGTCGGTGTCAGCGTAGATCACGCGGACCTGTGTCAGGTTAGTTTCCACGAAAGGCGCTCCAGTCGCGAAGAAATTGATCCATCAGAAGGTATCCCGGAGTGACGAGGATACCTTCTTCACGGGCGCCTGCTTCCGTAAACGGACGACCGTTGCTCCTGTTTTCTTCCGGTTTTGAAGATAAAACTGCAAACGGACTGGGATCTCCCACGTGTGTCTTTAAATCGATCGGTGTCGGATGGTCGCTTAAAACCAGAATCCGATAATCTCCGAAATGTCCGATATGTCTGACAATCGGTCCGACGATTTTTTCATCAAAAAATTCGATGGCTTGAATTTTCCCCTGTGCGTTGCCTTCGTGTCCCATCTCATCTGGCGCTTCAAGATGCAGGAAGACAAAATCCATGAACTTCAACGCATCAAGTGCCATCCGCGCCTTTCCTTCATAATTGGTGTCGATATATCCTGTGGCGCCCTCCACATGAAGGGGTTTCAGCCCCGCGTTGACACCAAGCCCTTTGAGCAAATCGACGGCCGAAATCATCCCGCCCTTAACATCATATTTTTCGGTCAGAGGCACAATGCGCGGTTTTTTCCCCTGTCCCCATAGCCAAATTGAATTCGCCCTTTTTTTGCCGTCGGCTTCCCGTCTTGCGTTCACGGGATGATCGGACAAAATCTGCGCCGCTTTACGCATCAGGTCATTGATTGTATCCGCTTCGTCCCCCTGAGGCAGGTAAGTTGCGATGGCTTTACCCGGAATGTCATGCGGAGGCGTGGTCTGTGGCGAGGAGGCTCCATTGCGATGCACCATCAGATGGCGATAGCCGACTCCCGGGAAAAACTGATATTGCGACGATCCCAGCTTCTTTTGAATGTCCAGGATCAAGTCACGGGCTTCGGCAGACGAAATGTGCCCGGCTGTGAAGTCGTCCATAAAAGCGTCTTGACTTCCGTAATCGCCGATCGAAACAAGATTGCATCGGTAGGCAACATCCTCCGGGCCGAGATGAACCCCCATGCTTGCAGCCTCGAGCGGCCCTCTTCCCGTGTAATTGGTAACGGGGTCGTACCCCAAGACGCTTAAATTCGCCACATCCGAGCCGGGTGTAAATCCCTCGGGAATGGTGTTGACCAGACCGAGCGTTCCACCGGCCGCGATTTCATCCAGAAACGGCGTGAAGGCGCATTCGAGAGGCGTTTTACCGCCGAGTTGCATGCTCGGATAATCCGCCATGCCGTCTCCAAGGAGCACAACATATTTCATAGTTTAACCAATCCTAGAAAAGCTCGTCCTCAATGCGGATGAGAATGGTTTTCTTTCTGACAATGTCCAATTTATTAATTTTCTTGAGTGCCTGACGCACATTCTTTTCTCTGGCTTTATAGGTGGTCATCACGACGGGAACCGGACCCGCCTCTTCCCTTGTCTTTTGAATGACGCTGGCGATACTGATGTTATACTGACCGAGAATTCCAGCAATTTTTGATAAAACGCCTGGACGATCCACGGCAAAAAACCGGAAGTAGTATTTCGTTTCCACATCGTCCATCGGGACGAGCTGAATCTCTTTCATGCCTCTTTCATTCATGGATCTAAGCGGCAGGCGTCCGTAAACGCCTTTTAAGACATCCCGTGCGCTGTCCATAATATCGCTGAACACGGCGCTTGCCGTGGGCATCATCCCAGCTCCCTGTCCGAACAGGAAAACCGGACCGGAGGCATCGCCCGTCAGATGAAACGCGTTGAAATTCCGGTTGACGTTTGCAAGCAGATGCCCGCTGGAAATCATGGTCGGATGAATTCGCGCTTCAACTTTTCCATCGCGGAGAATACCGATGGCCAGTAACTTTATGCGGTAACCCAATTCAGAGGCAAACGCGATATCTTCCGACGATATTTTTGTAATGCCTTCGAGATAGATATCCTTGAGATTTACCTTCCGCCCATAGGCCAGAGATAAGACGATGGCCATCTTGTGGGCCGTGTCGATCCCTTTGATGTCAAACGAAGGGTCCGCTTCGGCGAAACCGAGTTCCTGGGCTTCCTTCAAAACCATATCGAAAGGATTGCCTTCATCGGTCATCTTAGTCAGAATGAAGTTGCAAGTGCCGTTCATGATGCCGACAATGGAATTGATCCGGTTGGCGGCAAGAGATTCCTTAAGTGTTTTAATAATCGGAATCGTGCCGCCGACACTGGCCTCGAAACCGATGTCGACGCCTTTCTTCTGCGCGGCCGGAAAAATTTCGTTGGCATAGGTCGCCAGCATCGCTTTGTTTGCCGTGACGACGTGCTTTCCGTTTTTAATGGCCTGAAGCACAAAGGTGCGGGCCGGCTCATAGCCGCCCATCAGTTCAATAACGATGGAAATTTCAGGATCGTCCAGAATATCGCGAACGTTGGTCGTCAGCACGCCTGCCGGAACCTTTACGCCGCGGGATGTCGTGATATCCAGATCCGCGATTTTTTTCAAAACCACCCGGCAGCCAAGCTTCTTGGTGATCAGTTCATCATTTTGGCGCAGAAGTTTAACGACTCCCGTGCCGATGTTGCCGAATCCGATCAAACCGATATTGATTTTCTTCATGGCGTTTGCCTCAATTTCATTTCCATATCATCATTTCGACGCGCAGGTGACGCGCGCCCAGTCAATGCGCAGTTACCTATATCAAATCTCTTTGTTTTGTCAAAAGGATTTGCGTGTCAGTCCGCCAGCAGGCGGAAGATTTCATCGTGTCGCGGCGTGGCGATGCCCGCGGCCCTGCCGGCTTTTCGGATATAGGCCGTCAGCGCGTCGATTTCGGTGGGCTTTCTCCGCTCGGAATCGACTTGCATGGAGGTTTTCGCGTCATAGGCAAATGTGCCGACCAATGCCATGGTTTTTTCAACCGCCGCGTCGCCCAGGGGGATTTGTCTGGCTTTTGCGACGGCTGCCACTTCCTCCATCATCTCCTGCAGCATCGTTCGAAGGGTAATATCCTCCAGGATTTCCCCGTAGGTCTTCCCTGTCGCGGTTGTAAGCGATCCCAAAGGACACATGAGCAGATACTTGGTCCAGAGTACGAAGGATATCTGATCCGATAAAACCGCATTGATGTTTGCTTTTAAAAAAATATCCAGAATGTGTTGATACAGCTGCGCGGATTCAGAATCATCCGTTCCGAAAGTCAGACGACAAGCCCCGTCCACCTGACGAATAACGCCCGGGCTTTCGAGATGGCTGATAATGTAGACGCTTCCGCTGATTATATCGACTGAGGGCATAACCGCTTTGAGCCTTTCTGAGCTGTTGACGCCGTTTAGCAGCGGGATGACCACCGTCTGTGGCGAAACATTGTTTTTTAACCGGGTAGCCGCGTCTTCAAGGGCATAGCTTTTCACACAAAAAAGGATCAAGTCAAGTGCTCCTGCGCTTGCGGACTGATCCGTGGCAATATTGGGCCAGGCTGTATAATCCCCTTCACGGGTCAAAAGCTTTAATCCATTTTGCTGAATGGCTTTGAGGTGTTCGCCGCGCGCGATAAAAATGATTTCATGTTCTCCTGAAGAGGCATAGGCACGGGCCAGTTTCCCCCCGAAGTATCCTCCCACGCCGCCAAGTCCGACGATCGCAATTCTCATATTCTTTATCCTTCGTTTTATTGTTCAGCCCGTTCGGGCCAGATCAAGCTTTCCCTGCCAGCGCTGCAACAGGGTTTCTTTCAAAATCGCGTGTTGGGGCGCCTGTAAAAGCGGATCACGCAAAGCCAGTTCAAAGGCGTCTTCCCTGGCGTCATTGAGAATACGCGCATCGCGCAGAATGCTGGCGACGCGAAAATCGGGAAGTCCCGACTGCCTCGTGCCCAGAAAGTCACCGGGACCCCGAATGGCCAGGTCTTCTTCGGCCAAGACAAAGCCGTCCGTTGTCTTTTCCATCACCTTGAGTCTTTTACGGGCATCGGCCGATATCCGGTAGTCGGCCAGAAGGATACAGGATGACGGGATGTCTCGCCGGCCGACACGTCCCCGGAGCTGGTGAAGCTGGGATAGGCCGAAACGTTCAGCGTGCTCGATGACCATCAAAGAGGCCCTCGGGACGTCAATGCCGACCTCAATCACGGTCGTTGACACGAGGATGCCGATTTCATTGTTCAAAAAAGCCCGCATGACGTCCTCTTTTTCCTTATCCTTCATTTTTCCATGAATGAGCCCCACACGGTATTGCGTAAAGATATCCTCCTGAAGATGCCGGGCCATCCTGGTTGCGTCTTTCAGATCAAGGTTTTCGGACTGCTCCACCAGAGGGTACACGATGAACACCTGATGACCTTTCTCCAGTTCCGCCTCGATTGCCGCATAGACGACCGGCCGTTTGTTTTCTCCCATCACCATCGTGCGGACCGGCTTCTTGCCCGGTGGCATTTCATCGATGACGGAGACGTCCAGATCGCCGTAAACCGTCATTGCCAAGGTTCTCGGAATGGGTGTTGCCGTCATGACCAAAACATCGGCGGAAATGCCCTTGCTTCGCAAAGTCGCTCTCTGAAGGACACCGAACCGGTGCTGCTCATCAATGACGACGAATCCGAGATTGCCGAACATCACGTCTTCCTGTATCAACGCATGCGTTCCGATCACGATATGAATCGCGCCGGAATGAATCTCTTTTAAGGTTTCCATCCGCTCGGCGCCGGAGGTCGAACCCGTCAACAGGACAACGCGCAGGCCGATGGGCTCCGCCCAGCTTCGAAGGGTTTCAAAGTGTTGTCTGGCGAGAATTTCCGTAGGCGCCATGAAAGCGCACTGGTAACCGTTCTCGCAAACATGAATCATCGCCGACATAGCCACAAGCGTTTTGCCGCTTCCCACGTCTCCCTGCAACAGACGATTCATCGCGACGGGAGCTTGAAGGTCTTTTTGAATTTCGGCAATCACGCGCTTTTGCGCTTGCGTGAGCTCATACGGCAGGCCGGCATGAAAGCGATGCATCAACAAACCGTCACTTTTAAATGCGATGCCTTTTTCCACAACGCGTCCCGACCGTTTGACGGCCATTCCGAGTTGAAAGAAGAAAAATTCATCATAAATAAGACGGCGATGAGCTTCTGATCGACCTTCGAGGAGTTCTTCAAACGTCATGTCCTGTCCGGGAAAATGAACGGCTGTGATGGCGTCGCGAATATCCATCAGTTTCCGACGATGACGGATATCGGCAGGGATCGGTGAGGACAGATAGCGTGAATATCCTTCCAGGGCGCTGTGCATCACTCTCCGGATGTATTTCTGGTGAAGACCTTCAGTTTCCGAATAGACAGGGACGATCCTTTTGAAATTTAGCGTTTCGTCTTCATCCGCATCAAGCATTTCGTAGTCGGGATGGATCATCGATTTGCCTGCGTATCCCGGCACGACGTTGCCGGAGAAGATCGCCCTATATCCTTTTTTAAAAGTCCCGGTGAGGTAAGCCATTCGCCCTTTGAACCATTTGAGCGCCACCGTTCCCGTACCGTCCGTGGCGGCAAGTTCAAGAATCCTTTTTTTTCCGTAGTAACGAAACTCGCAGGATAATATTTCCGCGACGATGGTTTGCTTTTTGCCGGTTTCAAGCCGATTGATTTTCCGGATTTCCCGGCGATCCTCATAGGTTCGGGGAAGGAAGAAAAACAGGTCTTCAACGGTTTCGATTTTTTTTGCAGCGAAACGGGCGGCCATTTTCGGTCCGACGCCCTTGAGATACTGAACCGGCGTGGCAAGCTTTTCCGAGCTCGTCTTTAAATCCGCCAGGCGGTCTTCGATCATTTCCTCGTGTTCAGTAGAGATCGCTTTTTGCGACTCGACCGTTTGCACCGCTTTTATTATTCTGTCGAGCACGGCTGTCGCTTCGGTAATTTTTTGTTGCTTTTGAAAAATGTCACGGGCATCGTCGTAGTCTGCAAGGATATTGAGCATGCCTTCCAGCGGCGGTTGCAGACGATTCTTTTCGGACGGGGGAACCGTTGGAATGACCTGGCGGATCAACGCGCAAATTGATTTTCCGAAATCGCGGATTTGGGGAATGTTTTTAAAATGATCCTTCGCGGCGAAATCAAGAGGCGATTTTATTTTCAGCAGATTATTTCTGAAGTTTTCCAAGACTGTCTCCGCACGCTGTGCTGTTTCCGGTTTAGGGGTTATAAGCCGAAATAGTTGATTTTTGTTAACAAATAATTTACTTTTGCGCAAGTTCAGTGATTGACACAAATGATGATTTACGATAGTGAAGTCGCATCAATCATATTGTGTTAAATAAAATAATTTCAATGGAGTCATATGTCTGCAAAATCTTCCAAATCATCGAAATCAACCTATAAAGAAGCAGGCGTGAACATTGACACAGCCAATGCCTTTGTCGAACGCATCAAACCGCTGATCAAGACGACGGCCCGCAAAGAGGTGGTCTCCGGCATCGGCGGTTTCGGTGGCCTTTTCCGTTTCGATACGGCAAAAATGAAGAATCCGATCCTCGTTTCCTCCACGGATGGCGTCGGCACGAAACTCAAAATCGCGCAGTTGATGGACAAACATGACACCATCGGCATTGATTTGGTGGCCATGTCAGTCAATGATGTCATCGTTCAGGGAGCGGAACCGCTTTTCTTTCTGGATTATCTGGCGACCGGAAATCTGGAACTGGAAAAAAGCGTCCAGATCGTTGACGGAATCGTTTCCGGCTGCCGTCTGGCGGGATGCACGCTTCTAGGCGGCGAAACAGCGGAAATGCCCGGTTTTTACAAGCCGGGGGAATACGATCTGGCCGGATTTTGCGTCGGTGTCGTGGAGCAGGACAAGTTGATCGACGGATCGACCATCAGTATCAACGACCGCGTGATCGGTCTGGCCTCAAGCGGTCTGCACAGCAATGGTTTTTCGCTGGCCCGGAAAGTCCTTCTGGAAAAAGGCAAACTGTCTATAAACGACACGCCTTCCGGGTTGACCCGATCCGTTGGATTGGAGATTCTGGAACCTACCCGTATTTATGTCAAATCGCTTCTGAATCTTGTCAAAAGCTTTAATATCAAAGGGCTGGTCCATGTCACGGGAGGCGGTTTTTACGACAATATTCCCCGGATTATTCCGGATGTAAGTCGATGCGTCATCTCGCGCGGAAGCTGGGATATCCCCTCCATCTTTTCCGTCATTCAGGAAATCGGAAATGTGGACGAAAAGGAAATGTTCCGCGTCTTCAACATGGGCATCGGCATGATGATGATTGTCTCCGAAAAAGAATGCCGCGAAATTCTTGATCGCCTGGAAGTGCTTGGAGAGAAAGCCTACCTCATCGGTTCAATCGAAAAGAAAGAGCAAGGCCAGGAGGCGGTCTGCTTTGCGGATGTTTAACGGCGGCGTTATGTCTGAAGAGTTGAAACTGGGCGTCTTGATCTCCGGCAGCGGATCCAACCTTCAATCGATCATCGATCATATTGAGCGGAAAAATCTGCCCGCGCGAATCAACCTCGTCATCAGCAACAACCCGGATGCCTATGGTTTGAAGCGGGCCGAAAAGCACGGAATTCCGGTTGCCGCACTTCGTCACACGAATTTTCCCGACCGTGAAGCCTTCGACTGCGAGTTGATTCGCTTGTTGAACGCGGCGGGCGTCGATCTGGTTGTGCTGGCCGGATTCATGCGCATTCTCACGCCGGTATTTCTTCGCGCGTTTGAAAAGCGAATCATAAATATCCATCCGGCGCTCCTGCCTTCTTTTCCCGGAACGCATGTTCAGCAGAAGGCAATCGATCATGGCGTGAAATTCTCCGGATGCACCGTCCATTTTGTGGACGAAGGCGTGGATACGGGCCCCATCATCATTCAGGCGGTGGTCCCGGTATTGCCTGATGATACGG
Source organism: uncultured Smithella sp. (assembly GCA_964443625.1). Lineage (GTDB taxonomy): Bacteria > Desulfobacterota > Syntrophia > Syntrophales > Smithellaceae > UBA8904. Next base: position 126,926 of record CAYUDM010000002.1, on the reverse strand, counting down.
CACAGACGCTGGCGGACAGAATACTTACCGAGGAGCATAAGATCTATCCGCAGGCGATCCGCTATTTTGCGGAAGGCAGAATCAGTGTTGAGGACCGCCGGGTAACCATCCTGAGACCCGGGCCTCCCGCGGGAGGGTCTTTGCATAACCCGCCACTGGAAAGCTGAACGCGACGGTTTTGGACTGACTTCGGAGGATGACACGACCAATCATGTATGATCTGATCGTCATTGGCGATGACCTTTCATCCCATGTTGCCGCGGCCTATGCGAGCCAAAACGGCCTGTCGACTCTGCTTGTGGCGGAGTCCGGCCTCGGAGGATTGCATTTGATCGGAGACTTCGTTTTCCATCTCGATCCCACACCGATGACCGGTCTGGGCCCGGATCAGATCGGACGCAAAATTCTTGAGGAAATGGGCATCTCCCTTCCCGCTGGTGAAGACGGCGAGATCAATCCCGCCTATCAAATCTTGCTTCCGAACCATCGGATTGATTTCTTCAATACCCTCGATGAACTTTTGGTGGAGCTTTGCCGTGAATTTCCATCTCTGGAGGCGGACCTTCGGGACTTCTATGAGTCTGCTTTTGACGCCACGGCTGTTTTTGAAAACTGGTTTGACGCGCATCCCCTTCTCCAGCCGTCCGGTTTGAAAGAATTTGTTTCATACTTGAAAATCTTTCCTAAGATTTTCCGTTACAAATTCCTTGCGGTGCGATTTGACAAGACCTTGTCTGCCCACCCCGTTGTGGAAAAAATCTGGGAGGCTCAACAGGCGCTTTGTGCATTGAATCTCCATGATCTGTTTTCCTTTAGCTCCGCACAACTCAATTGCGCGCCGTTTCGGGGTGTATCCTTTTTTTCTCAGGGCAAACAATATCTGTTCAATGCACTGATTGAAAAGCTGGAAACTTCAAACGGATTGTACCTAAGTCATTGCCGGGTTGCCTCCATAGGGCATGGAAAACCGATTGAAGTAGAACTCCAAACATCCGACGGCAAGACGACCAAAACGTCGGCGCAAGCGCTTGTCGTCAGCTCAAAAGCGGATGCCTTGTCGTTGATATGCGGGCCGAAGAACTTTTCCAGTGTAGCCGATCGTTTGCGTCCTGCCGCTTTAGCGAGCTATCCGTTTTCTTTGTTTCTGGGCGTGAAGCGATCTTGCCTGCCTGAAAAGTTAGGCAGGCATGTGGCCATCATTCCGGACGAGAAAAAGGATTTGTCCGACGATAATCTTCTTATTTTACATATTCCACCCCCCGACAGTAACCATATTTTCTCCGAGGAGAAAACCGCGCTTTCCGTCACCGTTTTTCTTCCGGATCGTGAAGAGCTCTGGCATGTCGAAGCGCTCAAGCGTCGTGCGGAAATGATGCTTAATTGCCTCGATAGTTATTTCCCTTTCCTTGGAGACAATATTGAACTTCTGTCACTGGATCAGTCCATTGACTTGTCGCTGGCTTATCGAAAAACTGTCTCTCCTAAATATTTTATCCGCAACGCCGCGTTGACTTCCTTTGCCGCGAAGACAAACAAAACCCGTTTCGAGAATGTCTTCCTGACAGGCGCATCGCTTCTGTCCGATGCGGGATTCGCAGCGGAATTTGTATCGGGGAAAAACGCAGCCCAGCGTGCTTTGAACTTACGGAGGTAGACCGTCATCATGCCATTGGATTTCAGCATTACCAGCCTGGGTCCCTGCACAACACCCTCGCCTTTGAATATTCAATCATTCGTCTCCGATGAAGATCGTTTTCTTTTTAATACCGGCCTTTCCGGATTCGATACAATGAAAGATTCATCGGGCTGTCCGCTGTCTGTTGAAGCAGCGGGACCGCGCAAAAATATTTTTTTTGATCCGGCAAAGACCAAAGCCGCCATCGTGACTTGCGGCGGTTTGTGTCCGGGGATCAACGATGTCATTCGTTCCATCACGATGTCTCTTTTCTATCGTTATGGCGTAAAGAATATTATGGGTATCCGCTTCGGACTGCGCGGCCTCAATCCCGCGTATGGTCATAAACCCGTCTATCTGACACCCGATTTCGTCAAAGACATCACCAGTATCGGAGGCAGCATTCTTTCAACATCTCGCGGCCCGCAGGATATTTCCGTTATGGTGGATTATCTGCAACAGCAGGGTATCGGCATCCTCTTTTGTGTGGGAGGTGACGGGACCATGCGGGCAGCGGAAAAAATTAATGCGGAAATCGCCTTGCGAAAAGCGCAGATCGCCGTGATCGGTATTCCCAAAACGATTGATAACGACCTGGGTCTGATTGAAAAATCATTCGGTTTCGATACGGCGATTGAAAAAACGGTTGAAGCGCTGCGTTGTGCCCATGTGGAGGCCAAAGGCGCCTATAACGGAATCGGCTTGGTTAAAATCATGGGACGCCACTCCGGCTATATCGCGGCTACAGCAGCGCTGGCGCAGGGAGACGTCAACTTCGTTTTGATCCCTGAAGTTCCCTTCGACCTTGAAGGAAACAAAGGTTTCCTAAAGACCCTCACGAAAAGAACTCAAAAACGTGGACATGCCGTCATCCTGGTCGCTGAAGGCGCCGGTCAGACCCTGATCACGAAAGACGCACCAGAAAACCGAACGGATGCGTCAGGCAATATCCGTTTGTCTGACATCGGCCTTTTCTTGAAGGACAGTATTGAGAAACACTTTCACGATATAAATCTTGAAATCAATTTAAAATATATCGAGCCAAGCTATATCATCCGCTCCGTCCCAGCCAACGCATCCGATAGTATTTACGGCAGTTCTCTGGGCCAATATTCCGTGCACGCCGCCATGGCGGGGAAAACAGGCCTTCTGGTCGCTTTGCGGAAAAACGATTATGTTCATCTTCCTCTTTCGGCCGCGATTTCCGGAAGGCAAATCGATCCGGCGGGCAATCTCTGGATGCGCGTTTTGGAGATGACGGGACAGCCACAGGAGATGAAGGCATAGTTTTGCGCGACCGCCCAGAGCCGCCAATTAAAATAAATATGACAACTGCAAATAATGCTTGCAAAATACTCTCTTTTAGCTTAGTTACGACGCACATTTTTTAAAGGAGTGGAGTCTTATGTCCCGAGTTTGCGAAGTCTGTGGAAAAAAACCGTCCGTCGGCCATAATGTGAGTCATGCAAATAATAAAAGCCAGGCGGTGTGGCGTCCGAATCTTCAGAAATTACGATGTGTTGACGCGAAGACTGGATCTGTGAAGAGAGTCAAGGCCTGCACTCGTTGTATCCGTTCCGGCGCAGTGAAAAAAGCCTCTTAAATCGTCGGAAGCCAGCCCGTTTCTTTCACGGATAACCCTGTCTTGGCAATGAAATCGTCTTGCCCGATGGATTGAATCGCTTCAGAAAACAGCGTCTCGATGGCTTCCCGAAAGATCGTACTATCATTTCGAAGGCCGAATTTGTCTGTAAAAAGACGAATGCGGCCTTCGATGTTCATTATCTTTTCCATTCTATCTCTGGTTATGTAAGAAACGGCCTGTTTCAGGACATCTCTTACGCTATCTTTGTCAAATCCGTATAACCAGGCCACTTCGGCACAGAATTCCTCTTCTCTGCGATTGCGCACAAACTGAATCGCTTCTTCAAGCAGTTCCATGGAACCATACTCCCGCAGACGCGCTAAGATGACCAAATCGTAGATCATTTCAATGATAAGATGTGAACGGTAGGCGGCTTCATTATATGTAATGTCGCGGGGAATGATTTTATGCAGGGCGATCAGATCGTCAATGAGCGGCCGCCCTTTGATGTAGGAGAACCCGGAGGCTTCGGGGTCGAAGCCATCCTTGCGGCAGGCCATCGATATTTTACCGTAATGCGCCAGATCGTCCACCAACAGGTGAAACATAATATAGGCGCATCTGGCATGATCTGCGGGCGCATCCACAAATCTGTCTATCGTGTGCGTTTGCACGGCACTGATGTCGGGGTGAATGGTGAGCAGATCCGGGGCTATGTTGTAGATGTAGATGTCCGGATCGATATGAGTGATCGAGGATGCCTTAATTGTCTTTTGAAGCAGATATGTATGGGTCAGCATCAACATGCCGAAAACCTGGATGGTGCCTTTCTATGCCGGAGGGTTTTGTTTACGCGGCAGTTTTATTTCAGTTAAAGAGTCTCTTTCGTGATCTCTTCAAAATGATGCGTCCGCATCAGAGATTTCAAAAGTCCCTCCATGTCTTGGATGAAGTCCGGCATGATGGACACTGAAATGACGGCATTTTCGGCATTCACAGTGGACACGGTCGCCATACCTTCGTAGCCTTCAATGATGAACTGAATCTGCGCAATGTCCGCCTTTCTTTTTAATTTATAATACTTATGCTTCATTTGGGAGAAAAGCTACCACTTCTGATTTGAAAGATCAAGAAACAATGGTCTGTTTGACTCCCTACGGAAAACCCTGTATGCTTTCTTTCGTCAAGGAGAAAATCATGAGAATTCCCCATTACTTGATCGTTTTGTCGATTTTGGTTTTCTGCGGCTGCTCGACCACATCGAATTTCAAAAGTCTGGCCCAGGGGGACGTTGGGGACTTTTTAAAAAACGCCCCCCGTGCTGAAGATCATCCCAACGCGGGGGCAAGCCTGGTAGACAGCCATGCTTTTGTGGAGTATTTCAGGGATGGTACGAGCGTGACTCGCAGGCTGGAACGCTACAAAATATTTAATGAAAGGGGCAGGCGTTTCGCCACCAAAACGATTTCCTATCGGCAGGGGTATCAAAAGGCTAGAATTCTTTTTGCCAACACCGTCAAGGCCGACGGTCGGATTATTCCTCTTTCGCAATCCGATATTCAAGACGAATCCCAGTATAGAGGATATGAATTCTACACGGATATTCGCCGCAAACGCTTTACCATGCGGGCAGTTGAAGATGGCTGCATTGTCGAGTTTGCCTATGAAATCAAAAATCTGAGTTCGCCCATTGCTTTCGATTTCTTTTCGGCCTTCATCTATGAAAACCTCTTCCCTATTCAGAACGATATATTGGAAGTCGTATTGCCCGCCTCTGTGCCTCTCAATTACAAGTATTTAAATATTTCGGCCCAGCCTGTCATCTCGACTTCCGGAGACCGGACTAAGTATGTTTTCATCAATGAACACAAAAAGGAAATTATTCCCGAGCCCCGAATGCCCTCTGTGCTTGACCGTGAAACCTTCCCACAGGTCTGGATGTGGACCCTCACGGACTGGCGGGTCATATCGTCTCTCTATGGAAAAATATTTAACGAACAGTTGAAGTCAAATCGAGACCTTGAAGACTTTACGCACAATCTGGTCGCCCGAGCGCAAACGCGTGAAGAAAAAATCAAAATCATTTTCGACTTTGTAGCCCGTAGAATCCGATACATCGCTGTCTTGATGGGACCGCACACACACCAGCCGCATCCCGCGGAGGAGGTCTTTCAAAAAAGATATGGGGATTGCAAGGACAAGACCGTTTTGCTTCTGACGATGCTCAAGATTGCCGGCATCGAGGGCTATCCTGCTTTGGTCCCGACCCATCGGGAGCATTTCGACACAACCATGCCGTCGATGTCCGCTTTTAACCACGTCATGGCGGTTGTTCCCGAGGGCGACCGTTACTTCTGGCTGGATGCAACCAACGAAACGGCCGCTTTTGATACGGCGCCTTTTATACAACCTACCACCGTTTTGATCATTCGACCCGACGGATCCTATCGGTTTGAACAAACGCCTCCTCTTGATGATCAAAACGATTACGTCCTGACGGACTTGACCTTTAAGATCGATTCTCATGGAAATGCACAAGTGATTCTGAGGCATGAATATTCCGGTAAAGCGGCGGAAGCGATGCGATTTGCATACAAATATCTCCCCCCGGAACAAAGAAAAACTGTTTTTGAAAAGAAAGGGATTGAAGTCTGGACTCTCGAAACCGGTTCCTTCGACGACACACAGAGACCTTTTTATATATATCTTACCGGAAATATTAAAAACCTCGTCCAGATCGTCGATGCGGATACGATGATTCTTTCCAATGCTTTGCGCATGGACACTTTCCGCGACATTACCGCATCACAACATCGCCGGTATCCGATAGTATTTCGTCCATCTTTTCTGCGGGTTGAAACGCTTCGTTATATTTTTCCGGAAGGGTTTCGCTTGAAAAATATACCCCGCCCCTTTGTTGCGCAGGAAAAGTACCATTTTCGGGACGAATCATTTCATTTCGAGGGGTCGACTTTTACAGTTTCGACAATAGTCCGCAACAAAACCCTTCGGATTTCAACTGAAGAAATAAGCCTATTTAAGGATTTTGCCTTGAAATTACAGGCTCATGAATCTTCCATGCAGTCGCTGATCTTTGAAAGACGAGATTGAAAGCTTGACATCGATGCTCCGACTGATATGATGATTTTGTAATAAATATAAAAAGAATAGACAAGACCATGGCTCTGGATGAAAATTTGCCGGCTACATCCTGGAAATTTAAGGACCCCGGCCATATAGAACTGGAAAAAACATTGATCGGCGAATTCGGCATTCGACCGCTCATAGCCCGATTGATGCTCAACCGGCACATCTCTACCCTGGAACACGCTCAACGATACCTGAATCCCTCGCTTAACGACCTTCACAGCCCTTTTTTAATGGCTGACATGAAAGCCGGCGTCACCCGCCTGATAAAAGCCGTTTATTCGGGTGAATCCATCGTCATCTACGGAGACTATGATGCCGACGGCATCACGTCCGTTGTTGTCTTGTATAAATTTATCCGGGAGCTGACGCCACATGTCAGCTATCATATTCCGGATCGCGTCCAGGACGGATACGGTCTGAAAATTCCTGCTATCGACATCTTTAAAACCCGGGGCATCAATCTCATCGTAACGGTTGACTGCGGCGTTTCCGATTTTGAGCAAATCGCCTACGCCAAGTCTCTCGGCATCGACACGATTGTTCTGGATCACCATGAAATTGTCGACGGCCTGCCGGATGCGTCGGCCGTGGTTAATCCCAATCGCAGCGACTGCGATTTCCCTTTTAAATACCTGGCCGGTGTCGGCATCGCGTTTAACTTTCTGATTGCGCTACGCGGCTCCCTGAGAAAGGAAGGATTCTGGAAAAATTCGGAATATCCGAATCTCAAAGAATATCTAGACGTCGTGGCCCTGGGAACCATTGGAGACATCGCGCCGCTGTTGGGCGAAAACCGTATATTCGCCAAAATCGGCCTCGACCTGATCACAGAGGGAAAACGTCCAGGAATCCGTGCGCTTAAGGAAGTATGCGGCATTGACGGACAGACGATTGATTCCTTCAAAGCCTCGTTTTGCCTGATTCCCAGAATCAATGCAGCCGGTAGAATTGCATCGGCGCTCGACGCGGTCGATCTGCTCTTGGCGGAGAACATTGATCAGGCCCGGCAGATTGCGGAAAAACTCGATGCCCATAATCGACGACGCCAGGCTATGGAAAAAGACATTCTCACCGACATCCTGGATCAAATCGGCGACAATCCTGACGTCGAAAAAATGAGTTCACTGGTTTTCGCCTCGGACAAATGGCATCCGGGCGTGATCGGCATCGTCGCCTCCAAGTTGGTGGATATTTTCAGCCGGCCGGCTTTTGTCATCAGTCTTCATGACGGTGTGGGAAAGGGCTCCGGACGCAGCGTATCGGAATTTAATATCCATAAGGGACTCCAGCAGTGCGCGTCGCTGTTGCTCTCCTATGGCGGACATTACAGGGCTGCCGGGATTTCCATCAAAGAGGACGACATTGACGAGTTCGCATGCATGCTTGACGAAATTATCCGGGATACCGTCGCGACATCGGGCTTAGTTTCCCGAACTTTCATTGACGCGGAATGCCGGCTCTCGGATGTTGACCTGGATCTACTGGCTCAGATCGCCCAGCTTGCGCCTTTCGGCTGTGAGAATCCCGAACCCCTGTTTTGCGCCCGTGGTCTGACCGTGGCGACTCCCTCCATTGTCGGCAACAATCATCTGAAGCTCCGTCTCAATGAAAACGGCAGCTCATTTAGCGCTATTTGGTTTGGTATGGGCAAGCATGCCGCAAAGCTTTCCGGAACGAAAGTCGATGCGGTCTTCACACCACAGATCAATTATTGGAATGGCGCTTCCGACATTCAGCTCAAGCTTCGGGACGCGTCTATCCTTGTTTAAGGCAGGGGATCGGAGAATGAAACACGAACACAAGGCGGCGTTGCTAAGCGCCCTGGTTGTTCCGGGGGCGGGGCAAATATTTCTCAAAAGATACGCAAGAGGCGCCCTCTTTATCCTTCCGTTTCTGGCGGGGTGCTTTACTTTCGGATGGGTGATTGTCTCCACGTCCCTTTCCATCATCCGGGCCGCCCCGTTTCAGAAAGGCACAGTGGATGCAGCCGCGGTTCTTCAGGTGACGCGCCGATCCGTCGAAGCGGTTGATTTTCCTTTTTTGACGCTCCTTTTCATCCTGCTTGTGCTTTTATGGGCCCTATCGGTCTTTGATGCGTATCGTCTCGGGAAAACGCCGGAGGCGCCGATTACCACGTCCGGTGGTCAATGATCAACTTGTCGCCGGTCTTGATGGTTCCCGATTCGACATATTCGACTTCATCAATCCGGACCGTGCAGATTTCCCGAAATGCTTTTTTAAACTTTTCTTCACCCTTCCCGGAAACCGCCGGGCTTTTTTCCAAACGCAGCGTCAGAACATCCTCATGGCCACGTCGATTTACAACCGCCTGAAGGGCGAGATTTTCGAATTTCGAAGCCAGTAGTTTCATCTGGCTGGGGGCGATAAACAGACCTCGGACTTTAACGGCCTCCCCTACTCTACCGGCTATGCCCGCCAGTCGATGTGCGCTTCTGCCGCATCGACATTTTTCAGTCAACAGGCGCGACAGATCTCCCGTGCCGAAACGAAACAGAAAGAAGACGGGATTCAGGCGGGTGACAACAACCTCTCCCAATTCTCCCGGCGCAACGCTTTTGCCGGTTGCCGGATCGACAATTTCCACAATGGTTTCTTCGCACAGGTGCCAGCCGTTTTTCTGTGAACATTCATAGGCGACGTCGCCGACTTCAGTAGCGCCATACATCTGGTAGGTGTCGATGCCGCATTCCTTCTCGAAGGTTTCGCGCAAAGATGGCAGCAGGGGTTCCGCTGCAAAGCAGGCTTTTTTGAGTCTGAAATCCTTTTTGAAGTCGTACCCCATCTCCTTTGCCTGGCTGATAATAGAGGCCAGAAAGCTCGGTGTGCCGACATACGCTGTAACTTTCAAATCGCGAATCAACTGAACCTGGATCTGCGATGATGACGTCCCGGAGGGCACGACGGTGGCGCCGACTTTTCGCAATCCGGCGTGAAAGGTGAGACCCGCCGCAACCAGATGATAGGAAAAAGCATTCAGGGCCACGTCCCCCGGACCGATGCCCGCCGCAAAAAAGGCCCGCGCCCAGAGATAATCGTTTTCCGACAAGTGCGGTTCATAAACCGGTCCGGGAGACGTAAAAATCCGATCCACCGGAGCTCCCGGATTTTCCAGACCTGCGTATGGCGGATGATGAAGCTGCATGTCGACAAGCTTTTCTCTTGACAGGACAGGTAAGGCTTCAAGATCTTCACGGGATTTAATTTTTGCGGGATTGATTCGATGGGCGTCGAGTATTTTTTTGAGTGTGGACGATTTTTTGTAACCGAGCTTGATCATCGCGCAAAGCGCTTTGTCCTGCAAGGCCTTGCGGTTCGCCCGCGTTGCTTTTTCCCGCGTATCATAGAACTTTTTCATAGACTTCCCTCCTGTTACAACCAGCGTTTGCGTCTTCGATAGGCCTTGACGTCCCGATAGGATTTTGTGGCGCCGGACGCCCCCATGCCTAGGTAAAATTCCTTGACGTCCGGATTATCGGCAAGTTCGACGGATTTTCCCTCCATGACGATCTTGCCGTTTTCCATGACATAGCCGTAATGGGCGACCTGAAGAGCCATGTTGGCGTTTTGTTCCACCAAAACGATCGTGGTCCCGTGTTCCTCGTTAATCTTTTTGATAATGCGGAAAATTTCCAAGACGACCAAAGGCGCCAGTCCCAGTGACGGTTCATCGAGCATTAGCAATTGAGGATGGGCCATCAGCGCCCGGCCGATGACCAGCATTTGCAACTCTCCGCCGCTGCAATATCCGGCAAGAGACTTGCGCCGTTTCACAAGCGGCGGAAAATAATGGTACACCATTTCCAGGTCCTGTTTGTAGGGCTTACCCGGACGCGTGGCGGTTCCCACTCTCAGATTTTCTTCTATGGTCAGATATTTAAAAGGCTGACGGCCTTCTAGCACCTGGATGATGCCTTGTCGTGTGATGAATTCAGGCGCCTGGTTTTGAATATTGACCTTGTTGTAGATAATTTCACCATCCGTGACTTCACCGTTTTCAGGTTTGAGCAATCCTGAAATCGCTTTGAGCGTGGTGGTCTTCCCCGCTCCGTTACTGCCCAGAAGCGATACGATATGGCCTTTTTCCACCGACAGAGAAACCCCTTTTAAAACCTGTATCACGTCGGAATAGACCACGGAGATATTATTGAGCTGTAATAGAATGTCAGCCATATTCCATCCTAATAAGAAAAGGGCCATAAGCGAAAACTCGAGCGAATAATCCGCCACAATTCCGCCAGCCCTTTAGGTTCCAGAAGTATGAACAGAACAATCGCCAGACCAAAAACAAATTCACGAAGCGGCGCCATGTTCAGTCCCATGCCGGTAATGAAACTGACATTCATCAAGATGCCCGTGGCATAGCGCAACCCTTCGTTGAGGAGCGTAATGAAGGTCGCCCCGAAAATGGCCCCCGGAATATTGCCCATACCACCGATGATGACCATCGCGATAAATTCCACAGACAGACCGAGATTGAAAGGCTCCGTCGTAATGCTGACCATATAGTATGCCCAGATCGCCCCTGCAAAGCCCGCGTAAAATGAGCTGATCGCGAAGGACAGAAGCTTATACTTAAAGATTGGAATGCCCATACCTTCAGCGGCCCGGTCGTTGTCGCGTATGGCGATGAAGGCTCTTCCGAATTTCGATCGCATAATGTTGACCGCAAACCAGGTTGTCGCCACCAGGGAGATAAAAATTAAAAAGAAAAACATCTTGTCGCCGCTGATGCTCCAGCCCGCGATCGAAGGCGACGGAAGCGTGATACCCATCGTGCCCATCGTCAGGCTTTCCCACTGAATCAGAACGTACTCGATGATGAACTGCCCGGCCAGCGTGGCAATAGTCAGATAAAGTCCTTTGAGTCGGCCCGATGGAATGCCGATAATCATTCCCACAAGCGCCGTAATGAATCCTGCCGCCGGTATGGAAAGATAAAACGGCACATTGAGGCGCGTCGCTAAAATGGCGGCGGCGTAGGCGCCAACCCCGAAAAACGCCCCATGCCCGAGCGAAATTTGTCCCGTATAGCCGATGAGAATATTCAGTCCGATGGCGGCGATGGCAAAAATACCGATGCTGTTGAGGATGTACAGCAGATAGGGACTCAAATAAAACGGCGCGAGACCGAAAAGCAAAAGAAGAAACACGCCCAGAGAGACTCTGCCGAACCAGGTGTCAAAGATCGCGAGCTCCTGCGCGTAATTTTCGTGATAGTTGCCGCAGGGATGAAAAGAAATTTTTTTCATAGCATCTTGCCTATACTCTTTCGATCTCAACCAATCCGAAAAGTCCGTAAGGTTTCACCATCAGGATGAACACCAGCACAATATAGGGCACCACATCCCGCAGGGAGGGAGACAGGTATCCTCCTGTGAACGTTTCGAGCAGGCCGATAATAATGCCGCCGATGATGGCGCCGCCGATGCTGTCCAGACCGCCAAGAATGACCACCGGAAAGACTTTGAGTCCGATTGCGCTTAAGTCATGGACATTCACGCCGTTGATGATGCCTAAAACGATTCCGCTCATGCAGGCCACCATGGCCGCAATCGCCCAGGAGAGAGCGAAAACGCGCCGGACATGAACGCCCAGCGACAGGGCCGCTTTCTGATTGTCGGCCACCGAACGCATAAAAATTCCCTGCGATGACTTTTTGAAAAAAAGTCCGAACAAAACCAAAAAGACGATACTGATCAGCAGCGTCATGGAATAGACCGGCGCGATATAGATCGATCCCAACTCCAGTTCGAGCGCATCGGGAAGAAAGGGCGGATAGGTGTGGAGGTTTCCGCCCCAGATCAGCAGAATCAATCCTTTGAACATCGCGGCCAATCCAACCGTCAGCATAATGACAAAAATCAGTTTTTCGCCGATGAGGGGCCGAAGGAAGAACTTTTCAATCAGAAAACCCAACAGAAAACATCCGACCAGTGTCAGTAAAAAGGACACGATGATCGGCAATTTGCCCCAAGTCACCAATGACAGGAAAAAGAAGGCGCCCAGAGCCAACAGCTCGCCGTGCGCGAAGTTCAGAACGCTTGATGCCTTGAAAATCATGACGAACCCCATGGCCGAAATGCCGTAGAGCAGGCCGATGCAAACTCCGTTAACCAATAACTGTAGAAAAAAATCCATCCGTCCGTCTCCTCAATCCACTGTAATGACCTTGACCGTCGTTTCGATTTCGCCGATGCGTCCGTCTCGGTATCGGATCTTGCCGGTTACGGCGACATCCTTCAACCCTCCGTACATGGCTTCTATAATTTTGATATAAAGACCGTACACAAAACGTCGTCGGACTTTTCCAGTGCGTGTCAATTCTTCATCGTCTGCATCCAAAAGCTTGTAAAGCAGAACGAATTTTTTGATTTTCATGACGTCGGGCAGCTGTTCGTTCACCTTGCGCACTTCACCCAGGATGAGTGTCTCGACGGCCGACTGCTGGGGAAGATCCATATAGGTCGTGTATGGAATCATTCTCTCTTCGGCCCAGTTCCCGACATTGCCCAGATCGATATTGATCATCGCGGCAATGTAAGGTCGCGCTTCGCCGAAGGTGACGGCTTCTTTAATATAGGGGCTGAATTTCAGGCGCGTTTCAATAAAATCCGGTGAAAAAGCGTCTCCGCTTTTATTTCGAATAATGTCTTCCTTGCGTCCGATAATCAGCAGGTGACCGTCTTCATCAATGTATCCCGCGTCGCCCGTTTTGAGCCAACCGTTTTCGAAAGCGGCCTGCGTTGACGTATAATCGTTGTAATAGCCGGAAAAATTGGCTTCGGACTTGACGAGCACTTCCTGGTCGGCGGCAATACGGACCTCCGTCAGGGGCAGGGGTTTTCCGACGGTTTCGAGTTTGACTTCATGATCCGGCTGGATCTGAAAAATGCCGCCGGACTCCGTGAGGCCGTAACACTGCTTCAAGTTCAACCCGATCGCGCGGAAAAAACCGATCACGTCCGGACTGATAGGGTGACCGCCGGTAAAGGCACTGGCGAAACGTGAACATCCCAGACGATCCAGCAACGGCCGGTAGACTGTCCGGGAGAAAAAAAGATAAATCAGTTTTTGGAGCCAGGAAACAGACTGACGGTGAAGATTCTTTTCGACGATACCCCGGCCGAATCGTTCCGCCATGAAAAATAGCTTTTTTTTCAGCCAGCCCGAATCCGAAATTTTTACCCGGATTTTCGAGGCCATGTCCTCCCAAAAACGCGAGGCGGTTATCAGGATAGAGGGGCCGATTTCCCGGAAGTCCTCGGGAACGGTTTCCGCCGTTTCAGGAAAATTCATCGTCATGCCCGACACGAGGGAAACACCCATTCCCCACATCTGATCCACAATCCAGGCCGGCGGGGACATGGATATCCAGTTTTCTTCGGGTTTCAGATTTTCGGCTTCGATCCACTGCTGGGCCATCGCGGTCAGGTTGCGGTGTGATAACATGGCCAGTTTCGGAACACCCGTCGTTCCTGAGGTTTGAATCATGACGGCGATATCAGACGATCGGCCTTTGCCGATCTCGTTTTCCACATAGTCGGGATGTTCCTCCAAAAATTTCTTGCCGAGTTCCAGAAGTTCTGCGTAGCTGATCAACCAGTCGTTTTCTTCATAGAAGGTCATGCCGGTAGGATCGATATAGACGACCTTGGCGGTGTGCGTCAGTTTATCGCGGACGTCAAGGAGTTTATCGACCTGCTCCTGATCCTGAACCACCACCACCGGCGAGGCGATACGCCCGATGGAAAAGGAAAGTTCTTCGGAAATGGATGAGGTAAAGAGGTTCAGCGATGTGGCGCCCAGAGCATGCGCCGCCAGTTCTGAAAACAACCATTCGGAAGAGTTGTTGACAATCAGCGCAAGGTTTTCGCCCCGTTTCAAGCCCAAGGCGGCAAAGCCCGCAGCCGTGATTTTAACGAAGCGATAATATTCCTCCCATTCATAGGCCTGCCAGATGCCATAGGCCTTTTCACGAATGGCCTTCTTCCTGGCGCCGAAGATAGACGCGTTTTGCAGCAGAATCTGAGGCAGAGTCAGTGTTTTCAGATTGCGGTTATGTGCTTGTGGCTGAGTCACTTGAGGTCATCCTTCAGTTAATCGATGGTCTGGGCATCGCCCAAGTAGGCTTTGACGACTTCCGGATTGGCGCTGATTACATCCGGCGTGCCCTCTCCCAGTTTCTCTCCAAAATTGAGCACCATGATTCGCTGAGAAATGCTCATGACGATCGACATATCGTGCTCTACCAGGATCATCGTCAATCCCCAGCGTCCATTGAGTTCGAGAAGAAAACGGACCATGTCCTCTTTTTCTTCGAGATTCATCCCGGCAAACGGTTCATCGAGAATCAAAAGCTTCGGTTCGAGAGCCAACGCACGGCCCAGCTCCACGCGTTTCATCATTCCATAGGGCAAAGAGCCGACCGCCTGTTTCCGGATGGACTGCATCTCCAGAAAGTCGATGATTTCCTCAAGTATCTGTCTGTGGCGGATTTCTTCTTTGCGAACCTGAGGCGAAAAAAGGCATGACTTCCAGAAGCTGTAACGACAATGGATATGTCTGGCCAGGGTCAGATTGGCCAAAACGGTCATGCCGGGAAAGAGTTCGATATTCTGAAAAGTCCTGCCGATGCCGACATTGACGAGCTGATGGGTGTGCAGACGGGTAATGTCCTGACCGTTAAAAAGGATTTGGCCCTCCTGAGGATGGTAAAAGCCGGTAATACAGTTGAGCAGGCTCGTTTTTCCTGCGCCGTTGGGTCCGATCACCGCCATCAGTTCACCTGTGCGGACGGTCATATCCACGTCGCGCACGGCAACAACGCCTCCAAAACTCAGTCGAAGATTGCGGATCTCAAGTTCGGCTTTTTTGTCTTCCGGCGGCCGGTTGATCATGATGGAAGGCCGGCTGCGATATGCTTTCATGAATCCCTCAGTCGAATGTCTGTACCGATTTATTTTTCTCCGGCGGAAATTCAGATGATTCTGAATCTCCGCCGGTTTTTCAAACGCTATCTTTTGATAAGCTTGATTTTGTCTTTGCCCGGAACAT
>CAYUDM010000002.1:63713-111431 GCA_964443625.1 uncultured Smithella sp. | reverse complement strand
ATCCATCCTCAAAGACAAAGGGTACTCCACCGCCGTGGGCGACGAGGGCGGTTTCGCCCCCAACCTGAAATCTAACGAAGAGGCGTGTGAGGTGATCCTCCAGGCCATCGAAAAAGCGGGATACAAGCCCGGCGAAGACGTGATGATCGCCCTGGACCCCGCCGCTTCCGAGCTCTACGACAAGAAACCGGAACATAAAAATTCGTCAAAGGCAGATAAGATCCATCTTCATTGACTTTCACGATTCTGGCGGTGAAAGACCCTTCATGATCGACTTTCGAATAACTCACTTTAGGAACGATACCGCCGAAATCCTCATCCTTAAAGGATTGCATGGCCGCATTGATGGTGGCGGAATTAATTTTCTTGTCTCGTTCATAGGCCCGGACGAATGCGCGTTCCATGATCATGCCGATGACGACGCCCTCCCAGTATGCGGCATCAAAACCGTCCACGGTCTTGTAACGCGACCATAATTCTTTCATAATCGCCATACCGGGCGCATTATCCGAGGGCAATCCCCCGGGAAACTGCATGACCAGCCTATCCCGAATGAGTCCTTTGCCCATCTTGAAAAAATCCGGATCGGTTGAGGTCCACGTTCCCAAAAACAAAGGGTTATACTTGATGCGGTCGGCGCTCTTGAAGGCTGTAATGATGGCGGACGGAAGCATCTGAATAAAAACATACTCCGCGCCTTTTTTCTTCAGGCGTAGAAGCTCCGTATTCAGATCAACGGTACGCGGTGGAAATTCTTCAATGGCAACCAGATCGATGCCGAGCTTTTGAGCATACTCCTTGCTGGGCGCATGAATAGATCGTCCATAGGCGTTGTTGTAGGTCAAAAGCCCGACTTTCGGCGCCTGTTTGCCCTGATGGACGACTAGAATGTATTCCAAAACCGCGAAGCAGTCCATCTTATAGCTGCCAAAAGGCAAATACATGTAATCAATAGGCTTTTCAAGTATTTCCCAGCTTGTGGAGTAATTGATCGTCGGCACTTTGTATTCCTGGATAATCGGTTTGGCAGCTAGGCCTTCCCCCGCTCCCCAGGTGGCAATCATATCGACCTTGTCTTGCAAGACGAACTTCCGAACGGCCGCCTGTGCTTCTTGTACCTTATAAGCCGTATCAACGGTAATCATCTCGATGGTGTGACCGGCCACCCCCCCTTTGACTTCATTGACGTAACGGAAATAGTCTCTCTGGCCTTTTTCATGATACTGGCCCCAGGTCGATGCCGGTCCCGTCAGATTAATCGCCGCCCCGACCTTGATGGTTTTGGTTTGAGCCCCGACGGATCCCGCGCAAACAAACAGAAACACCGAAAGTACTGTTAAAACCTTTTTCAACATAATGATTCCCCCTCCCTCCTGATGTTTTGTGAACGTTTCATTCATCACAAACAAAAAAGCCGTGGGCAGATCTTTTGTCTGCCCACGGCTTTGTCTCATTTAGCCGGTCAACTTACGTTCAGGCAGACCCTCTTTGGCCTCTAAAGCTAAAAAAGTTAAAATAAAAATACACTGCCTGTGTAAAATGACCTGTTTTCAATGTGCGTTTATTTGTTCCCATGAGTCGCGCATATAGGCAAATAGCTGCCAAATGTCAAGAAAAAATTAATAGGATTCCTCAATGCCCCGGCCTCTGTCAGCGCTGCCCTATTGGAACGTAGTGCCGCAGTGTGTTGCCGGTATAGATCTGACGCGGTCTTCCTATTTTCAGGGGAACGGAATCGTGCATTTCCTTCCACTGCGCAATCATGCCGGGCAGTCTTCCGATGGCGAACATGACGGTGAACATATTGGTGGGTATGCCGATCATGCGGTAAAGAATTCCACTGTAGAAGTCGACGTTCGGGTAGAGTTTCCGTTCGATAAAAAACTCATCCTTCAGGGCCGCTTCTTCCAGTTCCATCGCGATGTGGATGAGCGGATCGTCATAATTGTATTTCTTAAAGATCGTCTCGCAATACTTTTTCAGTATTTTAGCGCGAGGATCATAGTTTTTGTAAACCCGGTGTCCGAAACCGAAAAGGCGGAATTTGCTGTTTTTATCTTTTGCGGATTCAATACACTCGGCAATCGATAAATTATCCCGTTTGATGGCCTCAAGCATTTCGATGACTTTCTGGTTGGCGCCGCCGTGCAGAGGCCCCCATAACGCGCAGATTCCCGCACAGATCGATGCATAGAGGTTCACCATGCTGGAACCTACCAGACGAACCGTGGATGTGCTGCAATTCTGTTCGTGATCGGCATGAAGGATTAAGAGTGTGGAAAGCGCTCTTTCGATATCCGGATCAGGTACGTAGGGGTTGACGGGGCTTTCGAACATCATATAAAGAAAATTCGAGGCGTATTTCAGATCCCGCTTGGGATAGACGTGCGGCTCTCCGATACTGTGTTTATAGGAATAAGCGGCAATGGTCCGTATTCTTGAAATTAGAGAGGCCGCCATCAGATCGAACGTGTCTGTCTGAAAATCTTGTGTAAAATAGTCGGTATAGTAGACGGACAGCGCGTTGACCATAGTGCTTAAAATAGCCATGGGGTGCGCCGTCGGAGGAAAACCATCGAAAAAGCGAAGCATTTCTTCATGAATCATGGAATTCTGCGTCAGCAGCTTTGAAAATACCTGTTGTTCTTCCTGGGTGGGAAGGTTTCCGTAGATCAGCAAATAGGCGACTTCTGAAAAGCTGGCTTTTTCGGCGAGCTCCTCAATGGGAATTCCCCGATATCGGAGAATTCCGTTCTCTCCATCGATAAAAGTTATCGAGGACAGGCAGGATCCCGTGTTTTGATAACCCACATCCAGGGTAATGAGTCCCGTGGATGGCCTGAGGGAGGAAATATCGATTGCCTTTTCACCTTCTGATCCTTCAATAATAGGTAATTCCAGATTCTTATCCTGATAAGCCAATGTCGCGTGATCCATATCGTGTTTCTCCTGTATTCGATGTCCTTCCGCAATCCCGCTTGCGGACTGTACCTTTCGCGCTAAATTCTCGTAGGGTAGAGTAAAGTGATATTTTCCAGGTACGCTGAGGCGAACTGTCCAGAAATCAAATTACTGCGGATTCTACATCACTCCCGAAAAAACTGTCAAGTCCTCATTACCGATCACGGGAGGATGTCAAAACCGTCCGTCATAAATACTGACGACAATAGCCTTAAGAAAGTTCCTCGTCCTGATTAACCCCCAACTTTTCAATCCGATAACGCAACGAATCGAAGGTAACGCCAAGAAGCTCCGCCGCGCGTGTTTTAGACCCTCTCGATCGGAGTAGCGCTTTTTCTATCAACCGCTTTTCGATTTTTTCAAGTTCCAGATTCAGGTCAATGCCTTTTTCGGGAATGTCCAATTCATGCGAGGCCTGCTCACCGGAAGTGCCGGAGGTCATGACGAGACTCTCCGGCAGAATAATATTGGAGGCTTCCATGGCGACACCTCGTTCAATAATATTCTCCAACTCTCGAATGTTACCCGGAAAAGCATAATTCATCAGCAATTCCATTGCGTAAGAAGAAATCATCCGGACTTCTTTACCGAACTCCCTTGCGTATTTCTCAATGAAATGTCGTGTCAGAAGAGGAATATCGTCTCTTCTTTCCCGAAGCGGCGGCATGTGAATGGGAATGACGTTGAGGCGGAAAAAGAGGTCTTCTCGGAACTCCCCTTTTCTGACCTTCTGTTGAAGATTCTGGTTCGTTGCGGATATAATCCTCACATCGACTTTAATATCTTCCGATCCTCCGATCCTCCGAAAACTTTTTTCCTGAACCACGCGAAGAAGTTTCACCTGCAAAACAGGAGGTAGCTCGCCGATCTCGTCAAGAAAGATGGTTCCGCCTCTGGCCAGCTCAAAAAGCCCCGGCCTGTCCGTATAGGCGCCGGTGAAAGAGCCTTTCATATAGCCGAACAGTTCGCTCTCCAGAAGATTTTCCGGAATGCCGCCACTGTTGATCGCCATAAACGGCATTTTGGATCGCTGTGAATTGGCATGAATGGCGCGCGCTACCAGTTCCTTGCCGGTTCCACTTTCACCAAGAATAAGGATGTTTGCCGGCGTGTCCGCGACTTTTTTAATGGTTGAAAATATTTTGGCCATCTCACGACTGGTTCCGATCATGCCGGAAAATGTGCTCTGAGGGGGTTCCTGTGCACGTTGAACATCTCCAACCAGACCGTTTTTTAAAAGCGCGTGGCGGATAATAGCCTTCAGTTCCTCGATGTTGCCGCCCTTCTCAACGTAATCGAAAGCGCCCTCCTTCATGGCGTTGATCGCAGTCTCCCCGGAAGCATATGCCGTAATCAAAATCACGACCGTTTCCGGTCTGTGGTCTTTGATCGTCTTGAGAAATTCGATGCCGTCGATTTTCGGCATTTTCAGATCGGTGATGACGAGATCATAGGCGGTTTTCCGGCACATGCCGATCGCTTTAACGGGGGAATCCACCGATGTGACCTCATAGCCTTCCTTGGTCAGCATGATTTCCATGAATTCCCGCATGCCCTGATCGTCATCTAAAATAAGAATCTTCGCCACGCTTCTTCTCCTGTTTAATGTTTCAGCGCCCCGGGGCCGGCAAGCGGACGGTAATGGTTGTCCCCTGATTCAAATGGCTTTCAATATCAATTTTACCTTCGTAGCCGTCCACGATACGGCTGACGATTGCCAGTCCCAACCCCGTGCCTCCTTCCTTATTCGTAAAAAAAGGCTCGAAAACTTTTCTTAAATCTTTTTCTTCAATTCCGCAACCGCTGTCCGATACCTTGATCTCCACGAAAGATCGCCGATCATTGAATGAATTTGCCTGAATGTCAACGCACAGCTCACCGCTTTCTTCCATGGCCTGCACACCGTTGAGAATAAGGTTGCGAATGATCTGACGTATCGGTTCGGGATTGCCCCATACAATATTTTCCGCTCCGAATCGACGTCTGATCGTGATGCCCTGCTTCCAGCCGGGGGCGATAGAAAGATTGTCCAGCGTTTCATTGGCCACGGCGTTGACATCGACATTTTCTCTCACCTGCGGAATGGGTCGCGCCAAAAGAAGGAAATCAGAAACGAAATGATCGAGCTGATCCTTGCCGCGCAGAATAATTTGCATCAGCCTCTTTTCTGTCTCCTCCAGATGATCCGTCTGGGCAAGAAGCTGGATGGAACCTGTGATAGAGGCGAGCGGGTTTCTCATTTCATGGGCCAGGCCGGCCGCCATTTCTCCGATGAGCGCCAGACGTCTGCTTTTTTCGAGACGTTCCTCCATCTTCTTAACATCGGTCAAATCCTGGAAAATCAGAATATGTCCGATTTGACGTCCATAACGATCTTTCAGGGGGGACACGGAACAGCCCACATGAAGTTCCTCATTTTTCCGTCCTGTGATCAAAGCCTCGTAGCGGCTTCGAAGAAGATCGGAACGTCTTTGCAGAATAAACGGAGAAAACGAAGGAAAAACCTCATCAATTCTTTTGTTTTCGACAACCTTGAGAGACTTTCCTGTGATTTCCTCGGCCGCCCGGTTGAATGTTTTGATTCGCCCCTGCAGATTGACCGTCAGAATACCCGTATCGACGGATTCGATGATGCTACGGAACAGAAGATCGAGCTGATTGAATGCGGATTCCTTTTCCTCCAGGAGCGAACGGGTTTTCTTCTCCTGTTCTACGACAAAGCTGGCCAGGACAGCAATCCCGTAGAATGAGAAAATATGAACCAGAATTCTGACAAACACATCCGTTGAATTGACCGAATAGTCCCGGCCTGCCGCAAACAGGGTTGGAATGATTCTGTAATATTCGAGATCCAGAAGGGTTCCGTAGGCGATGCTCGCCACGGACGCGACAATCAACCCGCCGCTTCGCCCCAGAAAAATGACGGAAAAAATAATGACCAGCGTGTAGAGGAGAGAATAATTGCTACCGATACTACCCGTTAAATAAACAACGAAGGTGATCAGGATGATATCGACCGCCAGCTGAAGATAGATATTGAGCAAAAAGTATTTGTCTTTTTTTAGCAAATAGGCATAAAAAGCCGATAGAACATACGTCATTCCAATAATTGCATACAAAATCTGAAAAATATCGCGCGAGATAAAATACGACGGTTCAAAATAATCGGTGAATACCGCGCCGGCAAGAAAAAAAGTTATAACGATAACCCGGCCCAGTATTAGAATTTTGAGTCGGTATCGATTTTTATCATATTCCTGGATGTCCAAATCCATAGGAAGATTCCAAATGCGTTTTTTAGTTGCGAGCGGAATGTTATAATATTTTATCGGTTTTGGCTAATCATTTGAAAAAAGCATTTTTCCGGTGGAAGCAATCATGCGTTATCCCCTTTTACCACTGCTTATTGCTCTGATCGGCGGAATCGTCGTCGGAGACGCCCTTGACATCTCGACTTCTGTCTTGCTGTTTTTGATTTTCCTCCCGCTTGTCGGTCTGATTTGGTGTCTGCAGAAAGAATACTTCCGGACGGGGCTTTTACTCATCTGCATAACCGTCGCCGCAGCCGGTGCTTTCTCCATTCAAAAACCGGCAGTATTCACCAATGAAAAAAAACATATTGTTTCTCTAATCCAAGATCAGAAAATGCACATAGAAGGCGTGGTCCTGGAAAAGCAGGAATCCTTCAAACCGGGAATTTCGCTGACGGTCCGTTGTGTCCGCGTCTATCAAAATGGCCATTATTCTCCGCTTACCGGCAAGATAAGATTATCCGTCGTGTCAGACGCCGATTTTCAGCCTGGCGACTATATTCGTTTCCATGCCCGCATCCGGCACATTTCAAATTTTCAAAATCCCGGTGGCTTCGATTACGCGCGACACATGAAGCGCAGGGACGTTTACGCTTGCGCCCATATTGCGCGGGACTCAGACATCATTTTGCTCAGACGAAACGCATCAGCATGCCCGATCCTTGACGCCTTCCAATCTCTGCGTCTTTCATTTAAAAAGATGATTATCAATCGCACATCGTCTCCGTCGCAAGAGATTTTGTTGGCCATGACGCTTGGGGAATCACCTATCGTCGGACCGGCCGTGCGCGATGTCTTTGCCGCGACGGGCACTTCCCATATTCTGGCTGTCTCCGGCTTGCATATCGGCATCGTCTGGGCATGCGCTTTCGGGTTAATCTTATGGGTTTTAAAGCGGTCCGAATATCTCATGCTGAAATGGAATATTTTCAAAATCGCCGCAGCAGCAGCTTTTGGTCCGGTTGTTTTCTATGCTTTCATCGCCGGGATGGGAACCCCGGTTTTACGCGCAACCGTTTTGGCGGGCGCCGTTGTGGCGGCTCTTATCGCCGGACGTCTTCGTAATCTTTTCAACACACTTTTTCTGGCAGCGCTCATTATTTTGGTGATCCGCCCTCAGGCTCTTTTTGATATTTCATTTCAGCTTTCATTCAGCGCGGTATTTTCAATTCTTTATCTTGTTCCGAAATTACGCGAGTTCATCCCCGAAGGGGATCCGCAAACCGGCAGCTTTCTTCATTCTCTATTGAGGCGCTTCTTTGTCTTTATTCTAGTTTCCGCATCCGCGATTATCGGAACACTTCCGGTTATCGCTTACTATTTCAACCAGGTGTCCATCATCGCCCTTTTCGCAAATCTTCTTGCCGTGCCATTGCTCGGATTTGTAACTCTCGGCCTGATGATGCTGTTTTTGGCAACGGCAGGGTTTTGGCCCGCTCTGGGCGGCCTGTTCGTTGAGATGGCTTCTTTATTCGCGAGCATCTGCTTTACTCTCCTTGAAAGAATTTCAGAGATTCCGTGGTCCTCAATCTCCATCGTCCGCCCGCACCTTTTCGAAATCGCTCTGTTTTATTTGATCGTCTGGCTATCGATCGAATGGATCACATCGACCACAAATAAAAAGAAGCTCGTGCCAAAAAGGAAAACCTTCTTGATAAAGATTTCCCTCGCTGCTTGTGTATTCGTCATGGCTGCAAATTGCGCGCTGTGTTATCTGAAACCGCTTTACTCAAAAAACTTAATTCTTACCGCCATCGACGTCGGACAGGGTTCGGCCACACTGCTTGAATTGCCCGGAGGATTAAACATGCTCATTGACGGCGGAGGATTTCATGATGGCAGCTTTGACATGGGTCGCTTTGTTCTTGCACCCTATTTTTTTGCCAAAAGAATCAGAAAAATCGACATCGTCGTTTTAACGCACCCGCATCCGGATCATCTTCAGGGGCTTATTCATATCACCCGGCACTTTGGCGTTCGAGAAGTTTGGTCCAATGGCATAAATGCTTCAAATCCGCTTTATCTTGACTGGCTGAAAGTAATCTCAGATCTCGGCATTGAGCATAGAACTTTTTCAAGCGAATCTCCCTTAATCTCCATCGGGAATGTGAAGATCAATTTTTTGTGGCCCGACCCCCGCAGCATTTTATTGTTTTCCGGGCATCCTCATGACTTCGAAAATGACGCGTCGCTTGTCCTGAAGATGGTCTATGGTCAAACATCTATCCTTTTAACCGGCGACATTTCCCATCGTGTCGAGTCGGCCATGATCGCAGCCGGAACCGATCTGAAAAGCGATCTTGTGCTGATTCCCCATCACGGCTCTTATCATTCAAGCTCGGAACATTTTGTGCGATCCGTTTCAGGTCGTTTTGCGATCGTCAGTTGCGGAAAAAACAATATCTTTCGTCATCCCCACCCGGAGGTTGTAAGTCGTTATGAGCGAAGCGGTTATCAGGTTTACCGTACTGACCGAGATGGGGCGATAAGCTTTTATATTTCAGAAGATTCGAAGCTCCGGGTATCCTCCTGGAAAAAAGCGCCGGATGTTGTTTCGCTTCCATAATAATTCATTGCCAATAGAAGGGCGATGTGATAAAAGCTCCTGATTTATTTTAGGATATGGCAATGGATAAAATTACGGCAATCAAGGGAATCAAAGATATTTTGCCGCAGGAAACCCCTGCCTGGCAAAATATAGAGGCCATCTCGCGCCGGATTTTCGAACGTTTCGGTTTTCGTGAAATCCGTGTGCCGATCCTCGAAAAAACGGCGCTTTTTAAACGGAGCATCGGGGAAACAACGGACATTGTTGAAAAGGAAATGTACACCTTTCGCGACCGTGACGAGGAGCTTATAACACTGCGTCCGGAAGCCACAGCCTCGGTCATTCGCGCTTATATTGAGCATAATCTCGCCTCTTCCGATCCCGTTACGAAACTCTTCACGATCGGGCCTATGTTTCGCCGGGAAAGACCGCAAAAAGGCCGCTATCGACAATTTCACCAGATTGATGTCGAGGTCTTCGGAGATGACACGCCGGCATCCGATGCGGAAGTTATCTTTATGTTGATGCACTTTCTGGACGTTGCAGGCGTCAACAATCTTGCCCTGGAAATCAATTCCCTGGGATGCAAAGTCTGCCGACCCGGCTTTTCCCGGGCCGTCGTAGACTATCTTAAAGAATTCGAAGGCGCGCTGTGCCCGGATTGTCAAAGACGGATGAATACCAATCCTCTTCGCGTCTTCGACTGCAAGGTCGAAGCGTGCGGGCAAGTCATATCAAGCGCCCCGAGTATTCTGGATCATCTATGCGCGGAATGCTCGGATCATTTTGATGAAGTCAAAGGCTTTCTTGACGATTTGAATTTGGCATACGGTGTCAACCCCAAGATGGTCCGCGGCCTGGATTACTATACAAAAACGGCTTTTGAGGTAAAATCCGGTGAGCTTGGCGCGCAAAATTCCCTTGCCGGAGGCGGTCGCTATGATGGGTTGGTTGGTTTTCTTGGGGGTCCCGATGTGCCGGGCGTCGGCTTCGGCATCGGCATGGAACGTCTTTTGACATGTCTTTCCGGTGCGGCTTCAAAAGGTCCCGCAACCGATATCTTCATCGCGGCATTGGGGCAGCGGGCTCAGAAATTTGCATTTCGATTGACGGGATTTTTGCGCCTGGCCGGAATCACGGCCGCCATGGATTATGCCGGAAAAAGCTTAAAAAGCCAGATGAAACGCGCGGACAAACTCCAAAGCGCCTACACCCTGATTATCGGCGATTCGGAAATGGACGAACGACGTGCTGTTTTGAGAAACATGAATACAAAGAATCAGGAAACCCTGTCCCTGGAATCCCTTCCGGAGTCGGTCATCAATATTTTAAATGAGAGGTAAATTTGTGAGTTTCTTTATTCAACAGGAAAAACGAACGCATTATTGCGGCCAAGTCGGCCTCGAAGACGTCGGCAACGATGTCGTTTTAATGGGTTGGACCCATCGCAGACGAGATCACGGCGGCGTTATATTTGTGGATCTCCGTGACCGGGAAGGCATCGTACAGATTGTTTTCAATCCCGAAGACGGACAAGCCGTCCACACGGAAGCCCATAAAATCCGCAGCGAGTTTGTTCTTGCCGTAAGAGGCAGAGTCCGGAAAAGACCGGAAGGCATGGGCAATCCTCTTTTGCCCACAGGTGATGTCGAGGTGGTGATCTCTGAGCTGGAGATTCTCAATGAGTCGAAAACACCGCCCTTTTCTTTCGACGACGAAGACATTTCGGAAAACGTTCGACTCAAGTATCGGTATCTGGATTTGCGGCGGCCATCCGTCCAGAAGAACCTCTTTTTACGAAGCCGTCTTGCGTCGGCCACCCGTCGCTATTTCGAAGAAAACGGCTTTATTGAAGTGGAAACGCCCTTCCTGACCAAAAGCACACCTGAGGGCGCGCGCGATTATCTGGTCCCCAGTCGAATTTCCAAAGGGATGTTTTACGCGCTGCCGCAATCGCCGCAGATTTTCAAACAGCTGCTCATGGTATCGGGCTTCGACCGTTACTATCAAATCGTAAAATGTTTCCGGGATGAGGATCTGCGGGCTGATCGCCAGCCTGAATTCACGCAGATCGACGTCGAGATGTCTTTCATTTCCGAAGAGGATATCATGTCGATGATGGAAGGCCTTATGGCTGCCATTTTCAAGACGTGCCTCGGCAAAGACTTGCCCCTTCCCTTTCCGCGCCTGACCTATGCCGACGCCATCGGACGTTACGGAAAGGATAATCCTGATATCCGTTTCGGCATGGAGATCGTGGATATCACCCCGGTGGTAAAAAATTCCGGCTTCAAGCTTTTTGCGGAAGTCGCCGCCGCAGGCGGTCTTGTCAAAGCCATAAAAGCGGAAAACGCTTCAGCCCTGTCCCGTAAGGATCTCGACGGCCTTAAGGATTTTGTTGCGATATACGGCGCCAAAGGCCTGGCCTGGGCAAGGGTCAATGCCTCTGACTGGACATCGCCAATCTACAAATTTTTGTCACCCGATGAAGTTGTCGGTATCGCAAGCGCCCTTCATGCTCAGACAGGCGATACAATCTTTTTCGTCGCAGATGTGCCGAAAGTCGTCAATGAAACACTTGGAAATCTGCGAGTGCATCTGGCGAAAAAATTGAATCTCATCGATCCTGATGCTTTGGGCTTTACCTGGGTGACGGAATTTCCTCTGATGGAATACTCCGAATCTGAAAAGAGATTTGTTTCGACACACCATCCGTTTACATCTCCGTTTATGGAAGATCTGCCCCTTCTGACAAAAGACCCGGGGAAAGTTAGGGCTCGAGCCTATGATCTGGTCTTAAACGGATCTGAAATCGGCGGAGGAAGCATCCGTATCCACCGTAAAGATGTTCAGGCTCAGGTTTTCAGCGCACTGGGGTTGAAAGATGAGGAAGCCAGGCTGAAATTCGGATTTCTGCTCGACGCGCTGGAATATGGCGCACCGCCGCACGGCGGCCTGGCCTTCGGCCTGGATCGTCTGACAATGATCATGACGCAGGCTGAATCGATCCGTGACGTCATCGCTTTTCCGAAAACACAAAAAGCATCGTGCCTGATGTCGGATGCGCCGTCGAAGGTCGGCATCGAACAATTGATGGAATTGTCTTTAAAAATCGTCTGATCGGAATTAATGAATGATCATGTATCGAACAGCGTCCATTGGTCAAACGGACGCTGTTCGTCTTTTGAGGAAAAAGGCGTCACTTCACGGATAAATCGAGAAGGTGCGAGCGCCATCATGCCTGTGGCGCGGTTGTAATCGATGCAGGGGGCGCAAAGATACAGTTGATCTTTGGCGCGGGTCAGAGCCACATAGAAAAGTCGTCTTTCCTCCTGTTCACCGTCCGGATCGGCCAGCGCCCGCTTCAAAGGAATCATCCCGTCGGCACACCAGATCAAAAACACATGCGACCATTCCAAGCCCTTGGCCTGGTGAATCGAGCTGAGCACAATCTTGTCGGTGGTCTGATCCGCGACTTCCTCGGATTCCGATACATTCGTCAGTAGCGCCATTTCATTGAGAAAATCTTCCATCGTTTCAAAACGAGAGGCAAAACTCCCCAGCTGAACGAGATCCTCTTCACGGGCCGATGCGTCGGAATAGTTGTCCTGAAGATAGACGCGGTAATCCGCCTCATTTAAAAGTAAATCAATGATTTTTTCCGGTGTTCTGTCCGGGAGATCGAGCGTCAGGAGTTTCAGCCATGTTTTCTGGCAGGCCAGAACACCAGGTTTGGCCGATTTGGAAACAGTCTGAATAAAAGCTTCCGACAGAAACTGTTCCACAGGATGATCGGAAAGGGCCAGTTTGCTCCAAAGCTTTTCGAAAGTGACTTTACCGATTTTCGGATACATCAATAAAAGACGCCGCCAAGCCAACTCGTCATGGCCATTGACCATCACACGCATGTAGGCAGTGACGTCCTTGATATGCGCCTGTTCAAAGAAACGGATGCCGGAGCGGATCTCAAAGGGAATGTTCCGGCGGACCAATTCCATCTGAACTTCCATGGAGTGGTAATGAGCGCGATAAAGAACCGCGATCTCGCCGGCGCTCACCTGCGCCCGTAAAAGCTCCGAGATTCTTTGACCGACAAACTCCGCCTGCCGAATCACGTTTTCCGCGGACACGATAACCGGACGATTCCCCTTGTCCCGGACGGCACGAAGCGCTTTAGGAAACTGATTTTCATTATTTTCGATGGAGAGGTTCGCAAGATTCAGAATTTCCGGCGTGCTGCGATAATTGGTCTCCAGTTTGAAAATCTTACAGTCAGGATAGCGTTTTGGAAAATCGATAATATTGCTGAAATTGGCGCCTCGGAATGAATAAATGCTTTGCGAATCATCTCCCACAACCATCAGATTGCGATGGCCGCAAGCCAGCAGATCAATAATTTCAGCCTGAAGAATGTTGGTGTCCTGATATTCATCAACCAGGACATAACGGAATTGTTTTGAGAGAATATCCAGGATATCGGGATGCTCTCGGAGCAGTCGAAGACAGTTAATTAAAAGATCGTCGAAATCCATGACCGCCAGATCCTTTTTCTTGTGCTGGTACAGGCGGGCGATTTGGTGGATTTGCTCGCTTAAATGCAGGAAAAAAGGATATCGCTCATTGAGCACATCATCCAGCGTGGCCTGCGTATTGACTGTCAGGCTCAGTAAATCCGAGATGATATTGTTTTTAGGAAATTTTGTCAGCTTTGTATCGATTTTTAGTTCGCTCATCACCGTGGAAATGACCTGTCGGGCATCTTCACTGTCTATAATGGTAAAGGCGGTCGGATACCCCAGACGAGGAGCGAAACGCCTTAAAAACCGATGAGCGATGGAATGAAAGGTGCCGCCCACGATACGGCCGGTATAAAAATCAAGCAGATTCTCCACCCGATCGAGCATGGATCGGGCGGCTTTGTTGGTAAAGGTGGCCAGGAGAATGTTTTCGGGTCTGATCCCGGTTTCAAGCAGTCGCGCGACACGGTAGGTTAAGGTGCGAGTTTTCCCGCTTCCCGCGCCGGCTAAAACGAGCAACGGCCCGCTTTCCTCCATGACGACGCGCCGTTGCTCAGAATTCAGTTCTTTTTCATAATCAATCATGAAAAATGCAAGGATCAGCTTTTTAAGGCTTTTTTGATTTCTTGAACTGTATCTTTGGAGCTCAGAGACAGGAAATTTTTCAGCATCCCCTCTTTTTCATAGAAACCGATCAGCGGAGCTGTCTTCGCGTTATAGGTTTCCAGACGATTATTGATGGCTTCTACTGTTTCATCGTCTCGCTGAATGACGTCATGGTTGCATAGCGTGCAGGTTCCATCATCTTTGGGTGGGTTGCTTTTAATGTTATAAATGGCCTGGCATGACGGGTTGCAGCAGGTGCGCCGTGTCGTCAAGCGGTCAAGAACCACTTCGCGGGGAACATCGAGGTTGGCGACAAAATCAAGACGGATTGAAAGCTTCGACAAAAGCGCCTTGAGCTCTTCCGCCTGCGGAATCGTGCGGGGAAATCCGTCAAGAATGAAGCCTTTTTGACAGTCAGGTTCCTGAAGCCTAGCTTCCATGATTTCCATAATGAGTGAATCCGGAACGAGATCTCCGCGATCCATATATTCTTTGGCCTTCTTTCCCAAAGCGGTCCCTTCCTTAACAGCTGAACGTAAAATATCACCGGTCGATATTTGCACGGATCCGTCGTATTCCGTCAAGAGCTTTGCCACAGTTCCTTTTCCGGCGCCCGGCGCGCCCAATAAAATAATTCTCATAGTGTCCTCCCAGAACTAAAATGATGTTGCAAGATTGCGGGGCTTATAATGCAAAATGAAAGACCGGTCAAGTCAATTGCGGCAATCAGGGTTTAACTTGAATTTCAAAAAGTTTCGGCCAGAACTTACCGGTGACAAATATACGATCATTTTCAGGATCATAGGCAATACCGTTTAAGACATCCACCTGGGCATTTGCCGGCAGATAAGACCGAAGGCCTCCTAAATCGATCCATCCTTTCACCCGTCCTGTCTGTGGATCGATTCGCACGATGACATCTTGCGTGTAAATATTTGCCCAGATTTCCCCTTTGATCATTTCCAGTTCATTTAGGCCCGTCACAAAACGCTTGCCGTCTGTGACCGAAATAGTTCGCTCAATTCTAAAACTCTTTGGGTGACGCACGGTAATTCGGGCGGAGCCGTCTGTCATGAAAAGCCGTTGGCCGTCTGTGGCCAGACCCCAGCCTTCACCCCGATACGAAAAATGTCCCGTTTTCTTGAATATGTCCAAATCATAGATGAAACCCGTTTCGCTTTGATAGGTCAACTGAAAGATCTTGCCGCCCAAAACGGCAATCCCCTCGGCGAAATACTGGTCTGTCAGGCGCGCTTCTTGAAGCACATTTCCGCTTTTCAGATCTTTTTTTTGCAGCGCGGATTGCCCGCGAAGCCCTTTAGATTCGTAAAGAAATCCTTCGTGGTAGACAAGTCCCTGCGTGAAGGCGCGGGGATCATGATGATGGATTTTAACCACCCTAACGGATGCGATAGGAGCTTTCGTTTCGGCCAAAGCGCTGTTTAAAGACACAATCCTCTGCGCGAAACCCGGATCAACCAACCCGATACAACATAGCATGAGGGTGGCCGGCAGAAACTGCCAAAGAGAGTGGACGACCGTAGGTTTTATTTTTTTCATAAATCTTTTAAAGACCTGTGAGGAAATTTCAACAAAGCATTTGCTATCTAGTTCAGTTTTGAGTAAAATTCAACGTATGAAATTCACATCTGATGATTTCTTGAAAATCAGTCAAAGCATCCCTTTTCTGGCCTGCCTGTCCAAGCCAGAATTGGCGGAGATCGAATCAGTCCTCATCGTCAAGAAATTTTCCAAAAGCGAGGTCATCCTTCTTGAGGAGGAAGACAGCGGCTACTTCTATTTTATCGTTTCGGGCAAAGTCAAGGTTGTCCGTTACAATGACGCGGGAAAGGAATTGATGCTGGCCATCCATAAGCGATATGACTACTTTGGAGAAATGTCCATCCTCGACGGAAAAACTGCGCCGGCGACTATTATCGCAATGGAGGACTGTACGGTCGGTTTCATCACGAAGGCGAATTTCATTAAACATATCATGGGTAATGAAAAAAGCCTCCATCAATTGATTGGTCTATTATGCTCACGCCTGAGGGAATCCTGGTCGATGCTCAATATTCTGGGATTCGCCGAAGCCAGTGATAAAATCCGGGCCGCACTGACCATTTTCAGCCGCAAGTTCGGAACGCCGGAAAAGAACGGAACCATCATCAGCATTAAACTCACCCACAAGGATATCGCCAACTTTTCAGCTGTCTCGCGTGAAACCGCCAGCAGAATTATCAGCGCCTTGATGAAGTCCGGCGAAATCGAGTTGATTGATCACAAATATTACCTCCTAAAGCCCTCCTTCTTTACGAAACAACCCGTTTAGTGACTCTCGTCACATTCTCTCTGTTCAGTTTAGAGTAATAGCATTCGATAATAAATATAAGTGACGGTTTATTGATCATAGTTTTTTAATGGAAGAATCTCAGATCCGTCAAAATTTAAGGAGGTCTATCATGGAAAGCCTGTTTTCGATAGAATGCAGCATGCCGTTAAATCAGGTCATGATGCTTCTGGGAATCATGACGGTTGCCCTGCTTTTCGGCTACTTGAAGTTTGGCCTGTTTGTCTGCTATGGATTTCTCTTCTATTGGGGAAATATTTTTGAAATACGCACCGTTGTTGAACGCCCGGATGCCTCTGTTGCAACAACATCGTTTTTATTTCTTGGATTTTCCCTAGTGATCATATTCCTTGCGCTGATAGGGTTTTTATTGCATAAAAATGAATAAAGAAGGAGGATATTAAAAAGATTTTCCTTGCCGGATATTGAAGGATGTTGTTTTATTTTCACCTACGATGCGCGGCAGGAGTGTGGTTTCCGGAAGAGCCTTTCTGCGCAAGTCTCGGAATCTTTAAGGAGTAAGCCATGTACCGTGAATACTGGAATCTTCACAAGGCGCCTTTCGACAATGTTCCGGACTCGTCGATGTATGTCGACTGCCACGCATCCATGGAAACGGTCATTTCCGAGACGATTTTCGCCATCAAAGAAGCAAATGATAGCTTTGCTGTTATTATCGGAGACGCGGGTCTCGGTAAAACACTTTCCTTGCGGATCATCATCGACTCTCTGGAACCTCATCGCTATCAGGTTGTTTCCATCATCAATCCCAGTTTGTCCTTTGGACAACTCCTGAGAGAAATCATCGGACAGATTACGGGAAAACAATGTGAAGAAAAAAATAAGTCCGACCTGCTTGAAATATTCAACCGCCTGATCGTAGAAACCGTCAACGCTGGCAGAAAAATCGTCATTTTCATCGATGAGGCGAACGCGATCAGCCCCGCAAATCTTGAGAATCTAAGGCTTCTGACCAATATCCAACAAGACCGCACAACACTTTTTACAATTGTTCTGGCAGGTCAGATGGAACTTGCCCGGCGCCTTGAACATCCTAAAAGAGCAAATCTTTTTCAAAGAATCGGAACCTATGGAAGAATTGATAAACTCCCCTCCCAGGAAGCCTTAAAGACTTACATGGAAACCCGCTTGAAACTGGCGGGTGCGCAAAGAAAAATTTTTACAGATGAATGCATGCCGATTATTTGGGAATATTCAGAACAAGGCATTCCGCGTCTCATCAATAAAATCTGCAAACTTTGTCTTAAATACGGAGAAACAAATGAATTCCGGATAATTACGCCTGATGTGGCAAGTCAGATCGGAGATCGTTTTTCAAAACTCAGCGAAACAGCCTATCAACAGCGTAGACCACGCAAACGCCAGGAAATAACCTTTAGCGATGAAGAACTTTCGCAACTCGCTTGTCTGACCAGCGATAAGAAAAACCTTTCTCCTCCGCCACGGGAAGACTCTTTTAGTCAAGATCAATCATCATCCGTGCCGGATAATGAACAAAGCCCTGGGAACGAGAATCCTTTATCGGCCACCCCCCCTGAGGACATATCTGAAATTATCCGCCTTGAAAAAGAAGCTTCAATGCCTGAAGAATCGGCGTCAGAAATCGTATATTCACAGAAAATATCGCCAGTGTCTGAAACCGAAACAATGAAGAGCACTCTGTCTTTGCAAAATGATTTTATTAAAACGGAATCCTCATCGGAGGTCTTGTGTGACGAACCTGCTGCGGCCCATCCTTCGGTATCCTCCAGCTCATCTTTCCAGCTACTTCCAGCCCAACTCGAAGAGCAAAATAACGAGTCTCGTCTTGATGAGGATGAAATTATTGTTGCCGGCCACATCATCAGGTTAAATATTCCCAAATCGATCCTGAAGCAAGTCAATACGCTAAATCCCGATAACGCAAATAAATCTGCTGGGTTTTGGGCCGGCCAGATCATCAAAAATCATCCGGAGCTCACCGGTGCGCCATCGGTCGACCCTGTACATCTGTGGAACGAGATCAAAGATAATATCTTAAAAAAAATAGCTTCCTGATATCAGATAGCCCCGGAGAGAATATGAAAACCGAAGCTAAAGAATTCCTTGAGACAAGAAGACCAAAAGGTTCAGAGGATGTTCATCTCAAAGATTATGAACTCGTTATTTCCTATTATCTTAAAGCGATAGAAGAAAACGATAGAAATACAGATGCTTACATTAATCTCGGATTTGCATATCTCGACTGCGACAAACTCGATGAAGCCTTGAGTTGTTTTTCGACTGTCGCCCGTCTTGAGCCGGATAATCCTGATTCCTACAATAACCTGGGCTATGTTTATGAAAAAATGGATATGTTCGATTCAGCAAAGAAAAACTATGAAAAAGCATTTCATTTGAATCCGGAAGATCCGGAGGCGATACTCAATATAGCCAACATTCTGGAACAGCAGGGAGATTATTACTGCGCCGTTGAAAACTACAAAACGGCTATCAATCTGTCCCCGGATGCGGCTGCGCCGCATTTCTGCCTGGCCGTTTTATATGATCGTTATGATATGTATGATGAAGCCATTGCCGCATATGAAGAGGCCGTCAGGATTAAACCGGATCATGCCAAGGCGCTCTACAATCTGGGACGCATTCATTTCCAACTTGGCAACAGTCGCAAAGCCATGTCCTTGTTCCGGACTGTTGTTGAACTGACCCCGCATAATGCCGACGCATGGAATAATCTGGGCTCAGTTTATGAGAATCTTGAAGATTTTCCAATGGCTATTGATGCGTATCGTCAATCGCTGTCTATTAATCCATTCCATGAAGATACAAACTATAACCTTGCGAAT
The DNA here is from genome assembly GCA_964443625.1 of uncultured Smithella sp. Lineage (GTDB taxonomy): Bacteria > Desulfobacterota > Syntrophia > Syntrophales > Smithellaceae > UBA8904. Next base: position 92,292 of record CAYUDM010000002.1, on the reverse strand, counting down.
ATTCAGTACTTAATTTACATAAATAACCCGAATAAAATGAATCTTTCCGACATTGTCCGTCGCTTGGAGTTTGTCCTTTCTTTGAACCCGAAAAACGCCCGGATATCGAAGCTTCTCGCCGCCATCAATGATGAGGCGGGTCATCAGGTCATTGATTGACCAAACAGAGGTTTGGATGGCAACGCCTCCGCAGGCCTCAAATAAACCGGCAAAACGCAGTCGATATCTAAAAGATCATTTCGTCTGAACTTTTCTTGCCCCAGATAGCCCACACATGCGCCCCGAATAGAATGACATGTTTTTCCGTCAAGAACTTCCCCGCCGGCATTTTTCATAATCCGGTCGGCATATTTGACGGCTCCGTCTCCCAAAAAAACGACAGGATTATTGCATTCAGTCATTACATTCTCCGGAGTGACGACCGTTTCGGATTTCAAAATCCCAAGGGAGCCATCCTTTTGTGTCGCATAGGATGCTGAATAAACGAAACCCCTGCCTGCATCCATGACGGGACAGATGATTTTCTTTGTTCCTCCTGCGGCATTTTGTGCCAGGGCTGCAAGCGATGAGACACCGACAATCGGTTTTGCGGCAGCGACGGCCAGACCCTTGAGCGTACCGATGCCGATACGCAATCCTGTGAACGAACCCGGACCAAGCGTGCAGCACATCAGATCAACATCCCTGATTGAGGCCCGTATAAAACGCAAGCCTTGATTGATGGCCTCAAGCAGAATCTCTGAATGATTAACGCCGGAATTGATGAGAACATCATAGAGCAGATCGTCATCATGAAGAAGGGCAACTGCGGCCGTCTTTGAAGAGGTATCAAAAGCCAGTGTCAACATATCATTTAAAAATTTTCAAAACGTCATTAATGGGTTTTATGTTTAATCGTTCAATATCGATCATGATGACAAAAAGCATGAGCATAATCAGCGCGACAAATCCGATTTGAGTCGCCATTTCCCTTACTTTCACAGGAATCTGCTTTCTTGTAACCATTTCGATTAAATAAAATAAAATGTGTCCGCCGTCGAGAACGGGAATAGGAAAGAGATTGATCACACCCAGATTAATAGAGAGCACTGCCATAAACAGAATAAATGGAATGATTCCTTCTTTGACCTGATCTCCGGCAACCTGAGCAATAAAAATCGGCCCTCCAAGTGTTCGTGGCGATAAAACACCTTGAATCATTTTAACGATGGAAACGAGTGTCAATTTTGAGATTTCAACCGTTTTCTGCAAAGAATTCCAAACGGCGGAAAACGGATTTTTTCTCTCAATGACCGTATCCCCCGAAGGCGTGATGCCGATCAGATACGTCGAGACATCCTCACCGAAAATATTCTTTGTGGCAGACTTTTTGGGCTTAACCGATAAAGTGACCTGGGATCCCTCCCGCTCAATGACAACATTAAGGTTTCTTTCCTTTGCTTTGGTAATAATTGGTTTTATTTGATCCCAATATGAAATTTTCTCATCGTCTATTGCAACAATGAGATCCCCTGCCATCATGCCTGATTCCATCGCAGCGGAATCGGCGGCAATTTCTCCGACGATGGGTTTCAGATTCGGAATCCCGTACATGTAGACAATGGAAAAAATGACGATGGCAAGAAAAAAATTAAATACGGGGCCGGCCAAAACAATTAAAAGTTTCTTCCAGGTCGGCTGATTGTTGAAGGATCGCTTGGCGTCTTCCGGGGATAGATCTTCCTTACCCGTTTCCCCGAGGAGTTTTACATATCCACCCAATGGAATCCAGGAAAGCACATATTCAGTTTCACCGATCTTTTTCCCGAAAATCTTCGGTCCGAATCCGAGTGAAAACTTTTCAACACCGACACCGCTTAGCCTGGCAACCCAGAAGTGCCCCAATTCATGAACAAAGATCAAAATACCCAGTAAAATGATGAAAGAGATTAGTGTAATCAATTTATTAACCTTTCGAAATTTGTTTGATCAACCCTTCAGCCTGTTTTCTGGCTTCCTGATCCGCATCAAAGATGTCCTTCAGTGATGGTTTGTCTTTCACCGTGTGTCGCTCAAGAGCAGTTGCAACAATTGCCGGAATATCCATGAAACCAATCGTTCTTTTCACAAATGCCGATACGGCAATTTCATTGGCGGCATTCAATACCGCCGGCGCCGTTCCACCCGATTTTCCGGCATCGTAGGCCAGTTTCAGACATTCAAATTTCTGCAGATCCGGTTTTTGGAAGTCCAGGCTCCCGATCGCGGCCAGATCCAGAAAAGGCAATTTATTTTCAATACGCTCCGGATGGCACAGAGCATAGGCAATAGGAATCCTCATATCCGGAATTCCCAGTTGCGCAATGACGGACCCATCGACAAATTCCACCATCGAGTGCACGGCACTTTGCGGATGAATTAATACATCAATGTTTGAAATGTCTATATCAAAAAGCCACTTTGCCTCGATCACTTCCAGTCCTTTATTCATCATCGTTGCCGAATCGATGGTGATCTTTTGCCCCATCTTCCATCGTGGATGCTTAAGTGCCTGTTTCAGCGTAACATTATGCAATTCACGGCGTGAATAGGAAAGAAATGGACCGCCCGAGGCCGTTAAAAGAATTTTTCTGATGCACTTCTCATTTTGACCTTTAAGGCATTGGAAAATCGCGCTATGTTCGCTGTCCACGGGTAGAATCCGAACTCTTTTTACCTTTGCCCGTCTTCTGACAATTGATCCGGCCATGACCATTGTCTCCTTGTTGGCCAGAGCAATGTCTTTGCCGGCGTCAATTGCGGCAAGTGTCGGCTTCAATCCCGCGGCGCCTGAAATGGCGGCAACAACGATGTCCGCCCCGCAACAGGCTGCAACCTCCTGTGCGCCTTCTTCACCGCAGAGTATTTTAACCCTGCTTTTTCGGCCGATAAGTTTTCGCAAGGCTTCCGCATTTTGTTTTGTGGCCACGGAAACCATCCGTGGCCGGACAAGCTCGATTTGGGAAGCAAGAAGACGGACATTTTGACCAGCCGCCAGTGCGGAAACACAAAAGCGCCTTGGATTTTTTAAAATGACATCCAGTGTACTGACGCCGATTGATCCTGTTGACCCCAGTATGGTAACTTTTTTCATAATTCAATGATAAATATTTTGTAATAGTAAATGTAAGGCACAAGAAACATTAAACTGTCCATGCGATCAAGAAGCCCTCCGTGGCCTGGCAGTAAGGAGCCGGCGTCCTTTTTCCCATAATTTCTTTTAATGGCGGATTCGCAAAGGTCACCCAATTGACCGATTATCCCGCCAATAAAGCCCATGATCAGAAAATGCCAAAACGAGACATCCGGTAAAAAAATGAGCCCAAAAATGCAAGAGACAATTGTTGCTCCGGCAATTAAACCCAGAGTTCCTTCTATCGTCTTTCCCGGGCTGATTAAAGGAATCAGCTTGTGTTTTCCGAAGGATTTTCCGACATACAACGCGACCGTATCTCCAACAATCGCAATGAGTAGAACAAGAAATATCCATGTAACGCCGCTGTCGAGCTTCCTTAAAAGGATAAAGTGGGAGGTCAGAAACGGAATATAGAAGAGTCCAAAGACAACTTTAGCGACATTGACGATATCGAAAGATGTCTCGTTCACCCTCCAGAGATAGACCGCAAAAGTGATCATCACGGCGAAGGCCATAAAAGCCAGAATCAGTTGTTCATTGGCGATCAAGGCCAGAAGGGGCACAATCAGCGCGAAAATGTGGCCCTCAATTTTTTCTTTCAGAAATCCCGGACCGAAAACAATGCTATGGTATTCCCACAAGCCTCCGGCAATAAAGAGGGTGATGACAATGGCCAGCACTTCTACCGTTCCGAAAACAATAATGACCAGTAAAACCGCCGCCAGAATGATCCCTGTCATCCAACGGGCCAATAACGGATTCTTCGTCGTCATAAAAGCCTCATGCTTTGTCCACGGCATCGGATTCCATTTGTTCGCTGGTCAATCCGAATCGTCTTTCCCGTCGCTGATAGGCGGCGATGGCTTTATACAATTCTTCTTTGTCGAAATCAGGCCACAGGACGTCGGAAAAATACATCTCCGTGTAGGCCATCTGCCACAACAGAAAGTTACTGATCCGGTACTCTCCGCTGGTCCTGATTAAAAGATCAGGATCAGGAAGGTTCTGGGTATGCAAATAGGCTGAAAATCGTTCTTTGGTAATGTCCTGGGGCGCGATGATTCCGCTGTGTCTGTCTTCTGCGATCTTCCTGACGGCGGAAATAATTTCATCTCGGCTGCCGTAACTGAGTGCGAGATTCAAAACCATTTTGCTGTTGTTCCGGGTGGTGTTTTTAACTCGTTCCAGTTTGTCGCGAACTTTCAGAGGAAGTCGTTCGATGTCTCCGATGGTGGTCAGAATGATGCCCTGTTTCACAAGTTCTTCGACCTGAGAATCCAGATATTCTTCCAGGAGATCCATCAACGCATTGATCTCGTTTTGAGGGCGACCCCAGTTTTCTGAAGAAAAAGCATATAAGGTGAGAAAGGAAATGCCGATTTCACGGCAGGCGGTTACGGTTTCCCGGACCGCCTTGGCCCCTCTTTTATGTCCCCGGATACGCCCCATCGCGTGCTGCTTAGCCCATCGTCCATTGCCATCCATGATAATGGCAATATGATGCGGCAGATTTGCTGAATTTACTTCCATCCTCTTTAACACCTCGGAAATATCCGGGTATACCCCTTCCGGCTATCTGCTGATGAATTCTACTTAAGGTTCAAAATCTGATCAACATAAAAGTCTGAAAAAAACAAATGGGGAGCACATGACTCCCCATTTGTTTTTTTTCTCTGGAATCCTCCGGTTAAATCTCCATAATTTCCTTTTCTTTCGCGGAAAGAATTTTATCGATTTTTTCGATATAGCGATCCGTTATTTTCTGCACCTCTTCTTGGGCGGCAAAAAGTTCATCTTCACTGATTACACTGTTTTTCTTAATATTTTTAAGGGATTCATTTGCATCCCGCCGATCATTGCGCAGTTTAATTTTTCCTTCTTCAGCCATCTTTTTGACGAGTTTGACCAGTTCTTTTCGTCTTTCTTCAGTCAGCTGCGGAATCATCAGGCGAATGATTTTCCCGTCATTGGTGGGCGTCAACCCCAGATCGGATTTCTGGATCGCCTTCTCGATGGCGCCAATGACAGATGCATCCCAAGGGGCGACAACGATTAGACGACTTTCCGGCACGGAAAGCGTAGCGACCTGAGAAATCGGTGTGGCAGTCCCATAATAGTCCACCTTAATGCCGTCGAGCAGGGATGTGGATGCGCGCCCCGTTCTTACTCTGCTGAATGATTTCTCCAGAGAAGATATCGCTTTTTCCATTTCTTCATTAAACTTTTGAAAAATCTGCTCTTTCATGATCATTCTCCTACGTAAGTTCCTATTTTCTTTCCACAAACAACTCCGCGAATATTTCCCTTCCTCTGCATATTAAAAACAATAATCGGCAGTGAATTATCGCGACACAGGGTAATTGCGGTTGAATCCATAACTTTAAGATTTTTTGTTAACACATCGATATAACTTATGTTATTAAACATGATCGCAGTCTTGTTCTTTACCGGGTCGGCATCATAGACGCCGTCAACTTTTGTTGCTTTCATGATGACGTCCGCTCGGATTTCCATGGCACGGAGCGCAGCCGCTGTATCCGTGGAAAAAAATGGATTGCCCGTACCACCCGCAAAGATGACGATTCTTCCTTTTTCAAGATGACTCAAGGCTCGACGCTGGATAAACGGCTCCGCGATCTCTCTCATTTCTATAGAGGACTGAACACGCGTAGGAATCCCTCTTTTTTCTAAAGCGCCTTGAAGAGCGAGGCTGTTGATCACTGTTGCCAACATTCCCATATAGTCGGCGGTTGTCCGGTCCATACCCTTGGCGGAGGCCTCAATGCCCCGAAAAATATTCCCGCCGCCGATCACAATCGCCACTTGTATCTTCAAATCGTCAAGGGATTTGATTTCATCGGCGATGAAGTCGGCAACAGCGGGGTCAACACCGGAGGATTGGCCTCCCAGCAATGCCTCTCCACTCAATTTGAGCAAAATTCTTTTATAGACAGCCTTAGACTTAGCAGTCATCAAGAATTACTGTCCTCTCCCAGCAGGAATCGCGCAAAGCGACGGATAACGATATTCTCGCCCGTCTTGGCAATCATATTATTGACCAACGTGGCCACCGTGATGTCGGTATTCTTGATAAACTTCTGCTCAGTCAGGCAAACGTCTTCATAATATTTCTTGAGTTTGCCTTCGATGATCTTATCCCAAATTTTCTCCGGTTTGCCCTCTTCCTTTAACTGGCTTTTGTAGATTTCCTTCTCCCGGCTCAGCGCCTCTTCGGGAATCTCTTCGGGTCGAACATACATGGGATTGGAAGCCGCAATATGCATCGCCAGATCTCTGGCCATATTTTGAAAATCTTCCGTTTTAGCGACAAAATCCGTTTCGCAGTTAACTTCCACCATAACGCCGATTCGCCCACCCATGTGGATATACGATGCGACGGTGCCGTCTTTGGCAGCTTTCGACGACCGCTTTGTGGCGGCGGAAAGCCCTTTTTTTCTTAAAAAGTCGATTGCTTTTTCAAAATCGCCTTCAGCTGCTATCAGGGCTTCTTTGCAATCCATCATGCCTGCGCCCGTTTTCGTTCTTAGTTCCTTAACCATGTTTGAATTGATTTCCAATTTCGTGTCCTCCTCGTCAAATCCTTAGACATTATTGAGCGACTGATCGCATATTATTTTCGTATTAAGCAGGAGCAGATCCTTCTTCCATCTCAACACTTTCGGGGATATCTTTTTCAGCTTCAGCAGTAACACCGCCTTCTAGCTTGTTGGATTCCGCCGTCAGCTTTTCTTCAAAACGTTTTCTTCCTTCAACGACCGCATCGGCAAATTTTGATGAAAACAATTTAATAGCGCGAATCGCATCATCATTGCCCGGAATGATATAATCGATATCCGTTGGATCACAATTCGTATCGACGATAGCCACAATCGGGATTCCCAGTTTTTTTGCCTCTTGCACGGTGATCCGCTCCCGGTTAGGATCGACAATGAAAACGGCGCCGGGATAGGATTTCATATTTTTAATGCCTCCCAGGACGTTTTCGAGCTTGGCCATTTCCTTCTGCCTCTTTGTGATTTCCTTTTTGGGAAAAGCGTTGATCGATTCATCCGTAAACATCTTATTGAGGGTGTTCAGACGATCGATGCTTTTCTTGATGGTGATAAAGTTGGTCAGCATTCCGCCAAGCCATCTCTGATTGACGTAAGGCATTTTGCAACGCGTCGCCTCTTCGCGAATCGACTCCTGAGACTGCTTTTTTGTGCCGACAAACAGGACGTCTTTTCCTTGCGCGACCGTATCAATGATAAAATTATAGGCCGCCTGGAATAAGCCCACGGTCTGCTGCAAATCGATAATGTAAATGTTGTTTCTGGCCCCGAAGATGTAAGGTTTCATCTTGGGATTCCACTTGTTGGTCTGATGTCCGAAATGGACGCCGGCTTCGAGAAGCAACTTCATTGAAATAACTGACATATAACTCTCCTTTTGTTTTTTTTCCGCCACTTCCATCTTCTCGTCCGACCCACCCGAGTGCCCCCGGGCAACAAGGCCGCCGATCCGGAAATGTGTGAAATTTGGTGGCAATTACCACAATCGTCCTAAATATTCAAGCTCAAATCGCTTTCGTCAGAAACAACCCGAACTTTTAAGAAGATTATGTTGAATAGTCTGCGTTGATTTTAACGTAGTCATAGGACAGGTCGGACGTAAACAATCGATATGCCTTATCGCCGCTTCCAAGCGTGACTTGCACTGCAATGTTTTTGGATTTAAATGCGTCCTTCAATTTCGACGGCGTAAAATTGACGGGCGCGTCTTGGGCGTAGACAGACAGTCCGCCAATGGACAGCGTGATCTTTTCTTTTTCCATAGGGATACCGGAAGCTCCCAGAGCCGCAAGAATTCTTCCCCAATTCGGATCCTCACCGAAAAATGCCGTTTTGACGAGATTTGAGTTGGCAATGGCATAGGCCGCTCTCCTCGCATCCGATCTTGTTTTGGCGCCTTCGACAACAATCGTTATGAACTTCGTCGCGCCCTCGCCATCCCGAACAACCGCCTGCGCGAGCTCGACGAGCACATCCGTCAACATATCGCGGAACCTCTGGATCCTAGCCTGGGCTCTTTCGAGAGGATTATTTCCGGCAAGTCCGTTAGCCAGTATGATAGCCGTGTCGTTCGTGCTCATGCAGCCATCCACACTGACGGCATTAAAAGTATTGTCGATGACTTGATGAAAAACCGTGTTGAGCGCCTTGGATTCAACCAGCGCGTCCGTCATCACATAAACCAGGAGTGTTGCCATATTCGGCTCGATCATTCCCGCACCTTTGGCAATACCGCAGACTGTGATGTCTCTGGCGCCCACAATTCCCTTACGGATGGCAATTTTCGGATACGAATCGGTTGTCATCATGGCGTCTTCAGCATCTTCTATGCCGTATTCATGAAGCCCCTTGACCAACCGACCCAGCCCGGTTTCTATTTTTTTTACGGGAAGTCTCCGGCCGATCACTCCTGTGGAACAGATTAAAAGCTGCTCTTCCGGAATTTTGATCTGCTTTGCCGCTGCCGCCGAGACGGCCAGCGCGTCGGCATAACCCGCCTTGCCGGTCGCAGCATTGGCGCACCCGCTGTTGGTCAGAATCGCCTGGGCTGTTCCCCTTTTTATCCTCTCCATGTCAATCAGAACAGGCGCCGCTTTGAAGGTATTTTTTGTAAACACCGCAGCAGCTCTGGCCGGCACGGTCGAGTATATCAAACCGAGATCTTTTTTTTCCTCGCCTTTGATTCCCGCGGATACTCCATTGGCCAGGAAGCCCGGAACACTGATTTTACCTATTGTTTTCGACATAGCTTTTTCTCCTGGAAAATCTTTATGCCCCGCAACATTTTTTAAATTTTTTTCCGCTGCCGCATGGACAAGGATCGTTTCTCCCAACCTTCTGAGACTCGCGCTTTACCGTCGTTTTTTGAGCGGCATCCTCCCCGCGACTCATGATATAGTTCTGTTTCTGCTTGTTCTGGATCGCCTCAACCTCCTCCTCCCGCTGTATTCTGACCAAACAAAGCTTCTGGAGAGTGTCCATTTTGATCCGTTCAATCATCTCCATGAACATAGCGTATCCTTCGCGCTGGTATTCCCGGACGGGATCTTTTTGTCCATAGCCGCGAAGTCCGATTCCCTCACGAAGGTGATCCATTGAGAGAAGATGTTCCTTCCAGTGGGTATCAATGGATTGAAGCATAATGACTTTCATCAGATAGGTCATCAACTCCGGACCGAACTCCTTGTCCTTATCTCTCAAATACTGCAAAACACGGGTGATGATATCCTCGCGCAGTTCGTCTACCGACTGATCCCCCTGTGTCGTGGTCAGATCGAAGCGGAGATTGAACTGGTTGAAGAGCGCTTCATCCAGGCCCTTGAGATTCCAGTCCTCTCGATGATTTTTTTCTGCGGTATATTCGGCAACGAGTTCACCTGCCACTTCTTCAATCATTTCCTGGATATCTGACCAAAGATCCTCGCCCCGCAGGACTTTCTTGCGCTGTTCATAGATAACCTTCCTTTGGTTATTCATGACATTATCATAGTCGAGAAGGTGCTTGCGGATGTCAAAATTCTGTCCCTCAACCCGTTTTTGCGCGTTTTCGATGGCCCTTGAAATATATTTATGCTCTATCGGCTGATCTTCCTCAATGCCGATGGTTTCCATAATGGAAGAAATCCTTTCGGCCCCGAAGATTCTAAGCAAATCATCCTCCAGCGACAGATAAAAAGTGGACGATCCCTTGTCCCCCTGACGACCGGAACGACCGCGGAGCTGATTATCAATGCGGCGGCTTTCGTGTCTCTCCGTACCGAGAATGTGAAGACCGCCCAGCTCAGCCACCCCTTCGCCAAGTTTAATATCAGTTCCGCGCCCGGCCATTTTGGTCGATATGGTCACCATTCCGGGTTGTCCCGCCTGAGCGACAATTTCCGCTTCCCTCTCATGGTTTTTTGCGTTGAGCACATGGTGCTTTACGCCGGCGCGGGTGAGATACTTGCTCAACATTTCCGATCTCTCGATGGATATGGTTCCGATGAGCACAGGCCGCTTGCCCTTATTGAGTTCTTTGACCTCCGAGATGACCGCCTTTATTTTCTCCTGCTCCGTCTTGTAGATTAAATCGTTGTTGTCTTGACGGATCATGGGCATATTGGTCGGCACAACCAACACTTCTAGGTTGTAAATTTTCTTGAATTCTTCGGCTTCGGTATCGGCCGTTCCCGTCATACCCGCCAGTTTTTTATACATTCGGAAGTAGTTCTGGAATGTGATGGAGGCAAGCGTCTGATTTTCTCTTTCAATCTTAACTTTCTCTTTGGCTTCCAGTGCCTGATGGAGCCCGTCGCTGTAGCGTCTGCCCGGCATCACTCGACCGGTAAACTCATCGACAATTACGACTTGTCCGTCTTTGACCAGATAATCGACGTCGCGCTTGAACAGGGTGTGGGCTTTTAGCGCCTGATTAACGTGATGGACGATTTCGATGTTCTTCGGTTCGTAAAGATTCTGTACGTTGAGGTATTTTTCCACATTGGCAACCCCTTCTTCCGTCAGAACAACCGTTTTGCTTTTTTCATCGACCGTATAGTCCTGCTCTTTTCTCAGTCGGGGAATAATCTGATTGATTTTGTAATACTTATCCGTCGATTCTTCGGAAGGACCGGAAATGATAAGCGGTGTCCGGGCCTCGTCGATCAGAATGCTGTCCACCTCATCGACAATCGCAAAATTGAACTCTCGCTGAACATAATCATCCAGGCTGAATTTCATATTGTCGCGCAGGTAATCGAATCCGAATTCATTATTGGTTCCATACGTGATGTCCGCTGCATAAGCCTCTCGGCGCTGAGTATCATCCATTCCGTGGACGATGACCCCCACGGTGAGCCCCAAAAACGAATAGACTGGCGACATCCACTCCGCATCCCGTCTGGCCAGGTAATCGTTTACCGTCACCACATGACATCCCTGTCCTTCAAGCGCATTGAGATAAAGAGGGAGCGTTGCGGCCAACGTTTTCCCTTCGCCGGTTTTCATTTCGGCAATCTTTCCTTCGTGGAGGACAATTCCTCCGATCACCTGCACATCAAAAGGACGCATCATCAGGGTTCGGCGGGCTGCCTCCCTTGCAACGGCAAACGCTTCAGTCAGAATATCATCAAGCGAAAATCCTTCCGCCAGTTTTTGTCGAAAGTAATCTGTCTTGGCGCGAAGCTCATCATCCGTTAACTCCGCCATGTCGGCTTCAAACGCGTTGACTTCGTCCAGGAGAAGGGAAAGTCTTTTGAGTTCCCGATCGTTTTTCGTTCCAATTATTTTTTTTAAAATTGCATCCAGCATGATTCACCTTTAAAAAAAAGCCGGTATTTTTACCGGCGAGTTTACAGTCGCGATTTTTTGTTCAATAAGAATCAGCCATTGTATATGCGTTTGGACGCATAGGCCATATGATCTTTTATTTTATATATTTCCTGGGGTTGACCGGCACGTTGTTGATATACACGCCATAGTGAAGGTGAGGTCCGGTGCTTCGCCCGGTGTCTCCAACCTGACCAATGAGATCGCCTCTGCGCACTCGAAGACCTTGCTTGACGGCTGACTTGGACAGATGCGCGTAATAGGTGCTGAATCCGTGGCCATGATCGATCACGATAAAGTTTCCATCGGCCGCCCGATATCCCACCTCGACAACCAATCCGTCAGCCGGCGCGACGATTTCTTTTCCCTTTCTTGTGGCGATATCGAGTCCTCTGTGGAACTCCACGCCTGCCCCAAACGGATTGTCCCGCGGACCGAATTCTGATGTAACCCATCCCCGGACGGGCCATATCGAAGGTGTTGCGGCTAGAATAGACTTCTGTTCCCGAAGAAACTTTAGCAGCTCATTGAAGCTGATCTCTCTGTAGCCTGCGTCCTCATGAAGCTGGCTGATGCTCTGGCGCATCCCCGAAATTATTTTTTCCTGATCCTGATCGAGAAGTTCGGACAAGCGAACCTGCTCGCTGTTGGGACCACCGATTCCGAGAGGCTGCTTTTTGTCTTTGCCAACCTGATACTTGGCCAAAATTCTTAATTTTTTATCGAATTGCTTAAGATCTTCTAGACGATCGGCAAACTCGTCTACTTTAACTGCAAGGTCTTTAATGTGCTCGGATTGCTCTGCGGTCTGTTTTCTAAGGCGAAGCAGTTCCGCCCGATCTCTCTTAATACTGGCATAATCGTAAACCACAAAAAGCGCGACCAAAAAGAAGACCGTCGTTACAGCAATCAAACCACGAAGAAACTTTCCGGAAAACGCAACCTTTTTGACGTTGTTTTTCCCGCGAGGTACGATCATCAACGTGAAGAAATTATCGGACATGCTCCCCCTGCAACTTGACCCCGGTAGAATCCAATTACAATCTGTAGAGTTTACGAGGCATTACAGCTAGCATATCAAATTTATTCTGTCAAGGCCCTGTATCTACGTATAAATTATCGACGATTGTTCTAATATCTTTAATAAATAAGGCAAATTTTGTGATCTTGCGCACCATCACTATCTTGTTATTCGAATTTTATCGCATCCGATGAAAGTAGCGGTTTATGAGGAGTGGCTTTCTCCAGCAGTTGTTCCACCGGAACTTACAGTTAAAGGTTTCTGAATGATATACATTTGCTTATGTTTCAGAAACGACCGGGAACTATATTTGTTCTTGTTTTCTTTCGCATAACCGTGTTAACTACGCTCCAAAAAGATATCAAGTCTTATGTTCAACATCATTGGCCGATACATATTTCGCGAAATCACGTTTCCATTTTTTATCATCTTGTTTGTTCTGACCTTTGTTTTGCTGACAGGCCGGATTTTTCAAATTGCGGACATGATTGTCAACAAAGGAATCAGCGTTCTGTCTATCGCCAATCTTATTGCTCACCTGTTGCCCAATTTTCTCCTGTTTACGTTGCCCATCGCGCTTTTAACGTCCGTTTTAATCGGAATGGGACGTTTGTCCACCGACAATGAAATGACCGCATTAAAAGCATCCGGTGTCAGCCTTCTGCAAATCTTCAAGCCGGTGGCGCTGATGACCGGGATTACATTCATCCTGACGTTTTTAATTGGATTTTATCTTGTTCCGCAAAGCAATTTTGCGACAAAAAAAATTCTTTTCGAACTGGCGCAGCAGAATGCCACCGTCGGCATCAAAGAAAAGACATTCAACGCTAACTTCACCGGCCTCGTTTTTTATGCGGATAAAATACCGCAAAGCGGCGAATTCATGGAGAATGTTTTGGTTGCGGACCGTCGGCTTCTGGGAGAGCCCAGTACAATACTCGCCAGAAAAGCCATATTGGTTGCGGACACCAAAACCATGATTGTTAAACTCAGATTTCTGGATGGGTCCATTCACACGGTCAGCGCAGATCTCAAAAATTACCGCCGGATTGATTTTAAGAATTATGATGTGCAATTGGATCTCTCCTACGCGTTGATTCTCATCAGTGACGCGGCAAAATCCAGCAGTGAAATGACGTTCGCCGAATTGCTTGAAAAAAAGAAAAAGCCTGATTTGAGTCCATCGGTTGTCCGTGAGCTCTCCATCGAGGCTCATAAAAAATTCTCAATTCCCTTGTCTTGCATTTTTTTCGCTATACTGGCTTTTCCATTGGGTATTCGTAATCATCGTGCAGTCAAATCCCGTGGATTCGGTCTGGGACTTCTGATCGCTTCGACTTACTATCTGCTTCGAATCGGAGGAGAAGCTTTTGTGGAAACCGGTCATCTGCCTCTTCTGATAGGGGTATGGTTGCCGAACTTGTTTTTCTTTCTTTTAGGGATGATTCTTCTTCTTGCAGCGCATTTTGAACGCCCCGTAACGGAAATACTCGGCATGCGCTTACTTGTGAACAAATACAGAACGCTCAGGTGAGGCAATTTTGAACATTTTAGACAAATACATTTTCCGGGAATTTCTCAAGATCTTCGCGATCGTTTTTTTCTCCTTTGTCGTCTTGTATATGATCGTCGACTTCTTCGCTAAGACGAGAATGTTCTTAAGTAATCACGCCACCATCTCGCAGATGGCAATGTATTTGTTTTATTCCATTCCCTCGATTGTATCCATGGTTCTGCCGGCATCCATTCTTCTGGCTACACTCATCACGTACAGTTCTCTTTCCAAATTCAGTGAGATTACCGCCATGAAAGCCAACGGCGTGAGCCTTTATCGTATCGCGCTGCCTTCTTTGTTGATCGCGGCTTTTACGTCTGTCTTCTTTTTCTTCTTCAACGAACTTGTCACACCTTTCTCCGTTCGGCAAACGGAGCAGATCGTCAAGGTGGATGTCCAGAAATATTATTCCAAGCTGTTTTTCAAATTTAATGAGATCTGGTATCGGAACGAAAATACCATCTACAATTTCAAATATTTCGATATCGATACCCTCACGATGAAAGGCGTAAGCCTTTATTATCTGAATCCCGATTTTACACTGCAAAAACGCATTAACGCGAAAAATGCCCATTGGAAGGACGGGCAGTGGATTCTTGATGAATTGTTAACCATTACCTTTGACGCAAATAACACACCGGTTTTGGCATGGGAAAAGCAACAAAAGGCGGACATTCCTGAAAATCCGGAAACCTTCCGGTCGATCCAGCAGGAAATTGAAACCCTGGGATATTTCGATCTGAAGAAGTATGTCAGAAAGATTGCCGCTGAGGGCTATGACACCGCAAAATATGACGCGGTCTTGGCCGGAAAGATCGCTTTCCCCTTTGTCATGATCCTCATGATTTTTATCGGAATATCCTTCTCTCTGCGATCCGAGCGGGGAGGAGGCGTCATGCAAAGTATAGCAGTCGGCATTGTGATCGGTTTTTCTTATTGGATCGTCCACGCGGTCTTTATGGCCGCCGGACAATCGGGTAAACTACCGCCCCTTGTCGCGGCCTGGGCGGCCAATGGTCTTTTCTGCGTCGCGGGCGCCGTTTTATTTTATCGAGTGAGAACATAAAAAAACGGCCTTTATAAGGCCGTTTTTTTATTCAGTAGCGGTAATGTTCCGGCTTAAAGGGACCTTTTGGGGAAATCCCCAAGTAATCCGCCTGATTCTTGTTGAGTGTCGTCATCTTCACGCCGAGTCTTTCCAGATGAAGCTGGGCAACTTCCTCATCCAGCTTTTTAGGCAGCGTATAAACGCCGACTGAATATTTCTTCGTTGCCAGCTCGATTTGCGCCAAGGATTGATTGGTAAAGCTGTTGCTCATGACAAAACTTGGATGACCTGTCGCGCACCCCAGATTGACCAGACGGCCTTCAGCCAAAACGATAATCGATCTTCCGGATTTGAGTGTCCATTTATCAACTTGCGGCTTAATATTTTCTTTCTTACAGTGTCGGTTTGTTTCCAGGTAATGCATGTCGATTTCACTGTCAAAGTGACCGATATTGCACACAATGGCCTCGTTCTTCATTCTTTCCATATGCCGGCCGGTAATGACATCACAGCATCCGGTGGCGCTGATAAAAATATCACCCATTTCAACCACTTCATCAAGCGTATTGACTTCATACCCTTCCATGGCAGCCTGAAGAGCGCATATCGGATCGATTTCCGTCACAATCACACGGGCGCCAAAGCCTTTCATAGACTGGGCACTCCCTTTTCCGACATCACCATAGCCACAAACCACCGCCACCTTTCCGGCAATCATGATATCGGTAGCCCGCTTAATACCGTCAGCCAAAGATTCGCGGCAACCATAGAGATTGTCGAATTTCGATTTTGTCACGGAATCGTTGACATTGATTGCGGGGAAAAGTAGTTCTCCGGCCGCCTGCATTTGATAAAGTCGATGAACGCCCGTTGTCGTTTCTTCTGACACGCCACGGATCTTTTGGGCGATTTTCCGCCATTTATTCGGATCCTTCTTTTGTGATGCGGCAAGACGATCAAGAACAACCCGAAATTCCTTATTGTCTACTTTTCGATTCAGCAGTTTCGGATTCTTTTCGATCTTGACACCCTCATGAATAAAAAGCGTGGCATCCCCACCATCATCCACGATCAGATCGGGTCCTGACCCGTCGGGCCATGTCAGCGCCTGTTCCGTGCACCACCAGTACTCTTCAAGCGTTTCACCTTTCCAGGCAAAGACTGCGGCTGAGCCGGCTTTGGCAATGGCTGCGGCTGCATGGTCCTGGGTTGAAAATATATTGCACGAAGCCCAGCGCAAATCCGCCCCAAGTTCCCGCAGGGTTTCGATGAGCATCGCCGTCTGGATCGTCATATGAAGGCTTCCCATGATTTTCAGACCCTTCAGGGGTTTTTTTCGTCCATACTTTTTACGTATCGCCATGAGCCCCGGCATTTCATTTTTTGCCAGATCCATTTCCTTTCTACCCCAGGCGGCAAGGGAAATATCGGCAACCTTATATTTCAAATTCTTTTCCACATCCAGAAACGCCATGACGCCCTCCGGTTCTCGATTTTTTGATTTCGTAACTAATGTGAGCCACTAACACAGATAGATTGATCAATTCAACAGAATTATCGACTCAAAAAAAGGATACCCACAGGCAGCCTGCTGCAACGGGTATCCTCATGGTTAATCGGATTATTTAGAAACTTTTTTTATCTTATTTTTCGCGTCGACCAAAACGCATTTGGGCTTCCAATGCCCGGCTTCTTCATCGTTCACATGCACAAAGGTCGCGATAATGACAAGGTCCCCTTTGGCCACTTTCCGGGCAGCCGCTCCGTTTAGACAGATCGTTCCGGAATTGCGTTTTCCTTTGATGATATAGGTGGAAAATCTTTCTCCGTTGTTGATGTCGTAAATCTCCACCTTTTCGTAAGGCACCATGTTGGCTTCTTCAAGAAGCTTTTCATCAATCGTGATACTGCCCTCATAATGGAGGTCCGCATCCGTAATGGTCGCCCGATGGATCTTGGACTTCAGCATGATTCTCTGCATGTGAGTTCGTCTCTCCTTTGTAGATTAAATATTGAGCGTTTCGCCCAATACATGATTGTCAATCAATCTGGTTTTACCGACCCTCACGGCCAGGGCCATGACGGCATCACTTTTGATTTCAGAGATATCCTGAAGTGTTGCAGCGTCGCAGATTTTTATATAATCAATATGTGTATGCGGTGCGCTTTTGATCAATTTTTCCGCTTCTCCGATCATGACGGCGGATTTTTTTTCTCCTTCCAGATAGAGGCGTTGCGCCAACGCAAGCGACTGAATCAGCGTCAATGCCGATTTTCTTTCCTCCGCGGAAAGATAGACATTTCGGGAACTCATAGCCAGTCCGTCTTTTTCCCGGTAGGTTGGTATCCCGACGATTTCCAAATCGAGGTTCAGATCGGCCACCATGCGCTTAATGGCCGCGAGCTGCTGATAGTCCTTATTTCCGAAAACCGACACATGCGCTTTGACGATGTTGAACAGCTTGCAGCAGATTGTGGTGACGCCGCGAAAATGGCCCGGACGTGATGCACCGCAAAGATTTTGCGTCACCTGCTCGACGTTAACATACGTCTGATAGTTGGAAGGATACATGTCGTCATTGGAGGGGTAAAAGATCACATCCACGCCCGTATCCTGAGCCATTTGGTGATCTCTTTTGAAATTTCTGGGATACTTGGAGAAATCTTCTTTAGGACCAAACTGAGTGGGATTGACGTATATGCTGGTCACGACAAAATCTGAAAGCCTGCGAGCTTCCCTCATAAGAGACAGATGTCCCTCGTGAAAGTAGCCCATGGTGGGAACAAAGCCGATTTTCTTACCCGAGAGCCTTGTAGCCTCAGAGCATTTCTGCATTTCCCGGATCGATTCAATAACCCGCATGGTAGAAAAAAAGCCTCGCGTCGCAAGACGAGAGGCTTTAATATCCTTTACTAGGTTTTCCCGTCCCGGTCCTTTCGGATCCAAGCGTGTCGTTTTTAGCAGATGAACGAAAGATTTGTCAAGAAATTAATGCTTGAAATAATTGAATCCGCGGGATCCACAAACGGCTCTGCAGTAATTTATTTGTAGCGGTTAATCAGTGGTACCTGGGGTGGGAATTGAACCCACACAATCACAAGGATCGAGGGATTTTAAGTCCCTTGCGTCTACCAGTTCCGCCACCCAGGCTAATCCGCCGATGACAATGCAGATTGCGGCTTATAATATTTTTACATCCGTCTGTCAAGCCGCCGTGGCGGAGGATAAACGCTTACTCTATTTTGTTCCTTGAAGCTGCCTGTTCTTTCATGTTAAGCGATTTTAAACTAATCTTCGGAGAACCGCATGCAAGAGGTCGATCTCATTATATCCGGTGATAGAGCGCTGTTGATGGACGAATCCTATGCAAGCGTTGAAAACGCCGCTGTTGCCGTTTTATCAGACCGGATCGCGGCTATCGGACCGATATCTTCAATCGAACAAAAGTTTGCCGCGCAACGCAGAGTTCATGTTGACGGCGGCCTTATTCTTCCGGGCTTGATCAACTGCCATACGCACGCTGCAATGACCTGTTTTCGCGGCATTGCCGACGACATGGAGCTGATGGACTGGCTAAAAAACTACATTTTCCCGGCCGAGGCGCGTAATCTCAATCCTTCTGTCGTCTATTGGGGATCTCTTCTGGCCTGCGCTGAAATGATCAAATCCGGCACAACAACGTTTTGCGACATGTATATTTTTGAAGATGAAACGGCGCAGGCTGCAAAGGAAGCGGGAATGCGCTGTCTCATCGGAGAAGTGCTGTTTGATTTTCCATCGCCGTCTTGCCAAACCCCTGCTGAAGGCCTGCTCTACACCCGTCGCCTGGTGAAAAAATGGCAGGATCATCCACTGGTCGGCATCCTCGTCACCCCACACTCTCTGTACACCTGCTCGCGAGACTTGCTTTCGGATGCTGGGTTGCTGGCCCATGAATACGGGTTGACGATTGGTATTCATTTGCTGGAAAATGCTGGGGAACTGGCCGAACTCAAAGCAAAACTGGGCAAAAGCCCTGTCTCTTTTCTCAAGGACCTTCAATTGCTTAATGAAAAATTGCTTGCTTTTCATTGCGTATGTCTTTCGCCTGAAGACATACGCCTATTTTCTCAACACGACTGCAAGGTGTCGCACAATCCGTCCAGTAATATGAAGCTCGCCAGCGGCGTGGCGCCCGTTCCTGATATGCTGAAGGCAGGTCTTACCGTCGGCTTGGGCACGGACGGTTGCGCAAGCAACAACAGTCTGGATATGATCCGTGAAATGTCCATCGCGGCAAAACTCCATAAAGTTCACCGCCTGGATCCAACGGTTCTGGATGCAAAAACGATGGTGCATATGGCGACGCTAGGTGGCGCCAAAGCCCTCGGCATGGAGGCCCTGGTCGGTTCGCTGGAAGTCGGCAAACAAGCTGATCTCATCGTGATTGATATGAAAAAGCCGCACCTGACGCCGGTTTATAACGAATACTCTCATCTGGTTTATGCGGCATCCGGCGCGGATGTTCACACGGTTGTTATTGCCGGTCGGCCGGTGATGGAGAATCGTCGGCTTTTGACAATTGACGAAAACGACATTATGCAGGAAGTAAGAAAGATCGCAAAAAATATTTGGGCCAGTCTCAATCATTGATCTGGAGGGATCTGAGTATGTCATTTTCCGCCTTTTATCGATTACTGATGATTACCTTGATTTCAGCCTTTCTCGCGTTTCCGCAAACGGGCCGTTGTACCGTTACACAGGCCACCTTATTCCCTCAGTCCGCCTTCGTGGAGGAATTGGTTGAACTGTCGCTGCAACCGCAGCCTGACGGCCGATTCCTCGGCACCATCATTTTGCCGCCACAGGCCGATCCGGATACTTTCCGAACGGATCTTCGGCACTCCAAAAATGTTCGTATCGATAATATCGCTATCCGGCGAGTCAAGTCCGTTGAAGAAGACAGGATTTCAGCTCTACGAAGCGAGATTCAGACTCTGATGAACCGGCGCAACGATCTGCAATCAAAAATTTTGTCGATTGAGGGAGAGCTTCAGCTCTGGCAATCTCAGACAAAAGCCAAAGCAGGAAATGTCGCCAACACCGATCTTCTGTCTAAAGCCGTCGGGAAAAACATTCATCGTTTGCACCGGGAAAAGTTTCAGACCACCTCTGATGTGGAAGAGTTGGACGAGCGCATCAGGGAACTTCAAAACAGACTTGAAGAGGCTACCGGCAACAAGGAAACCGCCTGGGAAGTCTCTTTGCTATGCAGCGGTAATCTTCAGAAAACGTGGAATGTAAGGTTCAGCTATATTCTTGGCGCAAGCGGATGGAAGCCACACTATCGGATTGAGGCCTTTCCTGCCGAAAACAGGGTTCGGTTTGAGTGGGAAGCCGACATCTGGCAATCCAGCGGCAAGGATTGGCTAAATGCCGACATCCATCTGGCAACCCATCGGATCCCGCTTAGCCTGGATCCACCCGGTCTTCCGCCCTGGATTATTCGACCCCGACAAGTCCGCACAATGAAAAAGTCCCTTTCAATGGATTCTACACTTCAGGCCAGTGTCCATTCGGAACGACTCGTTGAAACGGCAGAAATCGTAGAAAGGCCCTTGTTCTCCTATTCCAGTTGGTCGATCGGCAAAAAATCCCTCTCCGCCGGGGCCAGCCTTCGTGTTCCGGTCAAGACCGAAACGTGGCCTTGTGAATATCTTTACCTGGCTCGTCCTTCGGCTACGCCGCAGGTTTTTGTTCAGGCAACGGTGAAATTCGCGAATAATGTGGATATCCCACCGGGACAGGCATCCTTTCTGATTGACAATGCGTTGGCGGGGACTCAGTCTTTTTCGCTTTCGGGCAATGAAACCATTCTTTTTTTCGGTCCGACACCTTTCATTACTGTATCCGCCGAGATGATTGACGATCAGTCCGGCGCTGGAAACATCTTCCAAAACCGTCAAACAAGGCGCTGGCACAGACGGATTGAGGCGAAAAATCAAAGTCGCAGCGCCGCCGTCTTGCGGATTGAAGAGCCTGCCGCACAGTCCCGTGATGAGCGTATCCGACTGACGACGAGGCAGTCTCCGGAGGTGTCTGAAAAAGACACTGGAACTTGGGTGTGGATCTTACGGATACCGTCCGGCCATCAGGCCAGAATCGACAGCGTCCTGGAGGTTGAAGCGCCCGGGGAGATGGAACTTGATTTCGGTCTTTTCCATTAGCGCCCCATCAGAATCTGAGCAATCATGTTTTTCGCGCGCTCAATGATTTTTTCATAATATTTGTTGTTTCGCTGGATGTAATAGAAGGTTTCCATGCGTGCCGACATTTTTCCCGTTTTAAGCAGAAACATTCTCATTTTTTCAAGCGAAGAAAAGCGACGTACGAAAATCTCTTCCCAATTGTTTTTATAGACCACACGAATATCGCGGATATCCATGGTGAAGTCCGCATCGTCGAAACTGATAATGACGAGCATTTTTGATATGGTTTCTTCCTCCAAGAAACGGCTGAAATGAACCGTCGCGATATCATAAACACCGAATGTGTCACGAATCGATTTACCGAGGTTGATCAACTCCTGGAGCGTCACGGATGTCTGGTTGGGAAACATCCGGGTCTGTACGGGATCGAAGATGCCGTTCCATACCAGATAGGCTAAACAGAAAACGACATCCTCATTGGCGATGACCGGTTCCGCTCCCGTATCCGGAACAAGCACCTGCCAGAGTCCCGCGGTGTGTGCGAAGGTCAGGACGGGCAGTTTCGCGCTGTCCGCGGAAATGTGCAAAAGAGGAATCTTGAAGGCTCTGGCATCCATTGAAGAAGAAAGTTTCCTGCCGATGATCGTCAGATCACGGGGGTCGATCAGATCCCCCTGCCCCTGCTGAATGGCGACGATGGATCGATAGATATCCGTTACGAATTCAAACATTAATCCGCCGAAATGAATCTGATCCCAAAGCGGCCAGGAATTGAACTCATTCAATGCGAAAATATCCTTGCGGGATAATTTATAGGTTTTAAAGACTTCCGAGGCGACGTCTTCTTTGATGGATTGCGCCCCGGTGAGCATTTTCATCTCGTATCTCAGATAGAAACATTTTTTCATGAACTCGAAATGATCCACCCGGGCCCGCTGATTGTAATGATCCAGCACCGCTTTCATCGTAAATAAACTAGGATCGGCAGGGGCTTGGGGATCTTCCTGCTCAAAGATCCAGCGGCGGAACTTGTGACATAAGAGCTCTTCCTGGGGAGATTCGACAAACATTTTTAAAAGCAGCATCTTAATGATGGACTTCAGCGGATGCGTGAGGGATTTGTTCAACTGCCAAAGCGCGGCCCCGTAGAATTCGGAGCGTTCCACGGCGGTCAGATCTCCCA
This sequence comes from uncultured Smithella sp., assembly GCA_964443625.1. Taxonomy (GTDB): domain Bacteria; phylum Desulfobacterota; class Syntrophia; order Syntrophales; family Smithellaceae; genus UBA8904. Next base: position 69,764 of record CAYUDM010000002.1, on the reverse strand, counting down.
GATCGATAAAATCGACCTCCCCGATATCGCTTTGCTGATTCTTCAGAAACTCCTCACTGTAGTCCACCGGAAGCTCGGAATCCCAACAGACCCACCAAAAGGGAATCTTTCCGCAAATTAAAATCGACGTCCGGTAGAATTCTTCTTTCAAAATGTTTTTCTGAGCCGTCCCGCTGCTTTCAAAATCGATATGGCCGAAACGGCAGTTCCGGATGTCTTCGATGTCGGTCAGAAAAAAATAGACCGGCATCCGAATTTGAGAATCAAACCATCCTTTGATCAAATTGATTTTACGGTTGAGAAACGACAGATCATCGTCTGAAAATGCGCTGCGATCTATACAGATCCAGATATCGCAGTCGGAGTGGGATGTCTGGCTGATCGTCCCTACGGAGCCGATGGTATAAATGCCTTCTATCATCGGTCCCCTCGACAAAGAACGAACGGTCAGACGGTCGTCGCGTATGCCGAACATCTTTCGATACTGGTCTTCCTTCCGAAGGATCTCCTGTATTGTCTCAATATGAAAAACATGAATTCTTTCTTTGAGCTCTTTAACGTACCCGGGAGCCAGCGGATGGTTGACGCTCAGCAGCCAAGGCAGAAGGTGCAAGACCACATCCCCTTCTTTCGGGGTTTGCGATAAAAAATATTTTCTCCTCCAGTTGTTATAGGCCAGATAGCGTTTCTTGTTTTTTTGAAGCGTGATGGACAGCAAGTTATGCGGCTCCTTCAGGTATTGACAGCAATTTATATAACAATGACGGTTAAGTCAACGGACATTATCAAGGGCAAGCTTTACGGAAGGGTTCATCGTCACTCCCGCGTTGACAGGACGGATGCCTTTATGAAATAGATCCCCTGTACGATTTCCGAAACCAGGAGTGTGCCGGTGGTTGCCGACCTCAACAAAACCTTTTCGCTCTCATCCCTGAGACGCGATCTGGACAACGTGATGATTGCCGATTATTCGAAACTGCATAGCCAGTGGCGCAATCTTTCCCGGGACATGAAGCTCGATCCGTCGCGGAGTCGGGACCGTTTGCTTTTCCTCCAAAATAAAATAGAAAAATCGCTCAACCGGGTCATGAGACGAACGGCCAGCCTCCCACCGCTTTCATTTCCCGAGGAATTACCAATCTCCGAGCATAAAGATAGAATTATTGAGTCGATTCGCCGAAATCCCGTAACGATAATTTCAGGCGAAACAGGTTCCGGCAAAACCACACAGATCCCAAAAATGTGCCTGGCGGCAGGATTCGGACGGCGCGGCGCCGTCGCGCTGACACAACCACGACGGATCGCCGCAGTCAGTATTGCGCAACGCATCGCCTTTGAGATTGGTGAAGTCTGCGGCGGCCGGATCGCCTACAAAATCCGGTTTGAAGAAAAGGGCTCTCCGGATTCACTGGTGCAAGTGATGACCGATGGCATATTGCTCACAGAAATATCGCGGGACCGCAATCTGCTGAACTACGACACCATTATCATCGACGAAGCTCATGAACGCAGCCTGAACATCGATTTTCTCCTGGGGTATCTCCGCACGCTGATACTCCGAAGGAAGGATCTGAAGGTTTTAATCACGTCGGCCACGATCGATACCGCCAAGTTTTCTCAGGCTTTCAATGACGCGCCGGTCATCGAAATTTCTGGAAGGATATACCCGGTAGAAGTCCGTTACCAACCCGTTGCCTCTACCGACGATGAACAAGATGAACCTTCCTACGTCCAGGAAGCGGTGGCCTGCGTTGAACGCCTTCAGCGGGAAAGACGATTCGAAGACATTCTGATTTTCCTGCCCCGTGAATCCGACATCCGCGAGGCCTGCGGTCTTCTGGAAAAAAAATGTTCCGGGTTGATTTTACCCCTATACGCCAGGCTCTCCAATATTGAACAACGCAAAGTATTTTCTGCGCAGGACTGCCAGAAAATCATCGTCGCGACGAATATCGCCGAAACCTCGCTGACCATTCCCGACATCAAATATGTGATTGATTCCGGTCTGGCGCGTCTTTTGGAATACAACTCCCGTACGCAGACCACAAGCCTTCCCGTCAAGCCTATCTCTCAAAGCAGTGCCGATCAGCGTAAAGGCCGATGCGGTCGGGTTCGCGATGGAATCTGCATCCGGCTATACTCCGAAGAGGACTTCAACACTCGAGTCCGTTTTACACGACCGGAAATCCTCCGCGCCAATCTCGCGGGCGTTATTTTGCGCATGCTGTCGTTTCCTCTCGGGCCGGTCGCCTCTTTTCCTTTTGTCGATCCCCCGAATCCCAGAAGTCTTCGAGACGGTCTTGACAGTCTCAAAGAATTAGGCGCGCTGAGCCGTGACGACGCCTCAGACTCGCCCGATACGTTTCGTCTCAGCCCCGTGGGTATCGAAATGGCCAGGCTTCCCGTGGACCCGCGAGTTTCGCGCATGCTTCTGGCCGCCCGCTCTGAGGATTGCGTTGCCGCCGTGGCGGTCATTGCCTCTTTTCTGAGTATCGCCGATCCCAGGGAGCGGCCGTTTGACAAACTTGATCAGGCGTCCGCCGCGCATGCGATCTTTCAGCATCCTGAATCTGATTTTTTGGGAATGGTCAATCTTTGGAACCGGTTTCAGCACCTTCTTGGGCAAAACCCGTCACAAAGCAGCATACGGAAATTCTGTCGAGAATCTTTTCTGTCTCGCCGTCGGATGTTCGAATGGCGTGACACCTTTTCTCAAATTCTTGGCATCCTGATTGAAGATCCCCCGGGAGGCGGGCCCAACAAAATTAAAAAAGCGATTCCTTTGAATCAGGACATGTCTGATCGGATTCATCGCTGCATCCTCGCCGGTTATTTATCCAACATCGCCGTAAAAAAGGAAAAAAATATCTATACCGCCGCCAAAAACCGCGACGTTATGCTGCACCCCGGCTCCGCCCTTTTTAACCACGGCCCCGGCTGGATCGTCGCAGCTGAAATCGCCCAGACCTCCAGAGTATTCGCGCGCCATGCCGCCGGTATTTCCATCGACTGGCTCGAAGAATTAGGGAAAGATCTGTGCAAACGGAGTTATTCCTCGCCGCACTGGGAAAAAAACCGAGGTCAGGTCGTCGCCCTGGAAAAAGTTACACTATTCGGCCTGACCATCATAGAGGGACGCGCGGTTGGCTATGATAAAATCGCGCCGGAAGAAGCGCGACACATTTTTATCCGGGAGGCGCTTGTCCGCGGCGAAGTGACGCGACGCCCTGCTTTCCTCGATCACAATTTCCGACTCTGGGAAGAAGCTAAAAAAATGGAGGACAAGTTGCGAACCCGGGGTGTCGCGGCGGATGATGACACACTTGCCCGCCTATACGACGCGAGGCTGCCCAATGTCGCGGATATGCGGTCTCTTCTAAAATGCATCAAGGACCGGGGTGGGGACGCTTTTTTGCGGTTCAGCCCCGATGAGCTCTTCCTGAACCGGCCCGACGAGGAGATCCTGCTTCAATATCCGGACAAAATTGCCGTTTCCCGCGCTGTTTTTCCGTGCCGCTACCGGTTCTCTCCCGGACGTCCCGACGACGGAATTACGGTGAAGATTCCAGTCGGCCTGCTTTCGGCAAAGACGGGTCTGGCGATTGAACGCAACCTCGCTTCAATGATGGAGGAAAAAATATCTGCTTTGGTGAAGATGCTTCCCAAATCCATCAGACAGAAACTTCCGCCGGGCAGAAAAATTGCGCAGGGATTTCTCGCCACGACGTCCGATCAGGAAACATCACTCCCGCTTTCTTTAAGTCGATATCTTCTGGAGACCTTTAGTGTCCCCGTTGCCGTGGAGTTATGGAAAATCGAGGCCCTTCCACAGCATCTTTCGATCCTTTATCAGGCTGTGGATGAAAACGGGACTGCGATTAAGGAAAGCCGGGACCTCCAGGAGTTGGAACATCAGCTTTCCGGACAACTGCAATCCAAAGCCCTGGATAAACTCAGACAACAGTGGGAAAGATCGTCCATAACGAAATGGGATTTCGGGTCGTTGCCCGATAAAATTCCTGTTACCGGCGCGACAGGGCTCATCGGCCATGCCTATCCCGGTCTGTCCGATGATGACGGATCTGTCCGTTTAACTCTCTTTGGCGATTCTCAGGAGGCCGCACAGCATCACCCGTCAGGTGTTTCCCGTCTTTACTGTTTTTACTTTTCGGATCAAATGCGTCAACTCAAAAAGAATGTGTCGTTGTCCGGTTGGCGAAAAGACGCTGCGCTAAAACTCGGTCCACCCAAGAAAATTCAAGAAGCTCTTATGAACAGGGTCATCACTGAGCTTTTTGAACGACTCTGGCGAACCCGGGAAGCGTTTGAAGATCACGCGCGCAAAATCGCCGCTGATATTCTTCCAACCGGCCAAATTTTCATGGATGCTGCTGATCCCGTTTTAGTCCAGTATTCGCGTACCTATGATGCAATACATAAATTGCTGACGGCCAATCGTTTGATCGGTCCGGTTGCAAAGTTTCTGGACAACATGCTTTCAGAAACCCGCCTTCTTGTTCCGGTGGATTTTTCCCTACAGTATTCCCTTGATCGTCAAAAGGAAATTCCCAGATACCTCAAAGCCCTGGAGCTTCGAGCGGAACGGGGGTGTCTCAATTACGCCGCTCAGAATAAGAAATCGGACGAAATAGCCCTTTACTCCAATCAATACAATGCATTAAACAACAGTTGTTCGCGGCACACTTCCGCAGAAAGAAAAGCGAAGATTGATGAATTCCGCTGGCTGATTGAAGAATACAAAGTTTCCCTGTTTGCTCAGGAACTCAAAACCTCAAGGCGGGTCTCTCCGAAGATTCTTCAACAGATGATTGACGAAATCCTCAAGATGATTTAGAAAGACACGTCAAAGAGTAAAAAAACATCGACAGTTTTGGTTTGGTATTCTCATGCAAACGAAATCCCCTGACTTCTATCAGCGAATTTTAGACGCCATGCCGTTCGGATTGGTGGTTTTTTCCTCCGACGGCGTCATATCTTTTGTAAACACTTACCTGACCAGTCATTCCGATCCGGAATCAAAAACCACCGTCGATCTGCGGGAATGGATTCAAAAGGCATTTCCCGGCATGGAATCTCACCATAAAGAACAGATTCTCCGATTCGATAAAATATTAATGTTGCAGTCGCATCAGAGTCGATCCCATACCTGCGCCGTTTCGAACTCTTCCGGTGAAGACAGAATCATCCGTTTCAGCTTTTCCGCACTGGATCCTCCCTATTTTCTCCTGATCTGTGAAGACCTGACCGAGAGTAAAAAAAGCGACGCGCAGCTGGAACATACTCACAAGATGGAAGCCATTTCGTCCTTGGCGGGATCTGTCGCTCATGACGTCAACAACTTACTCATGGGAATCCAGGGCTATGTTTCTCTACTTTTAATCGACACCCCACCTGACGATCCGCGCCACACGAAACTTCGGGCAATTGAAAACCAGATCGTCTCGGGAACGGAGCTGACCGAACAATTGCTTGAATACTCGCGCGGCGGGCGTTTTGAACTGAAAACGCTTGATGTGAACGATATTCTAGCCCGCACATCTTCGGCATTTTCCCGTTCGCGCAATGAAATCCGCATCAATGAACGCTATTCCACCTATGTCTGGGCGATCGAAGCGGATGTTTCACAGATCGAACATGTCTTCTCCACACTTTTGATACAACTGGCCAATGGCATGCCAGGCGTCGGCCAAATCAATATCAAAACGGAAAATGTCATGGTCGATCCCTCCCGGGCCGTGCTGCTGGGAATTAAATCAGGACCTTACATTCAAATTGCTTTTCAAAGCCCGACGATGAAGACGACCGATCATAGCCATTTGCACAAAGCACCGCCGCCTGCCGATTCAGGCTCCGTTCCCAAAGGACTTTTCAACTTGGCCTCTATTCAGGGAATCGTGCGAGCCCACTCCGGTTCGCTGGAAACAACGATCAGTCCGGACGGAGAAACATCCTTGATTCTCCATCTTCCGGCTTCTTCCAAAACACCTCACGTCTCCTTTGCTTTGTACAAGTGGTCTCATCTTCGGTCAT
>CAYUDM010000002.1:0-63703 GCA_964443625.1 uncultured Smithella sp. | reverse complement strand
ATTACGGCCCCGGTGTTCTGTCCCTGTCGGCCACGGACCGTGAAACCATCGGGATCACGTCTCCTCCTATAAACCTGCCGGTGTCCGCAAGCACACGGGGAACGAAACGATTCTGCTGGTGGACGATGAAAAAGTCATCACAGACGTCACAGGCTCCATGCTTCGGGCTCTCGGCTACGGGGTCATCACCGCGTCGGACGGCGAAGAAAGCGTCCGAATTTATGAACAGCAATATGATCGGATTGACCTGGTCATCATGGATGTCGTGATGCCCGGCATGGGCGGTGGAGAGGCGATCGATTTGATGAGGGAGATCAATCCGCAGGTCAGAGTGATTCTTTCGAGCGGTTACAGTATGAGCGGCGCGGTCAAAGCAATTATGGACAAGGGCGTGAGTATCTTTCTTAAGAAACCTTACCGCATGGATGACTGCTCGAAGAAAATCCGTGAAGCCCTGGACCGCTGATTGAGGAACGGAAGATCTTCATGTCGGAAATTTCCACCCGCATTCATCACTTAGAAGAAATGGCCAACAGCATTACCCACGGCTTGGGTATTCTTCTGAGCGTGGCAGGCCTGACACTTCTTGCGGTCTTCTCGGCCCTTAACGGATCGGCGCTTCATGTAGTCGCTTGTGTCGTTTTCGGCACATCTTTGGTTCTGCTCTACACCGCATCTACGCTCTATCACAGTTTTCGTCATCCGCAGTTGAAAAAGGTTTTCAAAATCATCGACCATTCCTGCATTTACATTCTGATTGCGGGCACCTACACACCGTTTCTTTTGATCACCCTGTCGGGACCACTCGGATGGACGCTCTTCGGTATCATCTGGTTTTTGACTGTGTCGGGCATCGCCTTGAAGATATTTTTTGTATTTCGCTTTAAAATCATCTCGACACTGGCCTATGTCTTGATGGGTTGGATCATCATTTTCGCCATCAAACCCCTTTCACAGACGCTGCCCCCGGCAGGCATTGTCTGGCTGGTCGCAGGCGGACTGTCTTACACTTTCGGTGTCATTTTTTACGCCTGGAGACGACTTCCCTTCAGCCACGGCGTGTGGCATTTATTCGTCATCGGCGGCAGCATCTGCCATTTTTTCGCTGTCCTTTTCCATGTGATTCCGTCAAAAGGCTGAAACGTAAAACACGCTTGTGCAAACCGGTTATCCATGTTAGAAAAAATTCCAAAAATTCAAAGGCTCGTACGGAGATAACAACTATGCGAAAATATTTTACAAAAGCCATCATTACCTGTTTGCTGACCTTTCTTCTTGTCCAGCCCTTGCAGGCGGCGGATAAGCATCGGGTAGTCGTGCTTCCTTTTTCCGTTCACAGCGCTGAAAATATCGACTACATCAAAAGAGGTGTCTCCGACATGCTCTCCAGCCGGATCGCCTCTTCCGATCAGATCGAAGTCATCCGCAAAGACATTGTCCAGGAAGAACTGTCAAAATTCGGCGCCTCGGAACTTTCTTCGGCTGATGTTTCAGCCATTGGAAAAAAGCTGGACGCTAATTTCGTCGTCTGGGGAAGCATCACCAAGTTCGGCCAGAGCATCAGTATCGATGGAAAGCTACTCGACGTCGCCGCCGGCAAATCCGATGTCAACTTCTTTTCGCAATCCCAAACAATCGATGACGTTATTCCCAAGATGAATAACTTTTCACAAAAGATCGTCGGCCGGATTCTCGGGGCTGTTCCCGTACAAACGACCCCGGCCGTCTCCGCGACTCCTTCACCTGCCGCCCCCGCGCCGTCCCGGGAAGCTCAAATTATCGCGGGCATGAAAGATGGCGGCAAAAAAGGAACCCTGACTTCCGTCATCAACCCTGAATTCATCAATTCTCCCGATCCCTTGAAGCGAAAAGGCTTCTGGATGAGCCAGCAATTCCGAACCGAGTTCAAGGGGATGGCCGTAGGGGATGTCAACGGGGACGGATTGAATGAAACCGTTGTCATCGATAAACACAATATCTTTATTTATCAGAAAACAACCGATTCTCTTCAGTTGCTTCAGACGATCGCCGGCAAACGTCACCTAAACTATATCTCCGTGGATGTGGCGGATATCAATCGGGACGGAACTCCTGAAATCATTGTCACCTGCCTCAACAGGAATCTTCTGGAATCCTTCGTCCTTCAATTCAAAGATGGGCAGTATGTCACCATCGCCTCCAACCTCCGCTGGTTTCTGCGCGTCATCGAAACTTCATCGGAAATCCCCATGCTGCTGGGACAAACCTACGGCTCGGATAAAGTCTTCGACACGCAGATCTATGAAATCGTCTGGCGTGAAGGAAAATATATTGAAGGCGATCGGCAAAAAATTCCGCGAGGGCTTTCGGTCTATGGTCTGGCGCTTGAAACAATCACGGCCGGTGGATCGGAAAAAATCATCGCACTGGATGAACTCGACTATCTTTGCGTTTTAGAAAAAACAGACAAGTTGCTGATCCGTCTTTTCACCTTCGGTTTCGCCCAGGATGAAGTCCTGTGGCGAAGCGATACGCCTTACGGCGGCAGCAATAATTTTATCGCCAACACGGACCGCAACAATCCCAGCGATACGGAGCGAAGCGCTTTTGCCAATCTTCGCATCCTGAGCCATGACACCAACAATGACGGCAAGAAAGAATTTATCATCGTTAAAAATCTCTCCCCCGTCGGACGGCTTTTCAAAAATCTCAAAATGTTTACTTCCAGCGAAATCTATAATCTTGAATGGGACGGTCTGGGCCTGGCGGAAAACTGGCACACGAAAAAGATCAACGGTTATGTCGCTGATTACGCTATCCGTGATGTCGATAACGACGGCAAACCTGAAATTGTCCTGGCTGTGGTACTGTCGGTCGGAGCGGCGCTGTCTGATCGAAGTGTTGTGGTCGTCTATGAGTTGGATGTTGAGCAATAGATGTTGACAAACGCATCACTCTCCGGTATAGCGACGACCGGTTTTCAAACAAGGCGGTGTAGCTCAGCTGGTTAGAGCATACGGCTCATATCCGTAGTGTCCGGGGTTCAATTCCCTGCACCGCCACCAGCATCTTCGAGCCCCGCCCGCCACCGGGCGGGGCTCTTTTTTTGAGAAGGCAGGAGAATCCTGAAAAAAAACCTGAAACCTTCACCGTGTGAAACCATGATCCAAACCGATGACATCCAATTGAACCATTTCCGGCCCGGAACCGTGATCGGAAACCGCCATGTTCAGTCCATACTGGCCAGCTCCCATCTTCTCGTGCCTCCCTATTCGTCAGTCGAACGAAATGCAGAAGCCCGCATCTTACAAACCTCCGATGGTTCGAAATTACTGGCCTTTTTCACCGAACATCCCCGTTCGCGGGGTCTTTTTATTTTGCTGCACGGGTGGGAAGGATCTTCGTCATCAGCTTACGTCATCGCGGCGGGCATATTTTTTTACCGGATGGGCTTCTCTATTGCCAGACTCAATTTGAGGGACCACGGCGCCTCTCACCATCTCAATGAAGGCCTTTTTCACGGCGCCTTGCTCAATGAAACCTTTGATGCGGTTCGTCTGCTGTCCGGTTTATCCGCAAATCTGCCCGTCTATATGCTGGGTTTCTCCCTGGGCGCGAACTTCACGTTGAGAATTGCCATCCGACACGCCGCCGATCCGATCCCGTCTTTGAGGCGGGTTTTTGCCGTCAGTCCGCCTCTGGACCCTTACAAAACAACATTGGCCATCGACTCCGCACCAGCAATTTACCGGAAATACTTTCTTCGTAAATGGAAGCGCTCTCTTAAGAAAAAACAGGACACCTTCCCTCACCTTTACAATTTTACAGAGCTTTTCAAAATCCAAACGTGCCTAAATTTGACGGAAAAGATGATGTCCTACTATCCCGAATTTCCCTCCTACCGGGACTATTTCAGCCTCTATACTCTTTCCAAAGACTCCTTCGAGCCTTTAAACATTCCGGCTTCCATCTTCATTTCCAGTGACGATCCGGTTATTCCGGCAGGCGATTTTTCGGCGCTTCACGGGCATAAACATCTCCAAATATTCGGGCAGTCCCAAGGAGGCCATTGCGGATTTATCACGGTATTTCCATACAGGCGATGGTACAACACCATCATCGCGCAATTGATAGATACCCCAACGGAGAACGCGCCATGAATCTCAACATCCTTTCGGACCGGGACGGATTTCCACGTTTTGTCGCGCGACGGCTTGGAACTTTTCAGACCGATTTTACGCAAAAACACACCGAAATTTCCCGAACCAATCAGAAAATCCGAAAGCATTTAGAAGCTGGCGTCGTTGTGTTGCTTGAGTATCATAACGGTGAATACCTGATTCGGCTGATCAAACGCTCCGACAGCGTCGCCCAGTCGGGGGATATCAGTTGTCCGGGCGGAATGTTCGATCCGACGATCGATTCGCTGCTCCACCATATTCTTACGAAAACGGACATGATTCGCACAATCGACAATCTCCCTGTGGGCCTTGTCGGTGTCGATCCTGATGATGAAGAGAATCGATTGATCCAGTTGTTTCTGATGAACGCGCTTCGGGAGGCCTGGGAAGAAATCGGCCTATCGCCGTTGAATGTCTCCTTTCTTGGCGCTTTGCCTACCTACTCTCTCACCTACTTTGCCCGGACGATCTTCCCGGTGGTTTGCCTGATTTCCTCACCTTTCAACACGCGTCAGAACGGGGAAGTGGAAAAAATTATCGACATTCCGCTACGAGTCTTTTTCAACCCGGACGCTTACGCTCTGCTGACCGTCGATTCGCTCAATGGAGCGTCCGACCCTCGATATAAGATTCAATTTCCTTGCCTACCGATTCCCGACGGCCACGGGGGCGAAGACATTCTTTGGGGGGCGACGTTCCATATTGTGACAAATTTCCTGAAAATCTGCTTCGAAAACTCATTTCCTGAAATCCATCCTTCCCGCCTCGTAACAAAAACTCTGGCACCTCATTACCTTTCAGGCAAGAAAGAGATTTCATGAGTCCATTGCGTTTCCGACAGGCTGTAATTAGAGCAATTGTTTTCGATTTTGACGGCACGCTGGCGAAACTTAACATTGATTTTGACGAAATGCGTCGTGCCGTCGGCGAACTCTTGGATTCTTTTGGAGTGCCACCGCATCGTCTTTCTAAACGCCATGTCCTGGAACAAATCCATGAGGCCGAATCGATTCTGTCCGGGCAACCCGAACATTCATCCCGCGTTTTTGTCGCCACGGCCTATCGCCTCATCGAAGAGATCGAAATGTCTGCGGCAGCAAGCGGCGAAATTTTTGACGGAGTTCGCCCCCTGCTCGACACGCTCAGAACGAACGGAATCCGAACAGGTGTCATTACAAGAAACTGCAAACAGGCGATCCAGACGGTTTTCCCCGATCTTCACGATGTCTGTGACATCGTCCTGTGCAGAGAGGATGTCGAACATGTAAAACCTCATCCGGATCATCTGGGACGGGCGATATCAATGCTCGACGCAAAACCGGAAGAAACCATTATGATCGGTGATCACCCGCTGGACATCGAAACGGGACAGACCGTCGGGACCTTTACAATCGGCGTTCTAACCGGCCGCTGTAAACGGGATGACTTTATAAAAGCCGGCGCCGATGAGGTTTTAGAAAGCGTCAGGAATTTACTGTCGGAATTGACGCCGACAAACACCGGCCTTCGCCTTGCCTGCGATTCATAAAGATTGACAGGCGCAGGTTTTTTTTATACGAGGTCGCATCACCTCAAAGTGGAAAGAAAATTAATAGAAAAGCTATATCCTGACACAAGGAGCAGATCTTGAACCGAAATGTTTTCAGAGAATATGATGTGCGTGGAAAAGTGGATATCGACTTGAACGAATCCTTTGTTTTCGATCTGGGACGGTCTATTGGAACCTTCGCCCGGCAAAAAGGCGTAAAGACCATGAGCGTCGGTCGGGACTGCCGCCTGAGCTCGGAGGACTATCAGAAGCATCTCATTGGCGGCCTTACCGCCTCGGGTATCAATACAATCAACATCGGCCTGTGTGCGACGCCGATGTTGTACTTTTCTATTCGAGACCTTCAGACCGGAGGAGGCGTAATGGTCACGGGAAGCCACAATCCGCCGGAATTCAACGGATTCAAAATCTGCGTGGGTAACGACTCCATTTACGGTGACGACATTCAAGAGCTTTGCACCATTATGGAAACTGAAAATTACTCGACCGGCTTCGGAAACACTTCAACCCTCGACATTACGGAATCTTACTGGACCTATCTTTGCGATAATGTCCGGATCGACAAACGCTTTAAAGTTGTTCTCGATGCAGGAAACGGCGTCGGCGGACGTTTCGCGCTCCCTGTGCTCAAACGTCTCGGCTGTGACGTGACGCAACTGTATTGCGAGCCGGACGGGCGCTTTCCAAACCATTTTCCCGATCCCACTGTAGAAGACAATCTACGGGATATCATTGCGTGCGTTTCCAAAACGAAAGCCGATCTCGGCATTGCTTTCGACGGAGATGCCGATCGCATCGGCGTCATCAGTAATGACGGAGAGATCATCTGGGGAGACAAGCTGCTTTTGTTGTTCGCGCGGCAAATTCTAAAAGACCGCCCCGGCGCGGCCATCATCGGTGAAGTAAAGTGTTCGCAGGTTCTCTATGACGATATTCGAAAAAACGGCGGACGGCCGATCATGTGGAAGGCGGGTCATTCACTGATCAAAGCAAAAATGAAGGAAGAAAAAGCGGCACTGGGCGGGGAAATGAGCGGACATCTTTTTTTCGCCGACCGCTATTTCGGTTACGACGACGCCATCTATGCGGCTGTGCGGCTTCTGGAAATCCTTTCACAGACCGGCGCTACTGTAAGCGAGCTGCTTTCAGACGTTCCGATGACCTTCGCCACCCCTGAAATCCGTATCGACTGCACAGACGATCAAAAAAGAAACATTGTAAATAATATTAAGCGCCGGTATCAGAATAATCCGGATACCATTACCATCGACGGAATTCGCATTCCGTTCGAAGGCGGCTGGGCCCTGGTTCGTTCATCCAATACGCAACCGGTCATTGTTCTTCGATTTGAGGCGTCATCTCCGGAAAGACTAAAAAGCATACGCGCTGAAGTGGAAAATGTGCTCAACACGGAAATCTGAGCCGTCTATTTCATTTCTACAATAGACTCAAGCTGCGCCAGCGCCGCCTCCATTGACCCGTCATTGACAACGTAGGCGTCCGCCAGAGCAATGCACACGGCGACACCATAGTCAATTTCACGCCGATCCCGCTTTGTGAAATGCTCCGCTGAATCGTCTTGCCGTCCTCGTGCTTTCACTCTTTCCAGGCGGAGTTCGCTAGGCGCAACCACCGCAATGACGGTACAGGGTGTTATGCTTCGAATCCACTCGACCTCCTGCCAGGACCGGATGCCTTCTATGAAAACCAGATCGGCTTTTTCCTCAAGAGCTTCCAACACAGCCCTTTTGGTGACCCCCAATCCATCCTCGCCGCGTAGCTCCGTCGATACCGCTGCGGATGTTTCCGGATCGGGAGTCAGTCCTCTTTTATTTATTTCGGCCCTGACGATATTCCCTGTTGAATAATACGGATAGCGATGTTCACGCGCAAATTCTGCCACCATATTCTTCCCTGAGGCAGGCATTCCCGTTACGATAAATATTTTCATAGGAATCTCCTGATTTTTTTTGGCGCATCATACCCATTTTTAGCTTGAAAACAAGGCGAATTCTGATAATCAACAGAGTCATCAGATTCCAGCTTTCAGGGGACGAATGTTGCTGCGGAGTATTTTTTTATTGAATAAATTTTAATATTATGAGATTGTTACGAAAATTTTTAGACTAGCAACATCATAATTGTTGTTTATTTCAAACTGAAATTTAAGGAGTAGCCATTATGAAAATTGCGCATCGCATCATGTTTGCTTTACTGATCGGCCTTCTTTTTACCGGTTGCGGCGACAAAACCGCGGGGGTTGAGGGAAAAATCACCGACGGTCAGGGAAAACCGATCGCCGGGCTATCCGTTATCTTCAAACAGGTGCAACCTACAGAGGGGTATGAGCAATTTGAAACCAAAACCGGCGCCGACGGTGTTTTCCGCCTGACGGGACTGATGCCCATGTCCGATTACACTGTCACACCGCTTTCCGATAAGTGGAAGACCCAGGTTAAACAGAAGATTACAACCCTTGAAGCCGGACAGAATCTGGTGCTTGCCAAACCGATCGTCATCCGTTTTCAGTCGACGAATGACGGCTTGGTAGCCGACACCAAAACGAACCTGCAGTGGCTTATCCACTCTGCAAAAGACCTGACGGTTGATTCTGTGGTTGAAACCGTGGAAAGCCTCACGGTGGCCGGATTCGACGACTGGAGGCTTCCAAATCGTGACGAACTGCTTTCCTTACAGGAACAGAAAGCCCCCGTCAAGCCGGGCACGGAACCGCCGCTCGTTCAAAAAACCTGTTGCGCCTGGGTTATCGAACCGGACAGCAATATTGTGGATTGGAAATTTTATGTAGAAGACGACAATGAACTGTGGCAGTCGAACAAGGAGACGCCGGATAACCGCGTTATCGTCGTGCGAAACCTCAAGGCGCCTAAAGCAGCCGTGGCCAAAGCAGAAGCCCCTGCCCCTGCCGCATCTGTTGCACCCCAGGAAACCGCTCCCGCGGCAGCCGAAGCCCCTGTCTCCGTAAAACCCGCAGCCCCCGAAGAGAAACCGATTGCAGGCGTCCGTCGCGCCTCTCGAAAAGCCTGCGCTGAAAAGAAAGCACAGGCCGCCAAAGAAGCAGCCGCCATTGCGGCAGCAGCGCCAGCTGCTCCTGCAGAAGAGGAAAAAGTCGCTTCTGCCACGTCAGCCGTAAAACCCGACGCTCCCAAGGCTGTCGAGACCGGAAAAAAAGCACCGATCCAACCCGCTTCAGTGCAGCAATCGGCAAAAACCTTCACGGTCTATTTCGACACAGGGAAATACAGGCTAAGCCCGAAAGAGTTAATCCGCCTCAAAGCATTCTACTCATCCATCAAAGACAGCAAGGGCAACGTCGTAATTGAGGGACATTGTGATACAACCAAACTGGATAATCCCGCTCACAACCTGAGGCTTTCACTGGATCGCGCGTCGGCTGTTGCGACCAATCTGATGAAACTCGGCATGAGTTACAAAAACGTGTCTTTCGAGCTTCGCGGAATGGGCGATGGAAAACCTTTAGCCAGCAATGACACTGTCGAAGGCCGAAATCAGAACCGTCGCGTGGAAATCACTTTCATCGAACGATAACCCGTCTTTTCAGACTCAACGCAAAAGCCCCATGAAATTCAATTTCATGGGGCTTTATGGTATCTGGTCGGGGCGGCAGGATTTGAACCTGCGACATCCTGCTCCCAAAGCAGGCGCGCTACCAAGCTGCGCTACGCCCCGTCTGGCATTACAAATTATTTATGAGATAGCCTTTGAGTTTTTCAAACGCCTGCCCTCGATGGCTGATGATGTTTTTGATTTCGGGCGGTAATTGGGCTGCCGTTTTATTTTGATCCGGAACAAAAAAGATCGGATCATAGCCGAAGCCATTGGCGCCTCTGCCGTTATCGATGATGATGCCCGGCCATCTCGCTTCAAAAGCTTCATATGTTCCGTCGGGCGAATAGAAAACCAGTGCGCAAAAAAACGAAGCTGTCCTTTTCTCCGGCGGCACGTCCTTTAGCTTTGAAAGCAGCTTGGCATTGTTATCTTCATCCGTCGCATTCTCGCCGGCGTATCGCGCAGAAAAAATGCCGGGCTCACCACCAAGTATATCGACCTCGAGACCGGAGTCATCCGCCAAAACCGTTTCGCCTGTATACTCTGATATGATGCGTGCCTTCTTCAATGCATTTTCAAAATAGGAGGATCCGTCCTCGATAATTTCCGGCGCATTCGGACAGGCGGCAAGAGAAATCACCTCAATACCCGTCGTCTGTAGCATTTCGGATATTTCTCTCACCTTTCCTTCATTCTTTGTCGCAAAAATCATTTTCACGTGCGCCAGTCTCCCAAAATATCCGCCTGATAGGTCGTTATTTTTCGCAGGCCTGCGCTCGCCGTTTCAGTCATCCTGCTCATCTGTTCTTTTGAAAAAGGCTTATGTTCCGCTGTCCCCTGAACTTCGATAAACAAACCGGAACCCGTCATCACAAAATTCATATCTACATCCGCGCGTGAATCTTCAGAATAATCCAGATCCAGCAAGACGGTGTCGTCGATCAGGCCGACACTGACTGCGGAGACCGAGTCATGAATGGGTATCATGTCAATCAACCGCTTTGCTTTCAGATCTCTGAGCAGGCCGACCAGTGCCACGAAGGCTCCTGATATCGAGGCGGTTCTCGTCCCTCCGTCTGCCTGAATGACATCACAATCGATGTAGATGGTCCTTTCACCAAGTTTCGTCAGATCTGTCACCGCACGAAGCGAGCGCCCGATCAAGCGTTGGATTTCATGCGTTCTGCCTCCGATTTTGCCCCTGGAAGCCTCCCGTTGCGAACGTGTCGAGGTTGACATGGGCAGCATGGCGTACTCCGCAGTTAACCACCCTTTTCCTGTATTTTTCAAGAAAGACGCCGTTTTGTCCTCTATCGACGCTACGCAAAGGACTTTCGTGTTACCGAATTCAACTAGAACCGACCCGGGGGCATGATTTAAATACGGCGTGGTCATCCGGAGGAGGCGTAGCTCATCGGCCTGTCGATTAAAACTTCTTTCCAGCATGGTTCACCTGAAATAGGCTTCTACAGCGTCGGCCAACGCTCGGACAATGCGAGTCCGGATTTTTTCATCCGAGAGTTTCTTCTTTTCATCCGGCGTTGTAAGAAAGCCGATTTCAACGGAAACAACCGGAACGTTTAAGCCCTCCATCAGGACGAGATCGGCTTCCCGTAAGCCTCGCCCCTGCCTCGGAAACAACGCGTCAAGATTTTTTCTCAGCAGATGGGCGAATTTTACCGTATCGTTTAAGAGTTTTACTGAGGCAGCCTCTACCTTGGATATTGTTTTGGACGATGAAGATGTAGTCGCTCCCAGCCCCGGGTAATATAACTCAAATCCCGATGCGACCTTCCCAAAACCGGCATTGGCATGGAGGCTCAAAACGATGGCCGGTTTGAGCGCTTCGATTCTTTGCCTTCTTTGCTCAACTGACACGGTTTGATCGGTATCGCGAGTCAGGATGACCTCACAAGCTCCGCCACGCTGCAATTCCTGCTGAAGGCGCTTTGCAAGGACGAGCGTAATATCTTTTTCAGCAACTTTATCGATGCCGACAGCGCCGAAATCCTCACCACCGTGAGCGGGATCCACAACGACAACGGGTTTGGGAGATTGTGCTTCGACAGGCACAGCGCCGATTAGCGATAATCCGGCGATCATAACAAGCAGCAGATAGGTAAATCTGCGATAATTCTTCATCATTTTCTCACTCCGTGGATTTTTCCCGCATACGGCGGTAGCGCCTGCTTATCGCAGTGCGTGCGTTTTTGTCAACCTCCAAATACCTTGATCATTGCTTTTTTCAGATTTTTCGAATGCGTTCGACCATGCGAACCATTTTCAATTGACGAATGGCGGAAAAGATGGATTGCAGCTGTTGAATGTCATAAACATCGATAACAAATAGACAGGTGGCAATCATGTCGATGGTTTCCACCTGCGCGAAACTGATGTTGACGTCGAAGGACGAGATGACTGAACTCACTTCCGTCAGCACGCCTTTGCGATCATCGCAGACCACTTTGATATGTACGGGATGAGCGTGCTTTTGTTTGAGATCCCAGTTGACATCCACAATCCGTTCCGCATCGAGCTTTTTTAAATGCACACAATTCTGTGTGTGAACGGTAATCCCGCGGCCGCGAGAAATATAACCTGCGATTTCGTCACCTGGAATCGGGTTGCAGCATTTGGCAAACTTGACCATCACGTCCTCAATGCCGGTTAGAGATATGCCGAGAGACGGCGTTGCGCTTTTCCTTTTTGGCTTCTCCGCCTTTTTTTCTTCCTCCTTCGCCCCGCCCTCCGCGATAAAGTGATTCACGACCTGTCTGGGGGAAATCCGTCCGTAACCGACCTGAGAGATCAGATCGTCGACCGTCACAAGGGAATACTCTTCCAGAATTTTTTTTATTTCATCCGATTTTATACAACTGGAGAATTTAAGGTGGTTTCGCTTGAATTCCTTATCGAGCAGATCACGGCCAAGCAAAAGAGACCCGCTCTTCTCTTCTGCGTTGATCCAGTTGCGGATCTTCGAAATCGCCCTGGAGGTTACAACATACTTAAGCCAGTCTTTGCTCGGGTGATGTCCCGCTTGTGTAATGATCTCAATCTGATCTCCGTTTTGAAGCTGGTATCGCAGCGGAACGATGGTCCGGTTGACTCGCGCGCCGATGCACGAATTGCCTACATCCGTGTGAATGCTGTATGCAAAATCGATGGGGGTTGCCCCTTTGGGAAACGACTTCACGTCGCCTCGTGGAGTGAACACATAGACCTCCTCGGGAAAAAGCGCGAGTTTCAGGTTGGACATGAACTCTTTGGGATTTTTAATGTCCTGTTGAATCTCAAGGGCTTCACGCAGCTTTTTAATTTGATTATCTTCACTGTCGTGGAATGCCTTGCCCTCTTTGTAGCGCCAATGCGCCGCGATACCCTTCTCGGCCCATTCATGCATGGCGCGAGTGCGGATCTGGATTTCCACACGTTCTCCGTAGGGACCGATCACGGCCGTGTGAAGCGAGCGGTAATTATTGGCTTTCGGCATGGCGATGTAATCCTTGAAACGACCGGGAATCGGCTTCCATAAGGCATGCACGATACTAAGCGCCTCATAGCAGCTCTTTTCCTTGTCTGAATCCAGGATGATCCTAAAGGCGATGACATCATAGACCTCATCGAAATTGATGTGCTGCTCATGCATTTTTTTGTAGATGCCATAAAGATGTTTGGCTCGTCCTTCTACCTCGCCGGCAATCGAGAGTTTTTCGAGTTCCCGCGCGATAAGGGCCTTCACTTCTTCCGTATACCGGTTGCGCGATTCGTTGGATTTCGCGACCCGGGTGGCAATTTCTTTGTACGTATCGGGTGAGACATACTGAAAGGCGAGGTCCTCCAGTTCCATTTTCATCCAGTTGATTCCCAGACGATTGGCCAGCGGCGCATAGACGTCAATCGTCTCACGGGCAATGTAAATCCGCCGGTCGGGCGTTTGGTACTGAAGCGTCCGCATGTTGTGAATTCTGTCGGCCAAACGAACCATGAGAATCCGGATGTCCGATGACATAGCCAGAATCATCTTCCGGAAGTTTTCCGCCTGTCGCTCTTCCTGGGACGCAAACGATATTCTGCTTAATTTTGTCAGGCCGTTGACCAGAAAGGCAACATCCTTACCGAATTCCTGCTCGATCTGTTCCCGGGTCGTCAGAGTATCTTCAATGGTGTCATGCAATAGACCACTGATGATCGTTGCAGAGTCCATTTTCATGTCCGTCAGAATACCAGCCACTTCCATAGGGTGAGTCAGATAGGGTTCGCCGGAGAGCCTCACCTGCCCCTGATGCACCGTTGCGGAATAGATATAAGCCTTTTCGATCATCTCCAGTTCTTCGGCCTGAAGATAGACCTGGGCTTTATCCAGAATGTCGGTTATTCTTAGCATACGGGTTCCCGTCTTTTGATGAACCGGAGTCTATTGGGGCGGTTACTCTCCTCTGGTTATTTTTAGCGCTTCCGCAGCGACCTCT
Source organism: uncultured Smithella sp. (assembly GCA_964443625.1). GTDB lineage: Bacteria > Desulfobacterota > Syntrophia > Syntrophales > Smithellaceae > UBA8904. Next base: position 49,931 of record CAYUDM010000002.1, on the reverse strand, counting down.
TTGATCGAATAGAGGCGATTTTCGCCGGTTCGACGAATTTTCAGCTCCACATTTCCCGAACTCAGGTTTTTCGACCCCACCGTAATCCGAAGCGGAACGCCGATCAGATCTGCGTCTTTAAACTTCACCCCCGCCCGTTCGTCGCGATCATCCAGAAGAACGTCAAGCCCCGTTTCCAGCAATTCGGAATAGATGGATTCCGCCGCTTTCATGACATCCGGTTCGTTGACATTGACGGGCGTAACCACCACGGCAAAAGGGGCAAGCGGCATGGGCCAGATGATTCCATCCTTGTCAAAATTCTGTTCGATACAGGCCGCAACCGTTCTTCCGACGCCGATGCCGTAGCAGCCCATGATCATCGTCTTTTCCTTGCCGTCCTTGTCCAAAAAGGTCGCTTTCATGGCCTTACTGTATTTGGTTCCCAGCTTGAAGACATGTCCGACTTCGATTCCGCGAGCAAATGAAATCTGTCCTTTGCATCGCGGGCAGGCATCGCCCGGTTTCACGAATCGAAGATCAGCGTAGGCCTCCACGTTGAAATCTCTTCCGGGATTGACGTTTTTGAGATGATAATCCTGACGATTAGCGCCGGTCACGAAATTCAAAAGATTCAAAACCGAGTAATCAGCGATAACGCGGCATTGAATGCCCACCGCTCCCGCAAAGCCTCTCGGCGCGCGGGTCGCCTGCTCAATCATCTCATCGTCAGCAAGCTCCAGATCGGCTGCTCCGAGATAATTTTTCACTTTGATTTCGTTGACGTCTAGATCCCCCCGGATCAGAACCGCACAGGGTTTTCCGTCTGCGTTATAGATGAGCGTTTTGACGATTTGGTCGGGAGAGACCGAAAGATAGGCGCTGACTTCTTCGATGGTTCGTACATTCGGTGTTGCAACTTCTTCCATCTTCATCATGGTGTCGGCCGGTGCGGAGATCTTTTCCGGTTTAACGCATTCCGCCTTTTCCAAATTTGCGGCATATTGACATTTTTCGCAAAAAGCGATCGCGTCTTCACCGGAATCCGCTAAAACCATAACCTCGTGAGAAAAGCTTCCGCCGATACTGCCGGAGTCCGCCTCCACGGAACGGAATTTCAATCCGCATCGATTGAAAATCCGATGGTAGGCGTCAAACATTTTTTCATAGCTTTTTTCAGCGCCTGCCTCATCCGCATCAAAGCTGTAAGCGTCCTTCATGCCGAACTCGCGACACCGCATCACACCGAACCTTGGACGGACTTCGTCCCGGAACTTCGTCTGAATCTGGTAGAGATTTTTCGGCAACTGGCGGTATGTTTTAATATCATGTCGCACCAGATCGGTGATGACTTCTTCATGCGTCGGACCGAGGCAATAGTCCCGATCGTTCCGGTCACGGAACCTGAGCAGTTCCTTGCCATAGTAGGTCCAGCGTCCGGATTCCTGCCACAGTTCAGCGGGCTGAACCATCGGCAGATGCACCTCCTGGGCGCCGGCCCGATCCATTTCTTCGCGAATGATCTGTTCCACTTTACGAATCACACGCCAGCCGAGCGGCAGATAGGAATAGATGCCGCTGGTCAATTTCCGGATCATTCCTGCCCGGATCATAAGCTGATTGCTGATCACCTCCGCATCCGACGGAACCTCCCGTCCGGTGGGCAGGTGCATTTCCGAATAACGCATTGAGCCTCCTTATTTTTCCTTGTCCAAGGATGCAATCTCTTCGAGCAGCACCCCGACGAAGTCATTCTCTTCCACTTTTTTGTAGGCGACGCCCTTTTTGAACATCATCCCAAAACCCTGGCCGCCCGCAATACCGATATCCGCTTCCGCCGCTTCACCCGGACCGTTTACGACACATCCCATGAGCGCCACTTTGATGTAGTCCTTGCGCCCCGCCAGCGCTTTTTCGACCTTGGAAACCAGTTCCGGAAGGTCGATCTGGCAGCGCCCGCAGGTCGGGCAGGATATGATTTCAGGGCCGACTTGCCTGATTTTGAGCGATCTGAGAATTCCAAAAGCGATGGGAAGCTCCTGGCAGGGATCACCAGTTACCGAAACACGAATCGTGTCACCTATGCCTTCATGCAGAAGCGTGCCGATTCCAATGGCGGATTTAACGGCAGCCTGCAGCAGGCTGCCCGCTTCGGTCACCCCCAGATGAAGCGGGTAATCCGTTTTATCGGCGATCATCCGGTAGGCATCGATCATCATCGGAACATCTGAGGATTTTAAGGAGAGTTTGAATCGGTCAAACCCCAGATCTTCAAACATGCGAATATTCCGCATGGCACTCTCACACAAGGCTTGGGCGGTCACGCCTCCATAGTCCAAAACAAGGTCCTTCTGAAGCGACCCGGCATTGACGCCAATTCGGATGACGGTCTGATGCTCTTTAGCGACTTTGACGATTTCCGCAATTTTGTCTTTGGACAGATTTCCCGGATTGATGCGAATGCCATCAACCCCCTTGCAGATCGCGTCTATGGCCAATTGGTAATGAAAGTGGATATCGGCAATCAAGGGAATGGATATCCTCTTCCGGATATCGCCCAGTGCCTCAACACAGTCCGAATCGATAACGGCAACGCGAACAATTTCACACCCCGCATCAACAAGAGCTTGAATCTGATCACAGGTGGCGTTGACATCCCGGGTGTCGGTGTTGGTCATTGATTGCACAACGATCGGGGCTTGTGAACCGATCGTGACATTCCCGAGCCTGATGGCTTTTGTCTTTCTTCTTTTTGAGTGGGATTCCATGCTTTGCCGCCTTTCAAATTTTAAAATTTATAACACGCACGGCGGACGCCGGGCAACGATAAATTTATTTTTTTGTCCGGATCATCTCAATGATTAAAAAAGCGGACGGTCCGCATGGACATCGCCCGCCTTATTGCAGCGAAGGCATCCGATCAATCGCCGACGACTGACTGAACCTATCTTCCCAGCCAGCAGTAAAGACATAACTGATCCGCCGGCAGGCCAATCGCTTCGATCATGTCTTCAATGCGCATGAATTTCAGTGACGTGACGTTTAAATCCTGCCTGATCCATTCGATCATTCTCGCGTGATGCTCGGATTCCGGGTCGAGATACTGTCCCGGATCATCAGGCGCTTTGCCTTCCAGAGCGGAAATCGCCTTTCTGCAGGCAAGTTCCGATACGGAACGGGTCGAGGAGGCATAAATACAGGGATACATCAAAGGGGGGCAGGCCGGGCGAATATGGATTTCCCGGGCGCCGTTGTCCCAGAGTTTTTTAATGGTATAGTTTTTTAACTGCGTGCCGCGAACGATGGAGTCATCGCAGATAATCATCCGGTTTCCGGATATGACGTCGTGGACGGCGGAAAGCTTCATCGTCGCCACCAGGTCACGGATATCCTGAGTTGGCGGCGTATAGCTGCGTCCATAACCGGGCGTATATTTGACCAAGGGCCGTCTGTAAGGAATCCCTGAAGCCATGGCATAACCGATGGCGTGACCGACACCCGAGTCCGGAACACCGGCGACAAAATCCGCCTGCACATTGTCTCTTTTTGCTAAAAGGCCTCCGCAGCGTTCCCGGGTCCGCTCCACGCTGATGCCGTCATAAACGGAAGAAGGATAACCCGTGTAAATCCACAAAAACGAACATATTTTTTTCTCCGTGCCTTCCGGCTTTAATTGCCGAATCCCCTCGGAAGACAAAAGCACGATTTCCCCGGGCCCCAGAAATCGGTCTAATTGATACCCCAGATTCTCAAACGAGCTGGCTTCGGTTGCAACGACAAAAGAAGGTTTTTCCGGATCGCGGCTTAGTCCCAGGGCCAAAGGAAACCTGCCGACTTTATCCCGTGCGGCGTAAATTCCTTCCGGCGTCAAAACCAGAACGCAGATGGATCCTTCAATGATTCCTCGCATGGAAGCGATCCCTTCCACAATATTGTCTCCCCGATTGATGAGCGACGCGACGATTTCCGAGTTATTGACTCCGCCGCCGGCCACTTCCGTAAAGGACGCCCCCTCATTGAGCAATTCGGAAATCAGTTCATTTTTATTGGTAATAAGACCGGTCGCCACAACAGCATACAGGCCGAATTTTGAACGAAAGATCAGCGGCTGTGGCGAATCGTCGCTAATGGCGCCGATCCCATAGCAGCCGTCCATCTTCTTATAGTCATCCACAAAGCGGGATTTGAACTGAGCCTGTGATATGCCGTGAATGGTGTTGTAAAATCCCGCCTTTCCGTAAACGGCCATTCCGCCGTGTTCCGTTCCGAGATGAGAATGATAATCCGTGCCGTAAAAGAGGGTCTGAACACAGTTACCGGTTCCTACAATTCCGAAAAGACCTCCCATGAATTTTTCTACCTCTTTCCGTTGGCGTTGTACTTTTCAAGCAATTTCTGATGAACGTTATCCGGCACCAACCCCTCGACCGAACCGCCCAGGCTGGCCACTTCCTTGATCAGTTTGGAGCTTGTATAGAACCATTGAAACCCGCTCATTAAAAAAACTGTTTCGATATCCTTAGTCTGCCGCCGATTCATCAAAGCCATTTGAAATTCGTATTCAAAATCCGACAGTGCGCGCATGCCGCGTAAAATGGTCGTAGCGCCGGAGCTCATCAGATAATCAATGAGCAAACCATCATGGCTGTCCACCGTGATTCCATCCATACCATCAAAGATGTCACGAATAAACTGACAACGTTCTTCTACGGAAAACATCGAAGATTTGTTCGGATTGAACGCGACCAGCACAATGATTTCATCAAATATGCGGCTTCCTCTTTTTATGATATCAACATGGCCATTGGTGATCGGATCAAACGAACCCGGATAAACGGCAACTTTTCCACCAACTTTTTCCTGTGTCATGAATCAACCTTCCTTACGAATGTCAAGAATGTGTCCCCATAGCGCCGCTGATCCGCCATAAACCAGCCTTCGTTCAACGTGCCCGTCTCCTCTCTGACAGAATGCTGAAGTATAAAAACACCGTCATCTTTTAAAACGGGATATTCAGAAAGAATTTCAACTGATTTCGCTATTAATCCCCGTTCGTAGGGAGGATCGGCGAAAATAAAGTCGAACTGAAACCCTCTTTCAAAAAGGGTCCGCCACCCTTGGCGGACATCTGCGGATAGGACAAGAACTTTCTGTGCATAACCTAATCGCTTCACATTTTCATGGATCGCTGCGATGCAGTCCTTGTGTCTCTCGATAAAGACCACCTGTTTGGCTTTTCGGCTGGCCGCTTCCAATCCAACACTGCCGGAGCCGGCATAAACATCAAGGAATGTTTTATCCGCCAACGCGCCCAGAAGATTGAAGAGAGCCTGACGTAAAAAATCCGTTGTCGGTCTCTGTCCGGATTTGGTCGGAAAATAAAGTGTTCTTCCTTTTACCTCTCCAGCCGTTATCCGCATATACTTAATATCGGCCTTTTCAACCCGATGTCCGTCAAATTCCTCATTTCCTATTGTGCATTTGAATCCGCATCTGATTTTTTACCGGTAACGAGGCGAATAAACTTGAATATCCACCAGATGGGTCCTGATATCGCATAGCCAATCATAATGATGAATATCATGACTTCGGGCGCATAGATGATGACCAGCAGGATGCCGAGAACCACGAGAAACGTCATAAACGGCATCCGTGCGAACAGTTTCATGTCTTTTCCACTGTAATATTTGATATTACTGACCATCAGCAACGACAAAACAGCAACCAGGATCATAATGCTTGGATGATGGAAAGTTCCCTCCACACCGATATGATCGAAAAAAATAACAGTTGTGGCGATGACTGCGGCGGCCGCCGGGATCGGAAGACCGTTGAATACTTTGCTGTCGATGAGTCCGATCTGAATGTTGTACCTCGCCAGCCTCAGCGCTCCGCAGGCGACAAACAGAAAGCCTGCCATCCAGCCTAGTTTTCCATAGGTGGACATGGCCCAGATGTAGGCCAACAAAGCCGGCGCAAGCCCGAAGGCAATAAGATCGGATAGGGAGTCATATTCCGCGCCAAACTTACTGGTCGTGTTGGTCATACGCGCAATACGTCCGTCCAGGCTGTCAAAGACGAGTGAAATCAAGATAGCAATGGAGGCCAGATAGAATTTTTCCTGAATAGAGGCGATAATAGAATAAAATCCCATGAAAAGGCTGGCTGTGGTGAAGAGATTCGGCAGGACATAGATTCCTTTTTTAATCCGGATCCTTCTGATGCGGGGCTCTTTATTCATCTCAGATAACCCAGAGGTGTCTGGCCTGCGCGAACTTTATCTCCGACTCGGACGATAATTTCCGATTCGGGAGGCGCAAAGACTTCAACACGAGAACCGAATCTGATCAGACCGATTCTCTGCCCTTTACTCACAATTTCCTCTTTTTTAACCCAGCAGACAATTCTTCGTGCGATGAGTCCTGCGATCTGCACGACCCAGACCCGTTGACCGGTTCCGGTCCTGATGAGAATTTCGTTTCGTTCGTTCTCTAAAGAGGCTTTGTCCAAATTAGCGGATAGAAATTTCCCGGGGTGATACTGAATCGCTTCAATGCGTCCCTCACAAGGAGCGCGATTGACATGAACGTTGAAGACGTTCATAAATATACTTATTTTTCGATATTTTCCACGAATGCTTTGGTCTAAATCCACGTCTTCAATTCTTATCACTTTGCCGTCAGCCGGAGAAATGATTAACCCCGTTTCGTCCTTAAAATGCCTTTGTGGATTTCGGAAAAAACAAACTATGAATACTGTAATTCCGGCAAGTAAAGCCGTCAACCTATAGAATCCGAAGAAAGCGGCGCAAAGCGTCAAAAGGAGGGAAAGAAGAATAAATGGAAAACCTTCGTAAGCGATAATACTGTTATGTTTCATAAAGTATTTTATCTCTCCTTAAATGAGGTTTTGTTGATATATGAATTGAAGGTCCTTGTCAATAAATCTTTGTTTTTTTTGCGATAAGGTTGAGCTTGACATTCCATCGAAGAACTCATTATAGTGCTCATCAAAAAAAGGGGTTTATGATGTCTATAAAGGTTCGCATCTATACGCTCAGTACCTGCAGTCACTGCAAAGCGGCAAAAAAGTTTCTTTCCGACAACAATATATCTTTTGATTCTACCGATGTTGATCTTCTGGAGGGATCACAGAGGGAAGCGGTTTTAAATGAAGTGATTCAATATAATCCGCAACGGTCCTTTCCCACCATTCTCATCGGCGATAAAGTCATTATCGGCTTCAAGGAGAATGATATTCGGGAGGCTTTGGGACTGTCATGACGCCGTCTGAACTTTACGATTTATTAAAAAAAGCTCAGGAACCCAAGGGCTATTTTTTCAACCGGGATAAGGAATGGGTCCTGTCTATCCTGAACGATCTGCTCGTCAATAAGCAGCGATACGGATACACCGCCTGTCCGTGCCGCCTGGCCTCAGGAAATCGTGACAATGATCGGGATATCATATGTCCTTGCCTCTACCGTGAAGCAGACGTCCGAGACTACGGAAGCTGCTTTTGCAACCTATACGTTTCCAGTGAATGGAATGAAGATAAAATTCCTCATGTATACGTTCCCGAACGGAGACTGCCGGAAAAAGCCGCCTTTTAACTCTTTTTTTTCAAATCTTTCATTGACAAACGATTTACGTCGCCTTAAGTTACCGCCGATTTAAACTTTCAAAGGGGTCTCTTTGATGATCAACACGTATGTGTGTAAAAAAAAATCATGTTTAATTGCTGAAGTCTGCACGGACACAACCTGTGAGTGGCGTCTGAAGAACGAAGCGTTTTTAAATTGCACGTGGGTTGCATGCAATTACGGTCCATTCACTTTAGAAGAAGTCGGCGATATGATGGGCGTCACTCGAGAACGCATCCGACAGATCGAAGCCAAGGCCCTAAAAAAACTGCAGCACAAAAAAAGGCGGGATCAACTTAAAGACTTTGCAACACCCGGAAACGACTGGGACGCAATTTAAGAAAGTCATTCTTTCAGACGTTATCATTTTATCAAAGAACCGGCGACAGTAATGTTCTGTCGCCGGTTCTTTTTGAGCATAGCTTATCACTGACCTGATATTACTTTTGTTTTTTCTTCCTTAGCTTCTCGAGGAATAAAACCTCGTTCATGTGGATTTTTCTTTCGTCACGCGCAAATAGCATACCTCCGATTGACAACTCCAAGTCCAGAGCCGCGATTTTATCCATTCGAGGTACGACGGAACAAATATTTTTGAGCTCTTCAATAGCTTTCACTGATCTGGTCGCCAGTGTCTCTGCAATTTTTTCGGCTTCGGCCATGAATTTTTCAGGTGGCATGACCTTATTGATTAATCCGATTTTAAGCGCTTCATTGGCTCCAATGGGCTCTCCCAGCATGACGATCTCTTTAGCCTTCATCACGCCCACAATTTGACTTAAGGGGTAAAAAAGAGGGTTGAGACCGAATTTCAGCTCGGGATGACAGAATATCGCACTCTCAGACGCAACAACCATATCACAGACGGTAACGATATTAAATCCGCCCCCCAGTGCTATCCCCCCCACAGCTGCGATAACCGGTTTGCTATACGTGTAAATTTTTTTCAGGTATCGCTTCATGGAGTCGAAATAGTCATCAATTTCGGTATTTGCAAGCAAAGACATTTCCTTGATGTCCATTCCTGCCGAAAAAACATATTCTCCCCCGGTGATGACTAACGATCGGACCTCGGAATCTTCCTCCAGAAAGGTAAGAGCGTCGTTGAATTCAATTCTCATTTCCTTGGACAACGCATTCATTTCGGATGCCCGTTGAAAGCTGATCACCGCATATGCGTTCCTTTTTTCAACCAGAATATGTTTATAGGTCATACGCCCTGATCCACCTTTATCCGAAGATCTTTGCCGGTTTTAAAAAATGGCACTTTACGATCGGGCAGAGAAACGGAATCGCCTGATTTCGGATTTCTCCCAGCCCTGGCTTTTCTTTCACGAATCGTAAAGTTTCCGAAACCTCGAATTTCGATCCGTTCACCTTTTTTCATCGCCGCCTCCATTGAAGCGAAAACGATATCAACGGCATAAGCGATATCTTTCTGAGAGTACACCTTCAGTTTTTCCGTGATTTTTTGAATGATGTCGCTTTTTGTCATATAAATAGGTTACTTTAATAATGATATAAATAGTTTGCACCGCTTTGCGACCGGACACTATCATGAAGCACCCGAACGAATGCTGACGCAGCGCTCTCAAAGAGATAATCGAATACTCCGGGATGCTTTTTTCTCGGAAATATCAGTTCGTACTTTCCATCCCGACCGGCCAGTTCACTGGCCATTTTGGCAGCACTGGACAGATCTCCAAGTTGATCCACGAGGCCTAGCTCTTTGGCTCGTCGTCCGGTAAAGACCCGGCCGTCTGCGATGGCCAGCACCTTTTCACGCGGCAAATTCCTGCCTTCTACAATGACATCTACAAACTGGTTATAAATATCATCAACGATTTCCTGAATGATCTGGCGTTCTTCTGAGGTCATCTCCCGGGTGGGTGACCCGATATCCTTGTAGGGCCCGCTTTTGACTACGGATGATTTGACACCGATTTTGCCTAAGAGTTCTTCAATATTGGCAAATTGCATGATGGCGGAAATACTTCCTGTGATCGTTCCCGGATTGGCGACAATTTTATCTGCGGCACAGGCGATCAGCAGTCCACCCGATGCAGCAACCGATCCCATTGAAGCGACCACTTTTTTATTTTTTCGCAACTCAAGGACCGCATCGTAAATTTCCTGAGAAGCTGCCACACCGCCCCCCGGGGAATCAATTCTCAAAACAACCGCAACGATGGAGTCATCCCGTCCGAATTCCTCAAGATTCTGAGTAATCTCAAATGAATCGGTGATCACACCATCGACGTTAACCACTCCGATCCGGTCCCGGAAAGTGAATGCTTTCGATCTTATCCCCACATTTCCCGCCGAATCAAGACCCGCCCTGTAGAAAAAAATGTAAAAGCCGGCGCCTAAAACCACAAGCAGAATGATTCCCCAAAGCACCGGATGTTTTCTCATAGGCCGTCCTATTCTTTACTTTGTCCACCGATTTTTACGTCCGCAAGGGCCTGAGCAAGTGTCGATCCGATATTCTCCCGGTTATTGAGATACTGGTTCGATGCCGGCGCAGGAGCCGGAGCTTCCAGATCCTTGATACTCAGCCGGATTTTTTTGGATTTCGGATCAATGCTTTTCACTGCCGCCGAAACAGTGTCTCCGATATTATATAATTCACCCGCTGTTTTTACGCGTTTCGAACTGATCTCGGAAATATGGACCAAACCTTCGATTCCTTCTTCAATTTCTACAAAAATGCCAAAATCCGTAAAATTCGTTATTTTTCCGGACACAACGCTACCGGGGGCATATTTCTGGGGAAGTTCATCCCATGGATTCTTTTCAATTTGTTTGATACCCAGAGAGAATTTTTCGTTATCCACATCGATATTAAGAACAACGGCTTCAACTTCCTGCCCCTTCTTAAAATATTCCGAAGGATGCGTCACACGGTGTTTCCATGAAATATCTGAAACATGGACCAATCCGTCAATTCCGTCTTCGACACCGATAAACACGCCAAAATTCGTAATATTCCGGACATGGCCTTTTACAACGGTTCCCACGGGATATCTTTCTTTGAGCTTTTCCCAGGGGTTGGGAGTCGTCTGCTTGAGGCTCAGGGAGACGCGTTTGGCTTCTGCGTTAACTTCCAGGACGACAACATTCACCTCGTCGCCGACATTCATAACCTTTGATGGATGTTTGATTTCGCGGGTCCAGTACATTTCGGAAATGTGAACCAATCCCTCAACGCCGGGTTCAATCTCAATGAATACACCATAATCCGTCAGGTTGACCACCTTGCCCGCAATCAACGCGCCGATAGGATATTTTTCAGTAATATTGTCCCACGGATTTTCATGCAATTGCTTCAATCCCAGAGAGACTCGCTCTTTTTCCCGGTCGAAAGACAGAACCTTGACTTTAATTTTTTCACCTTTCCGAAACGCATCTGCAGGTTTGGATATTCTGCCCCATGAAATATCTGTAACGTGCAAAAGACCGTCAATCCCGCCCAAGTCGATAAAAATGCCGTAATCGGTAATATTTTTGATAATACCTTCAATAATCGTCCCCTCCGACAGAGTATTGAGGGTCTCTAGTTTTTCCTTTTCTCTTGTCGCCGCCACAATCGAACGCCTGGACAGAACGACGTTGTTGCGCTTCCTGTCATATTTTAGAATTTCAAAGTCCAGCGTCTGGCCTACAAAGTGGTCCATATCCTTAACGGGCCGCGTATCCACTTGGGATCCCGGCAGAAAGGCAATGATTCCGATATCAACAGACAGACCACCTTTAACCTTTTCCACAATCCGGCCCTGGATCGTCTGTTTGTTTTCGTAAACACTCTTGATTTCGTCCCATACCTTCAGCTTGGCCGCTTTTTCATGAGACAAAACAAGGTTGCCTTCGGAATCTCTCTTGTCTATGAATACTTCTATATTGTCACCCACAGACACAGTCACATTGCCGTCTGCGTCCTTGAGTTCTCTGATCGGGATAAATCCTTCCGTTTTCCACCCGACGTCGACCATGACGGTATCCGACGTGACCTGAACAACCGTTCCGAAGGTCACATCGCCATACTGCATCTGATTTAAGCTCTGCTCGTAGAGCTCTTTAAATCCCATGTCTTCGTCTTTTGAGGAAGCCATCGACGCGGCCGGCATTGAAACGTTCGGATCGGAATGAACCTCCTTTTTTTGAGTTGAGTTGGTGTTTTGATTGTTGACCATTAAACTATTTCCCCCCTGATTTTAATAAGACAATTTTCAATCCGTGATGCCTAACATACTGAAAATTAAATAGCAAGACAAATCAAGCCATTTTCCTTCAATTCTCATTTTGGCATCGACCGGAAGTTCAAATGCATCTTTTTCAGGATTTCATCAACCACCTGATCGATACTCAAATTCGTCGAGTCAATGACGGTCGCATCGGGCGAACGACGAAGGGGAGCGATTTTCCTGCCGGAATCCTGTTTATCGCGCGCTTGAAGTTCTCTGGATACCGCCTCGATGCCGGCCCCTGAGTTTTTGTTGGCCAATTCCAGATGCCGTCGCCGCGTTCTTTCCTCTATATCCGCATCCAGATAGAATTTAAAATCAGCATCCGGAAACACGATCGTTCCCATATCGCGTCCCTCCGCAACGACACCTCCTCCCGCTCCCGCGCTTCTTTGTAAATCCAGAAGCTTTTTCCGAACGATATCAAAAGTGGATATCTTCGATGCGGCTTTCCCCACTTCTTCCGTACGAATCATGGATTCAACCGCAACACCGTCGAGCAAGACAGTCAGATCTCCGTCGAGAAGTCTCAAATCGACATCCGTCAACTTGCAAAGACGGGCCAGGGCGTCTTCATCGTTGAGATCCACCCTTTCCTTGAGCGCCTTGAGCGCCAAAGCTCGGTAAAGGGCTCCCGTGTCGAGATAAAGATATCCCAGCCTTTGCGCCAAGGCTTTACTAACCGAGCTTTTCCCCGCTCCGGCAGGTCCGTCGATCGTGATAACCAGTGCTTTTGTCTTCATCTGTTTCATACTCCCTGCATCAATTCCGCGATTCTTGCCTAAAAAGACCAAAACATGTAGGATGAGCAAAATTCACGGCAACACAACATTGGTAGACGATCGATTATGAGGAAATTCAATCAAAATCAATATATTTTTTCCGCGATTATTTTGATTGCCATACTTTTTTTTACATCGCAAGTTTGCCTGGCCGCTTTTACAATCGATGATGAAAAAAAGCTGGGCCGAGAATTCTACGAAAAGCTCGACAGCAACAACCTTCTGCTCAAGGATAAGCGCCTCAATGACTATGTCACCGAAATCGGTCGATTGATCCTTTCAAAAAGCGACAAGGCGCCTTTCGATTTCACTTTTTCCATTTTCAACAGTTCGGCCATAAACGCCTTTGCCACGCCGGGCGGCTATATCTATGTAAATAAAGGCCTGATCAACGAAGTGGAAAACGAGGCTCAACTTGCGGGTGTCATTGCGCACGAAATCGCCCATGCCAACGCCAGACATGTCGCATCAATGATTGACAAATCCCGGAAACTCAACGTGGCCGCCTTGATCGGCCTTCTGGCCGGAGCATTTCTTGGCGGCGGCACGGACGCCGGCGCCGCCATCGCGGCTTTTTCAATCGCCGGAGCCAGTGCGATGAGTTTAAAATATTCGCGCAATCATGAAGAGGAAGCCGATCGACTGGGCATCGCATACCTTGTCTCCGCCGGTTACTATCCTGATGCCCTGATTGAATTTCTAAAGATTATGAAACAGTATGAATTCGTGTCCCGCAGTATCCCATCGTATCTTTTGACTCACCCTGGAACTGACGATCGCATATTTTATCTCGACGGCCTGATTCAATCCCGCTATCGAGGCAAGGGCGCATCCGATATCATCGGCTCTTTTGTCCGAATGCAGGCACTCCTTCCGATGGAGTCGATCCCGCTCCAGAAAAGAATTATTCATCTTGAGAGATTACAAATTGCGGATGCGAAAAACCCCGATCTGCTCTACGCCCAGGCGCTCGCTCATGAGCAACTCGGACAGACTCAGCAAGCGATGGATCTTTTGAAAAAAGCCCTTCAATTGGCGCCAAATGACCCGGATATTATGGCCAGAGCCGGCCTGCTAGCCATGAAAACAGGAAACGCGCAGCAGGCGCGCGCTTATCTGCAAGCGGCGCATAATCATAATGACGACGATCCGGAGGTGGCTTTTGCTCTGGGAAAGGCAAACTATGCCCTCGGGCAATACGCCGCGGCGTTGGAGCAATACAGGAGACTCGAATATCGTCCGGATGCGCCGACCGATCTCGATTACCATATGGCCATGGCCTATGGAAAAATTGACCGGTGGGGTGAGGCGCATTATCATTTCGGCCTTCATTTTCAGAAACACGACAGATCAGATAGCGCGCTTTCCCATTTTGAACGCGCTATGAGTTATTATCCTGCGGGAAGCCCCCGGGCGAATGCCATCGAAGAGGCGATTCGAAAACTGTCTCAGAGCCTTTCTTCTCAACCGCATCCACCGTCTCGACGCTGATTCAAAATACTCTCAATTCTTTTTTATTTCCTTAAACCGCCGGTCAATCTTTAGGTTGATAAAAATCAGGCAATACATTATAAGAGCGGCGGTTAAACACTTTACTGAAAGGAGTCTCAAAATCGTGAATATTTTAATATTTGGCCCCAATGGCAGCGGCAAAGGCACGCAAGGCGCAATCGTTCAAAAGAAATTCGGCGTTCCCCATATTGAAACCGGTGTGATTTTCCGCCAGAACATCTCCAAGAAAACCCCGCTGGGTGAAAAAGCAAAAGCGTTTATCGACCGCGGTGAACTGGTTCCCGACGACATCACCATCCCCATGATTCTGGATCGCCTCAAGGAAGACGATGCCAAAAGCGGCTGGCTGCTCGACGGGTTCCCCCGTAATCTGGCGCAGGCGGAAGCCCTTTGGGCCGCTCTTCAGAAGGAAAACATCAAACTGGACATCGTCATTGAAATCGATCTCGACCGTGAAACCGCGAAAAAACGCATCATGGGCCGCAGACTCTGCAAAACGGACAACAATCACCCCAACAACATTTACATTGACGCCATCAAACCGGCCGAAAAAGAGGGGAAGACCGTCTGTCGCGTGTGTGGCTGCGAAGAGTTGACCACCCGCGCCGACGATCAGGACGCGGCCGCCATCGACAAGCGTCACGGCATTTATTACGACACGAAGACCGGCACACTGGCCGCCGTCAATTACTTCAAAGAAAGAACAAAAGTGATTATCGTAGACGGACGCGCAGGCGTCAAGGAAGTCTCCGAAGACCTGATGAAGAAACTGGGTTAATTGCACCCGGAAAGATTTTAGGATATAAAGCCCTCCAGTACCCGTGGAGGGCTTTTTTTAACAAACTATGGAAAATATTCGTAACTTCAGTATTATCGCGCATATCGATCACGGCAAATCCACGCTGGCCGACCGGCTCATTCAATATACCGGCGTCTGCAATGAAAGAAATTTTCAGGATCAGCTCCTCGACAACATGGACATCGAGCGCGAGCGCGGCATCACCATTAAAAGCAACGCCATTTCGCTTCCGTACGTCGCCAAAGATGGCAAAACCTACATCCTGAATCTGATCGACACACCCGGCCACGTGGATTTTTCGTATGAAGTGTCGCGGTCGCTGGCATCGTGTGAAGGCGTTTTGCTTTTGATTGATGCGGCGCAGGGCGTCCAGGCCCAGACACTTGCCAATCTGTATCTGGCGATGGAGCACAACCTGGAAATCATTCCCGTCATCAATAAGATCGATCTGCCCTCCGCCGATATTGACCGGGTGCTCGAAGAAATCGATTCCGAACTGGGACTCGACACGGACACACACATTAAAGCCTCCGCCAAGGAGGGCATCGGCATTCCCGACATTCTGGAAGCCATCGTGGAACGGATTCCGCCGCCGACAGGCAGCGAAACAAACCCCCTGGCCGCTTTGATCTTCGATGCCAAATACGACGCATACCGCGGCACGATCATTCATTGCCGCATTTTTGAAGGCGCCGTCAAGGCGGGCGACATCATCCGCTTCATGTATAACAACGCCACGTATAGAGTTGAAGAAGTCGGTCACTTTTTGCTTCAGCGCACCAAGCGCGACCGGCTTGCCGCCGGAGAGGTCGGCTACATCATCGCCGGCGTCAAAACGGTGTCCGATGTTCGAACCGGTGACACGATTACGCATCAGGACAAACCCTGCGCGCAACCCCTGCCTGGCTTCAAGGAAGTCAAGCCCGTCGTGTTTGCCTCCATCTATCCCATTGCGTCCGACGACTATCAGGATCTGGCCGATTCGCTGGAAAAATATAAACTCAATGATGCGTCTTTCATTTACGAAAAAGACTCCTCCGCCGCGCTGGGACAGGGCTTCCGTTGCGGCTTTTTAGGTTTGCTCCATCTCGATATTGTTCAGGAGCGCATTGAACGCGAATATGATCTTTCCATTATTCTCTCTGTTCCCAGCGTCCGCTATCGTTTCACGCTTAAAGACAACACCGTTCTTTACGTGGATAATCCCGCGCATTACCCGGACCAGATGAGCATCGCCAAAGGCGAGGAACCGTTTATCCGCGCCTCCATGATGCTGCCGGAGCGCTACCTGGGAACGGTCATGAAGCTGTGCATGGACAAACGCGGCGTCAATTCAAACATGAATTACACCGGCCCCGGCCGCGTCGAGCTCTCCTACGAAATGCCGCTGGCTGAAGTCATTTTCGATTTTTATGACCGCTTCAAATCCGTGACACAGGGCTACGGTTCGTTCGATTACGACATTCTGGATTATCGAGAAAGCACACTCGTGCTGATGGACATTCTCGTCAACGGCGAAAAAGTCGATGCGCTCTCACAGATTGTGCACCGGGATCGCGCCCGCGCCCGTGCACTGATTGCCTGCGACCGCCTCAAAGACGAAATTCCCCGCCAGATGTATAAAATCGCCATTCAGGGCGCCATCGGATCGGAGATCATCGCCCGCAGCACCATCAGTGCCTTCCGCAAAGACGTCACCGCCAAATGCTACGGCGGCGACATTTCGCGCAAGCGAAAACTTTTGGAAAAACAGAAAGAAGGCAAGAAACGCATGAAGATGATCGGCTCGGTCAGCATCCCGCAAAGCGCGTTTCTGGCCGTCTTGAAATCCGACAACGATTAAGCCATGCTCCCCGGCCTATACATTCACATCCCGTTTTGCCTGAGCAAATGCGGGTATTGCAGTTTTTATTCCATCGCATCGACTGATCTTATTGATGAATTTGTACAAGCCGTTATTCTCGAAATGGGATTACACGGATTCTCACAAACCACCTTCGATACAAACGTTATAAATTTCTCAGCGAATAACGAAGAACGACCCTTCAAATCTTTCGACACGCTTTACCTCGGCGGCGGCACCCCTTCCCTGCTTTCCCTTTCGCAGATCGAAAATATCTTTCAGGCAATCCGCAATCAATTTGAAATTTCCGAACGCGCCGAGATCACGATGGAAGTCAACCCCGGTGATCTGTCGCTGCCTTATTTGCAAGGCTTGCATTCTCTAGGCATCAATCGCCTCAATATCGGCATTCAATCTTTCGATGATCACATCTTGAAGTTCCTGGGACGGCGTCACTCGTCCAAAGAATCGAGTGACGCCATTGATCAGGCGAGAAAGGCTGGGTTTATAAATCTCGGACTGGATTTGATCTACGGCGTTTCCGGTCAGGATTTAAAAAGCTGGAAAAATAATCTGCATCAAACGCTGGCGTTTGAGCCGGAGCATCTGTCCTGCTATCAATTATCGCTGGAAACAAAAACACCTCTTTACAGAACATATTTGCAAAACAGACTGAGCATGCCTTCGGAAAATGAAGCGCTGGATTACTTCATGACCACGTCGCACACCCTGACCGACTCTGGCTATGACCACTACGAAGTCTCCAACTTCGCCCGAACCGAAACGCTCCGATCCCGGCACAACACAAAATACTGGCGGCACGTTCCGTATCTCGGGCTTGGCCCCTCGGCTCATTCTTTCGATGGCGCCCGCCGCTTTTGGAACAAAGCGGACGTTTGCGCCTATCTCACAGACATTGCCGGCAAGAAGATACCGCTGGAAAAGGTCGAAGCACTTACGTCCACACAGATGGCACTCGAAGCACTGTTTCTGGGCCTGCGCACCCGTGACGGCCTCGACCTTCATCACTACAAAGATCTTTATGGCGTGGACTTGCCGGCTGACAAAAAGCCGATGATTGATGCGCTGATCAAAAATAAGCTGATCGAATTAAAAGAGGGTTGCCTCCGTCCCACCCTAGAAGGCATGGCGGTGGCGGACGCTCTGGCTTTAATTTGACTCTACGGGAATTATTTTATCGCCTCGGCAAAACTCGGCATCGCGTTGATGATCGTTGTGTCATCCACGCAAAACGCGATACGGAAATACCCGGGACAACCGAAGCCGCTTCCCGGAACGACTAGAATCTTATGATTCACAAGCCTTTTGACGAATTCCACATCATCCGGTATCGGACTTTTTACAAATAGGTAAAACGCGCCTTCCGGTTTCGAATATTTATATCCCGCCCGCGCCAACCCTTCACAAAGCAGATCACGTTTTTTCTGATAGATGTTCACATCCACCGTCACATCCTGAAGATTGGCCACGATGCGCTGCATAAGCGCCGGCGCGTTGACAAACCCCAAGATGCGCGTGCACAAAATAAGCGCGTTAACCAGACCGTCGGCGTCATGGATCTTTGGATGCACGGCAATATATCCGATTCGTTCCCCGGGCAGGGAAAGTGTTTTCGAATACGAATAGGCAATAATACTGTTTTCGTAGGCTTTTAAAATGCTGGGAACGGTTAAGCCATCGTAGACGATCTCCGCGTAGGGCTCGTCTGAAATAATATAAATCGGTTTTTTTCGAACGATTTCTTTTTCTTTCAACATCCGAGCCAGATCGACGATACTTTTCCTGCTGTAGACTTTGCCGGTCGGGTTGTTCGGGGAATTGAGGATAATCGCTTTCGTCTTGCGAGTTATAGCCCTGGCAATCGATGCGACATCGATAGAAAAATCTCGTTTCGTCGAAACGAATTTAACCACGCCGCAATAGTTTTCAATATAAAAAGGGTATTCTACAAAAAAAGGTTTGAGGATGATGACCTCATCTCCGGGATCCAGAAGGGATTTCAGAATCACGTTGAGCGCACCGCCCGCCCCGCAGGACATGACGATGTGATCGGCCTTGATTTTCAATCCGGTCGTTTTATGGATTTTATCGGCCACCGCCTGTCGGGTTTCCGGATATCCGGCATTCGGAGTGTATCCATGCTTTAGGGCGATCTCTAGATCGGCAACCCGGATCAGCTCTTTTTTAAACTCTTCGGGATGTTCCACATTGGGATTTCCCAGACTGAAGTCATAGACGTTTAGTGCGCCATGCTTTTTTTTCAGAGCCGTCCCCTCCTCAAACATTTTACGGATCATCGAGGATTGCGACATAGACGCTTTGATTTTTTTTGATATGGACATAATTTGAGATTTCTCCGTCCGGTTTATGGGTCAAAAGTTCTTTTTAACATACTGACGGATGATGTAGAAATCCTGGAAGGGGATGCATGGCCGGCCTTCTTGTCCGCATTGTTCGAGGAGGACGTCCCGGGCAAAGACCACATCGGCATGCCGAGACGGACAGAGGTCAGACTGTCCGTCGCCGACATAAATAATTTTTTCATAGCGCAGCCGATAGGAGTTCAGAATATTGCTTTTACAGGTTCCGCATCTTCCACACAAATAATTTTCCTTTGGAAAGGAGAGCGAAATTCTTCCGTTTTGATCGAAAGCTAACGCATTGGAAAAAAACTCGATGCCTGCAAGTCCCCTTCTTGTCAGAATCGCGTCGATATAGAGATCAAATCCGTCGGAAACAATTTTGACATCAATCCCCTTCTTTTCGCATAGATGATAAAAGGCTTTAAATCCTTTGGCAACTTTGCCTACGTAGCGCGCAAATCTTGAAATTGTCTCGGCATCTCCGGACAGAAAGGGTGCAATGCGCAAATAGGCGGATCGGGAGCCCGTTTTTCCGGACAAGTATTCGCGGTCTATCTCTTCCCATCCGTTTGCAGCAAAATGATTGAGCATTGCGCTGCCCACGTCTTCGGTACAGGTCGTTCCGTCGAAATCACAAAGAACAAGCGCTTTCTTCTGGTTTAACGGCCGCATGCGGATCTATTTGGATCCCCGTTTTTTCCGTCGAAGCAAAACAAAGACACCCAGCACTATCAAAATTGCCGGCAGAATATACTGCGAAAACCGATACAGATCGTAACGGAAAAATTCGACAACTAGAAATGCGATGCCGACCGCGCCGATAAACCAGCCTTCAGGAGCACGAACATTATTGATGAGCGTTCCGATGCCGATCACAATCAGAAGAACCGGCCAGGTCTGACTAAAATTCAGCGATGTTGTTTTGTGGATGAAAATGAGCACACCTAATGTTATGAGAATCAATCCGCCTGTAATAATATTTCTCTTCTCGCTGGGCATGGTGCTTTCTTCTCCTTTCGGATTTCAGTTTTATTCAAACGGAAGCCAGAAGGCTTCCGTTTGTTGTTGGATCAGGATTTTTCCAATCCTCTTAAAAAGGGTTTGAACAAATCAATCGGAATCGGGAAGACCGTGGTTGAATTATTCTCCGACGCGATCTGGTTAAGCGTCTGCAGATAGCGCAGTTGAAGCGACATCGGTTGCGTTTCCATCAGCGCCGCGGCATCGACAAGCTTCTGCGCCGCCTGGTATTCGCCTTCTGCATTAATGATCTTCGCCCGTCGTTCTCTTTCAGCCTCAGCCTGTTTGGCCATCGCGCGTTTCATTTCTTCCGGCAAATCGATGTGTTTGACTTCCACCAGAGACACTTTGATGCCCCAGGGTTCGGTGCTGCGGTCGAGAATCGCCTGCAGATGCATGTTAATCTTTTCGCGTTCGGAGAGTATCTCGTCGAGCTCCATCTGTCCGCAGACACTGCGCAGCGTTGTCTGGGCCAGCTGAGATGTGGCGTAAAGATAATTTTCAACATTGACGACGGCCGCATTGGCGTCCATCACCCGGAAATATACAACCGCACTGACTTTTATGGAGACGTTGTCCTTGGTAATAACGTCCTGCGGCGGAACATCCATGGTGATCGTCCGCATATCAACCTTCACGATCTTATCGATAACGGGAATAATGATGATCAACCCCGGCCCCTTGACGTCCCGGATGCGTCCCAGACGAAAAATAACGGCCCGTTCGTACTCATTGAGAACCTTGATCGCTGATGCCAAAAACATGATCACCAGCACAATCACGACGATTAATGGAACCGGCAAAGCACCTACCATATGTCTTCCCTCCTCAGGTTTGTTATGGATGGATCATCCATCATTTCTGAAACTCTTCAACGCTCAACGTGAGACCTTCCACTTTGACAATTCTAACTTTCGTTCCGGCGGCGATGGGTCTGCTGCTGCGGGCCGCCCAATATTCGCCCTGATACAGAACCTGCCCTTCCGGATTGATTTCCGTAACAGCCTGGCCTGAAGCCTCGATCATGGCTTCTGTGCCGGAAAAATGTTTTCGCATCTGGGCCTTGGCTGCAAGCCAGATCACGACAATGAAAAACGCGGACGCGACGAGAACCGCCGGAACGAGAACCTGAAACGATATGCGCAAAGCCGGTTCCGGCGTGTCAAACAGCAAAAAAGACCCCAGTGTAAGAGAGATGACTCCCCCGACCGTCAACATGCCATAGCTCATGACTTTTATCTCCGCAATAAACAGAATGATGCTAAAAAGAATCAGCAAAACGCCCGTATAACTGACCGGCAAGGTGGACATGCCGAAAAAAGCGAGCAGAAGCGAGATGCCGCCGATGACACCGGGTAGAATCGCGCCCGGATTAGAAAATTCGAAGTATAGACCGGCTAGGCCGATCAGCAACAGCAGATAGGCGATATTGGGATTGGAGATCGCCGAAAGAATGCCCTGTCTCGTTCCGATTTTCATCTCTTCAGTGCGGGCATTGGCCGTGTTGATTTTTCTTTTTGTTCCCGAGAGGTCTACTTCGCGCTGATCGATCGCCTCCAGAAGCTTGGCCACATCGCCTGCGACCACATCAATCACCCGAAGTTTCAGGGCTTCATCCGCCGTAATGGACTCGCTTTTCCGAACCGCCTTCTCCGCCCATTCCGCCGATCGGCCGCGTGTCGTGGCGATGCTGCGCGCATAGGCGGCCGCGTCATTTTCAATCTTTTCGGACATCGTCTTGTCCATTTCAGCCGCGCCTCCGATACCGATTGCGACGGGATGTGCCGCCCCGATATTGGTTCCCGGCGCCATTGCCGCGACGTGGGCGGCTTGAGCAATGATCACGCCTGCGGAGGCCGCTCGCGCTCCCGACGGATAGACATAGACAATGACCGGAAGTGGAGCGTTCAGAATACTTTTGGCGATGTCGCGCATGGCCGTGTCCATGCCACCGGGTGTATCCAACAGGATAATCAAACCCTCGGCGCCCGCTTTCTGCGCCGCATCAATACTGTCGGACACATAGCCAGCGGTCGGCGCGGTTATGACACCCTCAACCTTGATGACATGAAACAGCGGACGGGTGGTCTCCGCCGGGGCCGGTATGGCCGACAGCAGGAAGAAACACAGTAACGCCCCGATTCCTCTTTTGAACATAAGCGCCCCCTTTGTTATTGTTCTTCCGGTTGAGCGATTCCAACTTCCCGCATGATTTTTTGAATATCCTCCCATACCGGTTTTTTCGCGGAGGAATTTCTAAGCAGATAGGCCGGATGGTATGTCGGCATCAAAGGGATTCCTTCGTAATCGTGGAAGCGGCCTCTGAGCGCGGTAATCGGTGTGTCCTTGGCAAGCAGCGTCTGGGCGGAAAAAGTCCCCAACGCACAAATGACCCGCGGAGAAAGAATCTTCAATTGCCGCTTGAGATAAGGCTCACACAGCCGGATCTCTTCCGTCTGAGGGTTTCGGTTTCCAGGCGGCCGGCATTTTAAGATATTGCAGATATAGACGTCTTTTCTTTCGAGTCCCATGGCTTTAATGATATTGGTAAGAAGTTGTCCGGCGCGGCCGACAAAAGGCAGCCCTTGCGCGTCTTCATCCGCGCCAGGCGCTTCTCCGACAAAGACAATCTTTGCCTGCGGGTCGCCTTCTCCGAAAACAACGTTCCGACGCGTTTCACAAAGTGAGCACAACCGGCATTGGGATACATCTTGACGGACGTCTTCGAGTGTTTCTTGGCCTGGAGCTTCGGGGCGGGTTCGCTTTTCCCCGTTTGATCTCCCAGATGTTTTCTCGCCCTTGATGCTCACGTAATACCTCCCGCTATCGGGCAACTGCTGTTTGAGCGATCTGACCACCGACAGCAATTCCTTCATCACCGGATCCGATTCGGCCCGCGAATTCATTTCTTCACCGTTTTGCTTTTCCCCGGTAAGAAGGTTTGAATGTGATCAAGAATCTGATCCGCCGCTTCGAGCTTCGTCATTTTCGGCAAGGTTATGATGTTTCCGCTTTTGTCAATCAACGTGATGATATTGGTCTCCGACTGAAACCCCGCACCTTCCTCGTTGAGATTGTTGGCCACGATCATATCCAGGTTCTTTTCACGGAGTTTTTTTGTCGCATTGTCCAGCAGATTCCGGGTTTCCATGGCAAAGCCCACCAGAATACAGCGTTTCTTGATGCTTCCCAGTTCCGCCAGAATGTCTGGATTCGGCTCAAGATCGAGGCAGTATTCCGTTTTTTCTTTTTTGATTTTGTCCGTTTTAACGTACTTCGGACGGTAATCTGAAACGGCGGCAGCCTTAATGATCACAGATTGTCCCGAAGCATTTTCTAAAACGGCCGCTCTCATTTCCTCTGCGGTGCGCACCTGGACAAAATGCACTCCACCCGGAGAGGTCAGAGCCGTCGGTCCGCTGACCAACGTAACGCTCGCTGCCCGCCTTGCTGCGGCCCTTGCCAAAGCGTATCCCATTTTGCCGGAGGATCCGTTGCTGATAAAACGAACCGGATCGAAGGGTTCCTGTGTAGGACCGGCGGTTATCAGAATGTTGAGATTTTGAAAATCCTTCGGCGCAAGCAGATATTCGATTTCCTCGACAATGTCTTGAGGCTCCGGCAGACGTCCGGAGCCGGCTGTCTTGCAGGCCAGCTCGCCCGTGGCACTTTCCATCACCCGGTATCCGAACTTTTTCAATTTTCCGATATTGTCCTGCAGGATCGGATTGGCGAGCATTTTGTCGTTCATGGCCGGACAAATAAGCGTCGGTCGATCCTGGGCCATGATCGTTGTCGAAAGCAGATCATCGGCGATTCCCGAGGCAATCTTGCCGATGATATTGGCTGTGGCCGGCGCAATCACAAACGCATCCGCCCATTGCGCCAATGAAATATGCGCCATGTCGTATTGATCCGTCGGAGCGTAGGCATTAACGTAAACCGGCCCTTGTGAAAGGGTCTGCAGCGTCAGAGGTGTTATAAACGCCGTGGCGTTTTCGGTCAGAATGACGCGGATCTGCGCCCCCTGCCGTATAAACAGACGCGTCAGTTCGGCGGCCTTATACGCGGCAATGCCCCCCGTTACGCCTAAAACAATCTTCTTGTTTTTGAGCATGAATCCATCCATGTGTCTCATTGTTTTCGGCGGAATATAACAGCGTTTCCCGCCAATATCAAGGCATAAACAACAATCATCGACGATGGACGGCAGACTAGATTTAACTTGCAAAGCCCCCTAAAAGTCATTAAGACAACTCCTCACTGTTTGAATAAAACAAAGCACAGGAGTCTCTGTAATGAAAAAGATTGGTCCCATTGTCGCCGTTGTTGTGTTGATCGCTGTTATCGCCATCTTCGGTTGGCTGTATTTTGCGAACTATCTCGAAAGAGAAAAGCCCGGTATCCGGACCGAGCAGACACTCATTGCCGTCGGCCGCCAAAAGGATGTCCGGGCGGAATTTACGGACACCCGTAGCGGTCTGTCTCTAATCCGAGTGCAAATCTCCCAGGATGACCGTTCTCACCTGCTTGCTGAGGAGAAAATTCCATCACGGGGGGTCAATAAAAAGGTACTGGAGTTCACGATTGATTCCGCCGCCCTGAAATTAAAAAATGGTCCGGCAGTCATTACGTTCTCGGCGCAGGATCATGGGCTCGTGACAAATCACAGCATACTGATCATCCCCGTCCAGATCGATACGCTCCCCCCTCAGAGCTACCTGCTCAATCCGGTCAATTACGTCAACCAGGGTGGGACAGGTTTCATTGTGTACAGAACAAGCAAGCCCACCGTTCAAACCGGCGTGTATGTCAATGACGTCTTTTCGCCCGGCTACAACATTGTTCTTCAGGGGAAACCGGTCAGTGTCGTTTTTTTCGCCATGCCGATGGACGCCACGAATGCCCGCACCCGACTTTCGGTTTACGCAAAAGACGATGCAGGCAACGAAGCCACAACCCATTTGCCCTTTCACATTCGTGAAAAGAAATTTCGTTCCGACCGACTGAATCTCGGTGAATCCTTTCTCAATCAGAAAATGCCCGGATTTCAGGCGCAGCTGCCGGAACTTCAAGATAAACCGCTTGCCGATGTCTTCGCCTATATCAACTCAGCCCTGCGAGAAGAAAACGATAAAACGATCGCCGCCATCTGTGCGACATCCATCAACCGCCAACTCTGGGAGGGACCCTTCCTCAGGATGAACAATGCGTCTTCAACTGCGCTATTCGGGGACAAGCGAACTTATTTCATTGACGGCAAACCGTTTGCTTCATCCATCCATCTCGGAGTCGATCTCGCCTCCGTCGCGCGCGCTCCCATTGAAGCATCCAATTCCGGACGCGTTGCTTTCACAGGAGAGTTGGGGATTTACGGAAATACGGTGATCATCGATCATGGTTTGGGCTTGTTCAGCCTTTATTCACACCTATCCTCTATTGATACGCTAAAAGGCAAAGATGTCTCAAAAGGTGAAAAAATCGGCCATTCGGGACTGACGGGCCTGGCTGGTGGCGATCACTTGCATTTCAGCATTTTGGCCGGCGGACGCTTTGTCAACCCTCAGGAATGGTGGGATCCCAACTGGATCACAAACAACGTCACCCATAAGATGGCCTTTTGATAAATTAAAAGAGGCGGGAAGCCGCCCCGCCTCTTTTTTTCCTTTTTTTTTGAATATCCCGAATCAGCTTTTTCCGATATCGCGATGCGCCACCCGAACGATATAATTCATAGCGGTAAAGTGGGCTCCCAAGTGACAAGCCATCACGACTGAGCGATGTTTCCCCCCCGTGCAGCCCAGTGCGATGTTGAGCCTCGCCTTCCCCTCTTTGTCATACAAAGGAATTAAATAGTTCATTAAATCCATTGTCTTTTTTAGAAACACTTTGCTTTCCTTTGCCTTGAGTACATATTGTTCCACGTCGGGATTCAGGCCGTCATAGTATTTCAACTCTTCGATATAGTAAGGATTGGGCAGAAATCTCACATCAAATACCAGATCTGCGTCCGCGGGCAATCCGTAACGATATCCGAAAGACATAACGGAAATGATCATTTTCTTCTGTCCGTCGCGTGAGATGAATTGTCTTTGCACTGTATCTTTGAGCTGATGAACGTTCATGGACGTAGTATCAAGAACTCTGTCCGCCATTTTTTTCAACGGTAGAAGTTTTTCTCTCTCCAATAAAATTCCGTCGATGATTGAACTGGTTTCAGACAGGGGATGATTGCGACGGGTTTCGCTGAATCGGTGCAGAAGCGCATCGTCTGTGGATTCCAGAAAAAGGATTTCAATTTTATAGCCCTTTTCTTTCAGGCGTTCAAATATTCGCTGATACTTGTCGAGAAATCCTCGCTCCCTCAAATCCATCACCATGGCCACTCTTTTTATTTCGGGAGACGACTCCAGCGTGATGGAAATAAACTTCGGCAGCAAGACAACCGGCAAATTGTCCACACAGAAAAAACCGATATCCTCGAGCGCCCTTAAAGCGGTGCTCTTTCCGGAACCGGACATCCCCGTGATGATGACGACATGCAGTTTTTTCAAATCAATTCCCCTGCCTCGATTCGTTGACAATATTTTCTAACAGATTTTCATTGAAATAACCAGTATTGGGAAGCCGACAGGATATCCGCGGCACCGTCACGCCAAGAATATGGGTGACACCTTTTTCAATATGACACACTTCAACGTCTTGGCGATTCACGTCAATGACGAGCCGGAGAATCGTTTTAATTTTAATGTGTCCTTTGCCCAGGACGGCATCGATGCGTTCAATGCCGCCTGTTTGCGTCCAAAGGCATCCGCGAGTTTTGCGGTGTCCGGTAGCTCTCAACGCCCCATCGTTAAGCTTTTGAACGATTGCCAGGTCGTCCGCAATCCACTTGGCCCCTTTCCGGGTGAAATTTAAAGCGGCTGTGGTCTTACCGAAACCGGCCGGACCGGTTATCAGCACACCTTGACCGTTCTTTTCAATAACGACACCATGGAAAGAGATTGTCTTTTTGATTATTTTGCGCCGGATGGCCTCAATACGGCTCCAGGCAAGATGCGCGTTATAGGCCGAGGCGGCGGTCGCGATTCCCTCATCCCTGCATTCTTTCTGAACAGTCTTTGGTACCGAGGTGGTGGAGGCAAAAAGAATAAAGAGGGTTTGACGCTCCGATAATCGTCTAAGCCAGTCTCTGCGTTTCGCGAACGTCAGGCCAAAAAAACGCTTTGATGTCCTCTCAGGGAAAACCGCCAGTGTCGGTATGCCGGTTTTCTTTCGGAGGCGCCGGGGTTGTCTATGGAAAAGTCTGATCTTGCAATCGTTAAAACCCGTTTGAGGACACTTTGGAAAATTCACCGCGGAGGTTCCCAGGCTGTCAAGCCGGCCGGAAAATAAGTCCTGAAGTGAGAAAAGCATGGCGTAAAGGCTCAGACAGAGCAGGATTCATCCTGCGAGACAATCAGTTTGTACAAATCCTCAACAGACTTTGCCTCCGTAAGCTTTTTCCGGAAATTCACTGTCTTTAGCATTTTAGATATCTTTGCCAAAGCCTTCAGGTGCTGACCGGCTGAATGTTCCGGCGCCAAAAGGAGAAAGAAAAGATAAACAGGCTTTCCGTCGATCGCACCAAAATCAATCCCGTCTTGACTTCGGCCAAAGGCTATGACCAGTTCCTGAATGTCTCCGATTTTTCCATGGGGGATGGCAACCCCGTCGCCGATTCCGGTCGAGCCGAGATTTTCCCTTTGCAAAAGCACTTCGACGGCTTTTTGGGCGTCGAGCTTGACGCCTCCATCAGTCAGTATCCTCACCAACTCGTCGAGGGCTTCCTTTTTCGTTGTCGATTTTAAGTTACCGTTTAGGTATTCAAATTTGAAAATCTGATCCAATCGCATGCATCGCACCCGCAAGACAGTCGCCCGGCCAAAAAATCAAATCCGAAAACGGACCAATTTTCAGCCTGTCGAAATGCCTCCTTCCTCTGGATTTAACTCCTAACTATTGGTCTCTATGAGGGAATAGCTTCCATCGTCGAGTCGATAGAGAATCGAAACGTTTTCCGAAGACAGATCCCGATAAACAATAAAACTGGCCTTGCTGTCCTCCATCTCCATCACCGCTTCATCCATAGTCATGGGTTTGAGCACCATTTTTCTGGTCTCTACGACTTTGCTGGGGGGAATCTCTTCAATATCGTCCGATTCCAGGGAACCGGCGCCTTCATGACGAATACTTTTCGGCTTATGCTGACGGGTTTTTTCCCGTTGCTTTTTGAGTTGCTTTTCAATCTTTTCGACGCAGCTATCCACGGCAAGATGCATGTCTTTGGCTTCCTCTTTTGCATTGACCGTCCAGCCGTTGGCAATGAGGTTGATTTCTACCGTATTCCGGAATTTTTCCGTTGACAGAACAATATGCGCTTCAGCGGGAACATCGAGATACTTTTTGATTTTTCCGATTTTTTCTTCCGCGTAGAGTTTTTGCCAGTTTTCGCCTTCAGTGTTTCTGAACGTAACGGAAATATTCATTTTTTCCTCCCTATGGATGCTGCCTGACATTTGAAAGAAATGGGTTTAGTCTCTCTCCTTGGGCAACAAAGTCAAGCCATATAATGGTGCTCCCCTGAAAAGTCAACCTCATTTTTTCAGGCTTTAATTTTTAATCGCCATTTGTTCAATCTGACTTTAGAAATATTTCTTCCGTTTGGATGACGGCAATATTCCCATCATTTCCCGGTATTTGGCGACAGTCCGCCTGGCTATGTCGATCCCCCGCGCTTTGAGCAAATCCACTATTTCACAGTCGGAATAGGGTTTTTTGGGTTCTTCCTTGGCGACCAGTTTTTTAATTTCTTCCTTAACGCTTTTTGAGGCGATATTTTCACCCGATGTTTTGGCGATGGAGCTTCCAAAGAAATATTTCATTTCAAAGATGCCGCGGTGTGAATGGAGATATTTATTCGTCACCACCCGGCTGATGGTCGACTCATGCATTTCCACATCCTCGGCGATATTCCGCAACACCAGCGGTTTGAGATAGTTAATCCCCTTATCGAAGAAATCCCGCTGATGGCGGACGATGCTTTCGGCAACACGATAAATCGTTTTTTGTCTCTGCTGGATGCTTTTGATCAGCCAGGTTGCGGATTGCACCTTATCGCGGATATATTTTTTACCGTTCTCCTCTTCAGCGGCGTCATGTCCCCCGAGACCGGCCATAATTTCCCTGTAAAAATTACTGATCCTCAGACGGGGCATGCCGTCATCGTTGAGAATGATCTTGTAGTCATCACCGGATTTGACGACATAAACGTCCGGTATAATGGTCTGAGCCCTCTCCTCGGAATAAATCGATCCCGGCTTCGGATCCATTTTGGCAATCATTAAAACCGCCGTTTCAACCTCCTTGAGGGGCGTCTTGAGCTTTCTGGCGATATGGACGTAATTTTTTAATTCCAGATCCTTCAGGTGATCCCGGATGATGAACGCCAGAAGCTGATTGTCCGGATCTAAAAGTCTGGCCTGAATCAATAGACATTCCTGTAAATCGCGGGCTGCGATTCCCGGCGGATCGAATTCCTGAATTTTCTTCAAAACCGCCTCGACATCATTTTCACCAACGTGCTCCAACTGCGCGATTTCCGCAATCGTCGCGCACAGGTAGCCATTGTTATCGAGATTGCCGACAATCTGGGCGCCGACGCGCATCTCCTCCTCGGAAAGCGGGGAAAGTTTCATCTGCCACATCAGGTGTTCAGTTAGCGAAGGGCTTTGCGTTAAAAAATTATCGAGCGTCGGCGCTTCCGAGTCTGCACGGTCATAACTCATCCCGACCGGTCCATAATCTTCCAGATAATTGTTCCAGTCAAACTCTTCGCGTCCGTCTCCCTCCCCCGTCAGTTCGCTCGCTCGCTCCGGTGTCTTGGCTTCTTCCTTTTCTATGGAATGAACATCTTCCTCAGCCTCAATCGCCGCTTCTTCAGACGCCATGTCGTCGGTGGAGACCTCCTCCAGAAGCGGATTTTCTTCCATTTCCTGATTAATGGTATCGACCAGCTCAAGTCGTGACAACTGCAGAAGTTTTATCGCCTGTTGCAGTTGCGGTGTCATCACCAGCTGCTGGGAAAGTTTCAGGTTTTGTTTTAACTCAAACGCCATGTTCAACCATCATGCTTCGAATGGAATTAAAGGTTAAAGTCCTCGCCGAAATAAAATTTTCTGGCCAGCTCACTTTTCGAGATAAAATCCGGATCCCC
Source organism: uncultured Smithella sp. (assembly GCA_964443625.1). Lineage (GTDB taxonomy): Bacteria > Desulfobacterota > Syntrophia > Syntrophales > Smithellaceae > UBA8904. The sequence continues at coordinate 19,471 of CAYUDM010000002.1, read as the reverse complement.
TTGGACAAGGATGGCCCCTTCATTGACGATATACGCTCTGTCACAGCACGACAGTGTTTCGCGGACGTTGTGATCGGATATGATAATGCCGATTCCCTTTGCCTTGAGCTTGGCGATAATCTTTTGTATATCCGCTACGGCCAGCGGATCGATCCCGGCAAAAGGCTCATCCAAAAGAATATACTTCGGCGATGTGACCAATGCCCGTGTAATTTCCACACGTCTTCTTTCACCCCCGGAAAGAGAATAGGCATTGTTTTTCGCCAAAGAGGTCAAATCCAACTCGGCCAGAAGCTGTTCGAGCCGGATCTTTCTTTCGTCTCGACTTATATCAAGCGTTTCCAGGATCGCCAAGATATTTTCTTCAACGGTGAGCTTTCGGAAAATCGAAGGCTCCTGGGGCAGATAATTGAGTCCTCTTCTGGCTCGTTTATACATCGGATACCCGGTAATATCTTCATCATCGAGAAAGATTGAGCCGCTTTCGGGTTTGATGATGCCCACGATCATATAAAACGTGGTCGTTTTACCCGCTCCGTTGGGCCCCAGCAACCCCACAACCTCGCCGGGAGAAATATCGAGATCGATCGAATTGACGACTTTTCTCTGATTGTAAATTTTCACCAGTTTCCGGGCTGATAAATGACTCATCGCTTCAGGTGTCAAACCATTTCTGTTTTATTCTTTGTCTTGCGGGTGTATGACCGCGCGAACTCGTGAGGGTTCTTCCGGATTGCATGCCTCGACTTTTCCGCGACCTTCATCAATATAAATGACGACGCGACACCCCTTCACCACATTCTTCCCGTCCTGCAAGACGGCATTCCCCGTCATGACAATCCGGGCCTGATCCTGATAATAAATCGCCTCATCCCCGGCGGCCGTCATGGTTTTTTGCTGAACCTTGACATTTCCGCGCGCCTCAATCCGGTCCAGCCCGCCTGCCGCGTCAAGTTGGTCGATATCCGTTTTCTTTTTTTGATCGTCCTTCTTTTTGTAGAAAATGGACAGCTTGTCCGTGACCAGTGTGATGTCACCCTGCACAGCCTTGGCCTGCCCGGAAAACACCACCATGTTTTTTTCATTAAAGGCTTCCATCCTGTCAGATGTGATTTCTATCGGCTGATTTCGTCTGGAAAGATTCTCCTTGTCCAATGCGAACTGACCTGACGCCGGAACGGCTCCAATCACTGCAAAACACAGCAAGGTAAAAACCAATACAAATCTTTTGTCTTTGATTTCAATCATCTGCAATTCACCGGAGACTGGCGCGAACCGACGATGAAAGCGTCAGTTCTCCGCGGTTGATATGCACCTGCAATCCGACACCTTGAATTTTCATGCGTTCGTTTTCAATGGTCACGGGCGCATCAGTGAATATTTTCTTGTCACTGTCCTCATATTGCAGGTAATCCGTCATGAATCGGTCATTCGCGTCGGACAGGACCACCACATTGCCTTCCATCTTCATGGCTTTGGTTTTCGTGTCCATTTCCCCCTTGTCTCCGGTCATGATAAAGACTTTGCCTTCTTTTGTCGTTAATTTTATGTGAACCTGATCGAATATTGCAAGGTTTTGTTTCTTGTTGTACTCTGCGACGTCAGCGCGGACTTCGATCTGCAACTGCTGTTGGCTCACTTCCGTAAATATAAAATCCTTCATGCGGAAATCCGCGTCGTCGGGCATGATTTTTAGAATCGTTTCCGTGGACTTCAAGTGTTTTTTTGCAACCAACGTCACAACCGACGTCAATGCGACGGCTGCGATGATCAGGCCCAAAACGATTTTAGTTTTTTTGCTCCACATCGCCGGTTCACCAGAATTGACCAATACGGTTGCATCATCGGGAGTGCTATATCACCGCCTTTCACCTAAGTAAAGCTCAATAGGCCCTGCGACCGGTAACCTCATGGATCCGATGTCTAGCGCCTGGTCATCCCGAAATCCGAAGACCGATCACACCGGCAATGATCAGCAAAAAGGATAAGACTCTCATCATGTTCACGGCGTCGGAAAAGACGATGGCTCCAATTAAAAAAGTGCCGGCCGCGCCGATGCCCGTCCAGACGGCATAGGCTGTGCCAATGGGAATATCCCTTTGCGCTAGCCATAGAAATAATCCGCTCAACGCCATGCATAAAGCCGCCAGCAAAATAAACAGAGCTCGATGCGAGGTGGTCTGGGAAAGTTTGAATCCTAAAGGCCAACCGATTTCGAGAACACCTGCAATCAGAAGATATGTCCACGCAAGAGCCATAATTTAAATTTTCAGATCCTCCCGAGACAGGGCCTTTAAGAAGAACGACATCAAATCACAAAATCGTAACGTTTTGCGACGTCGGACCACCGCTTTTGAGCCTGTAGAATCATTTCGCAAATCTCGCGGACGGCGCCGTGTCCGCCGGGATTCGTCGTGACATAATCAACTGATCTTTTTACGATCTCGAGAGCATCGGCGACCGCAGCGGAAAAACCAACACGTTTCAATACGGGAATATCAACAATATCGTCTCCGACAAAGGCAACCTCGATTGGGGATACATTGCTGTTTTTCAATATTTTTTCAAATACTTCGGCTTTATTGAGCGCCCCCTGATAGACCTCGGTGATCTTCAGATCCCGCGCTCGATGATCCACCACTTTGGACGTTCTTCCTGTTAAAATTCCGACCTGAATGCCGTATCTCTGAAGTAAGACCAGCCCATGACCGTCTCGAACGTCAAAATTTTTCAGCTCTCTGCCTTCTGAATCCATGATGATCCGACCGTCCGTCATCACACCATCGACATCCAAAAGCAGCATTTTTATTTTCTCGAGCTTTTCCCGAATATGTTTATCCAACACGCCCCCCTTTTTTTCAACCGCCGGTTTTGACGGCTTGATCGATGATTTTCAACGTCGAAAGCAGCGCTGCAACGGACTCCAGGGCCAGTGAGTTCGGTCCGTCGCACAACGCCTTGTCCGGCTCCGGATGCACTTCCATAAACACACCGTCCACCCCTGCGGCAACAGCTGCACGTGCCAGAAAGGGAACCATTTCGCGCTGCCCGCCTGAAGAACATCCCGCGCCGCCGGGCAGTTGGACGGAATGCGTGGCGTCAAAGATCACCGGATATCCCATGGCTCTCATAATCGGCAACGACCGGACATCAAACACCAGATTATTGTAGCCAAAAGAAGCCCCTCTTTCCGTAATCATAAGATTGTCATTGCCTGCCGATTTCACTTTGCCGATGATATTTTCCACATCCCAGGGTGCCAGAAATTGGCCTTTTTTTATATTGACGACTTTCGCCTTCCTGGCGATTTCAAGCACAAAATCCGTCTGCCGGCACAAAAAAGCCGGAACCTGGATGATATCCAAAACGGCGGCTGCAGCGTCGATTTCCTCAAAGCGATGAACGTCGGACAGAACCGGCACGTCCAATTGTTCCCTGATTCTTCCGAGGATGTCCAGACCGGCTTTTAATCCCGGACCCCGGTAGGCTGAAATCGACGTTCTGTTTGCCTTGTCGTAAGACGCTTTGAAGATGAACGGAATACCGAGCTTCGTCGTGAGGTCCTTCAGGACGGATGCAATCTTCATCGTGGATCCTTCATCTTCTATAACACACGGTCCGGCGACAACCACGAATCCGTTCTCCGCGCCGATTTCAAACTGTTTGAGAGCTATTTTTTTCATATTTACTCCTTATCAGGTTTTGCCGTTTTTTGCTGCAAGAGCTTGATCCTCAATCGCGGAATTCTATCGGCAACACGGGTATCGGGATTGAGTCGGTACGCCGATGTATAAGCTTCAACCGCTTTTGCATATTGTCCTTTCTTTTCATAGGCTTCCCCAAGCTGCGCGAAAAGTTCGCTGTCTTCTCGATCATATTTCAGCCCGACAAGATAATTCTCAATAGCTTTTTCAGTCTGCCCGGCAGCGGCATAGGCATAGCCCAGGCTGGTGTAAGAAGACGCCTTGGACGGCTCCATCTTCACGATATCCCGGTAAAGATCTATCGCTTTTGTATAATTTTTCGCCTTTAGATGGTAGTTTGCTGCGGCGCTGATCGTTTCCCGTGTCTGCGGCCGGATTTTTTCGTAATGCGCCACGGCCTGTTTTTCATGGCCCAGCCTGCTGTATGCGACAGCCGCATTGTAGTGCAGTGTTGATTTAGGCTCTCCCCCCAGCGCTATCGCTTTTTCGTACCTTTGAGCCGACTTGGCGTATTGGTGAAGTTCGGCATAGACAAAACCCAGTGCAGCATGGGCGGAGACATCCCGGGGTGCTTTCTTCAACAGAGTCTCATAATACTTCGCCGCGTCCTGATAGTTTTTATTCTGCACGCTCAAATTCGCCAGGCGAGCCATGGCATCGGCGTCATCGGGGCTGGTTTTTAGAACCTGACGATACTGCCTGATTGCGTCTTCGAACCTTTTCGCCCGTTCGTAGGCTGCTCCCAGGTTGAAACGGATTACTGGATCATTAGGGGCAAGGGACAAGGCTTTTTTGATTGATTCGATTTCCTTCGCGGATTGTCCGCTTCTGCCGTAAGCTTCACCCAATGCGGCCTGCGCCGCCGCCTGCTTCGGCTCCAACCGGACCCATTGGAGGTAAGCGTTGACCGCCGCCTCATACTTTTTGCTTTTCATGTGCAGATCACCCAGAGAGCGCCATGCGTGAGCGGCCTGTTTGTCCCGATTGATAATCCGCTCATACTCCCGGGCGGCCGCCGAAGTCTGATTGAGGTGTTCATAGGCGGAAGCCAACTGATATCTGACGGAATCATTGTCGGGCTGCCGCTCCAAAACCCGACGAAAATATTGAGCCGCGCGCGTCCACTGACCCTGTTTGACATAAGCGTAACCCAGCAGGGTGAGCACTTCGGAATCGTCCGTACCTTTTGAAACCGCCCTGAGTAAATACTTTTCCGCCTCGGCGTAGTTTTCATTTTGAACAGCGATGGCGCCAAGCTGCGTCAAGGCGAAGCCGTCATCCGGATCCATTTTGATGACGGCCAGATACTGCGTTCGCGCCTCAGTCAGGCGTTTTTGCCGGAGATAAAGCGCCGCGAGCGTTTTCCGAATGCCGGGATCGCTTTCATTGAGCGTAACGGCTTTACGCAAGGATGTAATCTGATCATCAAGATTATCCGATTCCCGGGCATATCGAAGCCAATCCTGCGGCGTAATGACCAGACGGACCGTTGCACGTCCGATCTCATTTTCGCGGTAGCGAACCACAACGCCGTAGTCTCTTGCGGTGGTTTGTGTTTTGCCTGACAGATCCGAACGCATCACCTCGTTAACTTTTTTGATCCCTTCAAACAAGGTCCCGATGTCGTTGTCTGCATCACCCCATCCCTCAATGCTGGCCGTGGTATGCCGTCCGAGCAAATCGTCACTGACGACGGAGGTGATCATAAACTCGTCACGATAGCTGATCTCCAGAACCCCTTCCGGCGGCAGGCGCAAATCCGTTCCGTTTTTCTGAAGCGTCAGAGCGTAAAAGGCAGGCTGTTTTCCCGCGGCATAATAAGAAAAAGCGCCGGTCAGCCGTTGCGACCGAGCCGCAAGATAGGAAAGTGCTTCGGGGCGAAAAAAATACAAGGCGGTAAAAACCAGACCCGTGATCGCCACAGCCGCGATGAATAGGGCTAATATGCCCGTCCAGCCCCGGTTGTTATTCAAAGAAGTCATCACAAATTCAACCTCTCGGATGATACCGCGCGTGAACGTCCTTCAAACGTTCCCGGCTGATATGAGTATAGATCTGTGTCGTCGCGATGTCGGCGTGCCCCAGCATGACCTGAACCGCCCTGAGATCCGCCCCTCCTTCGAGCAGATGCGTTGCAAAGGAATGTCGGAATGTATGCGGATGAATGTTTTTTTTCAAGCCCGCTTTTTTGACATAACTCAGGATAATCTTCCAAACGCCCTGACGGGTGAAGCTTCTGCCGAAACGACTGAGAAACAAAACGTCGGTCGCCCTATCTGAAAGATACTTCGGCCTTGCCTCATCCACATATCGTCTTAACGCGTCTGTAGCTTTCCGTCCGATGGGGACGACACGCTCCTTGTCGCCCTTTCCGACAACGGCCAGAAATCCCACTTGCCAGTTGATGCTGTTCATCGAAAGTGAAATCAGTTCAGAGACACGCAATCCCGTTGCGTAGAGCAACTCCAGCATGGCTGTGTCTCGAAGCGCCTGTGGCGAATCCTGTCCTGGCTGTGACAGAATCAGCGCCATTTCCGCAGGACTGATCGTATCTGGCAATTTCATCCATACCTTTGAGGCTTCGATATGCGCAAGCGGCGATTCTTCCAGATATTTTTCCCGCACGAGAAAATCATAAAAACCCCGTAGCGCGGCCAGGGCGCGATTCATCGAATTGGCCGACAATCCTTCCTGCCTTAGCAAAACGAGATACGCCACCATGACCGCAGGGGATACATCGCCAAAATCCTCTATGGCTTTTTTTTCAAGAAAGGCCCGATGCCGGTTCAGATCCCGGCTGTAAGCCTCCCGTGTATTTGCCGCAATTCCTCTTTCAAGGATCAAGTATTGAATGTAGTTTGCAAATCCGTCTTTCATGGGCCTTTTTTACGAAAAAGCCTAAATGAAGTAAAGGTTTTTTGTTGACAAGCATCATGAACTGGTGAAAAAGATTCTTATATGATTACGGGAGACAGGAAAATGAAGAAGACAATTATCGGCTCTGACCATGGAGGCCTGCAGCTTAAAAACGATATTGTCGCCTTTTTAAAAAACAAGGGTTGGGACGTTACGGACGTAGGCACATTTTCAAACGAATCCGTGGACTATCCTGATATTGCGCTGGCCGCCTGCAGTGAATATAAAAAAGGCGGTTATGCCTTCGGCATCCTGCTTTGCGGAACAGGCATCGGTATATCCATATGCGCCAACAAGATAAACGGAATCCGGTGCGCCCTGTTGAATGACTTATTCGGCGCCGAGATGGCAAAAGCCCACAACAACGCAAATTTTATCGCCTTTGGTGGCCGAATCCAGTATGCCGTGCCGGTCAATGAAATGATCGAAAAGTTTATACAGACCGACTACGAAGGCGGCCGCCATGAAAAAAGAATTGAGAAGATGATGGCACTCGAACAAATGCCGTAATGGTCGTCTTCAAATTATTTGCATCAAAAAAGGCTGCTCGCGAGCGAGCAGCCTTTTTTTTTCTTTAACCCAAAATGGTCTTTAAATCTTCGTCCGGCGTCGAGATCGGCTTGATCGCGAAATTCTCCACTAGAACGTTGAGCACATTGGGCGTGATGAAGGCCGGCAGGCTTGGCCCCAGCCGGATATCTTTGATCCCCAGATAAAGCAGCGTCAGTAGAATCGCCACCGCTTTTTGCTCATACCAGGACAGAATCATCGACAACGGCAGATCATTGACCCCGCATTCAAATGCGTTGGCCAGAGCCACTGCGATCTGGATGGCCGAATACGCGTCATTGCACTGCCCGATATCCAGCAGTCTCGGAATGCCGCCGATGTCGCCCAGATCCTGGTCAAAGAAGCGGAACTTCCCGCAGGCCAGCGTCAGAATCACGGTATCTTTCGGCGCTTTTTCCACAAATTCGGTGTAGTAATTTCTACCGGGTTTCGCGCCGTCGCAACCGGCCACCAAAAAGAAATGGCGGATCGCCTTGCCTTTGACGGCTTCGATCACTTTTCCCGCCACGCCCATGACGGCGTTACGGGCGAAACCCACCATGACCGATTTGCCTTGCATATCTTCGGCAAATCCCGGCAGTGACAGCGCTTTTTGAATGACCGGCTCGAAATTATGATCGGCAATGTGCGCCACACCGGGCCAACCGACCAAACCGCAGGTGAACAGGTTATCTTTATAGGAATCGCGCGGTTTCTGAATACAGTTGGTTGTCATAAGAATCGCGCCCGGAAATTCATCGAATTCCTTGGCCTGGTTCTGCCAGGCGGTTCCGTAATGGCCGTAAAAGTGCTCATACTTTTTGAGCTCCGGATAGCCATGCGCGGGCAGCATTTCGCCGTGCGTGTAAATGTTGATGCCCCTGCCCTCGGTTTGTTTAAGAAGTTCGGCCAAATCTTTCAGGTCGTGGCCGGAAATCAGGATCGCCTTCCCCTTTTTAGCCCCCAATGGAACACTTGTCGGCGCCGGATGTCCGAACGCCGTGGTATTTCCCGCGTCTAGAAGTTCCATGGTACGCAGATTGATTTCTCCACATCTGAGAACCAGACCGACCCAGCCGTTTAAATCTATGCTCTCCCGAGCAATCGCCGCAAGTGATTCCTGCACAAATGCATAAACTTTGTCATCCTCCTGTCCCAGAATTTGCGCGTGGTCGGCATAAGCGGCAACGCCCTTTAGTCCGTATAGAAGAATCTGTTTGAGCGATTCAATATCGGCGTTGGCATCTGCATTGGCTTTGAGCGAGGCAATGTCCGCCTGCGCCGTCAGGCCTTCAACCGTGGATGACGGCTTAAACGTCACGGCCGCAGGTTTTTCATCAATGACCGCGCCCGCCTTTTTGGCTTTTTCTTTCATCTCATCACGTAAAGCTGCGGCTTTTCCGATGAGTTCCACGAACCTGGCCGGATCGAAATCCACATTGGTCAGAGTCGTAAAAAGCGCTTTGACCGTGAAAACATTCACCGCCCGATCGTTGATTCCCGCTTTGCGCGCATCGACTGCGACCATGGACAGCCCCTTCAAGGCATAAACCAGAATATCCTGAAGCGCGGCGACATCGGCATTCTTACCGCAGACGCCCACTTTGTAACACCCCTCTCCCTTCGCCGTCTGCTCACACTGGTTACAAAACATCGCTAAATTTTCCATCATTCGTCTCCTTTATATAAAGTGTTTGTTTCCTTATTTTGGTTGCACATTAACCGAAGCAGCCGAGTTGTTCCTTGACTTAAGTCAAACAGAATTGATATTGTGCAAAAAAGGAAATATCTCCATGGACATGACGTCGATTATCGCCTCGATCCCTCTTTTTCAGGGCCTTTCCAGCAGGCAATGCGCCTCGCTGGGCGCCATCGCCGTTCGGCGTTTTTTTTCCCGGGGGGAGATCTTTTTTCAGGAAGGCGATGACGCATTTGGATTTTATGTAATCCTTTCCGGCAAGGTGAAGATTTTTAAACTCTCCCCGGACGGCAAGGAACAGATTTTTCATATCCTGGAAGCACACGAACCCTTCGGAGAAGCAGCGGTTTTCGCGGGATCGCATTATCCGGCCTCGGCCCAGGCGCTTTCCGAAACGTCTGTCTTGTTTTTTCCCACGCAAAAATTTGTGGATCTGATCACGCAAGACCCCTCCCTTGCCCTGTCCATGCTCGCGCTTTTATCCATGCGTCTGCGCAAACTGACCAACCTCGTGGAAAACCTCTCTCTCAAAGAGATACCTGTTCGTCTGGCCGCCTATCTTCTTTATCAATGCAACGGCAGCGGGTCACTATCCACCATTTCACTGGATGTATCCAAAAATCAAATGGCCGGGCTGCTTGGCACAATCCCCGAAACGCTCTCCCGCATTTTGAAACGTATGAGCGATGAAAAACTGATTAAAACCGGTCCACGATCCATCACCATTCTTGATAAAAAACGTCTTGCCGACCTGGCGGAGGGAAACATAAAACTGGCCTGAACGACACATTTTTTAAGCTGATGGGGTGGTTATGACCGAGCTTCCCGATAAGAAGAATATTCGCCGGGTTTACCGCAATGTTCAAAAGCACCGTCATATTGAACAGCTCATTCGCAGGTTTTCGTCCAACAAAAAGGATATCCGTGTCGAAGCGCTCAACCCGGTCGACGTATCATCCAGCCGGCGTGTCCTCGAGTTGGGTTGCGCCTTTGGCGCATTCACCGAGGCGCTCAAAGGACGACTTCACCCCGAGGCATCGATTGAAGGGCTCGACATGATCGCCGAGTATAAACCCTTCTTCCTGGAAGCCTGCCGGCGCGCAGGGTATCCCGGTGTCTTTTCAGCGCAAGGCATCGACTCTCTCAACAGGCGCCCCGGAGCCTCATACGACTTGATTCTATGCAGTTACGCGCTTTATTTCTTCGTTGAAATGATCCCCGAAATCGCCCGTCTTTTGAAACAAAGCGGCATCTTCGTCACGATCACGCACGATCTGTGCAATATGCAGGAATTGATTCACATCACAAGAAAGACACTCAAAGATCAGGGTCTTCTTGAAAATCATCAAATGCTCCCCGTCGAGATGATTACACGCCGCTTTTCCTCAGAAAACGGACAAGCTGCCCTGCAACCCTACTTCGGCGACATCCAGAAGCTTGATTTTCGCAATACGCTCGTCTTTCAACCCTGGGACATCTACTTCTTCGTGGACTATTTTCAGTTCAAAAGCCCCTTTTTCCTGACCGGAACAGGCGCGCGGGGAGAGGCCACGATCAACAAATTGCTTCACCAATTACAGGACATGAGCGCGGGACGCAAAGTGATATCGATGTGCAAAGACGACGCGATCTTTATTTGTTCAAATCCGGTCTCGATTGAGGATGAGTCATGAAAAAACATAGAAAATTCTGTCTTTACTGCGGCGGCCCCATCGGCAAAAAAAAAGAAGGCGATGTTGTCAGGGATTTCTGCCCGAGCTGTTCGAGTTATTTTTACGACAACCCTCTGCCTGTGGTATCCGCCATTGTGGAAGAATCGAGACAGATTCTTCTCGTCAAACGGGGCCGCGCCCCCTTTAAAGGCTATTGGTGCCTTCCCACCGGTTTTGCCGAATCCGGTGAAAACATAGAAAACGCTGCGCTTCGCGAGCTTCATGAGGAAACCGGCCTCAAGGGTCGAATCAGCCGCTTACTTGATGTGGATTCGTACAAAAGCCGATTTTATGGCGACTTGTTATTCCTGACTTTCGTGGTTCAGCGAACCGGCGGAAAAATCTCAGCGGGCGATGACAGCGCACAAGCCCGTTTCTGGCCTATCGACGATGCCCCGCATCTTGCTTTCCGATCCAACCGGCGCGCGCTTAGTGCCTACATTCGCAGTAAAAAAGACTACTGGGCCGTAATGGACTCCATCGAGCATCCTGACGGAGGAGCATCGGGCAAGAAAAGAAATGACCTGACCTCCCGCCTCATCAATGTCTTGCTTAAAAACAAGGAAACCATCATCCGCCACTGGATCGAAGAAATGATCGCCAATCCTTCCACCGCCGAGTATCACCAATTCGCGTACCAGCGTCTCCATACCATCTGTGACAGGGTAATTTCCAAACTGACGCTTTGGCTCGGCGACGTCTGCGACGCCTCCGTTGTCAGGATCTTTTATCTGAAATTGGGACGGGAAAGAAGGACATCCGGCTTTACCGTCAGCGGAGTTTTGAGCGCGTTGAGCCTGATTCGCAAGCATATCTGGGACACTGCACTCCTGAAAGGCTCGCTGCAAAAAAGCGTGGATCTTTACATGTCGTTCGAGCTGCAGCGACGCATGACTATCTACTTCGATCTGGCGACATTTTATATTACACAGGGGTACGAAGAACACCTGGATGCGGCCCGAAATTCATCAGCGCGGGCCGCATCCAACGAAAAAAAGGGAGGTTAAAAATCTTTGAAATCATCCTCGTCAAACGGAATCACCTGTTCCGGCCTAGCGGCCTTTGCGGTCTGAACCAGCGCCGCTTTTTTGAAATTTTTTCCCTTCGGAGCGGCTGACGCGACTTTCTTTGAAACTACCGGAGCGGCCAGAAGCTTCTTTTCGACTAACGCCGGCTGTACAATTGGCTTGGCAGTCGGTTTTTTTCCCGCGGTCGATTTGGCCGACGTAGATAGATTTGTACTGATTACACGAATTTCAGCGCCCACCAGCGCCGCCAGGGATTCCATTTGACTTTTAAGCTGATTGACTTCCGTGTTCATGGATTCCGCTGCGGCGGCGGATGACTCGGCGCTGTAAGCCGACTTCTGAACGACTTTATCCATTTCAGCCACAGCCCGGTTAATCTGGCCGATGCCGTGAGCCTGCTCCTGGGAAGCGGTGGCGATTTCATCCACCAGCTGGCTGATCTTTTCAGAAAAAACGATATTGTCTTTGAAGGCTTCCTGTGTGGAGGTGGTCAGCTCATTACCGTTTTTAACGGCCTTAATGGTATTCTCGATCAGTTCACTCGTATTTTTGGCCGCCTCAGCAGACCGCATGGCAAGATTTCTCACCTCGTCCGCCACAACAGCAAATCCCGCGCCAGCTTCTCCCGCGCGCGCCGCTTCAACCGCTGCATTGAGGGCCAAAAGGTTGGTCTGGAAGGCGATCTCATCGATCGTTTTAATAATTTTCCCTGTTTCTTCCGATGATTTGGTGATTTCCGTGATGGCCTTGGCCATGTCGTCCATATGCCGGTTGACTTTCTCGACGATTTGACCGGCTTCTTGCATCATGGCTCTGGCCTGGGAGGCATTATCCGCATTCTGTTTGGTCATTGACGAAAGCTCTTCAAGCGAGGAAGAGGTTTCCTCTAGTGACGAAGCCTGGGCATTCGACCCGTCAGCCAGCTGCTGGGCTGAAGAAAATACCTGCGCGGAACCGGCTGACACCTGCTGAATATGATCAGCCACTTTGGCAATGGACTGACCGAGCGGCCCGGTGATTGTTCTGACAAATCGGGTTCCGATCAGGACGGCGACCACGGCGAAGATAAAGCCCAATATTCCCGTAATCCATACATAGCGTTTCACCATCGCCGCATCAGCGCTATCCAGATTGATCAACTGATAGAGCGCAATAATCGTGATGAGTATCAGCATCGCGCAAGGAACAATAATAATAAGCGCCATCCTTCCTTTGATATTTCCTGTTGCCATCTTAAACTCCTTTTTTATTCTGATGATTATTGTATCGTTTGTTCCAACACAGCCATGTCATCTTCGGTCATGACACGGTCGATATCCAAAAGAATCTTTATTTTACCGGCCGATTTCGCCATCCCCAAAATAAAATCCGTATTCAATCGCGTTCCGAAATTTGGCGTTTCTTCAATATCGCCTCCCCGAATGTTGAGCACCTCGGAAACCGAATCGACCAGAATACCGATCAGAACCTGACCATGATCACCGGCGATTTCGATGACGATAATGCATGTCCGTTCAGTGTAGTCCGCAACTGGAAGGCCGAATTTCAGCCTCAAATCGATCACCGGAATGACTTTCCCCCGCAGATTGATCACACCCTTGACATGCGGCGGGGTTTGAGGAACACCGGTAATCGCGATCATACCAATGATCTCCTTGACCTTCAGGATGCCGATTCCGTACTCTTCTTCGGCAAGTGAAAATGTCAAGTATTTTCCCTCTTTAGGATTTACCTTCTCGTCTTTTGACACTGCTGCGGCCGCCGTTTTCATCGATATTCCTCCGTTTTTAAGACTTGTTTAATGAAAGATCATTTTTTATTCTGGTGAAACCGGATTTCATCCATTTCACACACTATAACGGCTTCCTGCTTCAAATACTTGAGGACGACTATTTGATTATTTGAGTTGACACTGACCTAGTCATTTCCTATACTGCCGGTCAGGAAAAAAGAAATTTTGGATCGGTAGCTTACGAATGATCGATATTCTTTTTCTGTAGGTTTAAGTAAATAATTATCCGCGTTGATCGCGGGTCAAACAATACACGAAACGGAAGGAAGCATGGGCATGATTACAATTAACATTGACGGAAAAGAATGCGTCACCGTCGAGGGCATGACAATTATTGATACAGCCCGCACGCACGGGATTGACATTCCCGCACTGGGTTACGATCCTCGGGTCAGTCCGCCCAGCAACATTGAAGCGGCATTCGTAGAAATTGCGGACGGCAAATCGGTCCGCTTTGTGTCGGCAACCTCAACACAGGCGCTCGACGGCATGATCGTCCGCACCCAGTCGGAAGCGCTCGCAAACTACCGCAAAATTTATCTCCAGGCACTCCTGAGAAATCACTGGGGCGACTGCACGGCGCCCTGCGTTTTGCGCTGCCCCGCACATATCGACATTCAGCAATACATCTACCATGTCCAGTGCGGCAACTTTCTGGAGGCGTTGGCCGTCATCAAGGATAGCAATCCGCTTCCCGCCGTCTGCGGCCGCGTCTGCCCCCATCCTTGTGAAACGGACTGCCGCCGCAATGCTGTGGATGACGCCGTCAACATCAACGGCATCAAGCGTTTTGTGGCCGAATGGGACACATTCCAGATGGAACCGTACCGACCCCAGTGCCTTGCTGATACGGGACATAAAATAGCGATTGTCGGGGCCGGTCCTGCGGGACTTTCCGCCGCATGGTTTTTAAGGCGCAGTGGTCACAGCGTTACCATTTTTGAAATGCAGGAAGCGGCGGGAGGCATGCTGCGATGGGGAATCCCCTATTACCGACTCCCTGAAAAAGATCTGGATCGGGAAATTCAGCTCATCCTCGACCTGGGAGTCGATATTTTCTACAACAAAAAACTGGGCCGGGATTTCACGTTGGAATCGCTCAAACGAGACGGTTTCGAGGCTGTTTTTTTAGGTCTGGGCGCGCAAAAAGCCACACCCATTGGCGTTCAAGGTGAAAATGCCAAAGGAGTCATGTCGGGCCTCGATTTTCTGGCTGAGTTGGCCCGCGGGGAAAAACCCGATTTGGGAAATCGTGTTATTGTTATCGGCGGCGGAAACACAGCCATGGATGCGGCGCGCAGCGCCGTGCGCCTCGGGGCGAAAGAGGTCATCGTCGCGTACCGCCGTACCCGCCAGGAAATGCCCGCTCAGGATATTGAAATCGAAGAGGCTATTGAAGAAGGTGTCGCCATGCAGTATCTGACCGCCCCCGTTTCAATTACCGAAACCTCTGAAGGTCTCTGCATGACGTGCGTTAAGATGGCGTTGGGTGAACCGGATGCCAGCGGAAGACGTCGGCCCGTTCCTCAAAAAGGCTCGGAATTTTCGCTTTCGGCATCGACCATCATCTCCGCAATCGGCCAGGCGGTTGATGCGGCATGCGCCGAAAATGAAGCCCTGATCAACAAATGGGGCAACTTTACCGTGGACGAACAAACCCTGCAATCAGCCGTCCCCTGGGTATTCGCCGGCGGCGACTGCGTCACAGGGCCCGACATCGCCATTTCCGCAATCGGAGCTGGAAAAAGAGCGGCTGCGGCCATCAACGAATTCGTCAATTCAGGCGCCGTCACCTCGCCCGTCGAGCCCTATACCTGCACCAAAGGGCGATGGCAGGATATTCCCGACGATATGTTCAAAAACGTTTTGGAGGATTCCCGCAGAGAAGTCCCGGTTATCGAAGCCAAAACGCGCAAGACCAATTTCGAGGAATCTTCCCGAACCTGGGATACGGACACGGCTATCGCCGAAGCGACGCGATGCCTGGCCTGCGGCTGCACGGAACGTTACGACTGTTCGCTTCGCAATTACGCGAGCGATTACGGCGTGACGCATGACCTGTCCCAACCTGCCCGCCCACTGCCTATCGACGAAAACCACCCGACCATTATCCGAGACCCGGGCAAATGCATTTTATGCGGTTTGTGCCTGAAAGTCTGTCGTGAAATGGAAGGCGTCTCTGCCCTGAGTTTTTATGAAACCAATGATGTGCTGACCATCGGCCCCAACGATCACCGGCCGCTTGATTTCACGGTTTGCGTTGCCTGCGGCCACTGCGCAATGGTCTGCCCGACAGGCGCGTTGACTCTCAAACCGGCTCTGCCGGATGTCTATCGAGCGCTTCGGGACCCCCAGTTGACCGTCGTGGCGCAAATTGCGCCCGCTGTACGCGCCGCGTTCGGAGAGCAATACGGGATCTCAGGTTCGGACGTCATGCCGGTGCTGTCGGCCTGCCTTAAACAACTCGGCTTTAATTTTGTTTTCGATACCTGCTGGGCGGCCGATCTGACAATCATGGAAGAAGGAACCGAATTTCTGTCGCGTCTGGCTGAAGGGGGCGTCCTTCCGCAGATGACCTCCTGCTGTCCGGCCTGGATCAATTACTGCGAAAAGATGGCTCCGGATATTCTACCGCATCTGTCTTCCTGCAAGTCGCCGCAGCAAATGTTCGGCTCTGTCATGAAGCAATACTTCTCCAAGCAACTCAACATTCGACCGGAGCTTCTCTACTTTGTGTCCATCATGCCCTGCAATGCCAAAAAGTACGAAGCGATGCGACCCGAATTTCGAACCGATCATATCCAGGATGTCGATAAGGTTTTAACCACATGGGATGTCATGACCATGCTCGCGGAAAGGAACATTGATCCGAAAAATGTCACGCCGACGGAAGTGGATGCATTTTTCGGAAAAGTTTCCGGCGCGGGCATCATTTTCGGAGCAAGCGGCGGCGTGGCTGAAGCGGCGCTTCGTCTGGCCGCCGAAAAAGTTACGGGCAAACGGATGGACAGCTTCGAATATGAAAGCGTCCGAGGACTTCAAGGCGTGAAGGAAACCACAATTTCACTCGATGACACAAAAGTTCGCCTTGCCGTGGTCAGCGGCCTGCAGAATGCGCAGAAGCTGATCGACCGTATTCGCTCGGGCGATGCGCCCTATGATCTCATTGAAGTGATGGCCTGCCCCGGCGGCTGTATCAACGGATCCGGAAATCCAGCACCGCTTTTAAAAAGCGACACGGAAAACCGTTTGGACGTCTTGTACAGGCTCGATCAGGCCTCTCCGATCCGAACCAGCCAGGACAACCCCTCTGTTCAGGCCATCTACACCAACTGGTTGGGCGAACCCGATAGTAAAACTTCGCATTCCGCCCTGCATACGTCCTATAGTCGACGCTCCATGCGCGTGCATGACATGTCGGCTGAACCTGTAGATGAGCTTTCCATTGTTGACGTCGGGGTATGTATCGGGACCAATTGCTACGTCAAAGGCTCTTGGAAACTCCTTGAAGGACTTAGCGCCGAACTTCGCAGACGTGGACTCTCCGGGCATTTCCGTGTGAAGGCCCGTTTCTGCACCGGTCAGTGCGAGGGTGGACCGAATGTTACACTGGGTGACAGGATTATCTCCGTAGATCAGGTCGACTCGGCGGGAACATTTGTCGAAACCCATTTATTGCCTCTAATCCGGGATCGTAAAACAGGTAAATAATATGCTGTTAATCACGATTTGTGTTGGAAGCTCATGCAGTCTTCGCGGATCCGATGAACTGGCATCGGAACTTTTTCGCCTGATTGAAAAAGAAAAACTCGAAGGTCTGGTCGACATTGTCGGCGCTTTCTGCATGGATGCCTGTTCCAAGGGTGTCTCTGTTCGCGTGGGAGATGCCGAATTCAGCGGCATTCGTCCCGCTCAGGCTCACGATTTTTTCTACAAAGAAGTAATGAGTCGTGTGGACAATAAACTGTCCCTGTCTAAAAATGATCCGGCACCTCCCCCGTCTTTGCCGGATAAGGAGGGGACCTCATGAGAGAGCCCGTCATCATCACCAATCCGGCGCGTTGCCGCGATTGCTATCGGTGCGTGCGTCATTGCGACGTAAAAGCCATCCGGGTCCAGGACGGCCAGGCCCAGGTGGTCCCTGAACTTTGTATTGTCTGCGGCGCCTGCATCCGGACCTGTCCGCAAAAGGCCAAAGATGTCCCAAGCGCCACACCGGACGTCAGGCGAGCCATCCGCGACGGTCGCCGGGTCATCGCTTCTATTGCGCCATCGGCGCCCGCTTACTTTAACTTCCGGCGTTTTGCGGAAATGGAAGCGGCTTTAAAAAAACTGGGCTTTTCCGCCGCCGAGGAGACCGCCCTGGGCGCGGAAATGGTGGGCCTGGCCCACAGGGCGTTTATCGAAAAATCCCCGCAGGACACGCCGGTCATTACTTCATCGTGTCCGGTGATTGTTAACCTGATTGAAAAGTATTACCCCGACTTGATTCCGCATCTCGCACCGATCGTCTCTCCCATGATCGCGCACGGACGATGGTTATTGCAGAAGTACGGAACCGACGCCTTTATCGTTTTTATCGGACCATGCATCGCCAAGAAAATGGAAATCGCGGATGCCGCCGTTTCCGGCGTGTTCTCGGCCGCCATGACTTTTCGCGGTCTGTCGGATTGGCTCGATGAAGAGAAGGTCATCCTCCTCGACGCGCAGGAGGTTGAGATTCCCTGCGAAAACATAGATGCCAGACTTTTTCCGGTCGAGGGCGGACTGGTCGGAACGGCAGGACTCAGCACCGATATGCTGGCAAACGATTTCATCGTCTCCAGTGGTTTGGAAACCTGCAACAACATCCTGGCCGACATTCGCGCCGGCCAGCTGAACGCTTCTTTGGTGGAACTCATGGCCTGTCCGGGCGGCTGCGTCAACGGCCCTGCAATGTCTGACCTGAAAGACGGCATCTTCGCCTCCCGGCAGAAAATTTTAAATTACCATAAAAACCGTCCGGCTTATGTCCTGCCGGAACAGTCCTCGTGGCCGGATTTGTCCCGTATTTACTCCGATAAAAGGCAACCCGTGCCGGAATTCGGGGAAGACCAAATCCAGGAAGTTCTTCGCCGGGTCAATAAATACACGAAAGACGACGAACTCAATTGCGGAGCTTGCGGCTATTCCACTTGTCGGGAAAAAGCCATCGCCACACTGCGAGGGATGGCGGAACTCACCATGTGCATTCCCTACATGCGCAGTCGCGCCGAATCCTTAAGACAGGTGGTCATGGACGTTTCTCCGAATTCCATTATCATTCTCGACGATCATCTGGCTATCCAGGACTTATCCCCTTCGGCCGAGCGTCTTTTCGACTGTTCAGTTTTGGACATGAAGGGCAAACACATCTCACGGCTGATCCCTCTTTATGAAGATTTTATCTCGGTTCGCGATACCGGACAGCCGGTCATCGGCAAACTTCGCAAGCTCAACGACCGTCTAGTGACGGAACAAAACATCGTTCGCGTGGAAGATCAGAAGCTCCTGGTCGCAATCATGCGCGACGTAACCGAACGAGAAAAGGAAAAGCACGAATTCAGACAGTTGCGCGCTGAAACGCTGGAACAGACCCGCGAAGTTGTCCGTAAACAAATGCGGGTAGCCCATGAAATCGCCCATCTTCTCGGAGAGACGACAGCGGAAAGCAAAATGATCGTCACCCATCTGGCAAAACTTCTGGAGGAAGAAGAATCAAAGTGAGGCAATTGGTCGAATGCAGCTGGATCAGTCTTAACAAGGCCGGAGAGGAACTCTGCGGCGATGCGGTCATGATCCGGACCAAGCCCGATTCATTCGTCGCAGTTCTGTCGGACGGCCTGGGCAGCGGTGTGAAGGCCAGTATTCTGTCGTCGCTCACCGCCGAGATCGCCGCCCGAATGTTCGAAGCCGGAGGAACCGTCGAAGACGTCATGCAGACGTTGGTGGAAACGCTCCCGGAATGCTCCGTTCGCAAGCTGGCTTACGCCACGTTTGCGGTGCTGATTGTGGACAATGGCTGGGACGCCAATCTGGTTTTATTTGATTCG
>CAYUDM010000001.1:47304-237841 GCA_964443625.1 uncultured Smithella sp. | reverse complement strand
GAGCGCCGGACTCCAAATCCGGATGCTGGGGGTTCAAGTCCCTCCTGGCCTGCCACTTTTCCCCCAAGAAGGGCTGACGATATGATCGAAAAAATCAAAGGATTGTTTAACCGGGCCAAACGATTTCTGTCCGAAGCAAGGGCTGAGCTCAGAAAAGTGACCTGGCCCACGCCGAAACAGGCTTTGGCCTCCACGGCCGTTGTGATTGTTTTAGTCGCGATTGTGTCTCTGATTCTGGGGCTGTTTGATTTTATACTGGCCAAACTGGTCAAATTATTGCTGGGTTAATTTCATGGCTTTGAAATGGTATGTCGTCCATACGTATTCGGGATACGAAAACAAGGTGAAACTGAGCCTTCAGGAAAGGATTGAGCTTGCTTCCGCTCAGGAGCAATTCTCCGATATCCTCATTCCCGAAGAAGACGTGGTGGAGCTGATTTCGGGAGAGAAGAAAACCTCCAAGCGCAAGTTTTTCCCGGGCTACATTCTAGTGCGCATGGAGATGAATGACGAAACCTGGCATATAGTAAAGAACACTCCCAAGGTGACCGGATTCATCGGCAGTAAGGATAAGCCGTCTCCCATTCCGGACAAGGACGTTGAGAATCTGAAGGTCCGCATTGATGAAGGCACATTGAAGCCGAAGCCGAAATTCAAATTCGACGTCGGGGACCATGTCAAGATTATCGACGGACCTTTCACCAACTTTGACGGCGTGATTGATGAGGTTCGACCGGAAAAAAGCAAGCTTCGGGTTATTGTAAGCATTTTCGGCCGTCCGACGCCGGTAGAGTTGGACTTCATTCAAGTGACACAAGAAGGATAAAGCGATCAAGGGACGATCCGTCCGGGACGATTAAATATTTTATTTTTCAGGTGATTGTTATGGCAAAAAAGGTTATTGCGAATATTAAATTGCAGATCAAGGCGGGAAAGGCGACGCCGTCTCCCCCGATCGGTCCGGCGTTGGGCCAGCATGGCGTGAACATTATGGAGTTTTGCAAGGCTTACAATGCCATGACGCAGAAGCAGGAGGGCATGATTGTGCCGGTGGTGATCACGGTTTACGCCGACCGGTCCTTTACCTTCATCACCAAGACACCTCCCGCGTCGGTTCTGCTCAAACAGGCGGCGAAGATCGCCAAAGGGGCGGGGGATCCCAAAAGAGAAAAAGTGGGGATTGTTACGGCCAAGCAGGTTGAGGAGATCGCCCAGTTGAAATTCAATGATCTCAACGCCGTCGATATGGAAGGCGCCATCAGGATCATCGCCGGAACGGCGAGATCCATGGGAATTGAAATCGCAGGTTAATTAAAACGAGGTTGAACATGTTAAGAAGAGGCAAACGCATATTAGCATCAAAGGCAAAGGTTGATCCGACCCAGCGCTATTCTCTCAATGAGGCAACGGAAATGGTTGTATCCATGGCCGGAGCGAAGTTCGATGAGACGGTAGAGGCCGCGATTCGTCTGGGCGTCAATCCTGCGCATGCGGATCAGATGGTTCGCGGCAGTGTGGTGCTGCCCAACGGGTTGGGCAAAAAGGTGCGCGTTTTGGTATTTGCCAAGGGCGACAAAGAAAAGGAAGCGCTTGACGCAGGAGCCGATTTGGTGGGCAACGATGAAATCATCGAGAAAATCAAAGGCGGTTGGTTGGAGTTTGATCGTGTGATCGCCACGCCGGATATGATGGGCAATGTCGGAAAGATCGCAAAGATTCTCGGCCCGCGCGGTCTGATGCCTAACCCCAAGGTGGGGACTGTGACATTTGACGTCGCCAACGCCGTTCGGGATCTCAAAGCCGGCAAGGTTGAATTCCGGGTAGAGAAGGCGGGGATTGTTCATTCTCCAGTGGGGAAGGTTTCCTTCGGCGCGGAAAAGCTTGTCGAGAATATCCGGGCGCTTCTGGAGACGATTGTCAAGTTGAAACCGGCCTCCAGCAAAGGAACCTACATCAGAAGCATCGCCGTATCCAGCACGATGGGGGCGGGCGTGAAGGTTGATCCGCTGGATGTCAAAAGCGCCGGGTAAGTAAGATTAGTTAGTATGTGCGAAAGATCTTTCCTTTAGGAAGGCCTTGCGCACAAAACGATATTAGGGTCGAAGACAGCAGGTACGGAAGTTTAAACGAGAAATGGCCTGCCGAGACGCGTGGAACAAAAAGCATTGCGAACGAATTGTTTCTATCGCCGGTGTTTTTGGAAAACGGGACTCGGGTCAGAAAACATCGGTCGTTTCTATCTCTTTAGGTAGCCTGTTTCTCCGGCCTTAAGCCGAAAAATCAATTCATGAAAGGAGGCTCACAGATTGGATCGGAGAACAAAAGAACAAATTGTGTCCGAGCTACAGGAAAGGCTCAAACAGGCCAATCTGGGCGTTCTGACGCGCTTCAATGCGATGAACGTCGAGAAAATGGAAGCTTTGAGAAATGCCCTGCGGAAAAACGATGCTGAGTTAAAGGTCGTAAAAAACACGCTTTTGGGCATCGCTTCAAAGCAGACGGATTTTGAGATTCTGTCAGACCATTTCAAATGGCCCGTTGCGGTTGTCCTGGGCTACAAGGATCCGGTAGGAGCGACGAAGGCCCTGACGGAGTTCGCCAAGAAAAACCCTGAACTGGAAATCAAGGTCGGTGTGCTTGACGGCAAGATGCTGACCTCGTCGGATATCAGTGCTTTATCCGAATTGCCAAGCCGCGAAGTGCTTTTGGGCAAACTGGTATCGGTGATGGCCGCAGTGCCGACATCGTTGGTTACGGTTTTGAGTGGCGTTCCCAGAGGATTTGTGCAGGTTCTTAACGCTTACAGTGAACAAAAAAAGAGCTTGAACGCATAACAATTAAATCAATAAAAAAATAAAGAGGGATAGAAAAATGTCGAATGCAATTACCAAAGAAGATGTCGTCAAATTTATCGAGAATATGACTGTTTTGGAACTTTCCGAATTGGTGAAAGAACTTGAAGAAAAATTCGGCGTATCCGCCGCCGCGCCGATGATGGCAGCCATGGCCGCACCGGGAGCCGCTCCCGCCGCCGCTGCCGTCGAGGAACAGACTGAATTCAATACGATCCTGACGGGCTTCGGCGCCGACAAGATCAAAGTGATCAAGGAGGTTCGTGCGATTACCGGACTGGGCCTGAAGGAGGCCAAGGATCTGGTTGAAGGCGTGCCAAAACCGATCAAAGAAGGTGTGTCGAAAGACGAAGCCGCTTCCATTAAGAAGAAAATCGAAGAAGCAGGCGGAACCGTCGAGGTTAAGTAGTCTCTTCTTTGAAAAAAATATTTTAATTTTAAGGATGCTATGGGTGACTTTAGAAAAAATTACGGCCGTGTAAGTCAGATTGTGGATATTCCCAATCTGATTGAAATCCAGACACGATCCTATGAAAAATTCCTGCAGGCCGATCTGCCGCTGGTCAAAAGGCGCAATATCGGCCTGCAGGGCGCCTTCAAAAGCGTATTTCCCATTTCAGATTTCAGCGGAAAGTGTTCTCTGGAGTTCGTCAGCTATAAGATCGGCGATGTACGCTACGATGTCAAGGAGTGCATTCAGAAAGGCATGACGTATGCCGCTCCTCTGAAAATCGTGGTGCGTCTGGTCGTTTTTGATACCGATCGTCTGGCCGATGCCAAGGCTGGCCGGGATGTGCCGGAAACCAAGCCGATTCGGGACATTAAAGAGCAGGAGATCTATTTCGGCGAGATCCCGCTCATGACGGAAAACGGCACATTTATCGTCAATGGATCGGAGCGCGTCATCGTCAGCCAGCTCCACCGGTCACCCGGCATCTTTTTTGACCATGACAAGGGGAAAACAGTTGCTTCCGGGAAGCTGATTTATTCGGCGAGAGTCATTCCGATCCGCGGTTCCTGGCTGGATCTGGAATTCGATTCCAAGGATTTGCTCTACGTCCGGATCGACCGTCGCCGAAAGATGCCCGTGACGATTCTGCTTAAGGCAATGGGCAATTCCACTGAGTTCATTCTGAACTATTTTTATAATATCGAAAAGATTACCCTTGAGGGGGATAAAATCTATTTCGCGGTTGATGAAACGCTGGCTGGCCAGAAAGCACCTGAAGACATCAAGGATCCCAAAAGCGGCGATCCGATCGTCAAGAAGGGCCGCAAGCTGACCAAGCCTTTGCTCAAAAGAGTTATGGATGCCGGCGTCAAACGGGTCGCGATCAAGGAAGCCGACCTCACGGGTAAAATTCTGTCATCGGATGTCCGCGATCCCAATACCGGCGAAGTCCTCTTCCGTTGCAACGAAGCCATGCCGGTCAACGGCCTGGAGATCGCTCAGGAAAAGGGCGTCAAAGAGCTGAACTTCATCCATATCGATGAAGACATGGACAGCGCGTCCATCCGGGATACGCTGCTGATGGATCACATTGACACGGCGGAAGACGCCATTTTGGAAATCTATCGAAGACTTCGTCCGAGCAATCCGCCAACACCTGAGACGGCGCTGAAGTTTTTCAATAGTCTCTTTTTTGAACCTGAAACCTATGATCTGTCGGATGTCGGCCGAGCCAAAATGAACTACAAACTCGGGCTTAATGTTTCCACGGATCTCACGGTTTTGCGGAATGATGATATTCTGGCCGCCGTCAAATATCTGATTGATCTTAAAAACGGTGCGGGCGACTGCAGTGTGGACGACATTGATCATCTGGGAAACCGGCGCGTCCGTTCGGTCGGCGAACTCATTGAAAACCAGTATCGCATCGGTCTGGTTCGAATGGAGCGTGCGATCAAGGAGAAAATGAGCCTTCAGGACATCGAAACTATGATGCCGCACGACCTGATCAATGCCAAGCCGGTCTCGGCGGTCGTCAATGAGTTTTTCGGATCGAGCCAGTTGTCCCAATTCATGGACCAGACCAATCCGCTGTCCGAAATTACCCATAAACGCCGATTATCGGCTCTGGGACCCGGAGGGCTCACGCGTGAGCGCGCCGGCTTTGAAGTTCGCGACGTTCATTCGACGCATTATGGCCGCATCTGTCCGGTGGAAACGCCGGAAGGACCGAATATCGGCTTGATTGTTTCACTGTCGACATACGCCCGGGTGAATGAATTCGGATTTATTGAGACGCCCTACCGTCTTGTGGAAAGCGGAAAGGTTCTTCAAGATGTAAAGTTTATGACGGCCATCGAAGAAGAAAACATGATGATTGCACCTGCTGACCGGCCGCTCGATAAAAAAGGAAAATTTGAGGAAGAACTGATTTCAGTCAGAAAAGGAAGCGACTTCGTTTCGGCGATGCCGATCGATATCAAGATGATGGATGTCGCTCCCAATCAAATGGTTTCGGTGGCGGCTGCACTCATTCCGTTTCTGGAACATGATGATGCCAACCGCGCGCTGATGGGCTCCAACATGCAGCGTCAGGCGGTGCCGCTGATGTGTCCGGAAGTGCCGGTCGTTGGAACCGGAATGGAGTCTATCGTCGCCAGGGATTCCGGGGCGGTTATCGTGGCCCGGCGTTCCGGTGTCGTCGAAAGCGTGGATGCTTCCCGCATCGTGATTCGAGCCGACAAACCTGAAGAAGACGGCATCGACACGGGCGTGGATATTTACACCATGTCCAAATATCAGCGCTCCAATCAGGACACCTGCTTCAACCAGAAACCGATCGTCGACGTGGGTGAGCGTGTCCAGAAACGAGATATTCTGGCCGATGGTCCCGCGACCGACAACGGCGAACTGGCATTGGGGCGAAATGTGATGGTGGCCTTCATGTCCTGGGGCGGTTACAACTACGAAGACTCCATTTTGGTGAGCGAACGGATCGTTAAGGAAGACATCTACACGTCCATCCATATTGAAGAATTTGAAACCATGGCCCGCGACACCAAGCTGGGCAAGGAAGAAATTACCCGCGACATTCCCAATGTCGGCGAAGAGGCGCTGCGCAACCTTGACGACAGCGGCATTATCCGCATCGGCGTGTCGGTCAAACCCGGAGACATCCTGGTCGGCAAGATTACGCCCAAAGGAGAAACGCAATTGTCCGCGGAAGAGAAACTGCTCCGGGCCATTTTCGGCGAGAAGGCCAGCGATGTGCGAGACACGTCGCTTCGCGTGCCGCCCGGCGTGGAAGGCACGGTTATCGACGCCAAAGTCTTTACCCGAAAAGGGGCTGATCGGGATTTGCGTTCTCAGACCATTGAGGAATCGGCGATTGAACAGCTGACTCAAAATCGGGACGACGAAATCCGCATTTTGGCGGAATCCATCAAAAAAGATATCGCCAAACTCGTTATCGGAAAAACGTCCGCAGGGAAAATTGTCGATGTCAAGAAAAAGACGCTTTTGAAAAAAGGCGATAAGATCACCAAAGAGATATGGTCGGAAATTCCGTTTACCTATTGGAAGGAAATTACCATCAGTGAAAATGACGGATCCGAGGAGAAGCTTGCCAATCTGCTTGCCACGATGGAAAGGAAAATTGATTTCGTCCGCGCCCACTTTGAAGAAAAACTCGAAAAGGCCAAAGCCAGCGATGAGCTGCCTCCGGGCGTGATCAAGATGGTGAAGGTCTATATCGCCATTAAACGAAAACTGTCCGTCGGCGATAAAATGGCAGGGCGGCACGGCAATAAGGGTGTTTTGTCCCGAATTCTTCCGGAAGAAGATATGCCCTATTTTGCCGATGGAACCACCGTGGACATCATTTTGAATCCTCTGGGTGTTCCGTCCCGAATGAACGTCGGCCAGATTCTTGAAACACATCTGGGCTGGGCCGCCAAGACAATCGGCGAGGGCCTCAATGATCTGCTTGAAAAAAATACGAATCTGGGTCAGGTGAAGACCGACCTGAAAAAGACTTACTCGACGCCGGATTTTGACGCGTTTATCGACAGCGCCTCGGCCGAGGATATCAAACGGTTTGTCGGCCGTCTGAAAAAAGGCATGCTTGTGGCGTCGCCCGTTTTTGACGGCTGTCCCGAGCCGCAGATCCGCGGCCTTCTCGATAAGGCAGGCCTCCCGGAGACCGGACAGGCCGTCTTGTTCGATGGCCGGACGGGCGAACCGTTCGATCAGGAAGTTACAGTCGGCATTATTTATATGCTTAAACTCCACCACCTGGTGGACAATAAAATCCATGCCCGTTCCATTGGCCCCTATTCGCTGGTGACCCAGCAACCCTTAGGCGGCAAGGCCCAGTTCGGCGGTCAGCGTCTGGGTGAAATGGAAGTTTGGGCGATGGAAGCCTACGGTGCGTCGTACACGCTGCAAGAGTTTTTAACGGTGAAATCCGACGACGTGGCCGGCCGGACGAGGATTTATGAATCCATCGTCAAAGGCGAACATACCTTCGAACCGGGTTTGCCCGAGTCCTTCAACGTCTTGGTGAAGGAACTCCAGAGCCTGGGGCTGGATGTGGATTTGATTGAGGAAGAATAGCGCAAGGCCGTTCCCCTTAATTTTTTAACCCGACAGGAGATAAATCCGTGGAAGACGTTTTCAGTTATTTCGAGAAACCCAAAAATCCGATTCGGTTCAATTCGATTCGTATTTCGATCGCCTCGCCCGAGAAGATTCAGTCATGGTCCAACGGTGAGGTTAAAAAGCCCGAAACGATCAACTATCGAACATTCAAGCCGGAACGCGACGGACTGTTTTGCGCGAAAATATTCGGACCGGTGAAGGACTATGAGTGCCTGTGCGGCCGTTACAAGCGCATGAAGCACCGTGGCGTGGTTTGTGAGAAGTGCGGTGTTGAAGTCATTCAGTCCAAAGTTCGCCGCGAACGCATGGGGCACATTACGCTCGCGACGCCGGTTGCCCATATCTGGTTTTTAAAGAGCCTGCCCAGCCGCATCGGCAATGTGATGGATCTGACGCTCAAAGAACTGGAAAAAGTGCTCTACTTCGAGTCCTGGATTGTGCTGGATCCGAAGGACACGCCGCTCAAGAAAAAAGAACTGCTCACGGATGAAGAGTATCTTGACGCCAGAGAACAATACGGGGACAACGGGTTTGTCTGCGGCATCGGCGCGGAAGCCGTCCGTCAGTTGTTGCAAGAAGTCGATCTCGAAGGCCTCTACGAGGAGCTCCGGGCGGAACTTGCAACCTCTATCTCCGATACGAAAAAGAAAAAGCTGGTCAAAAGACTCAAAGTTGTCGAGGCGCTTCGGAAATCGGGAAACAAGCCCGAGTGGATGATTCTCACCGTGCTGCCGGTTATTCCGCCGGATCTGCGGCCGCTGGTGCCGCTCGACGGCGGTCGATTCGCCACGTCGGATCTCAACGATCTATACCGGCGCGTCATCAACCGCAATAACCGTTTGAAAAGACTCCAGGAACTCAATGCGCCGGAAATCATCATCCGCAATGAAAAGCGCATGCTCCAGGAGGCGGTGGACGTCTTGTTCGATAACGGCCGGCGCGGCCGCGCGATTACCGGAACGAACAAGCGACCGCTTCGATCTCTCTCCGATATGCTCAAAGGTAAACAGGGCCGTTTTCGACAGAATCTCCTGGGCAAACGCGTGGACTATTCGGGCCGCTCGGTGATCACCGTGGGGCCGGATCTGAGATTGCACCAGTGCGGTCTGCCCAAAAAGATGGCGCTCGAACTGTTTAAACCTTTTGTGTACAACCGGCTGCTTGAAAAAGGGTATGTCACCACCGTTAAAAGCGCCAAAAAAATGGTGGAGAAGGAAACGTCGGAAGTCTGGGATGCTGTGGATGAAGTCGTCCGTGAATACCCCGTGATTCTCAATCGCGCTCCCACGCTGCACCGTCTGGGCATGCAGGCGTTTGAACCCGTCTTAATCGAAGGGAAGGCAATCCGTTTGCATCCGCTGGTCTGCACCGCGTTTAACGCGGATTTCGACGGCGACCAGATGGCTGTCCATGTTCCTTTATCCATTGAGGCTCAGACCGAGGCGCGCGTGTTGATGATGTCCACCAATAATATCCTGTCGCCGGCCAACGGAAAACCGATCATCATTCCCAGCCAGGATATCGTTTTGGGGATTTACTATCTGACTCGCGCTAAAAAAGATGTCAAAGGCGAGGGCATGATTTTTTCCGGCCCGGAAGAAGTCCGCTGCGCACTCGATGCGGGAGCCATTGATCTGCATGCGAGGATCAAAGTGCGCGTAGATGGAGAGATCAAGGAAACCACGGCGGGTCGAATGATTCTCTTCGAGATCATTCCGAGTGAGCTGAATTTTGATGTCATCAACAAATTGATGAATAAAAAGGAACTGGCCAATCTCATCGACCACTGCTACCGTCTGTGTGGAGACAAAACGACGGTTCTTCTGGCCGATCGACTGAAGGATCTGGGCTTTAAATATGCTACGATTTCGGGTCTGTCTTTCGCCGTGGGGAATATGATCATCCCCGAGAACAAAAAGAATATTGTGGCGCAGGCCGATAAAGACGTCCTGAAGATCCAAAAGCAGTACATGGAAGGCTTGATTACCGACGGCGAGCGATATAACAAAGTCATCGACATCTGGGCGCAGGCGACCGAAAGAATCGCCTCGGAGATGTTGACCGGTATCAGCACGGAAGAGGTGGCGGGCGCCGAAGGTAAGAAACGTCGTATTGAAAGTTTCAATCCGATTTACATGATGGCGGATTCCGGTGCCCGTGGGTCTGCGGTTCAGTTAAGACAGTTGGCCGGTATGCGCGGACTGATGGCGAAGCCCTCCGGGGAAATTATCGAGACGCCGATTACGGCGAACTTCCGCGAAGGTCTCACCGTGCTCCAGTACTTCATTTCAACACACGGCGCCCGTAAGGGTCTGGCGGACACGGCGTTGAAAACGGCCAACTCCGGCTATCTGACCCGAAGGCTGGTCGATGTGGCGCAGGACTGCATCATCACCGAGCAGGATTGCGAGACCATTGACGGCATCTATGTTTCTGCTTTGATGGAGGGCGGTGAGATCATTGAAACCGCCGGGGAACGTGTTTTGGGGCGTGTCGCCCTTCAGGAAATCCGGGATCCGTTCACCAATGAAGTCATTGTGCCGACCAACGAGGTGATTGACGAGGCCCTGGCGGAAAAAATCGACCGCGCCGGTATTGAGCGGGTTAATATCCGTTCGGTTCTGTCCTGTCGCGCGAAGCACGGGGTATGCGCCATGTGTTACGGACGTGATTTGGCCCACGGCCACTTGGTGAATATCGGTGAAGCCGTCGGGATCGTCGCGGCTCAATCCATCGGTGAGCCGGGAACGCAGTTGACCATGAGAACCTTCCATATCGGTGGAACGGCCAAATTCGACGAGCACTCCACACTGGAGGCGCGCCACGACGGCATTGTCAAATTTGTAAGTCTCAATGTGGTTAAGACACGCGAAAACGACTATGTGGTCATGAACCGACATGGTGAAATTCACGTTCTTGATGAACAAAACCGCAGCCGTGGAAAATATACCGTTCCCTACGGCGCGCATCTGAAAGTGGGCGACCAGGCGACCGTCAAGCGAGGGCAGCTCATTGCCGAATGGGATCCGTTCTCCATTCCCATTCTGGCGGAAGTGGACGGGACCATCAAGTACGGGGATATTGTTGAAGGAAAAACCATGCAGGAGCAGGTGGATGAAGTCACCGGTCTGTCCCGTAAGGTTATTGTCGAGTATAAAAGCCAGGATCTCCGCCCCCGGGTATCCATCAAGGACGGCAAGGGTAAAACGGCAAAACTGCCTCAGAGCAATGCTGTGGCACGCTATCTACTGTCCGTGGGAGTCAACATTGTGGTTTCCGAAGGAGACGAGGTGCGGGCGGGTGATATTCTTGCGAAAATCCCGAGGGAAACCACCAAGACCAAAGACATCACCGGCGGTCTGCCGAGGGTTGCCGAGCTGTTTGAAGCAAGAAAACCAAAAGATTTTGCCGTGATCAGTGAAATCGACGGCGTGGTGAGTTTCGGTAAGGATGCCAAGGGCAAACGAAAAATTGTCGTCACGCCTGAAGTCGGGGACGAGAAAGAATACCTGATCCCCAAGGGTAAGCATATCAGCGTTCAGGAGGGCGATCGGGTCAGACCCGGCGATGCGCTGATGGATGGTATGAATAACCCCCATGATTTGCTTGCCATCAAGGGAGAAAAGGAACTGGCGCGCTATCTTGTTGATGAAGTTCAGGAAGTGTATCGTCTGCAGGGCGTGAAAATCAACGACAAGCATATGGAAGTCATAGTCCGTCAGATGCTGCGCCGTGTTCGGATCACTGATCCGGGGGATACCGCTTTTATTGCCGATGAGCAGGTTGAGCGATACCGTTTCCTTGAGGAAAATGAAAAAGTCGTGGCCAAGGGCGGGCGTCCGGCCATCGGCGATCCGCTGCTTCTGGGAATCACCAAAGCGTCGCTGTCTACGCAGAGTTTCATTTCGGCGGCGTCATTCCAGGAGACGACCCGTGTGTTGACCGAAGCGTCACTTTCCGGGAAAACGGACTATTTACGGGGCCTGAAAGAAAATGTCATTATGGGTCGCCTGATTCCCGCCGGTACAGGGCTGATGATGTACCGTAAACTGGGGATTATGGTTGAAGACATGGCAGAGGAAGATGTAGAGCCTGCCGTCATTGAAGAGTAACAAAAAAACGAGAAAGTACTTGACAGAAGCAACTTGTATTGATAGTTACCACGGATTTGCTGCTGCCCGCGAAATGGGCACAGAAGCGTTCGGGAGGAGACATGCCGACAATTAGCCAACTGGTTCGCAAAGGGCGGGCCAAGATTAAAAGAAAAACCAATGCACCGGCGCTGGCCGGATCCCCGCAGCGGCGGGGCGTGTGCGTCAGGGTGTATACGACAACCCCTAAGAAACCGAACTCGGCGTTGCGTAAAGTTGCAAGGGTGCGCCTGACCAGCGGATACGAAGTGTCGTCCTACATTCCGGGAATCGGACACAATCTCCAGGAGCACTCCGTGGTCCTGGTGCGCGGTGGGAGAGTCAAGGATCTCCCGGGTGTTCGTTATCACATTGTTCGCGGCACGCTGGACGCCGTGGGAGTGGCGGATCGTAAACAGGGACGTTCAAAATACGGTGCCAAAAAACCGAGTTAAAAGAACAAGTCATAGATAACCGAGGGATTTGAAAGATGCCGAGAAGACGTGAGATAGAAAAAAGGGAAATTTTGCCGGATCCCAAATTTAATAACAAGCTGGTTGCCCGATTTGTGAACTCCCTGCTCAAAAAAGGGAAGAAAAGTGTGGCCGAAAGCATTTTGTACGGCGCTTTTGACATTATCGAAAAACGGGTCAAGGAGCAGCCGGTCGAGTTTTTTGAAAAGGCTGTCAATAATGTAAAACCGGTGATTGAAGTCAAGTCCAGACGCGTCGGCGGTTCCACCTATCAGGTTCCGACGGAAGTCGTTCCCGCGCGTCGCACAGCGCTGGCCATCCGGTGGCTTATTTCCAACGCTCAGGAGCGAACGGAAAAAACCATGCGCGAAAAATTGGCGGCTGAATTGATCGACGCGGCGAACAATCGCGGCGGATCCATCAAAAAGAAAGAAGCGGTACATAAAATGGCGGAAGCTAACAAGGCGTTCGCTCATTACAGGTTTTAATAAAGGCATTTAAACGACAAGGAAACCAACCATTCAAAGTTAAGGAGGAAAGGTGAGATGGCAAAGAAAAAATTTGAAAGGACTAAGCCGCATTTGAATATAGGGACTATCGGTCACGTGGATCATGGTAAAACCACGCTGACAGCCGCGATTACGAAGTATTTGGCCAAAAAGGGTTTCGCGGAATTTCGTGCCTTTGATTCTATCGATAACGCTCCTGAAGAAAAAGAGCGCGGCGTGACCATCAATATCTCTCACGTTGAGTATGAAACGGAAAAAAGACATTACGCGCACGTGGACTGTCCGGGCCACGCCGACTATATCAAAAACATGATTTCCGGCGCGGCGCATATGGATGGAACGATTCTCGTCGTCGCCGCCTCCGACGGTCCCATGCCGCAGACCCGCGAGCACATCCTCCTGGCCCGTCAGGTGCAGGTTCCCTTCATTGTCGTTTTTATGAATAAAGTTGATCTTGTGGACGATCCTGAGCTGTTGGATCTTGTCGAACTCGAATTGCGCGAGCTTTTAAGCCAGTATGAATTTCCTGGTGACGATATTCCCATCATTCGAGGTTCCGCCCTTAAGGCGCTTGAAGCGGAAGATACGAATTCTCCGGATGTAAAATGCATTGCGGAACTGATGGATGCCGTGGATACCTACATTCCCGAGCCGAAACGGGACACGGATAAACCGTTTTTGATGCCGGTCGGTGATGTCTTCACGATTTCCGGTCGCGGCACTGTTGTGACGGGAAGAATCGACCGCGGTATCGTCAAGGTCGGTGAGGAAGTCGAAATCATCGGTATTCGCCCGACGATCAAAACCGTCGTCACGGGTGTGGAAATGTTTCGTAAAACCTTGGATGAAGGCCAGGCCGGCGATGATGTCGGATTGCTTATCCGCGGCATCAAGCGTGAGGAAGTCGAAAGAGGCCAGGTTGTGGCCAAGCCCGCCTCCATCACGCCGCACACCAAGTTCGAAGCTGCCGTTTATATTCTGACCAAGGAAGAAGGCGGTCGTCATACGCCGTTTTTCTCCGGTTATCGTCCCCAGTTCTATTTCCGGACAACTGACGTGACGGGGGTGGCAACGCTTCCCGAAGGTGTCGAGATGGTTATGCCCGGAGACAACGTCAAAATGACCGTTGAACTGATTACGCCGATCGCGATGGAAGAGCAGTTGAGATTCGCTATTCGTGAAGGCGGCAGAACCGTTGGCGCAGGTGTCGTAAGCAAGGTTATTGCATAGCAAGGAAAATAGGTTATCCGATCAATGAAAGAGCAAAAGATTAGAATTCGCCTCAAAGCTTACGATTTTAAACTGCTGGATCGCTCGGTTGAAGAAATCGTGGACACTGCAAAACGGACTGGTGCGCGTGTCGCCGGTCCGATTCCTCTTCCCACAGAGATCAACAAGTACTGCGTGAACCGCTCTCCGCATGTGGATAAGAAATCCCGCGAGCAGTTTGAGATCCGGACGCATAAAAGATTGATTGATATCGTCGAGCCGACCCAGGCTACGGTCGACGCTCTGATGAAACTCGATCTTTCCGCGGGGGTGGACGTGGAGATCAAGGCTTAGGCATC
Source organism: uncultured Smithella sp. (assembly GCA_964443625.1). GTDB lineage: Bacteria > Desulfobacterota > Syntrophia > Syntrophales > Smithellaceae > UBA8904. The sequence continues at coordinate 223,700 of CAYUDM010000001.1, read as the reverse complement.
GCGACAGGGTTTTCCGAAAAAAGGAAGGGCTGCCGTGACCGGATAGCCGCGATTTAAAACTAAGGCGTATTGACTTTTTTTTGAGACAATAAAGTTGGATGAGCATGAGTAAAGGAATTCTAGGGAAAAAATTAGGAATGACGCAGGTGTTTGCCGAAGACGGATCAGCCGTCGGAGTCACCGCTGTTGAGGTGGAACCGTCCGTTGTTGTGCAGGTGAAGACCCAGGAAAAAGACGGATATGACGCCATTCAGGTCGGTTACGGACGCGTCAAGCAAAAAAATGTGACCAAACCTCTGCAAGGCCATATGAACAAAGCGGACAAAGGTTTTTTTCGTGTCCTGAAAGAGTTTCCGGCACAACCCGGATCCTATGAACCTGGCCAGGAAATCGGGATGGATATCTTTCAAGCGGGTGATTATGTCGATGTCGTCGGCACATCCAAGGGCAAGGGATTCCAGGGTGTCGTCAAGCGTCATGGTTTCGGCGGCGGACGGGCAACCCACGGTTCGATGTTTCATCGCGCGCCGGGATCGATCGGCGCCAGCGCCTACCCTTCACGTGTCTTTAAGGGAACCAAGATGGGCGGGCATATGGGCGCCGTCAGGAAAACCGTTCAGAATCTCCAGGTCTGGCAGGTTCGGCCAGAGCACAATGTTTTGTTGTTGAAAGGGTCGATACCCGGCTCGAAAAACAGTTTTATTTTGATCAAGCAAGCTCGCAAAAAAAGCGTATAAGTCACGGGAGTGGTTAAGATGGCCTTCGCGGATGTTTATGATATTGAAAAGAATAAGGTTGCCCAGGTCGAACTCAGCGACTCGGTGTTTGCAGCAAATGTCAATGAGGCAACCATATACGACGTCGTAAAAATGCAATTGGCTTCGCGGCGTGCCGGAACGTCTTCCACCAAAGGTAGAAGCGAAGTCAGAGGCGGTGGGAAAAAACCATGGCGTCAAAAAGGAACGGGGCGGGCGCGTGCCGGATCCTCAAGATCGCCGATTTGGCGCGGGGGCGGCATCGTTTTTGGTCCCAAGCCGAGAGACTATTCTTTCAGTGTGCCGAAGAAGGTTCGTAAAAACGCCCTGATTTCGGTTTTAAGCCAGAAGTTCAAAGAAGAAAAGATGACCGTTCTTCGTGACTTTCCGATGACGGAAATCAGCACAAAAGCATTTAAAAATGTAGTGGATCTTTTCGGATTTAAAAAAGTCCTCTTCGTCATTGCCGAGCAGGACGTCATGCTCTTGAAATCATCGAGGAATTTGCGCAACGTGAAGATGATTCGATCCGAAGGTATCAACGTATATGATGTGCTCAACTGTGAGCACTTGGTTCTGTTCGAACCCTCTATAAAAAAGATTGAAGGGGCCTTGTTATCCTAATGGAACTTCATCAGGTAATTAAAAAGATTATCCTTACGGAGAAAAGCAATCTCGAGCGCGAAGTCGCCAACAAGTATCATTTCGAGGTCGACCGTCAGGCCAACAAAGTGGAAATATCCGAAGCCGTCGAGAAACTGTTCAAAGTCAAGGTGGAAGAAGTCCGTGTCCTGAATGTGCTGGGAAAGCAAAAGCGGATGGGGCGCACGATGGGGCGGAAGCGTTCGTGGAAGAAGGCGATTGTCACCCTGGCCGAAGGCAGCCGGATTGAAGTAGCCGAAGGCGTATAAACAGATTTAAGGAAAGAACAATGGGAATCATCAAGTATAAACCGACATCTCCCGGAAGACGATTTCAGACGGTTTCCGATTTCGAAGAGATCACAACCGATAAGCCGTTGAAAAGTCTCTTAAAGCCGATTCGGAAAAGCGGCGGACGCAATACTTACGGCCGGATTACGGCGAGGCACATCGGCGGAGGTCACAAGAGAAAGTACCGAATCGTCGATTTTCGTCGCAACAAAGCGGATATTCCCGCAAAAGTGGCTTCGATCGAGTATGATCCCAATCGATCTGCACGGATCGCTCTGCTCAATTACAGAGATGGCGAGAAACGTTACATCGTAGCGCCCGCCCAGATCAATGTCGGCGACGTTTTGGTCAGTGGTGAAAAGGCGGACATTAAGCCGGGGAATGCCATACCGCTTAAAAACATACCGCTGGGGTCGCTGATCCATAATGTGGAGTTGAAAGTCGGTCGAGGCGGGCAGTTGATTCGCTCCGCGGGTGCCTACGGTCAGCTGATGGCCAAAGAAGGATCTTATGCTCAGGTACGTTTGCCTTCGGGTGAAGTGCGGAAAATTTTCATCGAGTGCATGGCCACGATCGGACAAGTAGGAAACAACGAGCATGAGAATATCAGTATCGGGAAGGCGGGCAGAACCCGTTGGCTCGGTAAGAAGCCCCATGTTCGCGGCGTCGTTATGAATCCCGTGGATCATCCCATGGGCGGCGGCGAAGGTCGATCTTCGGGAGGCCGTCATCCCTGTACACCGTGGGGCGTTCCGACAAAGGGGCACAAGACGAGAAAGAACAAGAGAACCGATAAATATATCGTGAAGAGAAGAGGTAAATAAGGCGTGGCACGATCGATCAAAAAAGGTCCGTATATAGAGGAGAGTCTGCTGACCAAGGTCAGGAAGATGGAGGCCGAAAGCAGCAAGAATGTGATCAAGACTTGGTCGCGGCGTTCAACTGTGACTCCCGAGCTCATCGGTCATACATTTGCCGTGCATAACGGGAAAAAATTTATTCCCGTGTATGTGACGGAGAATATGGTCGGTCATAAGCTTGGAGAGTTCGCGCCGACGAGAACTTTTTACTCACATTCCGGAGATCGTAAAACGAAGGTTCGAAAATAACTTCAACCGGTTATTGCGGGCAAGTTTGGAGCAGATAAGATATGGAAGCAAAAGCAATTGCGAAATATATTCGGATGTCGCCGCAGAAAGTGCGACTGGTGGTCGATCTCGTCCGGGGTAAGGACGTTCGGGAAGCAACACACATACTCCTTTTTACCCGGAAATATGCAGCGGGCATCGTCGCCAAAGTCCTGAAGTCGGCCGTTGCCAATGCGTCGCAAAATCCCAACATCGATGAAAATACATTGTATGTTAAAGAGATTTTTGTGGATCAGGGGCCGTCTCTGAAGCGATGGAGAGCCAGAGCGCAAGGCAGAGCGGCGGGAATCAAAAAACGGACGTCGCACATTACGGTGGTTTTGGACGAAAAGTAAGGAGGATCGAGCTTGGGCCAGAAGGTTAACCCGATAGGATTACGGCTAGGCTACATTAAAAAGTGGCAATCTGTGTGGTATGCCGACAAAAATTACAGCGCTATGCTGCACGAAGACGTGCAGATCCGAAAATTCTTGAAAAAGAAGCTGTATCATGCCGGTATCTCCAAAATCGAAATTGAGAGAGCAGCCAACAAGGCGAAGGTGAATATTTATTCGGCCAGACCGGGTGTGATTATCGGTAAGAAGGGGTCGGAAATTGAAAAACTGAAATCCGAAATCGAGAAATTTTCATCTTCCGAGATCATTATCAACATTCTCGAAGTCCGCAAGCCGGAAGTCGATGCGCAGTTGGTCGCCGAAAATGTCGCGATGCAGTTGGAGAAACGTGTGGCGTTTCGCCGAGCCATGAAAAAATGCGTTGGCTACGCGCTGAAGTTCGGCGCCAAAGGCATCAAGATCACCTGTTCAGGACGCCTCGGCGGTGCGGAAATGTCCCGTTCTGAATGGTATCGCGAGGGTCGGGTGCCGCTTCACACGCTGCGGGCCGATATCGACTACGGTTTTACGGAGGCGCACACCGCTTATGGTCTGATCGGAGTCAAAGTTCTGGTCTTCCACGGAGAAGTTCTGCCCGGTAAAACGGATCGGGCTTAGGCAGGTAAAAGCAAATATTTTCGTCCGGATGCTCTAGAAGCATCATGGGCGGCAGGCAGGAGTTATACATATGTTAGCGCCAAAAAGGGTAAAATACCGCAAATTGCAAAAGGGCCGAATGGGTGGTAAAGCGGTCCGCGGCAGTTCGATTGCATTCGGGGAATACGGCCTACAGGCTGCGGAGTGTGGATGGATTACCTCCAGGCAGATTGAAGCGGCGCGTGTGGCGATGACCCGTCACGTCAAACGCGGCGGGAAAATCTGGATCCGGGTGTTTCCGCACAAGTCGATCACCAAAAAGCCCGCTGAAACCCGAATGGGTAAAGGAAAGGGTGCGCCAGAGGGATGGGTGGCGGTCGTCAAGCCGGGATCTGTCCTTTATGAAATGGAGGGCGTTTCCAAGGAAGTGGCCAAGGAGGCTTTTCGGCTGGCGGCGCATAAACTGTCTATAGCGACCAAATTTATGTCAAGGGAGATATCTGATGAAAATTAAAGAAATCAGAGGTCTCGGAATCAACGAGCTTCAAATTAAAAACGGTGAACTGGCGGAAGAGCTCTTTCGCCTGAAGATAAGGCACACCTCGGGACAGCTGGATGCCACCGCAACGCTGGGACGTCTGCGCAGGGACATCGCCCGCATTAAGACCGTGCTTCGGGAAAAGGAGGCCGCAGGCTGAATATGGTTGAAAAAAGCAACAAGCGCACCATTCGAGGTGTCGTCGTCAGCGATAAAATGGACAAGACCATCGTGGTGAAAGCCGAACGTCTGGTGAAGCATTCCGTGTTCCATAAGTATGTCCGCAGGCACGTGAAGTTCAAGGCTCACGACGAGCAGAACCTTTGTAAAGAGGGAGATATCGTGCGGATTATTGAGTGCCGGCCGATCAGCAAGGACAAGCGCTGGCGGATTCTGGAAGTAGTCGAGAAAGCGAAATAGATTGCGCCTTGCTTTGCGCAGGGACGCTGGAATAATGGGGATGATTTTATGATTCAGATGCAGACCATACTCAATGTTGCGGACAACTCCGGTGCCAAACGGGTGGCTTGTATCAAGGTACTCGGTGGGTCGAAGCGGCGTTACGCGAGTCTGGGTGATGTGATCGTTGTGTCCGTCAAGGAGGCGATTCCGAACTCGAAAGTCAAAAAGGGCGATGTCATGAAGGCGGTGATTGTCCGTACCGTCAAGGAAGTAAAACGTCCCGACGGATCTTATTTGAAGTTTGATGACAACTCCGCCGTCTTGATCTCCAACCAGATGGAGCCGATCGGAACACGAATTTTCGGACCGGTGGCCCGTGAGCTTCGAGCAAGACAGTTTATGAAAATTGTCTCACTGGCGCCGGAAGTATTATAGCCTTTGGAATAGAGGGGAAAAATGAGTTTAGGCAGATTGAGAAAAGGTGATCTGGTAAAAGTGCTTTCCGGTAAGGACAAAGGGAAAACCGGAAAGATTATCAAAACCATACCGGAAAAGAGCAAAGTCGTTGTCGAGAAGGTCAATGTGATTAAAAAGCACAAAAGGCCCGACCAGAAAAGCAAAGGCGGCATCCTGGAGAAGGAAGCTGCAATGAGCGTTTCCAAGGTCAATATCATTTGCGGGAAGTGCAAGGAGGCGACCCGAATTCGGAATCGTGTCCTGGAAGACGGCAAAAAAATGAGAATCTGCAGCAAATGTAACGATGTCATCGATGTAGGTTGATAAACATGGCAAGATTAAAGGATTATTATTCAAAGACGGTAGTGCCGGCCCTGATTAAGGAATTCGATTACAGAAATCCGATGCAGGTTCCCAAGATGGAAAAAATCGTGGTGAACATGGGACTGGGAGAAGCGATTTCCAACGTTAAAATTATTGAAGGCGCCGTAGCGGAACTGGCCCAGATTACCGGGCAGAAACCTGTCGTGACAAAAGCCCGCAAGTCGATTGCGACCTTCAAACTGCGCCAGGGCATGCCGATCGGCTGCTGCGTCACGCTCCGGAAAGACGTGATGTATGAGTTTTTTGACCGCCTGGTCAACGTGGCGCTTCCCAAGGTTCGCGACTTCCGGGGCATTTCCAAAAATGCGTTTGACGGCAGAGGCAATTACTCCATCGGATTGCACGAGCAGATTATTTTTCCTGAAATCGAATACGATAAGATCGAAAAAGTTAAGGGACTCAACATTACGATCGTGACGACGGCCAAGACCGATGATGAAGCCCGGGTCTTGCTGAAACTGATGGGTGTGCCCTTTAAGAATTAACTGAGGAAGTTCCGGAGGATTTGCGCGTGGCAAAAAAGTCATTAATCGCGAAGGCAAAAAGAAAGATGAAGTTTTCGGTTCGGGAGTACAATCGCTGCCAGATTTGCGGCAGGCCCCGGGCGTACTATCGAAAGTTTGAAATGTGCAGAATCTGTCTGAGGAAGCTATCCCTGCAGGGTGAACTTCCCGGCGTGATCAAATCCAGTTGGTAATATAGCTTGACGGAGTGAAGGAGAAAAAGCATGGGGATGACGGATCCTATTGCCGATATGCTGACCAGAATTCGTAACGCGAACAAAGCGCGTTTCAAGAATGTGAATGTGCATATGTCCGGAGTAAACACGAACATCGCGAAAGTTCTGAAAACGACGGGATATATTCAAAACTACGATGTCGTGAAAAATGAAGACGGTCATTCAATGCTCAAGATTACATTGAAATACCCGGATTCGAAGCGAACGGTTATTACGGGAATTGCCCGGGTCAGCAAACCCGGACGCCGGGTGTATGTTCCGGCAGATCAAATTCCAAAGACCTTGAACGGTTTCGGGGTGTCGATTCTGTCCACGTCTCGCGGCGTCATGACGGATCAGGAAGCCCGAGAGCAGAATGTCGGCGGCGAAGTGCTTTGCAAGGTGTGGTAATTCATTAAACGCGAGTGAATGGGAGTTTGGGTTCATGTCCAGAATAGGTAAAAAACCGATCACTTTTCCCAAAGGCGTCAAGCTCAGCCAAAGTGACGGTATCATTAAAGTCGAAGGCCCAAAAGGAGCGCTGTCATCACGGTTGCCCGAGGGGGTCAACGTGGTGCTCAGCGGCGAGCAGATCGTGGTCGAGCGTAAGTCGGATAACCGGATCGACCGATCTTATCACGGATTGGCCCGAACCTTGATTAATAACATGGTGACCGGTGTCAGTGCCGGCTTTGAGAAGGGGCTGGAAATTTCCGGTGTCGGGTATCGCGCAGAAGTCGCCGGCTCCACGCTCAAAATGGTTTTAGGCTATTCATCTCCGGTGGAATATACCATTCCCAAAGGAGTCGATGTTAAAGTCGATAAGCAGGTGAATCTCGTTGTATCGGGCATTGACAAGGAATTGGTCGGACGGGTCGCGTCGGAAATCCGCGCCTTGAAAAAACCTGAGCCCTACAAGGGAAAGGGAATCAAGTATGCGGGCGAGCGCATCCGCCGGAAAGCCGGCAAGGCCGCAGGTGCGAAGTAATTAGATAAAACATATTGCCTTAAGGGGTGGAACATTGGCTTCCAAAAGAACATTAAAGATTCGTGAAAAAAGAGAAAAAAGGGTCCGGGGAAAACTGACGGGAACATCGGAACGTCCGAGGCTTTCCGTTTTTCGTTCCGACAGGCATATTTATGCCCAGGTGATCAACGACGACCAGGGGACAACCATTGCTACGGCGTCCACATTGAGCAAAGAGCTTTCCGGCCAGATCAAAGGGAAGAAAAAGGTCGATGTTGCCCGTGAAGTGGGCAAGTTGATCGCGGCGCGACTTCAGAGCCTGGGTGTGGAAAAAGTCGTTTTTGACCGAGGCAGATTTTTGTATCACGGCAGAATCAAAGCCCTGGCGGATGCCGCCCGGGAAAACGGTCTCAAATTTTAAAATTCGTTTGTGTGAAGAGAACTCATGATCAGAGAAGAATCGTTGGATAAAAGAGAGATGAAAGACGTGGAGCTCCTCGACCGGGTTATTGCCATTAATCGCACGGCAAAGGTCGTCAAGGGAGGAAGGCGGTTTCGTTTTAGCGCCATCGTCGTTGTCGGAGACGGCAACGGGAAGGTCGGCGCCGGTCTGGGCAAGGCCCATGAAGTTCCGGAAGCGATTCGTAAGGGAATGGAAATGGCAAAGAAGAACATGGTGAAGGTGGCCGTGATCAATAAGACCATTCCTTTTGAAGTTCTCGGAAGATTCGGCGCGGGCAAAGTTCTTCTGAAACCGGCATCGGAAGGTACGGGACTGATCGCCGGCGGCGCCGTCCGAGCGGTTCTGGAGGTTGCCGGGGTTCATAATATTTTGACCAAGTGTCTCGGCTCGCACAATCCCCATAATCTGGTCAAGGCCACCCTCGAAGGGCTTTGCCAGCTTCGAGAACCGGCGGAAATTGCAGCCCACAGAGGCAAGTAAAATAATTCAACAAGGTGGTTACCGTGCGCAAGATGTTGAAAATCAAGATGGTGAAAAGTGAAATCGGGCGGCCCGAAAAGCAACGAAAAGTGCTACGAGGCATGGGGCTCAAAAAATTAAACGCTTCGGTGACTCTGGCCGATACGCCGGAGGTGCGTGGCATGATCGATAAAGTGATCCACCTGGTTGCCGTGGAAGAGATAAAGGAGTAAGCACGTTATGGATTTGAGCACACTCAAAGCGCCGGCTGGGGCGACGAAAAAAAGAAAGCGCGTCGGTCGAGGCGATTCTTCCGGTCAGGGAGGAACGGCCGGAAAAGGCCATAAGGGGCAGAAAGCGCGTTCCGGCGGTCATGTCCGGTCCGGTTTTGAAGGCGGTCAGATGCCCATGGCTCGCAGGTTGCCCAAAAGAGGATTTCGTAATCCTTTTAGAAAAGATTTCGTTGCGGTCAATGTGAGCGATCTGGCCCGCATTTTTGAAAAAGGCGCGGTGATTGACGAGGCGGCTATTTTGGAAAGTGGTCTGGTCAAGAAGAAAGGCGACGGAATTAAAATCCTCGCCAAAGGCAGCATCGACATTGCAGTGACTCTGAAAATGGCGAGAGTGAGCGCGGCCGCGAAGCAAAAAATTACCGCCGCCGGCGGATCCGTGGAAGAGGTGATCTGACTTGTTAGAAGGACTCAGTGGCGTTACCAAAGTACCTGAATTGACCAGACGGATTCTCGTGACGCTGGGACTTCTGGCGGTCTATCGGGTCGGCGTGTTTATTCCCACGCCGGGAATCGACAAAGTTGCGCTTCTGGATTTCTTTGAACGTTTCAAGGGATCCATGCTGGGGCTCATGGATTTGTTTGCAGGAGGAGCCTTAAGTTCTTTTTCAATTTTTGCCCTGGGTATTATGCCCTATATTACGGCTTCGATTATCTTGAATCTCATGACGGTTGCCGTCCCTCATTTGGAGAAATTGTCCAAGGAAGGGGAAAGCGGACGCAGAAAGATTACTCAGTATACGCGCTACGGGACAGTCGTTCTAAGCATTATTCAGGGCTTCGGTATCGCGTGGGGATTACAGCAGATGGCGTCGCCCACGGGAGCGCCGATCGTTATTCAGCCGGGCTGGTCTTTCATTCTGATGACGATCATTACGCTAACCTCCGGTACGGCGTTTTTAATGTGGCTGGGCGAGACGATCACGGAAAAAGGAATCGGCAACGGCATATCGCTGATCATTTTCGCGGGCATTGTGTGTAATCTGCCCGGCGCCATCAGTAACACCTGGCGTTTGTACACATCCGGTGAACTGCATTTTGTGATTCTTCTTTTGCTGGTTGTGTTCATGATCGTGGTGGTTGGCGCGATCGTGTTTGTAGAGGCGGCGCAACGCCGAATACCCGTTCAATACGCCAAAAGAATTGTCGGGCGGAAAATGTACGGCGGGCAGACCACACATCTGCCGCTGAAAATTAATTCCGCGGGAGTCATTCCGCCGATCTTTGCATCGTCTGTGATCATGTTTCCGGCGACTATCGCGAATTTCGCGCCGGAAGGATGGATGAAGACCGTATCGGATTACCTGAGAATGGGACAAATCGGTTACGAGGTCCTGTTTGTCGGGCTGATATTCTTCTTCTGTTTCTTTTATACCGCCGTGACGATTAAGCCTGACGATATGGCCGAGAATATGAAAAAGTTCGGAGGTTATATTCCCGGAATTCGACCGGGGAAAAAGACGGCGGAATATATTGAAGAAATACTCGAGCGCCTCACGTTCAGCGGTGCGATCTATGTGTCGATCATCTGTGTGATTCCAAGTATTTTGATCGCGCAGCTCAACACGCCGTTTTACTTCGGAGGGACGTCGCTTCTCATTGTCGTGGGGGTCGCTATGGATACGGCCAGTCAGATCGAATCGCATCTGCTGACCCGGCAGTATGAAGGTTTTATGAAGAAAGGGCACATTGCCCGTCGACGATAACGCGGAACTCTCCGGCAAGGATTCATCTTCATGGTTATTTTGAAACGACCGGAACAGATTGAGAAAGCCAGAGCCAGTAACCGAATTGTTGCCGAAGTCTTACAGACCCTGAAAGATAAGATCAAACCAGGTCTGACCACTAGGGACTTGGATAGAATTGCGGAGACGTTGGTTTTAAAAAGGGGTGGAAAGCCCGCATTTAAAGGATATCGAGGGTACCCGTACTCTCTGTGCACGTCGGTAAACCGGGAAGTTGTCCACGGGATGCCTTCAGATCGGATTCTGTCGGAAGGAGACATCATCGGAATTGATTTCGGTGTGTACCTCAAAGGATATTATGGCGATGCAGCCGTTACCCTTCCGGTAGGCCGGGTGAGTGAAAAAGCGCAGCGTCTGATGCAGGTGACCGAAGCGAGCCTCTATGCCGCCATTGAAAAGGCGTGTGAGGGAAAACGCTTGGGAGATATTTCCGCAGCGGTTCAGAAAACGGTTGAAACCGCGGGATTCTCGGTTGTTAGAGATTTCGTCGGTCATGGGATCGGAGAGAATCTTCATGAGGATCCTCAGATTCCGAATTACGGAAAACCTGGTCGCGGGATCGAACTTCAGCCGGGAATGATCTTTGCCATTGAGCCGATGGTTAATGAAGGCACCTATAAGGTGAAGATTCTGGAAGACGGCTGGACGGTCGTGACGGAAGACGGAGGCCTCTCCGCGCATTTCGAACATTCCGTTGCCATTACCGACAATGGTCCGGATATTTTGAGTCAGTGGGATGGTTAATATTAAACGGGTTGAATTTTGATGGATCGGACCGGAAGAGTCTATGGCAAAAGAAGAAGCGATTGAAGTGGAAGGTCGGGTCTTGGAGCCCCTGCCCAATGCGATGTTCCGGGTTGAGCTGGAAAACGGTCATAAGGTATTGGCGCATATCTCCGGAAAAATGCGAATGCATTTTATTAAAATTCTTCCCGGAGACAAGGTGACGGTGGAGCTTTCCCCCTATGATTTAACCCGGGGACGGATTACCTATAGGACCAAGTAAGCTAGACGCAAGCAAGGAGTTGGAAACGTGAAAGTAAGATCGTCGGTGAGAAAAATTTGCGATAAATGCAAAATCGTCAAGCGTAAAGGCGTGTTGCGTGTGATTTGCGAAAACCCGAAACACAAACAACGTCAGGGTTAGTTTTTTATTTCAGGAGGTTGATAGGTGGCACGAATTTCAGGTGTGGATTTACCGAAAAATAAAAGAATGGAAGTTGCTTTGACGTACATTTACGGCATCGGCCCCACCAAAGCGAAGCAAATCCTGAAGGATTCAGGCGTGAGCCCGGATACGAAAACCGACGAACTGGCCGACTCAGAAATTTCCGCGATCAGGAATATTATTGACAAGGAGCATAAGGTAGAAGGCGATCTGAGGCGTGAAGTCTCCCTGTCAATCAAGCGTTTGATGGATATCGGCGCCTACCGGGGTTTGAGACACCGTAAGGGCTTGCCTGTGCGCGGGCAAAGAACCCATACGAACGGACGGACGCGAAAAGGCCCCAGACGGGCGATTGCGGGCAAGAAAAAGTAATTTCCAACCGGAGGACACATGGCGAAGACAGTCAGAAGAACTGGAAAAAAGAAAGAAAAGAAAAATATAACGGAAGGGGTTGCGCACATTCAATCCACCTTCAATAATACAATTATAACGATTACGGATATGACCGGAAACGTCATATCCTGGTCGTCAGCGGGGTTACAGGGTTTCAAGGGGTCCCGTAAAAGTACGCCGTTTGCGGCTCAGATGGCTGCTGAAGACGCCGTTCGCAAAGCAAAGGAGCACGGGATGCGGCGGGTGCAGGTCTATATCAAGGGGCCTGGCTCAGGACGCGAGTCCGCCCTGCGATCGCTGCAGTTGGCCGGATTGACCATCACGATGATCCGCGACGTGACACCGGTTCCGCACAACGGTTGCAGACCTCCGAAACGGCGCAGAGTATAAACATTAATTAAGGAACTGAAAGTAAAGGGAGGCGTTTTTTGGCAAAATATACGGATTCCTCATGTCGGTTGTGTCGCCGGGAAGGTTTAAAGCTCTTCCTCAAAGGTGACCGATGTTATTCGGAAAAGTGCTCCTTCGAGCGCAGGGGATATGCGCCGGGTGATCATGGTCAGTCACACAAGAAACAGAATTCTGACTATGGCGTTCAGCTGCGCGAGAAGCAAAAGCTCAAAAGGATGTATGGACTTTTGGAAAAGCAATTCCGGGGATACTTCAAACGGGCCGATCAGCAAAAAGGCATTACGGGTACGAATTTGCTTGTTCTTCTGGAGCGCAGACTCGACAACATGGTATTTCGTTTGGGATTTACGAGTTCTCGGGTGGAAGCCAGACAGCTGGTCAGTCACGGCCACTTTTTAATCAATGGCAAGGCTGTGAACATTCCTTCGTACCTGCTCAAGGCAGGTGACGAAGTGACGATAAAGGAAGGCTCCCGCAAGATCAACCGGGTTCTCGAAGCGATGGAAACCGTTGCGCGACGGGGTGTGCCACATTGGCTGGTATTGGATAAAGATAACTTCAAAGCGACCATTAAGGCGCTGCCGGTGCGTGAAGATCTGACGATGCCCGTGCAGGAGCAGCTGATTGTTGAACTTTATTCGAAATAAGAAACATACGAAAAAATAACCAGCTAGAAGGTGGGTTGAAATATGCAAAGAAACTGGTCGAGTTTGATTCGTCCCAAGCGTGTCGACGTCGATGAAGCGACGCATACACGTTTTTACGGAGAATTCACAATCCAACCCCTCGAAAGAGGGTTTGGAATAACGCTTGGAAACGCGCTGCGAAGAGTGCTCCTGTCTTCAATTCAGGGGGCTGCGATTGTTTCCATTAAAGTAGATGGCGTGCTGCACGAATTTTCCACGATTCCCGGAATCAAAGAAGACGTAACGGATGTCATTTTAAATTTGAAAGGCGTACGCTTTAAACTCGGCGTCGCCGATACGAAAGTCGTGCGGTTCGACATTTCCCGAGCGGGCGCCATTACCGCCGGCGACATTATCACCGATGGGACGATTGAAGTGCTCAATCCTGATCACTATATCGCCACCATGTCCGGCAAGGGATCCTTTAAGGCTGATATGGTTGTGAAAATGGGCAAAGGCTATTTACCGGCCAAAAAAGAGCTGGAGCCTGATCAGCCTGAAGGCACCATCAATATTGATGCGATCTTTTCACCGGTCAAAAAGGTGAACTATGTCGTATCCCACGCCCGCGTGGGTCAGATTACGGACTATGACAAACTGGTCCTGGAGGTCTGGACAGACGGCAGCGTCAATCCTGGAGATGCGATCGCTTATGCCGCTAAAATTATCAAACAGCAGTTGGATGTGTTTATTAATTTCGAGGAAGTTGAAGAAGAAGTCGTCTTGGAGAAGGTGGATGAGAAAGGAAATCTCAACGAAATTCTGATGCGTTCGGTTGAAGACCTCGAACTCTCTGTGCGGTCGGCCAATTGCCTGAAAAACGCCGGGATCAATACGATTGGCGAACTGGTTCAGAAGACTGAAGCGGAGATGCTCAAGACGAAGAATTTCGGCCGTAAGTCGTTATCCGAAATTAAAGATATTCTCAATGAGTACGGTTTGGTTTTCGGAATGAAACTGGATCTTGCAACGATTGAGAGCAAAGAAGAATAATTGGCGCCGGGAGATTTCAGATCAGTAAATCCGGATAAGCTATACAGTCAGGAAAGGAAGAGTTTACAATGTATCACGGTAAGTCGGGCAGAAAACTGGGACGGACGTCCAGCCACAGGCAAGCCATGTTTCGTAACATGGTGACCTCGATGATCAAGCATGAGAGCATCCGGACGACAGACATGAAAGCCAAAGAATTACGGAAATTGGCGGAGAAGATGGTGACCCTCGGCAAGCGGGGTGATCTGCACGCAAGGCGTCAGGCACTGTCCGTTGTGCGTGATAAAGATATGGTCGGTAAACTCTTTGGTGAACTGGCCGAACGTTTCCGCAATCGTGCCGGCGGTTACACGAGAATCATTAAGGTCGGCTATCGATTCGGCGACAACGCCCCTGTATCCATCCTGGAGTTTATTTCGGACGAAAAAAAGAAGGAAAAAGCAAAATCAAAAGTAAAAGATAAAAAAGTACAATAGTTTACATTCGCCAGTCCAAGTAAAAAAAGGCGGGGTTTTTACCCCGCCTTTTTTTATGGTTGTTTTTCATTTTAAAAACTGTAATGATCCTCCAAAGTAGAAGTGATTCAACTAATTTTTCATTCCCGCCCGGATCGACCGTTCGAGGCCTGTAGGATGCGGGAAGCAGCTCTTTGATTGCGATGGAGGATAGGCCATGACAGAACAAAAAATCGGAGAAGTCGTTAAATATTTTGCCAAACCTTCGGTTGCCGCCATTCGGATCGACGACGATGACTTGTCTGTCGGAGACAAGATTAAGTTTTCCGGCCATACCACGGAATTTACCGATGTTGTGGAGTCGATGGAAGTCAACAATAAAGCTGTTTCCAAAGCCGTCCCCGGAGATTTGATCGGTCTTAAAGTATCCGACAGGGTTCGGCCGGGAGATGAAGTATTTAAAGTTACCGGGGATTAAGCCCGGAAGGGCGCGCTTTTCTCCTGTAAATGGAATATTGATTTATAAATCGTAACGGATGTCTTGCGTGCGGTACGAGGCGGATTCTGATGGCAAAAGCGACTAAAATTCTGGTCGTTGACGACGAGCCGGATATTGCAGGAGTGGTGGGGTACAACCTCGAAAAAGAGGGCTTTACGGTTGTGCAGGCGCATGACGGAGAAGCGGCGCTGCGAAAAATTCGACTTGAAAAACCGGATTTACTGATTCTGGATCTGATGCTGCCGGGCATGAGCGGTCTGGATATCTGCAAAACAGTCCGTGCCAATCCGCAAACATCGCAACTACCCATTATTATGTTGACCGCAAAAAGTGATGAGCTCGACAGAATTCTGGGGCTCGAAATCGGCGCGGATGACTATGTCACAAAACCGTTTAGCGTCAAAGAACTGATGGCTCGCGTCCGGTCCATTTTGCGACGTGTTCAGGACAACAAAAAATCTTCCACGAAGGAAACGTTTGAACAAAACGGGTTAGCGATTAACTACGTTTCCTGCTCAGTCGCTGTGGATGGTGAAGCGGTAAGCTTAAGTCCCACGGAGCTTAAGCTTCTCTTCTTTCTATCGCGAAACCCCGGACGTGTTTACTCGCGCGACCAGATTCTCGATCATGTCTGGGGCGACGAAACCTTTATAACTCCCAGGGCAGTGGATGTTCATATCCGGCGTCTGCGTTCGCAGATTGAAACGGATATGGACAATCCGCGATACGTTTTGACGGTTCGGGGTTTCGGTTATAAATTCGCCGATATGCCTTCTTCATAAAGTAATCAGGCCGGCTTTTTTGCCGCCAATTGTCTTTACCATTTCATGCTATTGTCATCAAACTGTAACATTGATCCTGTAGAAGAGACTCAAACTTAAAAAACAGGAGGAAACTCAATGTTCAAATCTATGAGAAAAGCAGTTCTGGCCGCGGTCGTTTTCGCTTTGATCGGCGGTGTGTCGGAGGCATCGTCAATTGTAATCAAGGGATCCACGACTGTTCTACCCGTGGCGCAGGGCACCCTGGAAGCCTTCATGAAGAAAAATCCCGGCATCCAGATGTCTTTGTCCGGTGGCGGATCGGGTGAAGGAATCAAAGCGTTGCTCGATAAGACGACGGACATTGCCACATCGTCGCGTGAGATCAAACCATCCGAAATCGAACTGGCGAAATCTCGAGGCGTCAATCCGGTTGAACATGTGGTTGCCCTCGATGCGATCATTCCGGTGGTCCATCCCGGCAACCAGGTATCCAATCTGACCATTGATCAGTTAAGCCAGATCTACCAGGGCAAGATTACCAACTGGAAAGAGGTCGGCGGAGAGGATCGCCGGATTGTCGTCATCTCCCGGGACTCCTCGTCCGGCACGTTTGAATCCTGGGATCACTTTGTCATGAAAAAGGCAAAAGTCACACCGCGCGCTCAGATGCTTGCTTCCAACGGCGCGCTGGTGACCGCGGTCGCCAAAAACCGATTTGCCATTGCCTACCTGGGCATCGGCTACCTCAACGCAAGCGTTAAACCCCTACAGGTGGACGGTGTGACGGCGTCCATCCAGACGGCGATGTCCAAAGCGTATCCTCTGTCCCGGGAGTTGTACATGTACACCAACGGAGAGCCTGCGGGTGATGTCGCGAAATATCTTGACTTCGTCAAGTCCGCGGAGGGTCAGGTTGTGGTTGCCAAGGAAGGATTTGTGCCGCTTAAGGATGTCAAAGCCGGTAAGAAATAACCCTTGGGAAGGTTTTTATGCGGGACAGCCTCGGCGCAATGTTGCGATAGCGTCGAGGCTTCCCGAATTGATAAGGAAGGAAAACCAACGGGCATCGTCCTGCTGACAAAAGCGTCAGGAGGGCTTGCCGGTGGCTTGTGCAAAGTATGAATCGCAGAATCAAAGAGACACTGATTAAATATCTTTTTTTCCTTTTTGCCCTGGTGTCGGTCATCGTTTTGGGGCTGATCGTTTTTTCCCTGTTCAGGGAAGGGCTGCCGATTTTCCAGCACACGCCGCTTCGGGATTTCCTGTTCGGCATGGAATGGTATCCAACGTATGATCCGCCGTCCTTCGGCATCTTTCCTCTTATTGTCGGTTCGCTGATCGTGACGCTTTTGGCGACGATCATTGCCGTTCCGCTGGGCCTGCTGGCGGCCATCTACATCTCTGAGATCGCTCCGAAAGCGGTCAAGGAAATTCTCAAATCGGTCATCGAACTTCTGGCCGGTTTGCCCTCGGTTGTTCTTGGATTTTTCGGTATGGTGATAGTGGCACCCTGGCTCCAGGAAACGTTTGACTTGCCGACCGGGCTCAATATCGTGAACGCATCCGTGATCCTTGCGATTATGGCGATTCCAACCATATCGAGCATCTCCGAAGACGCCCTCTACAGCGTGCCACGCGAATTCAAGGAAGCCTCCTACGCGCTAGGTGCGACGAAATTTGAAACGATTGCAAAAGTCATCGTGCCGGCGGCGCTTTCCGGCATCTCGACGGCGATCATGCTGGGCATGGCCCGAGCCATCGGCGAAACGATGGTGGTTTTGATGGTCGCAGGCGGCGCGGCGGCCATTCCGGAGAGTCTCTTTGATTCCGTGCGACCGATGCCGGCAAGTATCGCGGCGGAAATGGGCGAGACTCCCTATCGCAGTCCCCATTATCACGCTCTGTTTGCCACCGGCATGGTTCTATTTTTCATGACGCTTGCTTTCAATCTGATTGCGGATTATGTGTCCCATAAATTCAAACAGACGGGGTCGGCAACGCTATGAACCACAGACCCTTCAAATCAAAGGACATGCGCTGGCGCTACGTCAAGCAATATGTTTTTTTCACGCTGGTACGCGGCTCGGCCGCGCTTATCACACTTGCTCTGGGCGGCATTGTTTTCTACATCGTTTACAACGGCATTTCCGCGATCAGCTGGGATTTTCTTACTAAGCCGCCGACGCATGCGATGACCCAAGGCGGGATTATGCCGGCGATCGTCGGCACAATCTACCTGACCGTCGGCGCCATTTCCATCGGCTTGCCGCTGGGCATTGCCTCGGCGATTTACCTCACAGAATATGCCAGGCAGGGCAGAATTGTCCGGTTTCTCAAGGTCGGCATCAACTGTCTGGCGGGCGTGCCCTCAGTTGTTTTCGGACTTTTCGGCTTGGGGTTCTTCGTGATCTTTCTGGGATTCGGATCGAGTATCCTGGCCGGATCGCTGACGCTGGGATTTCTCATTCTGCCGACGATCATCGGCGCCTCCGAGGAGGCGCTCAAATCCGTGCCTCAGACATTCCGGGAGGCGTCTCTATCTTTGGGCGTTTCCAAATGGCAGACGACCTATCGCATTGTTCTGCCCAACGCGTTGCCGGGAATTCTCACCGGATCGATCCTCGGCATCGGGCGGGCTGCGGGGGAGACCGCGCCGATCATGTTTACGGCGGCGGCCTACTTTACCAGTAAACTTCCCGGATCGATTTTTGACGAAGTGATGGCTCTGCCGTATCACATTTATGTGCTGGCCACGGCGGGAACGAATATTGAAGCCACGCGTCCGATCCAGTTCGGCACCGTGCTGGTCCTGGTGGCGGTGGTGCTGGGCATTGATCTGATCGCGATCGTCATCCGCGGCTATATGAGACGAAACAAAAGGTGGTAGAGATGGAAGGTAATATGATTATCGACCTGAAAAAGGTGAACTTTTACTACGGGCAGGTCCGCGCACTGACGAATATTTCCATGAAGTTTCGGAAGAACAAGGTCACGGCGCTCATCGGTCCGTCCGGATGCGGCAAATCAACGCTTTTAAGGCTTTTAAACCGCATGAACGATCTCATTGACGGCACGCGTGTTGAAGGCGAGATTCTCTACGAAGATCAAAATATTTACGGACCGGATGTCGATCCTGTGGAGATCCGCCGGAAAATCGGCATGGTGTTTCAAAAACCCAATCCATTTCCCAAAACGATCTATAACAATATTTCTTACGGCCCGAAACTTACCGGCGTGAGGGTCGATGACATGAACGCGCTGGTGGAGCAGAGCCTCCGACAGGCCGTGCTGTGGGATGAAGTGAAAGACATCCTCAATCAGTCGGCCATGAATCTTTCCGGAGGCCAGCAGCAGCGTCTTTGCATCGCGCGCGCGCTGGCGATGAAGCCGGATATTCTTCTGATGGACGAGCCGACCTCCGCGCTGGATCCTATTTCCACGGCCAAGATCGAAGAACTCATCGAAGAGTTAAAAAAAGACTACACGATTATTATCGTCACGCACAACATGCAACAGGCGGCGCGCATTTCCGACGAAACGGCTTTCTTTTACCTGGGAAACCTGATTGAATACAATAAAACGGAAAAAATATTTACAAAACCGGATGTTAAACAGACCGAAGACTACATCACCGGAAGATTCGGCTGAAGATTGGCCGCTGGGAGGAAAAGGGATGGACGAAAAGAAACACACCAGTTCGCACTACGAAAAGGAGTTGCAGGAAATCAAGGACGGCTTGATCTATTTGGGGGCTCTGACGGAGAAAGCCATTCAGGACGCGATGAAATCCCTGTCAAACCGAGATTCCGAGCTGGCCAAGAAAGTGATCGGCGCTGATGATGAGATCGACCGCCTGGATTCGGATATTGAAGAGCGGTGCATCAAGATTCTGGCTCTGCGGCAACCCACGGCGATCGATTTGCGTTTTATCACGACCGCGATCAAGATCACCGGCCATCTGGAGCGCATCGGCGACATGGCCGTTAATATTTCGGAGAAGGCCATGCAATTAAATGAAGCCCCTCAGCTCAAACCCTATATCGACTTGCCGCGCATGACCGATCTGGTGGGGCAAATGATCAAGGACTCTCTCGACAGCTTCATTCGCGCCGATTTGAAGCTGGCAGAAAAAGTCCGCCGTATGGAGCAAGAGATCGACGATCTCAATGAACAGATCTTCCGCGAGCTTCTTACATTCATGATGGAGGATTCCAAATCTATTCATCGCGCCCTGCTGATCATGCAGATTTCCAAGAATATGGAGCGCATCGCGGATCACGCCAAGGGGGTTGCCGACATGGTCACGTACATGGTGACGGGAGAATGCGTGCGGCACCGGACCTGTGCCATTGAAGATTAAGGAGCCGTCGTGAAGGGCAGACTCTTTTTCAAAATCCTGTTTTCCTATCTGGCGATTGTGGTCTTGTCGTTTCTGATTCTCAATTCGTTCATCAAGGATGAGCTGCGCACGGTGATGACGGGAAAAATAGAGCGTGAACTTCTGGCGTATGCCCGTCTGATCGATCTGTCTTCTCCCGCCGATATCAAGGCGCAAATTGCTCCCGTCGCGGCGATTTCCCGGTCCCGGGTGACGCTGATCGACGCCAGGGGAGCTGTCCTGGCCGATTCCGTGTTCGATCCGTTGAAGATGGACAATCACCTCAACCGGCCCGAGGTTCAGGAGGCCCGCGTCCGCGGTGAAGGCAAATCCTCGCGTTTCAGCGCGTCTGATAATATGGACATGTTTTATGTTGCCGTCGCGGTCAAAGATCGGGGCCGGATCGCGGGATATGTCCGGTTGGCCCGCACGCTCGACGACGTTAAAAAAACGGTAAACCAGATCTATCGGTCGTTTTTGATGGCGCTGGTGGTGATCTTCGGACTGGCGCTGATGCTTGCGCTTTTGTTTTCGTACACGCTTACCCGTCCGGTGCGAATTCTGGAACGCTTTACCGAGAAGCTTCGCCGCGGAGAGCCGACCGGCACACTGATTCTTCAGACGGCCGATGAAACACGAAAACTCGCGGATAATATCAACTATCTTGTCGGCGAGCTTCAAGACAAAATCCGTCAGGCCGATGAGGAGCGAAACAAACTCATGGCCGCGCTCACCAGCCTGTCGGAGGGAATTCTGATTCTCGACGAGCAAGACAAGATCGAGTTTGTCAGTCGCTCGTTGTCTGATTTGCTCTTTGCATATTATGGCGACATTGAAGGCAAAACGCTTGCGGAGGCTTTTCGCAACATCGATTTGCAGAAAATTTTTCACGCCTTTAAAGTGAACCGGGAAGCGGCGTCGGCTGAAGTCACGATGGGCGGGATCGATCCCGTCATCCTGAAAGTGAGCCTGTCGGAAATTTCCGGTCCGCCCGGTGAAGAAAAGATCATGGTGGTCTTCCATGACGTGACGCGCCTCAAAAAACTCGAACGGGTCCGGACGGACTTTGTCGCCAATGTGACCCATGAAATCCGCACGCCGCTTGCGGCCATTATCGGCTATCTCGAAACCTTGCAGCAGGGCGCGATGTCGAATCCGCAGGACGCGGCGCGTTTTCTCGATATTATGCTCAAGCAGGCCTATCGCCTCAACCGCCTGGTGGAAGATTTGATGACGCTTTCGAAAATCGAGTTGGGCGAGGTCGAGTTTCGCTTTGAAGAGGTATCCCTTCATGCCGTGGCGGAAAGCGTGATCGGGTTAATGGAGGCCAAGGCGGCAGCCAAGGGGATCTCCGTGGCCAATCAGATCGGCGCGGCCATGCGACCCGTATTGGGCGATCGCGACCGCCTCAATCAGATTCTGCTCAATGTTCTGGATAACGCGATCAAATTTACGCCCGAGGGAGGCGTCGTTACCCTTGACGCGCAACAGCGCGAAGATGGCGTGATCGTCTCGATTTCCGATACGGGCGCCGGCATTGCGCGCGAAGAGATTCAGCGCCTGGGTGAGCGGTTTTACCGGATTGACAAAACCCGATCGAGGGAGCTGGGAGGCACAGGGCTGGGGTTGTCGATCGTCAAGCACCTGATGCAGGCGCACGGCGGAGAAATGACCATCAACAGCCGGCCGGGCGCGGGCACGACGGTGTCTTTGTATTTTCCGTTTACACATGACTTCAGAGCCTGAGAACATTGTCATCGCAGGCGGCAGCGACGCGGGGATCAGCGCCGCGCTGCGCGCCCGCGAACTGTCTGCCAAGGCTGATGTCACGTTGCTTGTGGCCGACCGGTATCCCAATTTCAGCATCTGCGGCCTGCCGTTTTATCTAAGCGGTGAAGTGGCCGACTGGAAAACACTCGCCCACCGGACAGTCGAAGAAATCGAATCAGCCGGCATCCATCTACTTACCGGGCATCGTGTCGTCCGGTTTTCTCCTGATCAAAAACAACTGCTTGTCCGGAACGAGGCCGGGGGCAGCCGGACTTTTTCTTATGACGAGCTGATCGTTGCGACGGGCGCTGTATCGGTCCGACCGGATTTTGCCGGCATGGACCTTCCCGGAGTGTTTTGTCTTCGATGGATGCAGGACGCTTTCGCGTTTGAAAGCCACCTTGAAACCCGCCATCCCGCGTCGATCATCATCATCGGGGCTGGATATATCGGCATGGAAATGGCCGACGCCATGACCCGGCGAGGTCTTGCAGTCACCGTGGTTGAATTTGCCCCGAATGTTCTTTCGACCTTCGACGTGGCGTTGGGAAACCGGGTGCGGCGCGAATTGGAGGCCAACGGTGTTTCCGTTTATACCGGATTCAGCGTGGAGCGCATCGACGCCCGGGGCGACTCGTTTTGCGTGTGGTCCGAATCCGCGTCTGTTTGCGCCGACATGGTGTTGGTGGCGGCCGGCAGCCGTCCCGAAACGAATTTGGCGCAAGGTGCCGGAATTGCTCTGGGCCAAAAAGGCGCCATCCGGGTCGATCGGAAAATGCAGACCAATCTTCCCCATATTTACGCGGCCGGTGATTGTGCTGAAACCTATTCCCGCCTGACAGGAAAAAACACGTATCTTCCTTTGGGTACGACGGCCCACAAGCAGGGACGTGTGGCGGGTGAAAACGCGGCAGGCGGCAACAAGCAATACACGGGAACACTGGGGACCCAGTCCGTGAAAATATTCAACCTGGTGGCCGCGCGCACCGGGCTTAATGAGGACGAAGCGGTAAAAGAGGGCTATGCGCCGCTTTCAGTGGATATTGAAACCTGGGACCATAAACAATATTACCCGCAGGCGCAAGCCCTGCATCTGCGTGTGACGGGAGATCAAAAAACACACAAACTCCTCGGCATGCAAATCCTCGGACCCTACGGGAAAGAAGTGTCCAAACGTCTTGACACCGTTGCCACGGCCATTTACTCCGGGATGGCCGTGGAAGATTTAAATCAACTTGATTTAAGCTACACGCCGCCTTTGTCGAGCCCGTGGGATCCCGTGCAAATAGCCGCACAGGCCTGGGAAAGAAGTGTTCGCGATCTTTTGGGATAGCGGGCCCCGTAAACGAACCTGTAAAAGAGGCTGGACAACACGGTTTTTAAGGAGTTAAGAAACCCAAAAACACAAGAGGATGGCATGCCATGACGATTCAAAGTTCAATTGCCAAAGCGATCGGACTCAAATACCAGCCGGTTGCGATTCTGTGGTCGGACAACGTACCCGACCACGCGATGCAGTTTTCTCCCGGCAAGTGGGGCTGCGTGATGTGGCTGGTCGTTTCCGCCGCGAAAGGAAAACCCGCCGCGGCGGATCGCCAGACGTTCGGCTGTATCGGTGGTGGCGTGGGACTGGGCTTCGGCAATCAGTACAAAAATTTCCCCGGCGGCGAAGAAGGTTTCTGTTATTTTTTATCCTGCGGGAATGCGAGCCGTCCCGGCGGCGAGGCGCTGGCCGAGCAGATCAAACCCTTCATGACCCGGGAAAGCCATGACAACTTTCTTCACGGAGAACGATATATCCAGGACCCGCAAGGCGTTCGGAAATTCATCGACGCCCTGCCGATAATCGATATTCCGTCAAAATATGTCGTGTTCGCGCCGCTTGCCGATGTGGATCCGTCCAGGGAAAAACCGCAGGCAGTCATCTTTTTTGTCAATCCCGATCAACTTTCCGCGCTGACGGTTTTAGCCAACTACAGTCGCGGGAGCAATGAAAACGTGATTATTCCTTACGCGGCCGGCTGCCAGACGATCGGAATCTATCCCTACCGAGAGGCCCAATCGGCAGTCCCCCGCGCGGTTGTGGGTCTTACCGATTTATCCGCCCGCGGTTACGCGCGAAAACAACTGGGCGATCCGAATTTCATGACGTTTACCGCGCCGTTTTCACTTTTTGAAGAGATGGAACGAAACGTCCCCGGATCTTTCCTTGAACGACACACCTGGCGGACGCTTCTGGATCCGTAAGATTGATTAAAAAAAGCCGAGCCCTCATAGCTCTTTAGGAGCCTTGAGGGCTTTTTCGTCCTCCTCCAAGCCGTGAACCTGAAGGGAAAGCGCGTCCACCGACACCTGCACCTCGCGAAGCGAAAGCCCAAGCGAAATCATAAGCAGCAAAAGACTTGCCGCGAATATGATTTTTGCCGGCAGCGTCCAGCTCATAAACAAAAAGAACATGCACAGCACGCAGCCGAAGAAACTGGCCACGCCGAAGACTTGCATGTTGCGCACCATCCGGATGCGGTAACGAAGACTTTTTAACTGGCCGCTGATATGCGGATGGGGCGTTGTCTTGTTGCGGGCATAGAGATCACGCATCAAAGAGGCGATGGCGATGAAACGGTTGGTATAGGCCAGAAGCAAAAGCGAGATGGCCGGAAATAAAAGCGCCGGGGTAGTGAGTGTGAAGTCCATGGTGTCGCGTGTTTCTCCTTATTGCAGGTGATCCGGGCAGCCGGCAAACATCGGGCCTTTTCCGGAATAATTATCAGTTGGGTTCAGAGGCTTGCCGCCGACTCTTTTTCGCGGGAGGCGCGCTGAAGCGCTTCGCGGTAGAGCCTTGCATTGTCCAGGGCGATCGTGACGGTTGCCGCAATGGCCTGTAGCACTTTTTCATCCGATTCATCAAAGATGGCGTCGATCTTGTTGAGCACTTCCAAAACCCCCACGACCTGGCCTTGCGAAATCATCGGAACGGAGAGGATCGTCCGGGTGACGAATCCTGTGTCCTGGTCCACAAACGGTGAAAAATTCGGATGCTGTCGGGCGTCGTTGACGATGACGGATGCGCCCCGGTCGAGGACGTATCCGGGAATGCCTGCGCCTTTTTTGATGCGGATGGATTTGAGTTTGTCCATGTCGAGAGAATAGGCGGCCGCAAAGGCAAGTTCGTCATTTTCCAAAAGCAGAACATAGCCCGCCTCGGCCTGCATCACCGTGCGAACCATTTCCATGGCGTGGGTCAGGGTTGTTTGCATTTCGAAGGTAGAAAGCGCAAGCGCGCTGCGTACAAGACTGAACGCGTCCAGAACATTGTCGCGTTTGAGCAGCATGTCGACCATGCGTTCCTTTTCGATGGCCAAAGACAGGTGATCTCCCATGACGTCGATGATGTCGGCCATGCGGTTCCAGTCCGTTTCAGGAATGTTGAAGATCAAAAGCAGGCAGGTAATCCGGCCTTCGACCGTAAGCGGCATAACCAGCGCGCTGGACATGCCCGGTTGCCCAAACAGCTTCTTGTCGATATACGAGGACAACTGCGAGACATCGGAGATGAAGTGGTGCCGCTGTTCCTTGATGGCTTTCTCCATGATGGTTCCCTCACACATGAGGGACCGACCGCGGATGAGATTGGTGGATACATAGCTTTTAAAATCCACGATGGTCAGACGGTTTGGGGAAGCCGGCTGAAGGCTTAGAAGCGCGATGGTGTCAAACGCGATATTTTTTCGCATCTGCTCGAAGATGACCTGAAGCATTTCCTGTCCCTGGAGGCTCGAGTTGATCGCCTTGGAACTGATGCGCAGTGAACTCAGGCTTCGGGAAATCGCGCTCATATCCTGGAACAGATTGATGTTGTCGTAAATGTAGGCGGCATTGGACAAAAGCGGCGCCAACACATCGACATCCTCCTGCGTGAAGACAATATCCGACCTGCGCCGTGAAATCGTCACCACGCCGATGACCTCGTTGCTGGTTTTGAGCGGCATGCAGATGAAGGACTTCGTCGCATACTGACCGCGGGACTGGCGGCCGAAGCGGCTGTCGGTTTCAATGTCCTCTACCAGAAGCGGCGTTTTATTGATGACGGTGTACTTGGCGATGCTGTCTTCAAACGGGGTGACCGTTCCTTTCTTGCCGTGCTCGGCAAGACCGATGCTGGCCTTGATGATAAAGGCGTCCCGCTGCGGTTTCGACAGGATCATCATCGATCCGATATCGGCATTCACCAGTCGCAGGGCGCGTTCCAGAGCGATGAAAAGCAGGTAATCCGCGTTGAGCGTCATGTAGGAAAGATCCGACAGTTCCTTGAGGATGGCGATTTCCGCCGTTTTCTTCTCCAGATGTGCCACCTTGGTTTTTAATTCATCTTCCAAAACGCGAAAGGACTGGACGATATTTCCAAGTTCGTCGGCGACTGCGGTCAGGTTGTTTTGCGAGGCTTCGCCGGCTGTTTTGACAAAGTTTGTAGAGATCGCGCGGATGTTGTCGAACAGCCGCCTGAGCAGGCTGAAACCCAAAAAACAAAACACCATAAAGACAAGCAGGAAAGGAAGAAAGTAGGAATCCTGGACCACCTCATATTTGAAGGCGAAATACAGAAGTCCGATGACCGGGACGATGAAAAACAAGCCGAAGACGATCAGTAGTTTGTAGTAGAGTTCTTTATTGGAGAGAGAAACCTTGTCAAACCATTCCCTGATACCCATAACGTCCTCCAGTGACTTGCGGCGGTTCTGTGTTCAGTGCGGAAGAAAGCCGCCTGATCAAAAGACGTGTACACAACATTTTGGCAAAGAATTATAAGGGGGAGGCATAGCCATGTCAAGGCGTTTTGTGTTGTAATACATTAAAATTAATGACAAAAATGTTCGCTAGGCTTGCGAGGCCTGCGTAAATGATACGGATGATTTTTTTTCATGGCAAGATGGCGACAACGCGGGCAGGGGCCGCGCTGGCCCGGGCGATCTTCAGAGGGAAGCAGGCAACTTGGAATCCTTTGGCCGGCAGGGCGCTCAGATTAACTAGACGTTCCATGTGCGAGTAAGGTAATCCGACCTGGTGTGCCGACCAAAAACTTCCCGGCTTGCCGTTTTCCAAAGCTTTTTGTGCCTGGAGATGTAAAGGTATATCCCATCCCCACGCGTCAATTCCTGTCAGACGGACCCCCGCATCGAACAGCAGCGTCGTGGCCTCGGCCGTGACACCGCAGCCTTTAAAAAAGTAGTCCGGCGAATCTCGATAGATATCCCGGCCTGTATAGATGAGGACAATGTCCAGCGGCTTGAGGCGGTAATTCATCCGGCTCAGCTCTTTTTCAATGTCTGAAGCGCTGACGGCATCGCCGTCGGCTTTACGGGAAAAATCAAATTTTATACCATCCGAGAAGAACCATTCCAGCGGTAGCTCGTCAATCGTCTGGGCTTTGACCCCGTAAATAGTGCTGTTATAGTGCCAGGGGGCGTCCACATGTGTTGTGCCGTGTGTTTCCAGGCAGGTGATGCGCTCCGTCGCCCAGCCTTCTCCGTTGCGAAAAAGATGCGTGGGCACGGCGAGCGCCGCGGCCTGAGCGGCGCCTTCCGCGTGGGTAAAATATTGGATTTCCGTTTTCGAATACTCCGGTGTCCCATCCGGTGTGTTGGTTATTGTGGCGGACAAATCGATAAAGTGCATGACGCCTCTCTTTATTCCTGATTGAATATTTTTTGTTTCTTGGAATATTTTTCGAGGGTCTGTCAACAGAAACTTCTTGTCCGAGTAGCGCCGGTGGCGCTTGTCGGCGAAAGAGCGCACAAAATCATTCGGGAAAAAGATTTTAAAAAAATCCCGTTATCCTGTCCGGCAGTCTGCTGCCGACAGGCTCGCGCCGAATAAAAATTAATGCTTCAGGCGCTGAATCAACTCCGCCATAAAGGCTTCTCTTTCTTTGAGATCCTGGCGGAATTCCTTGCGATCCGTGTTGGCAATTTCATGTTGAAGATCCGGCAGATACCTCTCCAGAATCGTTAAAAGTTCGCCTTCTTCCTGGGGATTTAAATGAAGTCTGTCCATGTTACACCATCCTTTCATCTAATTATAACTCATACAGATTCTAATTTGGTTGACCTATATAACGACATCCCTTCAACGATGCGGATAAAGCATAAAGTCGAATTATAAAGGGCACGTGATGGAAGTTGGGGAAGATTGGAGTTTCAGAGATTCGGCAACGGCTGACAAATAAATGTGTACGGCATTAATTTTTATCTCTATTTATAATCCCCCTTACGGTCAATTGACATATCGATCCAATTTTGAACCTTTTTAATATCTTTATATTGTTTTAGCGCTTGTCAAGATGCGAGATGTTGTGAACTGCGAATATCCTATGTGATTATGTTAAATTTTCCTTTGACAGCCGTGCGGCAATTTGCTAAGAGTTTACTAACTCTTTTCTAATTTTTTAAACAAAACAGTTTCGTACAAAATGAGGCCGCAGATGGGGCATGGAATTCGCGCAAGCGACACCCTTAGGGTGCTTGCGGTGATTGTCTTATGTTTTCTTATATTTGCAACGGGCGCACTCGGTGCTGAAGGCGGTCGAAAGCCGACGACAGCCGTCGTGAATACGAAAACAAAGATAAATATCAACGCTGCCGCTATCAAAGAGCTTACGACGCTTCCTGGTATTGGCCCGGCCAAAGCCAAGGCCAAGGCCAAGGCTGTCATCGGCAATCGTCCCTACCGTCGGATTGATGACATTGTCTCAGTCCGAGGCATCGCGCGAAAAATTTTCGAAAAAAGACGTGATCGCATTGATGTCGAATAGAATTTCATGTCGTTTATGTGTAAGCAGCCCCGGACGGGGCTGTATTTTAACCACTTTAAGGAGGAGATAAAATGAAGAAAGTTTTTGTGTTGACGCTGTTTTTTGTATTATTGACAGGTGCCGTATCCTTTGCAGCAGGACCTAAAACCTATCAGGTGACCGGTCCGGTCTTGGAAGTCACAGACACCCTGATTGTGGTGCAGAAGGGCAAGAAGAGTAAATGGGAAATCGCCCGGAACGCCAATACGAAACTGCCGGTGGATTTGAAAGTTGGTGACAATGTCAAAATTGAATACACCATGACGGCTTCCAGTGTCGAAGCCAAAGAGGCCAAGAAAAAGAGCTCCAAAAGCAAATAAACGAAGCGTTTGTCCAGGCGGAGGATGCGGGGTTTGGCCTCCTTCGCCTGTCATTTTATCCTGCCCGTTTCCGACTAAAAGTGATTGCGGATTGTTCATACTTTGATTATGATTTCAAATATTTCAGACAAAGCACTTCTCAAACGGGATGGATCTTATGGGTATGGTCGGCGGAGTGGTTTTACTCGTTTTAATCGTTGTGATTATATCTGCATTGTCAGTTTCGGGCTCCAAAACGCACCAATCAAAAAGCCATGAGCAAGCCGGTCTTCAACAGCCATACGCACAGCAGACCCCGGGAAAAGACAAAACTGAAATCGTTGTTATCGACCGGAAACAATTCTTTGGCCGGACCGATTTATGGCCTTCAACCGTCAGTGATGAATTACGGCTTTATCTTTCCACAGGAATACAACGAATCTTTCAGACGGACGCGCCGTCGCAGGCAGGGGCGCGGCCCCGCGTCGGCGAAGCCGTCGATCAACGTCTCCTTAACGATGCGCTGGACCGTTTGGACGGCCTGAATCAGTTTCGTGATGCGCAAGCCCGGTTGCAAAAAATGCTTTATGATCCGGCCGTGCAGATGAGGGATCTATCAAAGATGATTACTTCGGATCCCGTCATGACAGCGAAGATTCTGAAAATGGCCAATTCCTCCTACTTCGGTGTCCAGCAGAAGATAGATTCCATCGGCCAGGCGCTGATGATCCTGGGGCTGCAAAACGTTAAGAACATTCTTTATCGGGAAGACATGCGCGGTCTTTTTCAATCAGCCTCAAAGCAAGACCGTAAGACCGTCAACGCCCTATGGCGGCATGCCAATCTCGCTTCCGTCTGCGCCCAGCAGTTGCATGATCTGTTTGAAGGTTTTCAGCTCAACCAGGGCGCGCTCTTTACACTGGGCATCTTGCATGATATCGGGAAACTGATTTTGATAGACATCGTCCGAAGCGGCGGAAAGACCGCTTCGGTTCAAGAGTATCCGCTGGACATATTGATCGGAGAAGAAGACCAGTTCTTCGGCATCAACCACGCGGCCATCGGCGGATGCGTACTGAAACGCTGGAATTTTTCCGCCATGATGACGCAGACGGTGTTGATGCATCACGCCCCGTCATTTGACGACATCCATGATTTAGAGCTTCCGGATGAAACACTTCGCTACGTTCTGGCGCTTTTTCTGGCCGATCAGGCATCGGCGTTGTATGCTGGGTGGAATGAGGCGACCTCCCGTCTTTACGGTCTCAATACCTCATTTCATCCCTTGATCGATAAAAAGAAGTTTCTCAACAAACTTCTCGATCCTAATTTTCTGGCTCAGATCCGTGCCGCGGAAATGCTTTCCGGGGAAGAGTCTTCATCATAAAACGTAGGTCGAAGTCGGCAATGACTGGTATCTAGCATGCGGCTGCGGCAGTCAGACTGTTGCCTGCAATCATAAATACTAAAACGGCCGCCCGGGATGGACCGGACGGCCGTTTTCATTTTTATCTAAAATTCTTGAACCTTGAACCTTTATTCTTCAGCCGTTATACCGTAAAGCCCAGGTCCACAAGTTCCATCGCGCTCTTGTCGCCGTCTTTGATGGCCTGGCAGCGTGCTTTAACGGTGGTCAGGTTCTCGTTGGCAAAGAACTTGGCCGAAGCCACTTTGCCCGCGTAGAAGGCCGCTTCCTGGTCTTCTCTTTGCAGACCCTTCTGCTTGCCGATGGTCGTGAGTCCTTTTTCTTCATACATGGCGTTTAATTTTTCATTCGCGATGACGGCCGCATCCAGCAGGAAGTGGCCGACAACCACATCGCCCATGAGTTCCAGAAATTTGCAGGCGTTGTAAATGGGGGCCAGGAAATCTCCCGATTTGCCGGCGCCGGCAAAGAACATGGTCAGATCAAACAAGGCGTTGGAGGCTTCTTCCATGTATTCAACGGTTTTTGCAAATTCGGGAACGGCTTTGGCTTTGGCAATTCCCTTCTGAATCAGGCCGGCCATGTTCATGACGTTGGCGCCTTTGCGCTGGCCGAGCTTGCGGCCGACCAGGTCAAGCGCCTGGATGCCGTTGGTGCCTTCATAAATTGTGGCGATCTTTTCATCGCGGGTGAACTGTTCCACCGGATATTCGGAGCAGAAACCGTAACCGCCGTAAACATCCATCGCCATCGAGCAGATGAGGAAACCTTTGTCCGTGCAGTAAGCCTTCATGATCGGGGTCAAAAGTTCAATGTAGCCTTCCCAATCCGCTTTTTCCTGTTCCGTCTTGGAGATCTTGCTGCGGTCCATACAATAGGCGATGAAGATCATCATGGCGCGCATGCCTTCCACATGGGATTTCATCCACATGAGTTTCTTGCGGATGTCGGGATGGCTGATGATGGGAACCGCTTTGGCGTTCTTATTCATCATCTCCCAGACCGGAACACCCTGGATGCGTTCCTTTGCGTAGGCCACCGAGTGCTGGAGAGCGGCAGACGCCAGGCATACGCCCTGCATGCCGATACCCAGGCGGGCTTCATTCATCATCTGGAACATGATTTTCATCCCGGCGCGTTCTTCGCCCATCAATTCGCCGATGCAGTTTCCGTCTTCACCGAAGTTCAGCGTGGAGGTGGCGGAACCCTTGATGCCCATTTTGTGCTCAATGCCGCCGCACTTCACATCGTTGGGTTCGCCTAAAGATCCGTCGTCGTTGACGCGGATTTTGGGAACGATGAAAATGGAAATACCTTTGGTGCCGGCCGGGTCGCCTTCGATGCGGGCCAAAACCGGGTGAATGATGTTGGGGACCAGATCGTTTTCACCGGAAGAAATGAAAATCTTGGTGCCGGTGATCAGGAACTTGCCGTCCGGCAGACGCTTGGCCGTGGTTTTCAAAGCGCCGACGTCGGAGCCTGCGCCCGGTTCGGTCAGGCACATCGTGCCTCCCCATTCCCCGGAAAACATTCTATACATATACTTGTTTTTCAGTTCTTCGCTGCCGTGGGTGTTGATCATGTTGGCGGCGCCGTGGGTCAATCCGCCGTACATGCCGAACGCGTAGTTGGCGGCGCTGAGCATTTCATAAGCGGCCCAGCCGGCCATGTGGGGAAGCCCCTGACCGCCGACATCAGGAGAATCCATCGGATTGAGCCAGCCGCCTTCCGTGTATTTTTTCCAGGGTTCATGGAAGCACTTGGGAACATTGACGACACCGTTTTTATACGTGCAACCTTCGTGATCGCTTTCCTTGAGAGTCGGGAAGATGACGTTGACGGCCATCTTTTCGGCTTCATTCAGAATCATCGTGATGTCGTCTTTTGAATATCCTCCGTACTCTTCCGATTCGAAAATTTTTTCCATGCCAAACTGCTCGAAAATGGCAAACTGCTGGTCGCGGGTGTTGACTAATAAATTGCCCATAATGAACTCCCTTCTTTGTGGTTTGTTATTTCAAACGTTTCAAAACGTCTGTTTCTAAGGTTTTCAAAGCGCCTTGTTTTGAGTTGTCGATTGACTGTTCTCCGGTCAACTCGAAATTTGAATTTTTCACGACACCAACAGATTCCCAAAAGACCTCTGAGATACGCTTTCAGTCTACTTCCCGGCGGTATCCTCTTTACTTGCTGACTATAATTCCAACCATGACTGAAAGTCAACTAAATAATCAAAAAAGACGTCAAAAGAACCGGGGCCGATTCCGGATAAAAAAATTGGCGGTGGTGTGTACGAAAATCACCGATGTGCTTGATATAAATGATATTTTGTGAATTTTCCCAAGGCTGTGGCGGATTTGGGAATGCCGTCGTAAAACGGCACGCCGGCATCAAGGAGCACCTTTTTGACCTCTTCCATCGCGGCGCGGATCAGCGGATTGGGATTAAACTGCCTGAGCGCCACGACCAGCGGCTTGCCGGCGGTATGGTTTCGGGCTTCCCGGGCAATGTAGGATGTGATCAGCCTTGTAGCTTCACCCTGACCCCGGGAAAACAACCAGTCCATGTGCAGCGAAATAACAAACATGCCGATCGACGGTTGCGCCGCGAGCAGATCGAGGGTTTTGCCCAGCAAATCCGGCTCAATGAGAATCAGATGGGCGTCAATAGGATTGCGAATCATGTTGCCTGCCGGAGGAATAAACTTTCTTAATTTGGTCATGAGCGTTTCAGAAAAAGGCGCAAGATTCAGCCCTTCACGGAAGCACGCATCCGCCGCCGCGACGCCGACGCCGCCGCCCGTGCCGATGACCGCCACGCCGTTGCTCCTGACTTTGCCAAGATGGGCAAACGCGCAGGCGACCTCGGCCATTTCTTCGAGCGTTTCCACTCGGACGGCGCCGGTTTGACGAAAAAAGGCGCTCCAGATTTTTTCGCCGCCGGCGAGCGAGCCGGTGTGGGACTGAACAGCCCTGGCGCCGGATTCAGTTAACCCCGCCTTGAGGAGGATGACAGGTTTGGTCCGGTTGATGCGCGTGACCTGTTCGAGAAGACGGCGGCCGTCTTTCACGCCTTCGAGGTACATGGTAATGATTTTTGTATCCGCGTCGCGCTCAAGGTAGTCCAGAAAATCCGTGCTGTCGAGCGTGAGCGCGTTGCCGTAGCTGAAAACTTTACTGAAGTAAACGCCCAGTTTTTCGGACGCATACGCGGTGTAGTCCTGGGCGTTGCCGCCGCTTTGGCTGACGAAGGCGACCGGGCCGGTTTGCGCCGGGACATTCAGCCAAGTGACGAGCCTTGAGGCGGGAACATACAAGCCCATGCAGTTGGGGCCGACCACGTTGAGACCCCCTTCGCGCGCGATGGTTTCGATTTCATTTTGCAGCCGGATTCCGTCGGGCTCGCCGGTTTCCTTAAAGCCCGAAGAAAAGATATGAACATTTTTAGATCCGGATGCGACGCAATCCCGAAGCGCCGCCGGAACGAGCTGCGCGGGAACCGTCACGACCACAAGATCGATGGGTTTGCCGATGGCCTGGAGAGTCGGATAGGCCTTGCGTCCAAGAATTTCGTCGGCACGCGGGTTGACGGGGTAGAGCTCGCCTGCGTATCCGAATGCGTCAATGCAGGCGTACATGCCGGGAAACCCTTCCGAATGCGTCCGGGTCGCGCCGATGACGGCGATCGATTTCGGATGTACCATCGTGGCGATGGCTTGATGAATGGCCCGACGATCGGCTGGTGTAGAGTCGCCCGATGGCGTATCCGGTTCCTCCAGCACCACCAGGGCGTCAACCGCCGCCACTTTTCCCTTGGGTGTGATAATCAGCGGATTGACGTCCACTTCCCGAATCTCCGGCGCCTCCGCGGCCAGACGCGATAAGCCCATCAGGACCTTCGTCAAACTCTCCCTGTCGGCCGCCGCCTCGCCGCGGAACCGGGAAAGGAGGCTTTTCGATGAAATTTCCTCAATCATCCGCAAGGCCTGTTTTTCATCAATGGGAGCGATGCGAAAAGCCGTATCGGCCAGCGCTTCGGTAAAGATGCCGCCCAGGCCGAACATGAGGACCGCGCCGAACTGCGGATCGCGAAAAAGCCCCGCAACGAATTCTCTGCGTCCCTCAATAAACGGCTGCAGCAAACAACCGTCTCCGTCGGACCCGGTCGCCCGGGTGATGTCCCGGAAAGCGCGGCGCAGTTCGGCGTCAGAACGGATATTGATTCGCACCAGGTTGCGTTCAGTTTTGTGGGTGAGTTTCGGGCCGTGTCCTTTCAGCACCAACGGGAAGCCCATTTTGCGCGAGCGCGCGAGCGCCTCGGCTGCCGTTCTTACGACGGCAAAAGGCGCCACAGGAACGCCATAGGTGGCCAGGAGTTTTTTGGATTCCGCCTCCGAAAGCGTCAACCGTCCTTCTTTTCTTGCCTGTCGAATCAATCTTGTTCCACGAGAGAGAGTCATGTCCTTTTCCTTTTTTCATTCGTCGTCATCGCGCGAGCAATTAATTGTTCGGCCAGACGCAGCGTGTTTTCAGTCGTTCTCTTGCATTTGCGGTCATAGAATTTAGCGTCTTCAAGCTGGATGACACCCACCAGGAGTCCCCAGATCACGTCGGCCAGTTCATAGACATTGGCTTTTTTGAGCAGGCCTTGCTCCATCCCCCGGGAAAGAAGCATCCGGCACAAATTGAAATTGATTCGCCCTTTTTCATTGAGGGCCTGGCGCACCTCCGGGCGAAGTTCGCCCATCAATCCCTGCTGCTGAAAAAGCTGAATGATGCGAAACGTATCGGGCAGTATTTCATAGGAATGATAAAAAGCCTGGAAAATAGCCTTGATGAGGCTTTCGCCGCTGGCGATGCTGCCGGCTTTGAGGCGGGATTCGACTTTCCGGAGTTGCTCATGGATATCCTCGATCAGTGGCAGCATGAGGGTGAAAAACAGATCATCTTTTGCTTTGAAATAAAGATAAATGGTGGGCTTGGTGACCTCCGCGGCGAGCGCGATTTCGTCCATGGTCGCTTTGAGGTATCCCTTGGACGCGAAAACGTCTTTTGCTGCTTCGACAATGCTTGCGATGCGCTGCGCTTTTTCCCGGTCACGCCGTTTCTGGCAGACGATTTTATGTTGGTCCGATGACGCCATACAAAAGCAGGTTGCTTCTCCTGGATGATCCACCCTTCCTGTAGTTAAACGGGGTGAACTGATTTACTCATGGTAGCGAACATACCATGAGTAAAGTCGACAGTCAAGTCCTCATGGCGGCCGTTCAAGCCGTAAAATGAAGTTTAAATTGTCCCACCGTTTTGCTGAAGACGCTGCGCATCCATAACCTCGTTTCCGGGAATTCATCCCCTTCCGATCTCTTCCGCCTGCAAGCGTCTTTGCGGGTCAACCAAAAAGTCAAAAGGGTTTATTTTTTCTTTCAAGTGTGGTTAAGTTCTGATGCGCAAGACGATGAAGCGCGGCGGAACGAAATCATGACCCTGGAAAAAATGACGAAAAAAGACCTCATTGAGCTGGTGCGGAAACTCGAGCGCCGGGAAACCGGGGAGAAATCGTCTTCCAGTCAAAACGCCGCCGAGGAAAGCCTCTATAAAATTCTTGCCCAGAGTTCTCAGGTGGGCTTCTATATCATGCAGAACAAGAAGTTCTGCTTCATCAACTCCCATTTCCGAGATTATGCCGGCTTCAGCGAAGAAGAAATGCTGCAGATGCATCCGTCCTCACTGATTCTCCCGGAGGACCGTCGCAAAACGCGCAAAAACGCGATGATGATGCTCAAGGAACAGCGCTTCTCCCCCTATGAGTTCCGCATTGTCACAAAAGACGGCCGTGTCAAGTGGATCATGGAAACGGTCATGTCGATCAATTTCCGCGGTCGATCCGCCATCCTGGGCAATTCAATGGATGTGACGGAACGCAAGGAGGCCGGCCGGCGGCTCGAAGAGCTTGAAGCTCTGGAGTCGTCGATTCTTGACGCGATTCCGCAGGCCGTCCTCGGTCTGCACGAACGAAGGATCAATTTCGCCAATCATGCCGTGAAACTCATCTTCGGATGGCATCGCGAAGAGCTGATCGGCAAGAGTATCACTTTGATTTACCGGAATCAGACGGAAGCGGACGAGATCGGCCGGCGTTTCTACTCTTTTTTGGAGCATCAGCGAACCTATGAGACGGAATTTCCCTGCCTGCGCAAGGATGGCCGGGAGATTATCTGCCGGATGAAAGCCTCCCGCATCGGAGAGAGGCTAAGGGAAAAGCGCATCGTGGTCACTTACGAAGACATCACAGCCGAGAAAAAGGCGCAGGAGGAACTCGAACGGTCCCGTCAGGAGCTACGCAACCTGTCGGTTCATCTCCAGTCGGTGCGGGAAAAGGAAAGCACGAGGATTGCCCGTAAAATTCACGACGAACTGGGCCAGTCGCTCACCGCGCTTCAGATGGATTTATCGTGGCTGACAGGAAGGCTTCCGGCCCGCTTGCACGAGGTTCGGGAAAAGACGAAAAGCATGTCGCAGCTGGTTGACGAAACAATCGAAAGCGTCCATAAAATTACCACGGAACTTCGTCCCAGCCTGCTGGACGATCTGGGACTGCCCGCGGCCATCGAATGGCAGGCTGCTGATTTTCAAAAACGGTCCGGCGTCCGCTGTCAGGCTGTAATCCGGTCCGTGGACGGCGCCATCGATAAAGATCTGGCCACCGCCGTTTTCCGCATTCTTCAGGAAACCCTCACCAATATTGCCAGGCATGCGAAGGCGACGCACTGCAGGGTGACGCTGTCGGAAAATGAAAAAGAGCTGTGTCTGGAAGTCGCGGATAACGGCATCGGCATCACGTCTTGGCAGATCGACGATCCGCGTTCGTTCGGCATCATCGGCATGCGTGAACGCGCGCATCTTTGGGGCGGCACGGTTTCGGTGCGTGGCAATAAGCCTTCAGGGACGCTTGTGCGGGTTTTAATTCCGCTTTGTAAAGGAGAACAAACACCATGATCCGTATTTTGGTGGCTGACGATCACGCCGTGGTGCGCCAGGGCGTCAAGCAGATTCTGGCCGATGTTCGGGACATGCTGGTCAAGGATGAAGCGCAAAACGGCGCGGAAACTCTCGATAAGGTTTTGAAGTATGATTACGATGTCGTGCTTCTGGACATTTCCATGCCCGGCCGAAGCGGACTGGAAGTTTTGGAGGACATCAAAACGCAGCGGCCGAAGCTGGCCGTTCTGATATTAAGCATGCATCCTGAAGAGCAATATGCCGTGCGGGCGTTGCGCGCCGGCGCGTCGGGCTATCTTACCAAGGCCAGCGCGCCGCAAGAGCTCATTGGCGCGATCCGCAAGGCGGCCGGCGGCGGCAAGTACGTAACCGCGTCGCTGGCGGAAAAACTCGCCGACGAACTGGAGATCGACCCTGAAAAACTGCCTCACGAACGTCTGTCCAATCGTGAACATGAAGTCATGCTGATGCTGGCCCAGGGAAAGTCCGTTTCTGATATCGCTGCCGAGCTGTGCCTTAGCGTAAAGACCATCAGCACCTATCGTACCCGCGTGCTGTCCAAGATGGGCATGAAGAAAAATGCCGAACTGACCCTCTAC
The DNA here is from genome assembly GCA_964443625.1 of uncultured Smithella sp. GTDB lineage: Bacteria > Desulfobacterota > Syntrophia > Syntrophales > Smithellaceae > UBA8904. The sequence continues at coordinate 185,786 of CAYUDM010000001.1, read as the reverse complement.
GCCGTCCACAATCAACTGATACACTAAACGCCGACAAGCTTGTCAGACGAAATCCGTCAAAGCATCCCGCAGTGATCCGACAAAAAATACGGCGCCTCGCCGATAGCGCCTTTTTCGTCGCCGTGTTACGACGCTAACCGTTACAGTGTTGCTGTTCCTGAATTACGGCCAATAAAAAACACGGGGATCATCAGGGAGGACAAGGGTATGCATTCAGCGCAGTCCATGGAGCGAAACGAGATCTATGAAGGCAGTGCCGATCAGGGCCGGAAGCAGAAAAGACCTGTCCTGAGAGAGGAAACGGCGGAGATACTCCGCCAGGCCCTGCGCGACAACCGCAGCTATCTGATGGAGAACGAAAGCAAGGAGATTCTGGAGAGCATCGGCGTGGCCACCACCGGATACCTTGTGGCCCGATCCGAGGACGAAGCGATGGCGATGAGCGCAAAGATCGGGTATCCGGTCGTGTTAAAGATCGTTTCACCCGACGTTGTTCACAAAACGGACGCGGGCGGCGTCAAACTGGGGCTGTCCGGTCCGGAAGCGGTTCGCCTGGCCTACCTTGACATTTTGGAGACCTTCAAATATCAGCATATCGAAGGCGTGGCCGTACAGGCCATGGCGCCTCCCGGCATCGAGGCGATCATCGGCGTGACGCGCGATCCGGGTTTCGGCCCGCTGATTATGTTCGGCCTGGGTGGAGTTTTTGTCGAGGTGCTGCGCGATGTGTCGTTCCGCATTCTCCCCATCAGCGAAAAGGACGCCGCTGAAATGATCGAGGATATCCGGGGGGCCGCCATCTTGAAAGGCTACCGAGGCCGTGCGGTCGATCTGGACTCCTTAAAAAAGCTTTTATTGAAGATATCTCGTCTGGTGGTCGAAAATCCGGAAATTGCCGAACTGGATCTAAACCCACTTTTTTTATATCCGGACGGCTACGTCACGGTGGACGCGCGCATGTTTGTGCGCGAATCCGCGGCGCCCGATCCGATGAGATCCACCGCCATGGAAAGTCTGCGGGACTTTTTCTATCCGAAAAGCATCGCGGTGATCGGCGCCTCCGACGTCCGAGGCAAGCTCGGGTACAATGTATTTCGAAATCTCGTTCATCATGAGTTTCCCGGTCGCCTCTATCCGATCAATCCGGGGAAGGAATCGGTGCTGGGGATCAAAGCCTACAAGTCCATTCGGGAAGTGGATGAACCGGTCGACCTGGCGGTCGTGATTGTGCCGGCGAAGGCTGTCGAGACGGCCATCGCGGAGTGCTGCGCCAAAGGGGTTCGCTATATCGTGGTTGAGGCGGCGGGCTTTGCGGAAAGCGGAGAAGAAGGCAAAGCCGCTCAGGCGCGCATCGAGGAGATCATCTCCCGGTACGGCTGCCGCGTGTTGGGACCGAACTGTTCGGGGGTCATCAACACGCATCACAATATGGTGCAGTCGATAGGCCTTTTGTCCGATTTGAAAAAGGGCAATGTGGGGATGGTCGCGCAGGCGGGGGTTTATGCCGCGGGTATTCTCACGGGCCTGAGCAACGTGCTGGATTTCGGCATTGTAGCGACCATTGGCAACAAGATGGATATCAATGAGACGGATATTCTGGAATACTTAAGCGGTGATGAGAACATTTCCGTGATCGTCATGTACATGGAAGACATCCGCAGCGGTAAACGGTTTGTCGAGGTCGCGCGCCGAGCGGCGCTGGCGAAGCCGGTAATCGTCTTGAAATCGGGACGCACGGAGGCGGGCAAAAAAGCCGTTTCCTCACACACGGCGTCTTTAGCCGGCAACGATGAAATCAACAATGCGGCCTTTCGGCAAAGCGGCGTCATCCGGGCGCGGGACAATGAGCATCTTTTTGCGCTGGCCCGCGCGTTTTCCAAACAGCCTCTTCCCAGGGGAAACGGCATTCTGGTGATTACCTATACCGGGTCGCTGGGGGTTGCCGCTACCGACATGCTGTATCTGTCGGGCATGCGGTTGGCCACACTGGAACCCTATTTTCAGGCTCGGCTGAAAAACGTTCTGCCGGATTACGCCAATGTCGGCAATCCCATCGACTGCTCTTTCACCATGACGCCCGCACAGGTTAAAAACCTCATCGAAATCGGTGTCGAGGCAAACGATGTCGGCGGATTCCTGGTCGTCATTCAGGGGGAAATTCTGGGCTCGTTTGTCGAGGCCATGGCCGGCATCGATTATAAAGAAAAACCCGTCGTGTGTTGTGTGGCCTGCAAGGAATTCATGATCGACGACGTGGTGAAGATGGAACAGGCCGGATTTCCCGTCTATTCCACGGCTGAGATGGCGGCCGAAGTCCTGTCCCAGATGTATTACTACGGCGTTCGTCGGCAAAGCGCGCTGGCCGATTCCATCGCCCGTCACCTGACGCGCGATACGCTCTCCATCGACAATCTTCCCGTTCGATTGCGCCTGATTCATCCCGGCGATATGGCCCTGTGGACGGATTTTGTCAACAGTTGTTCGGAAAAATCTCTGTGGCTGCGCTTTCTGTCGCCGTTTTCCGCGACGCCGGAACGTGCCAAGCGTTTCTGCAACATCAATCCCGAAGAGGAAATCGCCGTTGTCGCGGAGTTGAAAGAGGGGGATCAGTATAAATTTTTGGGGATCGCGCGTCTGCTCAAAAACAAGCGTTGCGAGGGAGAAGCGGAATACGCCATTATCGTATCGGATCCCTGGCAAAACAAATCACTGGGCTACACACTCTCCGAGCAATGCATTGAACTGGCTCGCAGGGAAGGCTACAGGACCCTTCGTGCCGAAACGCTTCAGGAAAACTACGCCATGATCCGGATCTTTCGCCGGTGCAAGTTCAACATTGAAGGCAAGGACGAAAATATGGTGTCTCTGACGCTGGATCTGGCTTAGTCGGGCCTGTGGTCCGCGGGAGAATTGGACCCATCGCGCTTTAAAGAGACTTTCCTGCGAAGCGGGGCAAAGCATTCTGCGCGGTAAGAAGAAATAGCGGGCGGTCTTGCGGCTTCCTTTACGGTCTGTCGCCAAGGCCGTCTCGGGAAAAGGCATGGCTCGCTTTAAAAGGATGATCATCATGCTGAGGCAATCCAATCCGGTTTATCCCTGTCACTATGAAAGTCGATGTACGCTCTCAGACGGGCGGGCGGTGATGATCCGGCCGATATGGCACACCGATTCGAAGCGCCTGGTCGAGCTGTTCGCGAAACTATCGCCCGATTCGCGATACAGACGCTTTCTCGTGCCGTTGGGGACTCTTCCGGATGACTTGCTCTTCCGGCTTACCCATATCGATTACAGAAAAAATTTTGCGTTAGTCGCAGTGACCGGCGAAGCCGACAAAGGGGCCATCATTGCTGTGGCGCGATACTGTACGGATCCCTGCGAGAAACAGACGGACTTTGCGATTGTCGTCCACGACGACTGGCAGGGCTGCGGGCTGGGCGGCTATCTTCTGTCGAAGATCATTGCCGCAGGGAGGGAACAGGGGATTCCGAGGTTTATCTCCATTATCGATTCAACCAACCGCACCATCAAACAGATTCTCCGAAAGGGTGGCTGCAAGGTGCGCTATTCCTATGGCAAGGGGTTCACGCAGGTGGAGCTTTTTTTGTAAGGCAGTGCCAGTTCTGCGTGCCGTTGGATATGTCTATGGGAGAAAAGGCGATAGACCCCGCGATTTGTCCATGTTTTTGCGCGACCAGTAAAAGAGTGAAGGCGCCGGCGGTGATGTCTCGGATTGTTCTGGAATCAGAGCCGGTTTCGTTTCGGATAACAATATTAACTTTCTTGGGGCCGGCTTCCTGCTCTAAGATTCCCTTATGACGGAATGATGTCTGCATCGGGGCAGGCTTTTTTTCGGGATCGCCACAGCTTGATGCCCATCCGTTTATGTTCGCTCAGAATTTGCTTGAGCATGCCGGGTTCGGTGTTGGGATTGATGGTGATGGCGCGCAGCACGACGATCTTTCTCGGCGCGTATTTTGTGGATTCAATCTGCGTGCGCGAGACAAACGACATGTCGTGGTCGCGGATGGTTTTATGCAAATCGATATTGATCTGGTTGATCAGTTTATTGATCGAAGTGATGTGTGCCGCGTTCTTTTTCGGAGCCTCCATGAGGCGGTCAAGCAGGGTGCGCAGTTCCTCGGGGATGAATCGATAAATGATAATGAAGAGCTCCGGCTGGTTGAGAAGCTCAAAGACGGGATCCCGTCGCAGCAGATTGACGAAAGTGTCTTGCAGCTTGCGCGCGTGGTCGAACAAGAGCTTGTAGCCGGTCTTGCCGAAAATTTTGATGGACGCCCAGGGTTTCAGACAGGCAAACGGCCGCGATCCCTCAATGGTGAAACGCCCCTGATCCACGGACCCTTTGCGGATGATATAGTTTGAGGTGTGATAGAGATACTTGGAGTCTTCCACTTTTTTAAAAACGCAGACGCCCAGGCTGTTGGGCGCGTAAAGCAGCTTGTGGGCATCGAGCGTCACGGAGTCGGCTTTCTCAATGCCCCGCATCATTTCCCGCGCGCCGTCCATGATAAGCGCCCCGCCTCCCCAGGCCGCGTCCACATGAAAATGCGCGTCAAGATCGCTTGCGACTTTTGCCAACGCCTCCAGGTCGTCGATGTTTCCCGTCTCGGTGGTTCCGGCAATGCCGACGACGGCGACAAATTTAGTCGGTTTGCCGGCCACCCGGTCTTCCCTGCGGATTCTGTTGATGATGTCGTGAAGTTTAGAGATGTTGATTTTATTGATGCAGGGTTCTACCGGGACGCGAATCACGCCCTGATCGCCGATGCCCAAAATGGACCCCGCCTTGCAGATGGAGTAGTGCCCTCGCGTGGAAACCAGAAAGAGGGCCTGGCGATAACCATAATGATCGAGCGCCCGCGCGAGCCCTTCCGTGCGGATGCCTTTAAATCCGTGATGATCCGGTCCGAACGCTTTGGCCATGGCGAGTGTGAGCGCGGTCATGTTGGAGATGGTGCCGTCGGAAGTGATATTTCCCATGGCGATTTTCGGATTCTGGATATTTTTGGCGTAAAAATCCGTGGAATTTCTGTAGATGAGCTGGTGCATCCAGCACAGAAATTCACGCTCCACGAAGGAAGACGCCTTGGCGCTCTCAATTTTCACCTGGTTTTGGTTGAGGCTGACCGCGATCATTTCCAACAGGATCATGAAGTAAGGCACGGCGCTGGTCATATGGCCGATGTAATAGGGATTGGCGACCTTGACGGAATGCCGGATGATGTGACGCTTGATTTCGTCTAAGACATCCTTGATCAGATGAGGCTGCCTCGGCATTTCAATGGTGTTGAACATATCGGCCAGATCTTCCATGGAAATGGAGGAATGAATGCCGCCCCGTTCTTTAAAAAAGTCGTGAATCAGGTCGAGCAGATGAGCGCCGAACTCCATAAACCGGTCGGACGAGTCGGGCATGATGAAGAGTTTCCTCATATATTCAGGCGTGCTCTCTATCATTTTTTCCAGGGGTTTGCCGTCAAGTTTCAGTGAGTCCATTTCAGAAGGCCTCTTTCCTTTATAGGAGTAGCAGGTTCATATCACAAGTGCGGATCGGTCAAAAGCAGAATATGGTGATTGATGAATCCCAAATCATGTTCCACTGGCTATGCTCCTGATGTGTTCATCCGTCGAATGGGCCGGAGCGGCAGGTGATCCGGACGCCTTTTGCAAAAAAAGCGGATCGTTTCTTGACAATTCTATGGTCTCGCATTAGGTTGCGTAAATAGAAATGGTTTACAATTAGATGAGGGGGAAACGTGTGGATCTCCGGCATGCAGATGCCTTGAAAAGCGGCCAATTGAAAGCGACGCCAAAGCGGTTGGCGATCCTGCGTCTTTTGTCAGAGGCTTCCGTTTATCTCGGACCGCAGGATATCTGGGAGCGACTTCGGAAAGAGTTTGTCAGTCTGGGGCTGCCGACGGTTTACCGGAATCTCGAAGAACTTGTTGATGCGGGCCTGGTGACGCGAATCATTCATCCCAACCGGCAGCTTTACTATTATCTGTGTGAAAAAAAGGCCCATCACCATCACTTTATTTGTCTGGAATGCGGCCGGGTGGAGGATATTGATTTTTGCGCCGAAAAACAACTCGACCTGGAGGTGCGCCACAGGCACGGAGGCCAAGTCCTTTCGCACGTGCTCCAGGTCAACGGTCTTTGTCAGGGGTGCGCCGGCATGAAGAAAACCGAGGAATCATGAAAAAAGCCGTCCTTTTTTTGATCGGATTCATTCTGTTTGCCGCAACCGCCTGGGCCGGTGATAAAATCAATGTGGCCGTGAGCATCGCGCCTCTTGCCGAATTTGTCGAAGCCGTTGGCGGGGATCGGGTTTTCGTGACGGTGATGGTGCCGCCCGGCGCCAGTCCGCATACGTATGAACCCACGCCCGGTCAGCTCAAAGCGGTGCATCGGGCGTTAACTTACGTGAAAGTCGGCTCGGGGATTGAATTTGAACTGGTCTGGCTTGATAAGCTTCTTGCGGTCAACCGGCATCTGGCTGTTTGCGATGCAAGCCGGGGCGTGGATCTGATCGCCATCGACGACCACTACCATCATAAACACAAGCAGGACTCTTCCACTGCGGCGCGGGATCCGCACATCTGGACGTCGCCCGGCAACGCGATGAAGATGGTGGAAAACATCCGCGATTGCCTGATTGCGGCGGATCCGGCAAACGAGGCTTCGTATCACGCAGGCGCGGAATCCTACATCGCGAAATTGCGCAGATTAAAAACCCGGATTGAAGAGGGGCTGGCCGTTGCGCGTCATCGAAAGTTTATGGTGTTTCACGCGGCCTGGGGCTACTTTGCCTCCGAGTTTCAACTCGAGCAGATACCCATCGAAGCGGGTGGCAAGGAGCCGTCGGCCCGGGACATCGCCCGTCAAATTTCAAAAGCGAAGGCTGAAAATATTCGCGTTATTTTTATCGAGCCACAATTTAATCCGAAAAGCGCCGAAACCATTGCCCGGGCGGTTGGGGCGCGCGTGGCGACCCTTGATCCTCTGGCCCGGAACTATCTGCAAAATATGGAAAACATAGCCGACGCCGTCACAGGAACGCTGAAATGATTGTCAACCCCATTGAACTTCAGGATGTCAGTTTCGCATACAACGGTACGGATGTTTTACGTCGCGTTTCCCTCACGGTCCGGCCGGGTGAATTCCTTGCGGTGATCGGCCCCAATGGCGGCGGTAAGACGACGCTTTTGAAAATCATTTTAGGCATGCTGAAACCGTCTGAAGGCGACGTGAAAGTGCTGGGCGTCGATCCCGTTTCCGCTCGCCCCCTGATTGGCTATGTGCCTCAGCGATCCGCTCACGAACGGGATTTTCCGATTTCGGTTTGGGACGCGGTGCTCATGGGGCGGCTGGGCCGAAAAAAGAACTCCTTCGTCCAGAGCCCGGAGGATGCCGTCGCGTCGGCGCTCAAGGCGGTGGAGATGCTCGACTATAAAAACCGACAGATCGGCCGGCTCTCCGAAGGACAAAGGCAACGGGTGTTTGTCGCACGGGCGCTGATCGGCAATCCCAAGCTGCTGTTGCTCGATGAACCGACCGCCAGCGTGGATGTTGTCATGCAGGCCGGAATTTATCAGCTCCTTCAGAAGATCAAGCAGGACCTCACGATTGTGCTTGTCACACACGACATCGGCGTCATTGCAAGCTATGTGGACAAGATTGCATGCTTAGGCGGGGAAATGTTTTATCACGATTCCAAGGAAATCGGACACAAGGATCTTGAAAGCATGTATGACTGTCCTGTGGAGCTTATTGCCCACGGGGTGCCGCATCGCGTGGTCCGGGAGCACCGCCATGATTGAAGCCTTCCAGTATGAATTCATGCGAAACGCCCTGCTGGCGGCGCTTTTGGCGAGTGTCGCCTGCGGGGTTGTGGGCACGTATGTGGTCGTCAAAAGAATTGTTTTCATCGCGGGCGGCATTTCGCACGCCGCTTTCGGCGGCATCGGCCTGGGTTACTTTCTGGGCGTCAATCCCCTGTGGGTTGTGACACCTTTCAGTCTGGCGGCGGCGCTCGCCATCGGACTTATCAGCCGGAAATCCAAAACTGCGGAGGATACGACGATCGGCGTGTTTTGGTCGCTGGGCATGGCGCTGGGGATCCTCTTTATCGGGCTTGCCCCCGGCTACGCGCCGGATTTGTTCAGCTATCTGTTCGGCAATATTTTAACCGTGTCGCTTTCGGATCTCTATGTTCTTCTGGTTCTGGATGTCGTGATTCTGGTGACGGTCTGGCTTTTGCACAGACAGTTTCAGGCCATTGCCTTTGATGAGGAATACGCCGCCGCATCCGGCCTGCCGGTCATGGGGCTCAATCTGGCGCTTTTGGGACTGATCGCGCTGACGGTGGTGATTCTGATCCGGATTGTCGGCATCATTCTGGTTATCGCGCTTCTGACGATTCCCGCCGCGGTGGCCAGAAAGTGGGCAGGATCGCTCAAGACGATGATGTGGACCGCGCCGCTGTGGGCAGCCTTCTTTACCTGTTCAGGATTGATGGTTTCCTATTATCTGGATATTCCCTCCGGCGCGACAATCATTTTAATCGCGGGGAGTGTTTACTTCATCAATCTTGTCGTCAAAAGAGACGCAAGCGCCTAGATAAAGTGACGCGGCGTCGGATCCGTTTCGGGGAGAGGCATGAATGAAATTCTGATCGCTTTAGGCCTGACGCTTTTTGCGGGCCTTGCCACGGGCATCGGCAGCATCATCGCCTTCACCGCGAAGCGGACAAACTTCCGCTTTTTATCGATAGCCACCGGTTTTTCCGCGGGCGTCATGTTGTATGTGTCGTTTGTGGAGATCTTTCCCAAGAGCTTCGACCTGCTTTCTTCCCGCTACGGTGACGATGCGGGGCGCTGGATCACCGCCATTGCCTTTTTCGGCGGGATGCTCTGCATGGCGCTGATCGATAATCTGATTCCCGCAGCCGATAACCCTCATGAAACGCATTCCGAGGCGGAAACCGCCCCCCTGCATGACCCGTCCGCGCCCCTGCCGGATTTCGGTCCGGCAGTCGCTTGGAACGGCGGCGAACAGGAACACCGACACACGCGGCGCGCGCTTTGGCGCACCGGGGTCTTCACCGCGCTTGCGATTACGATTCACAACTTTCCCGAAGGCATGGCGACATTTCTGGCTGCGCTAAACGATCCGGCGCTGGGTGTTTTTATCGCTGTGGCTATCGCTTTGCATAACATTCCAGAGGGCATCAGCGTTTCGGTTCCCATCTTTTACGCCACCGGCGACCGGAAAAAGGCATTTACCTACTCCCTGTTGAGCGGGCTTGCCGAGCCGTTCGGAGCCATCATCGTCTTAACGGGCCTGTTCGTGATTTCAGGCGGCGGTGTCTTGACGGTGCCGGCGCCTGTCACGGGCATTCTTTTCGGCGCCGTCGCGGGCGTGATGGTCTATATCAGCCTCGACGAACTGCTGCCGACCAGCCGCGCTTACGGAAAAGGCCATGACAGTATTCTGGGGCTGATGGCCGGGATGATGGTTATGGCGCTGAGTCTGCTTTTAATGCGCTAGGCGGACGGGGAGCTTCCGTCACGAATCAAGAATACGCTTCTTCTTCCATCGGCCGCCGCGATAATAAATCCAGTTCAGACCCACGGCCAGCGTGCTGCTTGTGAGCATGGCGATCCAGATGCCGTTTTCCCTCAATCCGAGGGGCCCCGATAAAAAATACGCCAGCGGAATCCGGATGACAAACATCGCAACAAACGAGAGCACGAAAAGCGCCACCGTATCCCCCGCGCTGCGCAGCACCCCGTGAATGACGAAAATGACGGCGAAGCATGGAAAGATAAAGGCCATATAGCGGTAGTAATTTCTGACAACGTCTAAAACCGCGGCGCTGTCTGCCGACGCCTTGAGAAAGATGGCGCCGATTTCTCTGGGGAAGAAGAAAAGCGCCACGGTACAGACGCAGGCGATGGCCAGGGCGAAGAAGATGGATGTGCGTAGAGTCGCAAAGACACGGTCCATCCGTCCGGCGCCGAGATTCTGGCCTGCAATCGATGTGGCGGCGATGCCGATCGACATAAACGGGATGGTGGCCAGCATGTCGATCTGCATGCCGATGCCGAAGGCCGCGGTCACATGCGCGCCATAGCGGTTGACCAGCGCGACGATAAAAACAGCGGCGAGCGAAACGACCATCATTTGCATCGACGCCGGCACGCCGATGACGAAGACCTGCCGAATGATCCGTCCGTCCAACCGGTAGGTCCAGCGCCGGACATTGACATAGGGATTGTATTGCAGCAGATAGAGATATCCGATGACTCCGGTGACGACGGCCGCAAGCGACGACCCCAGTGCCGCGCCGGAAACGCCCAGGGCCGGAAGAGGTCCGATGCCGACGATCAGCAGCGGGACGAAGGTGATGTTGAAGATGGTCAGCAGGATGAGTATTTTTAAAACGGTCCTGGCGTCTCCCAGGCCGCGCAGCATGCCGTTCATCCAGTTGATGTAGAAATGGAAAATCAGTGTCGCGATCATGATCGTCAGATACGACAGAGCCATGTCGTGAATTTCCGGCGGCGTGTGAACGAGATCCAGAAGTTCCCGTCGGAAAAAGAGGGCGACGCCGGAAATGCAAAGACAAAACCCCAGCGAGGCGAAAAACGAGTTGGGAAGAATCTTCCGCAAGAGGGCCGTGTCCTTGCGCCCGAAAGCTTGCGCGATCAACACATTGGTGGCCATGCCCAGGCCGATGAGAAAGGCCGGCAAAAGCATGATAATGGGAAGGGATGCCGCCACGGCGGCGACGGCCTTGTGACCTAGAAGCCTGCCCACCCAGATCAGGTTGATGATACCGTAAACCGATGTCAGAATGTTGCCGATGATTATCGGCAGACTGAAATCGATCACCTGGCGGGCGATGTTGCCTTCCGTAAAATCTTTCAAGGGATTCCTTATCCTTCTATTTTTTCCAAAGGACCAAAAAAGCTCCGGCGAACGTCATCAGGGCGCCCGCAAGGCGAACGGCATCAACGGGAATTTTTTCAAAGTAAGCGTCCCACAGAATGCCTGCGACAATCTGTCCGGCGATGACGCCCAGAAAGACGGGCAGCGCGCCTGTCTTCATAATCACGAGCGGTAGAAAAAAAACAAGCAAGAATCCGATCAGGCCCGGCAGGAGATACCACCAGCGAAGAGAAAAATCGTGATGGGACGAAAAGGCGATGCCGTCGGGAAACGCGCCCGAAGCGAAATAGGTCAAAAGGAACACAAACACCGCGCATAAAGCGAAAACGCACCCGTTCATCAGTGAAGCGGTGGCCAGTCCGACGGTCTGGGCGATGGTTTTGTTCATGCCCGCCTGCAAGACGGCAATGCCGCCCAGAATAAACGGCAGGAGTTTAACGCTGGTCATATCGGGTATCCTTTCAAAGCGGAATTTTGTCTTGTGCCGGGTTTTCACGCGCCCGACTGTTCATACACAAACCTGTGCCGACTTGCAAGTCGGCACAGGGAATCATCCGCGCTTTCAGGCGCGTTTAAAGACCGGGGCTGACCAAGCGGTCATGCCGGTCGGGATGGAATGAATCTCCCAAGGCGTTTATTCGGGTTTTTCCGTGAGTGTCGCGATGAGGGCCTTTCGTTCCGGATACAAGGCGACCAACTCTTCCCGGTCGCCTTGATCGTAATCGTCATAGTCAAAGCCGGGGCAGAGCGTCGTTCCCATCAGGGCAAAGGACCCGCCGTCTTTTAGTCTGGCCCCCTGCCAGCAATTTCTGGGCGCAAGCGCCTGAACGAGTTGGCCCTGGGTAAGGGCGTGTCCCAACGACAGAATAGCGGAGGGTCCGTCGGGGAACAATGGCAGGAGATTGACCGGATCGCCTAAATAAAAATGGAAAAGCTCATCGGTGGGAAGCCGGTGCATCTGAGAGCAGGTTTCGGCTGTGAGCAGATAATAGATGGCCGATCCCAGCTGCCTGGGACCATCGTATCGTTCCGGTAGTGCGTTCGTCGGCAGAACATCGGCCGAACGGTAGGTCGATCGGAAAAAACCGCCCTCCAGCGGATGCGGTTCGAGTTTCAGAATCTTAATGATCTCTTCCGCCGTCATGACGCTTTCCTTTCTGTCGATAAAAAACGGTTGTGCGGGTTGATGCAGGATGCTGACGCGTTTCGTATGCTCAAAAAACCGGCCAAAGTATAATGAAGTTGAGAAAAGCAAGTCAAGCGGGAATTTGGAAGCCCTGCGCGCGCAGACGTCACTTTTCCGCCAGGAAGAACTTTTCGACGCGTCGGAAATCGGTTTTGCCGGTGGCGGTGCGGGCAATGCTTGCGACAATTTTAATGCGCCGGGGCATCGCGTAGGGTTCAAGTTTCTCGATCAGAAGCTTTTTGAGTTGCGCCTCAGTCAGGTCGCAGGCCACCAGCGCGGCGATGATGCTTTCCCGGCCTTTATCGGCGGGTAGGGCGATTACGACCGCGTCACGCACCGTCGGCAGGGTCTGGATTTTGTTTTGGACCTCAAGCAGGTCCACGCGTTTGCCCGCCACCTTGACGATCCCGTCGGCTCGTCCCAGAAGTATAAACCGGTTGTCTTTGTCCGGCTGAACTTCATCTCCGGTGACGCAGTAGCCTTCGGGGTCTGTGTCCATTTCAGAAGAGACGAAATCGGATTTGACGGCCAGCCGTCTGCCGGAGAGCCGCCAGGATACCACATCGGCGGGTTTCCAGGATTCCGTGCCGTCGCTTAAATTTCGGGCGGCGATACCGCCGGTTTCGGTGGAGCCGTAGATTTCCGTGATGCCGAGGCCGGTTTTTTTCAGAAAGTATGCCGCGTCGGCGCGGTTGAGAACCCCCGACGACGAAAAGGCCATTTTTAAAGTCGGGACCGCGAGGTTTTCGACTTTGAGCGAACGGTAGTGAATGGGGACGCTGACCAGTACGGTCGCCTTCTGGCGGTTGATCGTTGAAATGATTTCTTGCGGGAAGGTGTAGATTTCGGGCATAATCTTCGCTCCGGCGGCAAGCGGCACCAAAATGGAAAACAAAAGCCCGTAAATATGGTAGGGCGGCACGGTGGAAACGAAAAGATCCTTCGCTGTAACGTCAAACTTGTCGCGCAGGTAAAATGCTTCTGCAAGAAGGTTTCGCGGTGTTTTGGACCAGACTTTGGGCTTTCCGGTGGAGCCACCGGTAAAGAGCCGCAAAAAAGGTTCGTCGAGGGCGCGCAGGGAATCGGGCACAATCTCGCCGATGTCGCCGGTGGAGGGTGTGATGATTTCCACGCCGGGCAGCTCTTCGGGTCGGTCGGCGATGGCGGCGTCGAATCCGGCCGCGTCATGCATTTCGGAAAGCGCGTGCGCCGAAAAAGCGTATGGAAGAATCAGACGGCAGGCGCCGGACAGAGAGGCGATCATGGCGGCGGCGATGACGGTTTTATTCTCCGTGCACAGGCAAATCCATTTTTCGCCCCCTTTACGGCCCAGTGTTTTTCTCAGTCCGGCGGCCAGTTCGTAAAGCTCGCCATAGGTTGCTCCCGAATGCGTAAACTCTTTTTGGCAGAGCGTTTTAGTGGGAGACAGGAGTTTCTTGCAGGCGTTGTGGAATTGATCTTTTTCTTCCGCGGTCATGAGGTTGCCGATGTCCTTTCCTTCTGCGTGCGATCTACCTATCGGAAATACAAAAAAAAATCAACGGCGGTTTGGGACGGGATCTGCCCCGGGAAAAAGCGGTTGCCGGGTTTGAGAGATGATTTTTGTTGACTTTACGCGGTTTTTCTTTTTAGGTGAGCTAAAATTTCATAAAGAACGACATGATGGTTAATATTGATGAATTAATTCCGCACCGTCCGCCGATCCGGGTGATTACCGAAGCGCTTGAACTCAAAGACCTCTACGGTCGGGCCAAAGCCCTGGTGACTCCGCAGTGGCCGCTTAGCGACGGTCAGACGGTTTCAGCGATGATGCTCATCGAGGCGATGGCGCAGACGGCGGCGCTGGTGGAAGGATTTAACAACAAACTCAAAGGCCGTCCCGGCGTCAAAGGCTGGTTAGTCGGCATCAAATCGGCCCGGTTTTATCGCGAGCGCGTTGCCGTCGGCGCCGATTTAACCGTTGAGGTGAAAAGTATCGCGACTTTTGACGACTATGCCGTGATCGAAGGTGAGGTCAGGGATCGAGACGACCTGATTGCCGAAGCGGTCCTGCAGGCGGTAAAATTCGAAGGCGACAATCCCAAAAATCAAAAATAAGGAGCATCAGTGGACAATATCGAAGAAAAAAAAGTGGCGATCGTCACAGGCGCAAGCCGCGGTATCGGGCGCGCCACGGCGGTGGAGCTGGCGAAAACCGGCTACCACGTGGTGATCAATTACAATGCAAATGAAGCGGCGGCGGCCGAGACGCTCAACCAAGTTGTGCAGGCCGGATCCACCGGAGAAATTCTGAAATTCGATGTGACGGACAACGAAGCCGCGGCGCAGGCGGTGAAAACCGTCATGGCCGGACACAAGCGCATCGATGTGCTGGTGAACAACGCCGGCATCACGGCCGACGGCTTATTTCTGATGATGGGCGAGGAGGAATGGGCCTCGGTTTTGAACACGACCCTCAATGGATTCTACAATATGACCAAACCGGTTTTACGTGAAATGGTGCGTCGCAAACGCGGCTCAATCGTATCGGTCTCATCCATATCGTCTTTGATGCCCAATCGCGGTCAGGCCAATTATTCGGCGGCCAAGGCCGGCCTCAACGCAGCCTCCCGATCGCTTGCGGCCGAAGTGGCGCGCATCGGCATCCGCGTCAACGTCGTGGCCCCCGGTATTATCGAAACCGACATGACTAGCGCCATTCCCATGGAGGAAATGAAAAAAATGATTCCCATGGCGCGGGTGGGAAAGCCCGAAGAAGTCGCCCGCGTGATCCGCTTTTTATGTTCGGACGACGCTTCCTACATCACCGGCCAGGTCATTGTTGTCAACGGCGGTGTGTGCTGATGTCCGAACAGGCCGAAAGAACCGTCCCTCGTCCGGTCCGGTATGCCGGATTTCTGATAGTGTTTCTCATCCTTGCCGCCCCTTTGTCGGCCGCGGATGATTTCGACGTCCTGCGCCAAAACGCGTCGGCCATAAGGACGATCCAGGCGGATTTCACGCAAAAGAAGATCATGAAAATTTTGTCCAAACCGCTGGTGTCGGAAGGCCGTTTTGTGTTCGCCGCGCCGGATTCGGTCCGCTGGGAGTATGTTCGGCCGCTTCGAAGCGTTGTTCTTTCTTCTCAGGGTCAGACAAGGCGCTATATCGCCGCAGGCGGCAAAATGGTGGAAGATACCTCAGGCGGCGTGAAGGCCATGTCCATTGTCCTGGCAGAGGTGGCCGGATGGATGAGCGGACGGTTTGACGACAATCCGTCTTTTACCGCATCCGTCAAAGACAGTGCCGAAGAAACAGTCGTGATCCTGACGCCTGTCGCGGAAGGGCTCAGCCGGATGATGCAGCGGATCGATATTGTGTTGTTAAAACGAGACGCGACGATCCGATCCGTCCGGATTGTCGAAAATGCTGATGCCGAAACGCTGATTGACTTTACCCGTGTCCGGATCAATACGGAGCTTCCTCCCCGTGTGTTTCAGGATGTTCCATGAAGAAACTTGCTTTGACGGCCGCCGTTTTCTTTTGCCTGTCTTGCGCGTCATTGCCGAAACTCGGCCCGGCCGGCGGCGCTTTTGATTGTCCTTCTCCTTTTCTCACTGAAAAAACAAGGCTCATTCACGCCATCGAAGCGCGCGTATCCGGACGGGTGCAATCGGTGATCGGTGTGACGCTTGCCGATCCCGCCCATCGGTCATTGTCTGTCGCGATTCTTACCGCCGAGGGATTGGTTGTGTTTGAAGCCGAATCAGGTCCCGGCGGGATTTTAGTGAGCCGCGCCCTGCCGCCTTTTGACGCGGGCGATTTCGCCCGCAGCATGATGAGCGATATCGAACTGATCTTCTTTTGGCCCCAGGGGGATCTAAGCATCCAGGGTGTTGACACGCAAAACCGCAAGACCTGCCGTTTCGAGAAAACCGACGGCGATTTTGTGGATGTCATTGATGCCGGAGAGGGGACCTTTGTGCTCCGTCGGTATTTGTCCGGCGGCGCGAAAAAGCGCGATCTGACGATTAAAAACGAAGAAGGCCGTTCATACGAAAAGATTCACCTTCAGGCGTTTGAAGGGATGAATTACTCTTTGTCTCTGACGCTTCTGGAAGCCGAAGCGGTTTCGACTAAGCCTGCGCGGCAACAATTTCAGGAAACGATCCATGAGAAATCCTCTCAAAGGCCGTAATGTCGTCATCATCGGCGCGGGGGTGGGCGGGCTGTCCGCGGGCATCCTGCTTTCGCTTCTGGATTACCGCGTCACCCTGGTCGAGAAAAATTCTCTGCCCGGCGGTCTTTTGCGCTCTTATCGTCGAAAAGGTCTGGACTGTTGTGTGGGAGTTCACTATGTGGGCGCTCTGGGGCCTGCCGAGCCGTTGGGAAGAATGTTTTCTTTTCTGGGGCTTCAGCCCGAAGCGCTGTTTTACCGGATGGGAGGCCAGGGCGTAACGGATCGCTACCTTTTTGATGATTTTTCCTTTGATCTGCCTGTGGGGATAGACGCATACGAAGACCGCCTGAAAGCGGCTTTTCCGTCCGACCGGACGGTGATCGATTCGTTTATGAAAACCCTTCGACGCGTCGCCCGCGGAATGGAAGATCCCCTGTTTATGATGAACGGCGGTGATCCGTTTGCCAATCTGGACGATTTTCGCCCGATGGGAGAGTATCTCGAAGACCTTCGTCCCTCACCGGGTTTGCGCGCCGTGCTGGCCGTGCCCTGTCAGCTCATCGGCGTGCAATTCGACGACTGCCCGGTCATTCTGCACTGCATGGTTTTAGCCGGCTACCTTTTTTCCGCCTGGCGTCCCAAAGTCAGCGGATCGGACCTGGCCGATGCATTCACCCGACGATTTACCGACCTGGGCGGAACGCTTTTATGCGGACATTGGGTGAAAAGAATTTCTGTGCGCGACGGCCGGACGGTCGGTGTGGTGCTGGACACAGGGGATGAGCTACCGGCGGACGGCGTGGTAGCCGCGGTGCATCCGAAAGTTGTTTTAACGCTTCTTGAAGAAGGGGCGTTGCGCCCGTCGGTGCGGGAACGTATTACCAGCCTTGTCGAAACAGAAGGCGTCATGGCCTGTCAGGTGCGCGTGGATGCGCTTGCGCATCCGCAAATCGATCACAATATCTACCGGCTGCATCGGGACCCGGCAGGTCGCATGTTAGACGGCGCCTTTTATCAGATTCGGCCAGGCGACGGGGCGGGCGCAAACCTGTTGTCCGTCATTACCCGGTCGCCCTATAGCGACTGGCGGCGATGGGAGCATACGCGCACGGGACACCGGGGGGCGGACTATGAGGAGGCCAAGGCGGCCAGGGGGGGCTTACTGCTTCAGCAGGCAAGCGAGGTTTTCGGAAAACTTTCCGGCGCGGAGATTCTCGATGTTTTTACGCCTTTATCCTTGCGGGACTGGATGAATTGCCCGGAAGGCGCCTGCTATGGTCTCCTGCGCTCGGCCGGTCAGATGCTCAAGGCGGCTTCGTTGAAAAACCTGCCGGTGGAAGGGCTTTGCCTGGCGGGACAAAACGCCCTGGCGCCGGGTGTGCTGGGTTGCCTTTTGGGGTCGTTTTCCGTGGCGCGGCAGATTGCCGGGGAGTCACGATTTCGGGAAGCGGTTATTACCGTTATTTAAGGCCGACCGTCGAGCTTGCCCAGTCCGGCGATTTATGATAGATTTCCGCCCCTATGCCGTTTCGGGGCGCAATTCCGAAAAACATGCGATTTTTTTTCAAGGGAGAGATTAATTTTAAATGACACGCGACGATATTGAAAATCAGGTCCGTGAGATTTTTCTGCGGGAATTTGAGGTCGAAAACCCCGATATGGATGTGAATCTTCGGGAAGCCTACGAATTCGACAGCATCGATGCCATCGAGCTGCTATTGGAAATTGAAAAATTTCTGGGATCCGAGCTGTCACAGGATGAAAAAAAGCAGGCCATGGATATTCGCACGTTGAGGCAGGTCTGCGACTATATCGAGCATCTTGCGCGTGCCAGACAACTGATCGTTCAAAAGGCCTGAGGGTATGGAACGTCGAGTCGTCATAACTGCCGCGTCGGCCATCTCGCCCATCGGATACGGCAAGGACCGCATCGTCGAAAGTCTGCAAAAAGGCGTCTCAGGGGTTAAAACGCTTCGCGCAGACGAACTCATCAGCCGGTTCATCCATTCCCGTGTTTACGGAACGGTGGACTATCCGATTGATTACGATTTTAAACGGGCGCATCGCAAGACGATGGGACCGGTTGCCTATTACGCCTGCCAGGTCGCCAAAGATGTGATCGAGCAGTCGGGCCTGGATGAAGCGTTCATCACTTCCGGTCGCCTGGGCGTCGCCTTCGGCTCCATTCACGGATCGCCGACCGTTCAGCGCGACATCTATAAAATCTTTTTTGAAGCCAAAGACAAAGCTTCCTATCAGACCATCGGCGCGGTCGATTACCTCAAGTCTATGGTGCACACCACGGCCGTCAATATTACCAAGATGTTCGGCATTACCGGCCGTGTCATCTCGTCGGGCACTGCCTGCACGACGGCCAGTCAGTCCATCGGGTACGGGTATGAATCCGTGAAATACGGGATGCAAGACGCCATGCTGTGCGGCGGCGCGGATGAATACGACACCATTACCGTGGCGGTTTTCGACAATCTGCTGGCCTGCTCCACAGCGTTTAACGACCGGCCCGAATGCACGCCGCGCCCGTTTGACAAGGCGCGCGACGGTCTGGTGGTGGGCGAAGGCGCGGGCGCGGTCATGCTGGAGGAATATGAATTTGCCAAAAAACGCGGCGCGACGATTCTGGGCGAGGTGATCGGATTTTCCTGCAACTGCAACGGCGGCGACCTGATTTTGCCGAACCTGGAGGGGATTACGAAAACGCTGCAACTGGCTTTGCAAAACGCAAAAATATCCGCCTCCGAACTGGATCTGGTGAGCGCGCACGCCACCGCCACCAAGATGGGCGATATTATCGAAGCGCAGGCCATGGCTGCGGTTTTCGGGCCGGATGTGCCGGTGGTTGCGCTCAAAAGCTACATGGGGCATACGATGGCCGCCTGCGGCGCGATCGAAACTGTGCTGACGCTGTACATGATGCAAGACGGCTTTGTCGCCCCGACACTGCACCTCGACGAGGTCGATGAACGCTGCGCCATCGTCAATCATGCCCGGCGCATCATGGAACAGACGGTCACAACGGCCGCCGTGCAGAACTTTGCCTTCGGCGGCGTCAACACCAGTCTGATACTGCGGAAGCTTTCCTGAAGATGGCGGGCGGCGGGCTTCGATATGTCAAACAGGCCTGCGCTTTCGGCATCACCTTAATTCTGTGGGCGTATTTTCTGTTCGGATACCTGGTTTTGCTTCCCGTCTTTTTCGCGCCCTATTATCTTTCGCACCGATCTGCAGCGGGCGCGTTTCAGAAACTCAACCATCTGCATTTGCGCAATTTCTTCAACCTCGCCGGGCTTTTGATTCCCCGCACCCGTTTTCATATCGCGCCTGCGGCCCACGCGATTCAATCCTCGATCATTGTGTGTAACCATGTGTCGTATCTGGACCCCATTCTTCTGGTCTCTTTGTATCCCCGGCAGACGACGATTGTGAAGAGCACCTTTTTTCGCGTGCCGATCTTCGGCTGGTTTTTGAAGAAGGCAGGCTATGTGCCGTCATCGCCGGATGAAATGACGGGCGCGGCGATGATCGCAAATCTCGAGGCGATCAAAGCGCATCTGGCCGCGGGCGGAAACCTTTTTGTGTTTCCCGAAGGAACGCGCAGCCGAAACGGACGTCTTGGCGAATTCAACCGCGGCGTTTTCAGTATCGCGCGGTACTGCAATCAAGATGTTCACTTGCTTTTGATCCGAAACACGGAGGGTCTTTTCCGCCCGGGATTTTTTACCTTTGATGTCTTTAAACCCCTCACGATATCGGTTGAATATCTCGGCCGTTTAAAGGCTGATGGTTTTGTGAACGGCCAGACGGTGAGCGCTATGGCGGCGCAGGCGAAGGCTATTTTTGAACGCGAGCTCGCGGGTTAAAAGCACGGGACAAAGCGACCGGGCGGCGAACATTAAAATGGAATATCACACTTTTTAAGGAGGGTGTAAGCGATGGAATTACAGGAAGCTATTTTGCAAAGACGCAGTGTCCGGCGGTTTTCCGATGCGCCGGTCGGCGATGAAACGCTTCGGGAAATTTTTGAGGCCGTTCGTTTTTCCCCATCGTGGGCCAATACCCAGGTTTGGGAATTCGTTGTGGTGCGAAATCGCGATCTCATTTCCCAGATCACCGGCACATATTCGGAGAAAAACCCCGCGGCGAAGTGTTCGCAGGCGGCCTCCGCGCTCATCGTCGTGTGCGGAAAAACCGGCACATCGGGGTGTTACGATGGAAAAGACGTCACCAAATACGATTGCTGGTTTATGTTCGACCTGGGAATCGCCACCCAGACGTTGTGTCTCAAAGCGCACGAGTTGGGGTTGGGAACGGTTGTCGTCGGCCTCATGAACCACGATGCCTGTAAAAAACTCGTCGGACTGCCCGAGGACTACGAAGTGGCGGCCGTCATTCCCATCGGCTATCCGGCGGTGGACCCGAAAGCCGGCCCGCCGCGCAAGGCCGTCGGCGACATGGTGCATCTTGATTGCTTCGGGAAGAAAATGTTTTAAGAGTCAGACGAGAGGCGTGAGGCGTCAGGCGTCAGGAGTAAAGCCGGCCGGGGGTATTTTTGTGTTGACAGGCCGGACCCTAGTCTTTTAGATAATTTTCGCGAGATGGGCTCCGCTTACGGAAGCGTATTTTGTTGTATCGGAGGCGCTGGTGGATTCAGAAAAATCTCCTTTTGAGTCGCTCAAAAACTACGAAGCGCTGCTCAATGAAATTCAAGACGGTGTCGGCGAGACGGATCTCGCGGGCAACCTCACCTTCATCAACGATGCGGGCTGCCGGATCTGGGGGTATTCACGCGAAGAAATCATCGGATCTAACTATCAAGCCTACACGGATACGCAAAGCGCTCAGTTTCTAAAGCGCGCCTACAATCAGATTTTCCGCACGGGCATTCCGGGTCGCTTCACTCACGCGATTGTCCGAAAAGACGGCGCCAGCCGCATGGTCGAAGACTCCGTGTCGCTCATTGTGAAGGGCGGCAAAACGGTCGGTTTCCGCATCGTGCAGCGGGATGTCACCGAGCGGGAAGAAACCCAGCGCAAACTATCTTCGCATCGGCGTCTGCTCGAAGCCATTTACCGCAGCGTGAAAGACGCGATTATCACCGTCGATCTGAATTTGAAGGTCATCGGAGCCAATTCATCGGCGGAAACCCTCTGCGGCATGGACCTTGACGGGATTGTCGGACGATCATTTTCGGATTGTCTGGCGCAATGCAACGGCACCTGCGCGGACGTCTTGCGCCAGACCCTTGATCAGAAAATGACCATTGCCGAGTATCGCGTCGAATGCGGGCATCTGAAACGAAACCAGCAGCTCGCTTCCGTCAACAGCTCGCCGCTTCTGGACAATGACGGAAACTTTACCGGCGCCGTGCTGGTCATCCGGGACATCACACTGCTCAACGATCTGGAGCGGGAACTGCGCCAGAGGCACACCTTTCAAAACCTCATCGGTCATAGTGAAAAAATGCAAAACGTGTATCGCTTGCTGGAGGATCTGGCCAACCTTGAAACCACCGTTTTGGTGACCGGCGAGTCCGGAACGGGCAAGGAACTGGTCGCGCGGGCGTTGCACTACAGCGGAAAACGCGCCTTTCGGCCTTTTGTGTCCGTAAACTGCTCAGCGCTGGCTGAAAGCCTCCTGGAGAGCGAGCTGTTCGGTCATGTGCGCGGGGCCTTCACCGGCGCGGTCAAAGACAAGCAGGGGCGTTTCGAGGCGGCCGAAGGCGGCACGATTCTCCTCGATGAGGTCGGAGATATCTCGCCTTTGATTCAGTTGAAACTTTTGCGTGTGCTGCAGGAAAAAACCTTCGAGCGGGTTGGAGAATCAACGCCCCGCCGGGCGGATGTCCGCGTGATTGCCAGCACCAACCGCGATCTTAAGGAAAAAGTCAAAAAGGGAGAATTTCGTGAAGACCTCTACTATCGCCTCATGGTCGTTGAAGTTGCCCTGCCGCCTCTGCGTGAACGGCGCGAAGACATTCCGATTTTAGTGGATCATTTTCTTTCCGTCTTCAACGCGCAATTCAAAAAAGATATTGAAGGGATTTCCCGGGATGTCCTGCAGCGGTTCATGCATTACGCCTGGCCCGGCAATATCCGTGAGCTGGAACACGCCATCGAGCACGCCTTTATCCTGTGCCGGGGGCGCGTGATCACCATGGAGCACCTGCCGGAGGCCATCCGTCTGAGCGAGAGCCGGGAAGAGAGCGGCTTTTCCATCAACGCGGATAAAAGACCTTTTCGCCGTGATCAGCAGGAGATCCTCGACGCCCTGGCGCGCGCCGGCGGCAACAAAGCCAGGGCCGCAAGGCTCCTGGGGGTCAACCGCCGCACCATCTACCGGAGAATATCCCAAAAAGACACAAATCGTTAAGTAAGCGGGACATGTCACACTTTAGTGACGTGCCACACTGTGACATGTCACGATATTGCCTCGAAAATGACCGAAGGTTCTCGTTATCGTCTTATAATTATTCTGTGATTAATTATCTGTGCCTGCGTTATCTCCTGGCACACATCGTGTTAATGCATCCCTAGTTTAGTGATGCCATCTTTGGGAGGAATCTGTTTTTGACGTAAAAAGCATAATTCCATTGATCATATTCAAAAAGGAGGAGCAGGGAAATGGGTAAAACGTTTCATTCGGAGTTTCATCGGTTTCGGAGTCTGTTACTGGCGTTTTTGTTGGCTTTGAGTTTATCCGCGGCAGTCGGCTGCAGCAGCGGCGGAAATGATGGGGGTTTCTTCTTTCCACAGACATCGACCGTCTCAGTCGAAGCGGCCGACGCGACACTCACCTGCGCCGACGAAGGGGATATGGTGGCCTGCCGGGGCATTAAATATGCTGAGGCGTTGAGATTCGCGCCGTCGGAAATGGTCGAACTCGAAGGCGATATTAACGCCCGAAGTTTCGGCAATATCTGCATTCAGGATGACGGAACCGGCAGCGAAGACTGTTTATTTCTGAATGTTTTCTTTCCCAAAGGGACTCAGCCGTACGATGATCTGCCCGTGATGTTCTGGATTCACGGCGGCGCCTTGATTCAGGGGGCCGGTTCCGTTCCCGGCTACGATGTGCCGGCCCTGGTGAATGAAGGGGTGATTGTGGTCACGATTAATTACCGTCTCAATGCTTTCGGATTTTTGCCGCACCCGGCGCTCGAAGATCCCACCGGTAACTTCGGTCTGAAGGACCAGGTGAAGGCACTCGAATGGGTTCGTGAATATATTGCAGATTTCGGCGGAGATCCTCAAAATGTGACGATCTTCGGCGAATCAGCCGGAGGCCACAGCGTGTTATCTTTACTGATTTCACAGGAAAGAAATAGCGCTCTGTTCCAAAAGGCGATCGTCCAGAGCGGTTCCTACAGTCCAGACCAGACGGCTTTAGGTGCAGGATACTATACTCTGGGGGCTGCCTTTGCCGATCTCAATGGCTATCCTGATGTTGTTCCCGGGTTCCCCCCCTCTGGTGTCGGCCCATGCAGTGGTACTAATGAAGAGATCCTAACCTGTCTACGTGGTATGACGGCCGAGCAGGTCATGGCCGCTCAGAATGCTGGACCTGCCTGGGCCTGGATTTCGCCTGTTTATCAAGCAGGGACCTTCCTGCCGAAAAATATTGCGACGGCTCTGACAGACGGCGATGTTGCGGATGTGCCGATTATAGTCGGAACGAATCTGCATGAGGGGACTCTCTTTGCCGGTCTGTTTTTAGGTGATTTTAACTATATGTCTGAGGAAGATGAGTACCGGGATGGCGTCAGTGCCTTGATCAACCCGACTGCGAATCCGGCACTAGATCCATTGGCCACGGCGGTAGGAACTTACTATCTTGGTGTGGCGCCCAATGGCGCGAATCTTTACCGCAACGCCTATAGCATGATCTGGACGGATGCGACCTTCACCTGCAATAATCTCGGGCAGGCGACGACACTCGCGCAGCGCGCCGGACCCGACACCTTATTCTATTGGTTCGCCGACGGGGACGCGCCGATCAATCCTACTTACGCCTTGCTTCGTGGTCTTTTGGAACCTGTGAAGTTGCTCGATTTCGGCCAATGGGCAGTTGGAGCGTCTCATTCATTTGAAATCCAGTATATTTTCGGTTCAGTAAAGGATCATCCCGATGTGACGGCCGCTCAGCGGGATTTGTCTGACCGGATGACGTTATATTGGGCGAATTTCGCCAAAAACGGAACTCCGGGCAACGGGTGGACAGCCTATACTGGTGCGAACATCAGAAAGCTCCATCCGGATGGTGACACCGATGCGACGGCCTTTGATTTCGGTGCCGCGCACCATTGTGCTTTCTGGGCGAATCCGTTTGGAATAGAGTAATTGCATCGGCGGTTCATTGATTCAACAATGGTATGGTTTAAAAAAGCCCGCGCCATCCGGCGCGGGCTTTTTGTCTTAACCCTATTGGAATTAAATATCGCAGTTTGCTATCACGCGGATCCTGATGATTTCATCTGCGAATATTAATTGTCTTCGTTATCTCCATACTTTTTCTGCTAAAAAAGGGGGAACTGTTAGACGAATGCCTGAATTCCGGCCTGTGTCGAAATTGGAGTATGCCGAATGCAAAGTCAGTAGATTTTTTAAACGC
The DNA here is from genome assembly GCA_964443625.1 of uncultured Smithella sp. Taxonomy (GTDB): domain Bacteria; phylum Desulfobacterota; class Syntrophia; order Syntrophales; family Smithellaceae; genus UBA8904. The sequence continues at coordinate 160,842 of CAYUDM010000001.1, read as the reverse complement.
GTACCATAAAATGAAATATTAATTGCGGGCCAGGAATGGTGATACGAGTGTTCGGGATGCCGCCTTTATTACGCCTGGTAAGGCAATATCCGTGAGTTGGAACATGCCATTGAGTCGGCCTTTATCTTGTGCCGGAGGCGCGTGATCACTATAGACTACCTGCAGGAGATCCTCGACGCCCTGGCGCGCGCCGACGGCAACCAGGCCAAGGCCGCGCGGCTCCCGGGGGGCAACCGTCTCACCATCTACCGAAGAATATCAAAGATTCCTTCGATCATTCGAAAAACTAAATATTGTTCCATGTCCTGTAAATTGTCACATGGTAGTCTGGGCTTCAAGGTTATGCAAAGCGATGAAAAATCTTCTCAATGCATTAAAATTATAAAGTAATTATTTTATGCGGCATCTTGCTATTTTTTTGGTTCGTATTTTGCGAGCGAATAAGGCTCGTCAAAAATTATTCTGAATAGGATTCAAGTTCACTTATACTGCAAAAGACCGCGGATAACTTTAAAAAAGGAGGAAGAACAGGAATCATGAGTGAAAAATTTCAGTCAGGGTTGAAACGGTTTCAAAACATATCACGGCTCTTAATACTGGCTTTAATCGTCAGTGCGCTTATCGGCTGCAGCAGCGGCGGAGATGGAGGATTTTTTCTTTTCCAGCAGTCTTCAACATCAACGACAGGGAAGATTCACGTTGGAGATGCGGAGCTCACCTGTGCCGATGAAGGGAATATGGTGGCTTGCCGAGGCATTAAATATGCCGAGGCGCTGAGATTCGCGCCATCGGAAATGGTCGAACTCGAAGGTGACATTAACGCCAGGCAATTCGGAAGTGCCTGCGTACAGTATGCCGATCACGATGGCAATCCTTTAACGCCCGAGATTGTTGTTGGCAGTGAGGATTGTCTATTTCTCAATGTCTTTTTTCCTGCAGGAACAACATCAGCTGATAACCTCCCTGTGATGTTATGGATTCACGGTGGCGCGCTGATTCAGGGGGCCGGCTCGGTTCCCGGCTACGATGTGCCCGCCTTGGTGAATGAAGGGGTGATTGTGGTCACGATTAATTACCGTCTCAATGCTTTCGGATTTTTGCCGCATCCGGCGCTGGAAGATCCCACTGGCAATTTCGGCCTGAAAGATCAGGTCAAAGCGCTTGAGTGGGTTCAGTCGTACATTGCTGATTTCGGTGGAGATCCGGGGAATGTCACCATTTTTGGCGAATCCGCCGGTGGCCACAGCGTCCTTTCTCTGATGGTATCGAGCATTCGCAATGAAGGGTTGTTCCACAAGGCGATTGTTCAAAGCGGATCCTACAGTCCTGATCAGATGCGTCTAACCCCAACAGATCTGTCTGACACAACTACATGGGAATTACCTAACGGTCACTTTTTTTTGGGCTTTCCTTTTGCTAATGTGTTCACTGCTCCTAGTCCTGGCCCTTGCGGAGGAACTGATGATGCTGTGGAAATCCGTACCTGTCTGCGAAATTTGACGCCTGAACAAGTCATGTTCTGGCAGACAAGACCCGATCTTGAAGAAGGCGATCCCAATCCATCCCACGCCTGGGCTTGGATCACACCCGTTTATCATGAAAACACTTTCCTGCCGAAATCCATCGATCAGGCTCTGACGGATGGAGACGTCGCAGAGAATGTGCCTGTAATAATTGGCAGTAATCTCAACGAAGGTTCACTTTTTACAGGTCTGTTTATGCCCAGGTATGGTGGGTTTGAGGCAATCGAAAATCTTGAGGACGGCGTGACGGATTTACTGTTAGCTGATCCGCGCGAATATGACAGAAATTTCCTGGCTGCCTTTTATACGGCTGAGGCGGAGGACCTATACGGGGATAATGCAAATAAATATCGCAACGCCCACAGCATGGTCTTTACGGATGCCACCTTCACCTGCAACAACCTGAATCAGTGGTCTCAGCTGGCCAATGCGGGGAACACCGTCTATGCGTATTGGTTTACCGATCGGAATGCGCCAATCAATCCCACTTATGGAGCCCTTGGAGCTTTATCTGCTTTCTTCAATCTGGGGAACTGGGGCCTTGGCGCGTCGCATTCATTTGAAATTCAGTATATTTTCGGTTCCGTAAAGGAGCATCCAGCTGTGATGCCCGCCCAACGAAATTTGTCTGACCGGATGACGGTGTACTGGGCTAATTTTGCGAAAAACGGCGCCCCGGGTGGCACCTGGCTTGACTACACAGCCGCGGGCCAAACGGGGTCAAATTGGAATGGTTACGTATGGGCACTCAATCCAGATGGAGATGGGCCGAAAGTCGGTTTAGTAGATTTTGCGGCAGCTCACTATTGCGGATGTTGGGCGAATCCGGGAGTATGTTGGACGCCTCCTCCTCCTTTGTTTTAATCTAATAGATTGTGAATAAGCATTCTGCTTTCTTATAAAAAAGGCCCGCGTCGGTTATGGCGCGGGCTTTTTTTCGTGCGTGCTCTTTACATCCTAGGGCGAAACGGCCTTTGCGGGATTATCCATTGACAAAATTTCTTGTCTATATTAGTTAAATGGCCGTTGATATGTGAAAATCTTTGATGTTTTCGTCTCAGATGTTTTTTGCTTCCTAAACAACAAGCGGTACGGTTTTCCCGCTTGTTTGACGTGTCGGGTTGATGCTTTCCCGATGCCGAGTCGAATCAACAAGGAGCGCTCTTCATGCCCAGGTCCCAAGGGATTGCCGCTTTTTTTCGCATCGGAGCTTTGTTTTTGCTTTTGTCCTTTGTTTCGGCCTGCGCATCCACCGTCAAGCCCTCCGACACGCCGTCCCCCCCGCCCCAGCCTCCCGAATTCTTGACAGGCGTTTTTATCGACGCGCCGGTCGCGGGCTTGTCCTACATGACGCGCGCCTATGCCGGCATTACCGATCAGGCGGGGACTTTCCGCTATAAAAACGAAGACCTGGTGACCATTTCCATAGGAAAGCTGGTGATCGGAACATCCGAAGGCAAAGCGGTGTTATCACCGATTGATCTGATGCCGGGCGCCAAAAACGCGCGCGACCAGCGGGTGGTCAATTTGTGCGTCTTGTTGCAGACGCTCGATTATGACGCGGATCTGTCAAACGGCATTCAGATCAGCGATGCGGCTGTTGCGATCGTTTCCACCTATGCCGGCAAAATCAACTTCAATAAAAGACCGTCGGCCTTTTCAAAGGATCCCCGCGTCAGGGCGCTTTTGTCTGAACTCAATGGCGAGTCTGGGAGTTTCGCCGACCATATTCGTAAGCCCAGGCGGCTTCAAAAACCGCAATCCGCGCAGACACACCTGGAGCGTTCTATCCGCGCGCTGAATCATTGACGAAAGGAGAGTTTTTCTTAAAAAAAAGACGAAGCTCTTTGGAACCTAAACGTAGCGGCTGAGTAGTATACTGATAAAAAATAGAAGGGAGGACATCAGAACATGACGAAGATTGGTACGGGGTTATCGAAATGGAAGTGCGTCGTTTTTTCACTGCTCCTGTTGGTTGCGGTATCAGGCTGCGCCACACTGGGGGATAAGATCAGCGGCGTCGAAAAGGGGGTTTTCCTGGACAGCCCGGTGGGCGGACTGACCTATAAGACCCAGACTGTGGAAGGTGTGACCCGGGCCGACGGCATTTTCCGTTATAAGCCGGGTGAAGTCGTGACTTTTTCCGTGGGCGGCCTGGTTTTGGGTTCGACTGCAGGCAAAAAGATCGTGACTCCGCTTGATCTGTTTGCCGACGCCAAAGACGCATCCGACCAGCGGGTGGTTAATGTCTGTGTCTTTCTTCAGTCGCTTGATCAGGACGGCAATCCTGAAAATGGCATTCTGATTACGAAAGCCGTGGCGGATATGGTAGCCAAGTATGGCGCAAAGACCGATTTTAATAAACATGTTCGCCGATTTTCCTTCGATCCGGCATTCCGGACGGTTATGGCCCAACTCAATGAAATAGATGCGTTTGCGGCGCCCCGTGCGGTCCGCCCGCCCGGAGTGGCGCAAAAACATCTGGAGGCGACCCTGGCGGGTCTGAAAAAGTAGAACGATCGCTTCCTTTCCCGCGAAAAAAAGCAGGTTTTCGTCAGCGAAAGCCTGCTTTTTTTTGAGGGATGATTTGACGCAAAGGTTAAAATGGATTAAGGTCTGACGCTTTGCGGCAACGCCACCTAAACGGAGAAGATGATTTCCATGGAAGTAGACAGTGTACAAAGGGGGCTCCGGCAGGAGATTTCGGATCTTCGAAGCAAGCTAGCCGCTCTTGAGGAGGCGCAAAAAGCGGGCCGGGAGCGGTACCGGTCGTTTGTGGAAAACATCAGCGATGCGTGTTTTGAGTTCGATTTGCAGGGCCGTCTGACGTTTTGCAATGACGCGATGGCGCGTGTTTACGGGCATTCCTGCAACGCGTTGATGCAGCTGTCGCGCTGGGAGGGCCACGTGGACCCTGAAGATGCCAAGCGCGTCTTCAGAATGTATGAAGAGATCCTTGTCAAGAATCTTCCCATGAAAATGCTCGAATACCGGATTCGCCGGGGCGACGGCGCCATCCGGGATGTTGAAGTATCGGTGACTCTGATCCGGAACGCCGCAGGAGATCCGGTAGGCTATCGAGGCACCGGGCGCGATGTGACCGACCGTAAGAATATGGAACGGGATCTTGCGCGATACCGCAATTTTCTGGAAAGTGTGGAGGATGGCTGTTCGGAGTTCGATCTGCGCGGCCGCTGCGTATTCTGCAACGAAGCGGCGCACCGGATGCTGGGCTACACCCGCAGGGAGTATCTGCAGCTTCGCCATCATGAACGCTATGCGTCTGAAGGGGAAGTGCGCATGGTGTTCAATGTGTTTAACGAGATTTACCGGACCGGCAAATCCGCGAAGGTCTATACGGTCAGTCTGCGCTGCCGCGACGGCGGCACCAAAGCGGTGGAATCCATCGTTTCCCTCATCCGCGACGGGCAGGGCCGGCCTGCCGGATTCCGCAATGTCGCCCGCGATATGACGCATCGTCGGCGTATGGAAAAGGAACAGGAGCGTCTGGCCAAACAGCTGGGACAGGCGCAGAAGATGGAGGCGATCGGCACGCTGGCCGGAGGGGTGGCCCACGATTTCAATAATCTGCTCATGGGCATTCAGGGGTACGCCTCGCTGATGCTGATCAATACGCCGGCCGGGCATCCGCATCACGTGCAACTCAAAGCCATCGAGTCCCATATTAAAAGCGGCGCGGCTCTCACAAGGCAGCTTTTGGGGTACGCGCGCGGCGGACGCTATGAAATCCGCCCGCTGAATCTCAATGAGATGCTGGCGCGCCTGGCCGATCTGTTCGGCCGCACGAAGAAAGAGGTGGTGATCCATCAGCAATTTGCCGGTGGGCTCAAAACGGTGCAAGCCGACGCCGGACAGATGGAGCAGGTCTTTTTAAATCTGCTGGTGAATGCCTGGCAGGCGATGCCGGGCGGAGGTGAAATTACGCTGACCACGGCCGACGCCATGCTTCTGGAGTCGGATGTGAGCGGCTTTGATATTCCGCCGGGGGCGTATGTCCGAATCAGTGTTACCGACACGGGCGTCGGGATGGATGAAGTCACGCGGGAGCGTTTGTTTGAACCTTTTTTCACGACCCGGCAGATGGGCGTCCACCGGGGCACCGGTTTGGGACTGGCTACCGTTTACGGGATTGTCCGAGGACATAAGGGGATGATTACCGTGGAGAGCGAAATCGGCCGCGGCGCGACGTTCCATGTTTTTCTCCCCGCGATCGGGCGGCCTGTCGAACCTCTTCATGCGCCGGAAGGCGATACCGTCTCAGGGTGGGGAACCGTCCTGATCGTTGATGACGAGCAAACCGTCCTGGAGGTGGTCGTTGATATGTTAAAAGGCTTGGGGTATCGGGTTCTGACAGCTGCGTCGGGTGAGGAGGCGTTGTCCATCTACCGCGACCGGGGCGAAAACATTGATCTGGTGATCATGGATATGGTCATGCCCGGCCTGGGTGGGGCGGCCGCCATCGACGCCATCCGCCTGATCGATCCGGAGGCGGCGATCCTTCTGGCCAGTGGATACAGTCTTGACGGACAGGCCCAGGGTGTCCTCAATCGCGGGGGGAACATCCGATTCATGCAGAAGCCTTTTTCCATGGGGGAACTGTCCCGCATGGTGCACGACATGCTCGACAGCCGGAAGCTGCCTACTTTCCTTTGAATAGATAACGTTCAAAAAACCGGTTGAACGGCGTCCACTCTGAATCGGTGTTGGCTGCGTCCGCCTCCACGATAAGATCGAAGGCGTTTAACTTCGCGTCGAGATCGTCCATGAAGTGGACGACCAGAGCTTCTTTCGTTTTGGGCCTTTTTGGGGAACCGAATTCGAACTGGCCGTGATGGCTTAAAATGATATGGCGCAGCTCTCGGGCAAGTTGGGTCGGGAATCCCTCAATGCCGTCGATCTTCCGGTCGATCATTTCCACACCCATGACCAGATGGCCGATCATCCGGCCTTCGTCGCTGTATTCGATGATGCTGTCATAAGAGAATTCATCAATTTTCCCGATGTCGTGCAGCAGGCCTCCCGCCAGAAGCAAATCGCGGTTGAGACCGGGATAATGGATCGCGGCGCGGTCCAGGAGTTTTGCCACCGATAGCGTGTGCTCCAGCAGGCCGCCCAGGTAGATGTGATGAAAGCCTTTGGCTGCGGGCGCCCGTCGAAAACGTTCGGCTGTTTCCGGATCGGAAAAAAAGGCGTGAAGCAGCGTTGAAAGCGGCGCGGATTCAATAGTGTCTACAAATCCCATTAATTCTTTGAACATTGCGTCAACGTCGAGACTGCTCACCGGCAGATAATCGACCGGATTGAATTCGGAGGCGTCGAGCTTACGGGCGGTCACAATGGAGACCTGCAGGGCGTTGCGGAAAGTCTGGGTGCGCCCTTCAACGAAAATGACGTCGCCCTTTTTAAATGCGGCATCGATTGCGGAAACATTGTCCCAGACCTTGCCGTCCACTTCGCCGGTTTTATCCTTGAGCCGGACGTTAAGGTAGGGCAAACCTTTTTGCGAATGGGCGAGACTTTTTTCCGCCACTAAAAAAGAGGAGGCGATTTTATCGCCCGGTCGGATGTCTTTGAGGTAGGTTTCTTTGTTTTTCAAGTAATATCCTTTCTGTTTTGGTTTGCCGGAGGTTTTACCGCCTAACGCTTTTCACGCAAGACGCGATGATCCCCCACGCGAACCGTCAATTTACTGAAATCAAAATATTCCATCAGCGGAATGATATATTTGCGTGACAGTCCGGTGAGTTCCTTAAATGTCGCCGGTGTGGCTTTTCCCTCCCGAACCAACTGCGCCTGGTAGTCGGCGCGCAGCTTGTCCATTGCCGCCCGGGGAAAGACCAGCTCTTCATTGATCTTGACAAGGTCTCCGCTCGTGATGAGGATTTTCAGGATGGTCTGGGCCTTGCCTTTTTGATCCTTAAAGCCCGACAGGACATCGCGAAGTGACGGAGGCGCAAGCCCCGCCTGCGCATAGGTTGAAAGAAGGGATTGCTTCAGCGTGTCGTCATCTCCGGCGAGCTGAACCTCATGGGCGGCCAAGCGCACCGAGTCGCGGTCAACCGCCAGGACTTCCTTTTTCTGCAGGCCGGCCAAAAGCATGTTGAAAAGTCTGACCGACATGGACGGGGGAAGGGCCGCCTTGAGTTCTTCTTTGGAAAGTCCAGCTTTCAGAGGATTCTTTTGATGATAATCTGAAAGTTTTGACCGGATCGCATTCTCCAGGCCGGCATACAAAGAGGCGGAAAGGCTGATCGCCTCATCGCCGGAAATCAAAATCGCCTGGCGCGAGGAATAGAGCTTTTCAAGAATTTCACGAACCTTTTTAGCGTGGATGCCCAACCGAAAGGCCAGCATCCTGTTGCTGATACCGGCTGCGCCGGCCCGATCCAGGATGATGGATATTTTTTCGGCCGGTGATCCGTCCTTGAGAACCTCGCACTCGGCAAGGATCTTTTTTGAATTTCTTTTGTGTTTTCCCGCTGACGGATCGAGAATGCGCCCGCCGCCGATTGTTGTCACCGGCGAATAACTGCGCAAAACGAAATAATCGGAGCCGACCACCACGTCTTCATCGGCCAAAAGCAGCTGAGCATACGCAGAATCCCCCGGCGCGAGTTCATCGGCATCTTGCAGGATGATGCGCGTCATGATTTCGATCGTTCCGGTATGCAGCCGCACAAGTGCCCGATTTTTGAGTTTTCGCGTGTTGGAGGGCAGATATTGAAAAAAAACATCCATCCGGCGCGTGGGTTGGACGGTCTGCGGCCGGACCAGGACGTGCCCCCGATGAAGAATCGCTTTTTCCACCCCCTGAAGGTTGATGGCGGTGCGCTGGCCGGAAAAGGCTTCTTCGACGGGTTGATTATGCACCTGGATGCCGCGAATACGCGCTTCAATTCCGGCAGGCAGGATCACGATGTCTTCACCGGTTTGAATCCGGTCGGAAATCAGTGTTCCGGTGACCACCGTTCCGAATCCTTTCATTGAAAAGACGCGGTCCACGGGGAGCCGGAAAATACCGTCATCCGATTTTTCTTCAATTTTCGCGGCGGTTCGGTCAATGGCGGCCAGAAGATCGGTAAGCCCCGTTTCACCGACAGCCGACACGGCAACGATCGGCGCGTCCTGCAAAAAACTGCCGGTAAGATACTCGGCAATGTCGGCACGGACCATGTCGAGCCAATCGGGCTCGACCAGGTCGGTTTTGGTGAGCGCGACCAGGCCGGAGGGGATGCCCAGAAGCGAGCAGATCTGAAGATGTTCGCGCGTTTGCGGCATCACGCCTTCGTCCGCGGCGATCACCAGCATCACCAGATCGATGCCCGCTGCGCCCGCCACCATCTGCTTGACGAATTTTTCGTGACCCGGCACATCCACGATACCCAGAGTCCGTCCGGAGGGAAGCGAAAGGGAGGCAAACCCCAGTTCGATGGTGATGCCCCGTTCCTTTTCTTCTTTGAGTCGATCTGTGTCCGTGCCGGTAAGCGCCTTGATTAACGATGTTTTGCCGTGATCGACGTGACCGGCTGTGCCCAAAACAAAATGCCGCATGCCTTTTCCTGTTTAAAACGCGATGATGGGTTGAGATAACAAACTCCAGGGTTTTTCACAACCTGTTATTGCGCGTTTTCCCGGCGAAACTTGTATTGAAATTCACGGCGAAAATTGTTAGACCACAACCTCTTTTGCGAGGGGTTCGAAATTGCGTATTTTGGGGCTGGATTACGGCGAGAAAAGAATCGGTCTGGCGATGAGCGACGAATTGGGAATAACCGCGCAGGGCCTGCCGACACTGATTCGCAGAACCAAAAAACATGATCTCGGAATTTTGGATGAGTATATCCGCCGCTACGCGGTGGAAAAGATCGTGATCGGTGATCCGGTGCGCCTGGACGGTTCCCAAGGCATACAATGCCAGAAGGTCGATCGTTTTTCCGCGATACTGGAAAAAACCTTTCATCTGCCCATAGTGAAATGGCCGGAGACGCTTTCTACGAAGGAAGCGGAGGAGATTCTGATTAACGCCGGGATCTCCTGGCGCAAACGCAGGGACAAAGTCGATCAGTTGGCGGCCTGCATTATTTTACAGGCCTATCTCGATTCGTCGGATAAGCACTCAGTATCATAAAGCACGCTGTTTGTATGGGCTTGTGTGCCTGCGATTTTTTTAAGGCGGGGTGTTTTTCAGGAGGAAGATGAAACAAAAAGCTTTAAAAATAATGATTTATATCTTTTCCGTTCCGTTGGCCGTTTTCGCTGTGGCCGGCGCGCTGCTTTTGATTTATTCCAATTCTCCCATTGAATCGAACCGGGTCACTAAAGTGACGGTTGATATCCCTACCGGATCGAGTTTTTTAAAAGCGACAAGGATTCTTGAAAAAGCCGGTCTGGTGACAAATAAGCCCTTATTTTACGCCCTGGCGACTTTAAAACAAGCGACCCGATCCATCCGTTCCGGCGAGTATGAAATCGCCACGTCCATGACTCCGTCGACGCTGATCGAAAAGCTGATGCGCGGCGAAATCAAACCCTATCGCGTCCTCATTCACGAGGATTTCAATCTTCGGGAGGTGGCGGCCCGGCTGATGTACTACAAGCTTATCGACGAAAAAAAATTTTTCGAGCTGGCCTATGACGAGGTCTTTTTGCATTCCATGGGGGTTTTGGCCGATTCCATAGAAGGGTATCTTTTCCCGGATACCTACACCTTCACCCGATCCATGAGCACCCGGCAGATTATGCGGAAAATGGTTGACCGGTTTTGGGACAAAATCACGCCGGATATGATCAATCAGGCTGCGGCGAGGGGGCTCAATCCCCATGAGTTTGTCACCTTTGCGTCGCTGGTCGGCAAAGAGACCGGCTATCGCGCGGAAAAACCCATCATCGCGGCTGTTTTTTACAATCGGTTGAAAAGGAGAATGCCCCTGCAAAGTGATCCGACCACCGTTTACGACCTGGAAGATTTTGACGGACGAGTGCTGCGCAGGCACTATCTGCGGGACTCACCTTACAATACCTATCGAATTCGCGGTCTGCCGCCCGGACCCATCGGAAATCCCGGACTCGATTCCTTCCTGGCTGTCTTGAATCCGGCTGACGCGGATTATCTCTACTTTGTTTCACAAAAGGACGGCACGCATTTTTTCACTTCGACGCTCGAGGATCACAATCGGGCGATTCGGCAATTCCGGCAAAACCGAAGAGCAAGACAGTAGCCGTTTTTCATCTTTTTGAACGTTCTCCAACGCACGAAATTCCCTGTCGGGGAATCGACGGGCACATTTTTGCCATTTTCTTAGTAATTTTAGGCGATTTATCCCCAAAAAAACTTAATTTTTTCTTGACAAAGGCATTTTCCCTCTTTATAGTTGGCCCACGTGGAGTAAAGTGGATCGATGTGGAGGGATATTTAAGTGTCCGTATTTCGTGGCCAATATCACCATACTATTGACGAAAAGGGAAGGATCATTTTTCCGTCGAAGTTCCGGGAGGTCTTTGCGGAGAAATACGACAATCGGATGGTGATCACCAACTGGGACGGCTATCTGATGGTCTTCCCTTTCGACGAATGGCGGATTATCGAGGAAAAGGTCTCCCATCAGTCCATTCTGCGCAAGGAAGTGCGCGCGTTTCAGCGATTCTTCATGTCCGGCGCAGTGGATTGCAATCTTGACAGCCAGGGCCGCGTGCTGATCCCTCCAACCCTGCGCGACTATGCACATCTGGAAAAAGATATTGTTCTGGCCGGCATGATCAAAGTGATCGAGATCTGGTCAAAAGACCGGTTCGACGCGGAAATGAAACAGGCCGGCAGCGACATCGACAAGTTCAGCGATTACATGGCCGACCTTGGAATTTAGCCATGGGCGACGATTTCTCGCATGAACCTGTGCTGCTTGAAGAAACGCTTTGCTGGCTTGTGGTGCGACCGAACGGACTGTATGTCGATGCCACGGTAGGGGGCGGCGGGCACGCCCGCGCGATCCTTTCACGAACCGGCGCGCGGCTCATCGGCTTGGACTGCGATGACGACGCGCTTCAAGCCGCCGGTGTGCGGCTTGCCGAATTCGGTTCGCGCCAGGCGCTTGTCCGGGCGAATTTCGCCGACCTGGGACGGGTGTTGAAGGATCGTGAGGTAAGCCAAGTTGACGGTGTCCTGATGGATTTGGGGGTTTCGTCGCACCAGCTGGATACGGCATCGCGGGGCTTCAGCTTTATCGCCGATGCGCCGCTGGATATGCGGATGGACAAAAGACTCAAACGCAGCGCTTATGCGGTGGTCAATCAGACGGACCGCAAAGAGCTTGAAAATATCATTCGGCAATACGGAGAAGAAAAGATGGCATCGAGAATTGCCAAAGCCATAGAGCAAAAAAGGCGGACCGCGCCGATTGCCACAACGAGCGAGCTGTCGTCGTTGATTACCTCCGTCATGCCGGCGTCTATGCGCCGTCTGAAAATTCATCCGGCCACCCGGACATTCCAGGCGATCCGGATCGCCGTCAATCGGGAACTCGACGCTCTGGCCTCGGGGCTCGCCGCCGCCATCGATGCGCTTGCGCCCGGCGGCAGGCTGTGTGTGATCTCCTTCCATTCGCTCGAGGACCGACTGGTGAAGCACACGTTTCGGGATCTTGCTCGGACGTGCGTCTGTCCGAAGGATCTGCCCCGCTGTGTTTGCGGACAAACGGCCTCAATGCGCGTGTTGACGAAAAAAGCCGTTTGCGCGTCTGAAGCCGAGATCGCTCGAAACCCGCGCGCCCGAAGCGCCAGACTGCGCGTAGCGGAAAGGATCTGATCGATGGGTTCGTCAGCACAAACACAGGTTCTTCCGGGCGCGCGCCGTGACCGCTCGGCGCCTTTGGGGCAGAAGTATTCGACGTTCATCGTGATCGCGGTGACGCTGATGCTGGTGGCCCTGGTTTACGTTGGCTCGCATATCCGAATGACGCAGATGGAGTATCGAATTGCCGAAGCGTTGAATCTGAAGGAAAAACTCGCCGAAGAGCAAAAGAAACTCAAACTGGAACACGCGATGCTGAAATCACCGCAACGCATTGAAGTCATCGCGATGAAGCAGTTACAGATGGTCTATCCGGACAAGGAACAAGTGATTGTTTTGAAGCCGACGGAGAAATAACCATGGCCGCAGATTCAAGAAAATGGTTGAAGTTCCGGCTGGCGAGCCTTCTGGCGATCTTTCTGGTTTTGTTCATCGCGCTTTTGTCTCGCGCGTTTCAGCTTCAGGTGCTCTCCGGAGAAAAATTAAAGACCTTGGCCCAACGTCAACATGTAACCACGCTTCAGTTGCATCCCCAGCGGGGCATGATTTTTGACCGCAACGGCGAGAAGCTCGCCATTTCCGTCTTGGCGGATTCCGTCTGCGCGGATCCGACAAGAATCAGCGATCCTGATAAAACCGCCCGCCGGATCGCATCCATCCTGAAGCTCGACGCCCAAGGGCTTACGCAGAAGCTTTCCGAGCCGCGCAGTTTCTGCTGGATCGCGAGACGGATTTCTCCCCAGCAGGCACTTTTGGTCGAGCAGGCCGCAATCGACGGCGTCTTCCTCATCAAAGAACCGAAACGCTTTTATCCCAGCGGTCAGCTGGCCGCGCACGTGATCGGGTTTGCGGGTTTTGACGCCCGGGGACTCGAGGGGTTGGAGCAGCGATTCGACGCCGATTTGAAAAGCCGCCCAGAGAAGCTGACCTGGGCCCGCGACGCGAAGGGGAAAAAGCTTTTTGTGCACGTCGAGCAGACACAGACCAGCCGGGATGAAAGCCTGAACCTGGTGCTAACGATTGATTCACGCATCCAATATTTGGTGGAATCGCAGCTGAAAGAAGCTGTGCTGGAAAAGCAGGCCAAAGGTGGCGTGGCCATCGTGATGGATCCCAAAACCGGCGAGATTCTGGCCATGGCCAACGAATTGGGATTCAACCCGAACAACCTGCGCGGGTTGACGGCGGAACGGTGGCGGAACCGCGCGATTGCCGACGTGTTTGATCCCGGATCGACATTTAAGCCTTTTTTAGTCGCTGCAGCCCTCGAAGAAAAAGCGATCAAACCGGCGGATCGGATCTACTGCGAAGACGGCCTCTACAAGGTGGGAGACCGTTTGATCCGCGAGGGCAACCGCAAGAAATTCGGCACGCTGTTCGTTCATGAAATCATCAAGTACTCGAGCAACATCGGTTCCGTGAAGATCGCGCAGACCCTAGGAAGGGAAAAATATCATGCCTATATCCGGCAGTTCGGCTTTGGCGCGAAAACAGGCTTGGAGCTGCCGGGAGAGGCGGCGGGTCTGCTTCGGCCGGTTAATGCCTGGACGCAGGTCGATACGGCCGCCATTGCCTTCGGGCAAGGCATTTCTGTAACGGCCGTTCAGATGATCGCTGCGATATCCGCGATCGCCAATGACGGTGTTCTGATGAAGCCCTTTGTCGTTCGGGGGCTTACCGATAAAGACAATCGTCCGGTAAAGATGTTCACGCCGGAAGTTGTGCGCCGGGTTGTCTCGCCGGAAACGGCCAGGATCGTGAGCCGCATGATGACGGATGTTGTTGGGGCTGAAGATGGAACCGGGAAAAACGCCCATCTCGTCAATGTTTCCGTGGCGGGCAAGACCGGGACTGCGCAAAAGTTTGATTTTTCTCGGGGGGTGTATTCCTCCGACAAAGTGCGCACGTCGTTTATCGGTTTTTTTCCGGCGGAGAATCCCCGCGTTGCCATCATCGTCATGCTGGATGAGCCGCAGCACGACAAGTGGGGCGGCGTTGCCGCCGCGCCGGTGTTTCGGAATATCGGAGAGCAAATTCTCAACTGTATTAAAACCGACATCCGGGAAACGCCGGTTTTCGAACAGGATCCTGTGCAGAAAATCAAACTTGTTGCCGCTGAAGAAACGATCCTTCATGAGGAGATGGATGAAGATACGTTGATGCCGAATTTTGTCGGGTTGACCATCCGCGAAGCGCTCAGAAAGGCAGCCGATCGCGACATTGATCTGCAAATCAGCGGCAGCGGATGGGCGGTCAGGCAGTATCCGCCGGAAGGGGTTTTAATCGGGCAGCGGCGGGTCTGCAAGGTTGTATTTGAAATGAAACCATGATGACGGATAGGGATGTGCAGACAGTACTGGCCGGAATCGAAACAAACGTTGCCGGGGGGGTAGCCCGGGGGGGCGTGTCCGCCATTTGTTACGCGGCGGACCGGTGCGTGCCGGATTCTCTGTTTGTGGCGATTCCGGGGCTCGTCCATGACGGACACGATTTTATCGGTCGGGCGGTCGAACAAGGGGCGCGCTACATCGTCCACTCAAAAGAGGTCTCGCTGCCGGACGGCGTCGTATCGATTCGTGTGGCGGATTGCCGTCGCGTTTTGGGGATGCTCGCCAAGAATTTTTTTTCGAATCCATCCTCAGATCTGACCCTGGTCGGCGTGACGGGAACCAGCGGCAAGACAACGGTCAGTTACCTTCTGGAGGCCATCCTGACGAAAGCCGGTTTCCGGACGGGCGTTTTAGGCACGGTGAATTACCGATACGCGGGCCAAACGTTTCCCGCGCCCAACACGACGCCGGAATCTCTGGAGATGCAGAAAATATTGCGCGATATGACCGACGCGGGCGTTTCGCATGTCGTTTGCGAAGTGTCGTCTCATGCGCTCGATCTCAAACGGGTTGACGATTGCGATTTTGATTGCGGCATTTTTACAAATTTAAGCCCGGAGCATCTCGACTATCATCAGGACATGCAGACCTATTACCGCGCCAAGAAAAGATTTTTTACCGAGGTTCTTCCGCAAAGCCAAAAGACGCTTGCGCGCAAGGCCATTGTGAATGCCGATGATGCCTGGGGCCGGACGCTTCTGGCCGATCTTGGAGATAGCGCGTTTTCCTATAGCCTTTCCGAGCAGGGCCATGTCCGTCTTCTGAAGGCGTCTGTGACGCTCGATGGGATCACAGCGACGCTGCAAATGGAAGGCAGGACGGTTGCCGTGCGATCGCGGCTCATCGGGCGGTTCAATCTATCCAACATCGCAGCGGCGGTAGCCGCGGCGCACCTGTTAGGGGTAGACCCGTCCGTTATTGCCGCGGGCATCGAATCGCTGGCGTCGGTGCCGGGGCGGTTAGAAAGAGTGAATTCAGATTTAGATATTTCGGTTTTTGTGGATTATGCGCACAAGCCCGACGCGATCAATCAGGTTCTCGAGACGCTAAGCCGGCTCAAAAAAAACAGGATCATCACGGTTTTCGGCTGTGGCGGTAATCGCGACCGGGCCAAAAGGCCGCTGATGGGCGAGGCGGCCGTCAGGCTCAGCGACCTGACGATTATCACCTCCGACAATCCCCGCCGGGAAGACCCTCTGGCGATTATCGACGAGATTCTAACCGGCATCGATCCTAACAAATATCGCCGTTATGAGGCCGCGCCGCCGTCATCTGAAGAAGATTTTCAGGGTTACGCGGTGATTCCCGATCGCCGCCGGGCCATCGCAGCCGCCATTGATGCGGCGTCGCCGGGTGACATTGTGCTCATCGCGGGAAAAGGGCACGAAAATTATCAGATTCTGGGCACCGAAAAAGTGCCGTTTGATGACCTGCTCGAAGCCTCGCAGGCGCTCAAACGCAAGGAGGCGCGCCGATGACGACCGATGTGCCGATGTTTACGATCGATGAAATTCTCAATGCCTGCGGGGGCAGACTCGTTTCGGGCCGACCGTCCGGGCGGATTGTGGGAGTGTCCACAGATTCCCGCACGCTTATGCCGGGAAATCTTTTTGTGGCGATCAAAGGGGAGCATTTCGATGGTCACGATTTTCTCGCACAGGCCCGCGAAAAAGGAGCGGCGGTCCTGCTGGTGCAGGAGGATCAGGTGCGCCGGGCGGCGGCCGATGCCGACGTCGCTGTGATCGCCGCCACCGACACGCTGTTCGCGCTGGGTGATCTGGCGCATGCGTACCGGAAAAATTTCCGGGCGACGGTTATCGGTCTGACCGGGTCATCGGGAAAAACGACCACTAAGGAGATGCTTGCGACCATTTTAGGCGGCGAAAAAAAAGTTCTCAAGACCCAAGGCAACCTCAATAACCTTATCGGTGTTCCGAAAACGCTGTTTGGCCTTTCGGCGGATCACGATCTGGCGATTGTCGAGATGGGCACCAACACGCCCGGTGAAATAGCCAGGCTGGCCGAAATTGCCGATCCGGACATCGGACTCATTACGAATGTCGGCCCCGCCCATCTGGCGGGATTCGGTTCCCTCGACGCAGTGCGTGAGGAAAAAGGGGCCCTGTTTTCAAAACTCAGAAATTCAGCCTGCGCGGTGGTGAACGTGGATGATGAGGCCATTCGAGTGATCGCGCAGCGGTGGCCGGGCCGGCGCGTGACGTTCGGCATGAGTGAAAATGCCGAAGTCGGGGTAAAAGACATCCAGAAGCGAGGCATCCGGGGGGTGAGATTTCAACTGATTCTGGGCAACCTCGAACTTAAGGTGGATATGAAAATTGCGGGGATCCATCACATCTATAACGCGATGGCGTCGGCGGCGGCGGCCTGGGCGGCAGGCTGCGAGCCCGAAGGCATCCGGCGCGGTCTGGAATCGTTTTCGCCCGTTTCCGGCCGGATGGACATGATGGAACTGGGCAACGGGGCCTATTTGATCGACGATTCGTATAACGCCAATCCCGCGTCTGTCCGGGAAGCGCTTCTGGCGCTCAAGGACTTGAAAGAAGGCCATCGCGCGTTTGTCTTTCTGGGCGATATGCTGGAGCTGGGAGAGGCGGCCGTTGATCTTCACCGCCGCATCGGCAGAATTCTGGCGACGATCGGCGTGTTGAGAGTTTTTCTAAAAGGCGACCATGCCGACGACACGGCCGCAGGCGCCCGCGAAGGCGGGATGGCCGATGAACAGATCCTGGTATTTGGTGATGACGAAATGGCTTTGGGGCAGCTCGGCACTCAGGTTCGCAAAGGCGACTGGATTTTGATCAAAGGCTCCCGCGCCATGAAGATGGACCGCATCGCGGCGGCCATCCGCGAGCAGTTTGGAACCGGACCGGTTTCTTGATACGGAGGCATTGACGTGGTTTACGAATTTCTATTTCCATTGCATACGGTTTTTTCCTCGTTCAACGTGTTTCGCTACATCACGTTTCGGACGATCTTCGCCTCCGTGACCGCGCTTTTAATCTGCCTGATTCTCGGGCGGTGGCTGATCCGTAAACTGCAAAATCTGCAAATCGACCAGCAAATTCGAGAAGACGGACCGAAAACCCATCAGGTCAAAAAGGGGACGCCCACGATGGGCGGCATCATGATCATCTTCGCCGTGGTCATCTCGACGCTTTTGTGGGCGAATCTTTCCATTGCCTATGTGTGGCTTGTGCTTCTGGTCATGCTCGGTTTCGGTCTCATCGGGTTTCTCGATGACTACCGCAAACTTTCCCGAAAAAATTCCCGGGGCGTGCCGGGAAATGTGCGCCTGGCGGCGGAAATCGCCATTGCGCTTGGGGTCGGTGTGCTGCTGTATTTCAAGCCGGGTTTCAGCACACAGGTCACCATTCCTTTTTTCAAGACCGTTTTGCCCGATCTGGGGTGGGGCTACATTGTGCTTTGCGTCTTCATCATCGTGGGCACGGCCAATGCCGTAAATCTGACCGACGGACTCGACGGCCTGGCGACCGGACCGATCATTATTTGTTTTGCAACCTACGTGTTTTTTGCCTATTTCGCGGGCAATGTAAAGGTCGCCCAGTATCTTCAGATTCCTTATGTGTCCGGCACGGGTGAACTGGCGGTTTTTTGCGGCGCGCTTGTCGGGGCCGCGCTGGGATTTTTATGGTTCAATTCCTATCCGGCCGAGATCTTTATGGGCGATGTCGGATCGCTTTCTCTGGGCGGCGCGCTCGGAGCCGTGGCGGTCATCACCAAACAGGAAATTCTGCTGGCAATCGTCGGCGGCATTTTCGTTCTGGAGACGTTTTCGGTGATTTTCCAGGTCGGCTATTTCAGGTTGACCGGTGGCAAGCGGATCTTCCGCATGGCGCCCATTCATCATCACTTTGAACTCAAAGGCTGGGCGGAGCCCAAAGTCATCGTACGTTTCTGGGTGATTTCGATTCTTCTGGCGCTTCTGGCCATTGCCACATTGAAGTTGCGGTAGGGGCGGATATGGAACTGGCGGGTCAACATATTCTGATCATCGGCATGGGCGCGACGGGCGTTGCGACCGCGTCATTTCTCGGCGCGCGCGGCGCGCGCGTTTCCGTGACCGATGAAAAACCATCCCAAAGCCGGGGGTCTGCCTATCTGACGCTTGCGGGGCAGCCCTGGCTGTCGGAGGCCGCCTATGACGAAACCGCCCTGGACGGCATGGATCGGGTTGTGCCCTCTCCGGGCATTCCTCCGCACCATCCCATTTTGCAGGCGGCCTGCCGCGAGGGGATTCCGATAACGGGTGAAATCGAGTTGGCGTTCCGCCATATCCGCGCGCCGATTCTCGCGGTGACGGGCACCAACGGCAAGACGACGGCCACCACGCTTTTGGGCGAGATGCTGGCCCTGGCGGGTAAAAAGGTTTTTGTCGGCGGCAATATCGGCACACCGCTTATTGAATACGCCTCCGGATCGCAGGAAGACGAGTTTGTCGTCGCGGAGATCAGCAGCTTTCAGTTGCAGTGGATTGAAACCTTTCGTCCCGCCGCTGCGGCGCTTTTAAACATCACCTGCGACCACATGAACTATCACGGGTCGTTTGATGAATACCGCCGCGTCAAAGCGCGGATTTTCGAAAATATGCAACAGAGCGATCTGGCGATTTTAAATGCCGATGATCCTGCGCAAAAAGGACTGGAAACCGACTGCCCGGCCCGCGTGGCTTTTTTCAGTTCAACGAAAGCGGTGGAAACCGGAGCATTCCTCGACGGATCCGACCTGGTTTGCCGGCTCCACGGCGCCTCTGAAGAGCGCTATCCGCTTTCCATGATCCGGCTTTCCGGGCTGCATAATGTGGAAAACGTCATGGCGGCCCTGATCGCCGCCCGATTTGCGGGCCTGGCGCCTGAAGCGATTGAATCCGCGGTTCGGGACTTTCGCGGTCTGCCGCACCGCATCGAGTTTGTGAGGGAAAAAGACGGCGTCAAGTACTACGACGACTCCAAAGGGACGAATGTGGACGCTGTTGTGCGTGCGCTGGCGACTTTTTCTAAACCGGTGGTTCTGCTTCTGGGCGGCCGCGACAAAGATGGAGATTTTCAGACACTGCGCCCCCGGCTGCAAAAGAATGTCCGCGCCGTCGTGCTCTTCGGTGAAGCCCGTGAGCGCATTGCAGAGCTGATTGGTGATGCCGCCCCGAGAGTCGTGAAGACGCAAACGATGCGGGAGGGCGTTGAGCGTGCGGCCGAAATCGCCGCGGTGGGGGATGTCGTGCTTTTGTCACCCGGATGTGCCAGCTTTGACGAGTTTAAAGATTATAAACACCGGGGAGACGTCTTTCAACAGACGGTTGGGAAACTTTAGAATGGAAGCAGTCAACCAAAAAGACATCAATACGCCGGATATCATCCTGCTTTTGGCCACCCTGTTTCTGGTGATCATCGGCACGGTCATGATTTATTCGTCGAGTTCCATCATCGCGCTCGAGAAATTTAAAGACGGACAATATTTTCTCAAGAAGCATATCTTCTTTGTCGCGCTGGGGCTCATCATGATGACCGTCATGATTAAAGTCCCTTACGAATATCTCAAAAAAATAGCCTATCCGGGCGTCATCGTTTCCATCATCCTGCTGTTGCTTTTATTCGTTCCTTATCTCGGCGTGAAACGCGGTGGCGCGACGCGCTGGCTGAATCTGGTCGTCTTTACGTTTCAGGTCAGCGAATTGGTGAAGGTGGCAATGGTCATTTTTCTGGCGCACCTGCTTACGCGCAAGTCGCATCAGCTCAAGAAGTTCAGCCGCGGCGTGCTCGTGCCGTTGTCGGTCACCGGCGTGATCATGGGGCTGATCATCTTGCAGCCGGATTTTGGCACCGTGGTCATCATTGCCTCCATCCTGCTTCTGATGTTGTCTTTGGCCGGGTCCCGCATCAGTCATCTGGTGTTTCTTGCGGCCGCCTTCATTCCGGTCGGGATCTGGCTGATTCTGCACAAGGGCTACCGGATGGCCCGGCTGACGGCGTTTCTCGATCCGTGGAAGGATCCGGACAATACCGGCTTCCAGATTATTCAGTCGCTGATTTCCTTCGGCTCCGGCGGCGCGTTCGGGGTGGGCATCGGCGACGGCATGCAGAAATTGTTTTACCTGCCGGAGCCGCATACGGATTTCATTTTGTCGATTATTGCCGAAGAGAGTGGATTTATCGGTGTGACGATCGTGATTGTGCTGTTTACCTTTTTCTTGTTGCGCGGTTTTATGATTGCCTTTCGCGCGCCCGACCTTTTCGGCACGCTTCTGGCGGCGGGGCTCACGATGCTGATCGCTATGCAGGCATTCATCAATATCGCGGGCGTGATGGGGCTCATTCCGCTCAAAGGCCTCGCGCTGCCTTTCTTGAGTTATGGGGGCACCGCGTTTGTCATGAGCATGACGTCGGTGGGCATCCTGCTGAACATTTCCACGCAGAGGGTTTGAGGATGGAACGCACGGTGGTGAAGATGATCATTGCGGGCGGGGGAACGGGGGGGCATCTTTACCCCGGCATTGCCGTTGCGGAAGAACTCCTGAAACGCAATGCGCGCAACCGGGTGCTGTTTGTCGGCACAAGCCGGGGTATCGAGCACCATGTGCTGCCGAATCTTGGCTATGAATTGAAAGAGATCGATGTAGAGGGCGTAAAGGGTCGGGGCTTCATGGCGCTGGTCAAAGGACTCTACGCCGTGCCGAAAAGCATGGTGCAGTCGCGGGCTATTATTCGGAATTTCATGCCGCATGTCGTGCTCGGCGTGGGGGGCTACGCGTCGGGTCCGACCGTTTTGGCCGCGCGTCTTTCCGGCCTTCCCACGGCGATTGCCGAGCAAAACGCGCTGGCGGGGAACACCAACCGGATTTTAGGAAAAGTGGTGGACCGGATTTTTCTGACCTACGAAGAAAGCCGGAAGGGGTTTCCCTCAAAAAAAGTTCTGGTGACGGGCAACCCCGTGCGCGCCGCGTTTGTCGAACGGCTTTTGCCGCCCGCGAGGGAGGATTCCTTTCGTCGCGTGCTGGTTTTCGGTGGATCCCAGGGAGCCGCCGCGATCAACAAAACCATGAGGGAAATGCTGCCTCTGGCTCAGGCCAGAAAGGGCGATATCCGCTTTATCCATCAAACGGGTGAGAATGATCTTGAGACTGTCCGTGAAAGCTACGCCCGATATGGATTCGAAGCGGAGGTCCTGCCGTTTATTACGGATATGGCTTCAGCCATTGCGGCGGCGGATCTGATCGTGTGTCGCGCGGGAGCGACATCGCTTGCGGAAATTACAGCTGCCGGAAAGGCCTGCATCCTCATTCCTTTCCCCCATGCGGTCGGCGATCACCAGGCGAAGAATGCCGAAGCCATGGTCCGGGCGGGCGCCGCCGTCATGATCCGGGAGCGCGATCTGAGCGCGGAGGTCCTGTGGCGGACGATTGACGGGCTGATCGGGGATATCGAAAAACTCGTCTCCATGGAAGCGTTGTCGCTCGCCCTGGGTCGGCCCGACGCCGCGGTGAAAATTGTCGACGCGTGTTTGTCGCTAATCGCGTCCGGTCATTGATCGGCGCGGATAAAGAAAAAGAAGATCACGAAAGAAACGGACCCTTTATGAAAACAGACAAAGAAACCGGATTGATGCAGCGCAAAGTCAAACGCATCCACTTCGTCGGCATCGGCGGGATTGGAATGAGCGGCATCGCCGAAGTGCTCATCAACCTCGGCTATGCGGTCAGCGGTTCCGACGTGCAGACCTCCGACACGACTAATCGCCTTTTGGGGCTGGGGGCGCGCGTTGCGCTGGGGCACGCCGCCGACAATATCGGCAACGCCGACGTCGTGGTCACCTCCACGGCCGTAAAAGGCGACAATCCTGAAGTCGCGGAGGCGCATTTGCGCGGCATTCCCGTGATTCCGCGCGCCGAAATGCTGGCCGAACTGCTGAAGATGAAATTTTCCGTGGCCGTCTCCGGCAGCCACGGCAAGACGTCCACAACCTCGATGGTCTCGACGATTCTGGCGCACGGCGGTTTGGACCCGACGATGGTCATCGGTGGAAAGCTCGCGAGCATCGGGTCCAACGCCCGCTTAGGCGACGGCGACATTCTCGTCGCGGAAGCGGACGAGAGCGACGGATCGTTTTTAAAGCTGTCGCCGACCATCGCGGTCATCACCAATATCGACCGCGAGCATCTCGATTACTATCCGGGGATCGAAGAGATCAAAAAGGCCTTTCTGACCTTTGCCAACATCGTTCCTTTTTACGGCTGCACGGTGATGTGCGTCGACAACGAACATGTGCGCGCGATTGCCGATTCGATTAAAAGGCGGACCATTACATACAGCATCGATCAGCCGGCCGATTATGCCGCCCGCGACATCGACTTTCAGCAGGACAAAACAATCTTTCATCTTTTTCATGCCGGTCGCAGCCTCGGAAAGATAGAGCTTCGCGTGCCGGGACTCTTCAACGTCTATAATGCGATGGCCGCCGTGGCGGTGGCCCGTGAACTGGGGTTGGACATGGAAACGATTTCCGACGCGCTGGCGGGTTTCTCGGGTGTCGGGCGTCGTCTGGAGATCAAAGGCGAGGCAGGCGGCATCACGGTGGTGGACGACTACGGTCATCACCCGACGGAAATTACGGCGACGCTTGCCGCGGCCCGGCAGCGCTATCGCGGACGGTTGATTGTTGTTTTTCAGCCGCATCGTTTTTCACGCACGCAGGCGCTTTTCAACGAATTCACCGGCGCGTTCGGCGATGCGGATGTTTTGATTTTAAATGATATCTATCCGGCCAGCGAAGCGCCGATTCCCGGCATCAATTCCGCCGCCCTGTGGGCGGCGATCCGGGAGAGCGGCCATCCCGACGTCTCATATATCGGCCAGGCGCAAAATACCTTGGAGTATCTGATGCAAACCGTCCGCTCCGGCGACACGGTCCTGACGCTCGGCGCGGGCAGTGTCTATAAAATCGGCGAAGCGCTTCTGGAGGCGCTGGCCAAAGGAGAGTTGTAATGTCGCAGCGCGAGGCCATCCGCGAAGCGCTTTTTGGGCTTCCGGATCTCGACATTCTCTATGATGAGCCGATCTCCCGGCACGCATCGCTCAAACTCGGCGGCCGGGCAGACGCGCTGGTTTCGCCGCATTGCGAAGAGGCGCTTTTGCGGGTGATCGATGTCTTGCGATCCGCGAACATCGCGTATTTGCCGGTCGGCAACCTGACCAATCTCCTGGTGCAGGACGGCGGCTATCGGGGTGTCCTTCTGTGGATGCGGATGCTCGATACCGTCAGCGCCGTTGAAGCGGAAGGGCAACATGAAATCTTCGCGCAGGCGGGCGCGCCGCTTGCCCGCGTGGTCGCGCTTTGCGCCTCGCGTGAGCTTGCCGGATTTGAATGTCTGGCGGGAATTCCCGGCAGTGTGGGCGGGGCGATCCGGATGAACGCCGGCGCGTTCGGCTCTGAAATCAAAGATGTCACGACCGGCATCGATGTGTTCGACGCGCGGGAAGGTAAAAAATCGTTGCGGCGTGGCGAGATTCCTTTTGTCTATCGAAGCTGGGGGCTGAAGGCGGACACACTCATCACCGGGGCGCGGTTTACGGCGCAAAAAGGCGATGGCGCCGCGATCCGGGAGAAAATGGCCGAGATCATGAAATGGCGTCAGGAAAAGCATCCGCTGCGATATCCCAATGCGGGATCGGTTTTCAAAAATCCGCCGGGTCTGCCGGCAGGCCGGCTGATTGAGGAGCTGGGGCTCAAGGGGGTTCGTCACGGCGACGCGCAGATTTCCAAGCAGCACGGCAATTTTATCGTCAACAAGGGCCGCGCCACCGCCGCGGACGTGATGGCGCTCATTGGGCTTGTTCAGGATAAAGCGTTAAGCGAAAAAGGCGTCCGGCTGGAGCCGGAATGGATGATTATCGGAGAGATCGCATGACCAGGAAAATTAAAGCCGGACTGGCAGCCAGAAGAAACCGACTGAGCCGCAGGCTGGTTGGCGCGGCGGGCGAAAGCCTGGGCGCCTTCGCGCTTCTGGGGACAGCGGTTGCAGGATGCCTTTGTTTTGTCTATCTGTTTTGCGCGGTGCTGTCGAGTTCCTATTTCGAAGTCCGTGAAGTCCGGGTGCGAGGCGTTCAACAATTAACCGAAAAGGAAATTCTGTCCCTGGCAGGCGTCGCCAAACACCAGAACATTCTGGCCGTGAATCTGGGCCTTCTGGAGGAACGGATCACAGCCAACCCCTGGGTGAAGCGGGTGTTTGTCGGTCGTGAGCTTCCCGACCGTCTGGTGGTGGACATCTGTGAGCGCAAACCCGTCGCGCTTTTGAAACAGGCCGGCGGATTGTATCTGATGGACGCCGAGGGTTATGCCTTCAAAAAGCTTTACCGGGGCGACGATATGGATCTGGCTATCATTACGGGCGCGCCCCTGGACGACCCGTCCGGCCGCAGGCTGCTGCCGGACGCGCTGGCCCTGCTGGAGGCTCTGTCGGAGTCCGGTCGCGCCGATATGCTCGGGACCGTCTCCGAAGTCAAACTTGACGAGGTTTTCGGTCTGTCGCTTCTGACCGACCGGGGCCTTTTGCTTAAACTCGGAACGGATCAGTACGATCAGAAGCTCAGGCAGTTGGATATCGTTTTGGCCGACCTGGAAAAGCGCGGAATGCGAAAAGGCTACTTGTTTGTCGATCTGGCCGATTTGTCCAAGATCACCGTACAGCGCCGGGACTTGACCGGCACAGCCGCGCAATCGGGAAAAGGTCCGCGCTACAGGATGTGACAGACTGACGTTGAAGGTAAAAAAGGTGAACAGCATGAGGCGAAAAAGCAAGGTTCTGGTGGGCATTGATATCGGAACAACCAAAACGGCGGCGGTGGTCGGCGAGATAACCGAAACCGGAATCGACATTATCGGATTCGGCGTTTCTCCCGCGAAAGAACTTCGCAAAGGTACCGTCGTCAATATCGACAACACGGTTGAAGCTGTGAAAAAAGCCGTGGATGAGGCCGAGCATATGTCCGGATGCCGAATCAATTCCGCTTATATCGGCATTGCCGGAAGCCATATCAAAGGCCAAAACTCACTGGGCATCATCGCGGTCAAGGGTCGGGAAGTCGGAGAAGACGACGTGCAGCGGGCGATCGACGCCTCTAAAGCCATCGCCATTCCGGTGGACCGGGAGATCCTTCACACGCTGCCGCAAAATTACGTTGTTGACGGCCAGGACGGCATCCGCGATCCGGTGGGGATGTCCGGCGTGAGACTCGAAGCGAAAGTTCACATTGTGACCGGGTCTTCCTCGTCGGTTCAGAACGTGGTCAAATCCGTCCATCGCGTCGGCCTGGATATCGACGACATCGTTTTGGAACAGCTGGCGGCCAGCGAAGCGATTTTGAGTTCCGACGAGAAGGATCTGGGGGTTGCGCTCATCGACATCGGCGGGTCCTCCACATCGATTGCCATTTTCGCGGAAGGCAGCATCAAGCATACGGCGATCCTGCCGGTGGGTGGGAACTATCTGACCTCCGACATCGCCACAGGGTTGCGCACGCCTCTTGCTGAAGCGGAAAAGATCAAGCTTCAGTATGGCTGCGCGCTGACGGCGATGATTCCCAAAGAGGAGACCATCGAGGTTCCCAGTGTGGGCGGTCGTGAGGCGAGGATGGTCTCAAGGCAGATTCTGGGCCGGATTGTCGAGCCGCGCATAGAGGAAATATTGAATCTTGCCCTCAAAGAAGTTGTGCGGTCCGGCTATGAGGATTTGCTTGCGGCGGGACTGGTCCTGACCGGCGGCACATCGCTTCTGCCGGGGATCAACGAGATGGCCGAGCAGCTCTTTGACATGCCGGTGCGGCGCGGTCATCCCGAGGGGGTAGGAGGGTTAAGCGACGTTGTCAACTCGCCGGCCTATGCGGTTGCCGTCGGTCTGATCGCTTACGGGTCGCGCAGATTGGACGGAGACTCCGTCTATCGGCGGACGGGAAACTTTTTTACGGATTGGATTCGGGCCATAAAAAAATGGTTTTTAGAATTTTTCTAAACACACGAAGGGGGTGCTCATGTTTGAATTAACGGAAGTCTGTCTGGACAATTCGGCAAGAATTAAAGTGATCGGTGCGGGAGGGGGCGGCGGCAACGCCGTTAACACGATGATCTCCTATAGCCTCAAGGGGGTGGATTTCATTATCGCCAATACCGACGCGCAGGCGCTTTCCGCGTCGGCCGCGCCGGTAAAGCTTCAGATCGGCGCGGAGGTAACCAAGGGCCTGGGGGCGGGTTCCAACCCGGATATCGGGAAGCAGTCGGCTCTGGAGTCACGCGACGAAATCCGCGCGCACTTGGAGGGCGCGGACATGATTTTTGTCACCGCGGGTCTGGGCGGCGGTACGGGAACGGGAGCGGCGCCGGTCATTGCGCAGATCGCCCGTGAAAGCGGTGCGCTTACCGTGGCGGTTGTGACCAAACCCTTCCAGTTCGAAGGCAAGAAGAGAAACCAGCAGGCCGAAGACGGCATCGCGGCGCTTCGCGATGTGGTGGACACACTCATCGTCGTCCCCAACCAGCGTCTGCTGAGCCTGGGGGGACGCAACCTGTCGCTGCTGGACGCGTTCAAGAAGGCCGACGACATTCTATACCAGGCCGTCAAAGGCATTTCCGATCTCATTATCGTGCCGGGGCTCATCAACCTGGATTTCGCCGACGTGAAAAACATCATGAGCGGTATGGGTATGGCGCTCATGGGCACCGGCGTCGGATCCGGAGAAAATCGCGCCATCGAGGCCGCACAGCGTGCGATTTCCTCGCCGCTTCTGGAAGACAACACGATTCAGGGCGCGCGCGGCATTTTGCTTAACATCACAGGCGGTCTGGACGTGAGCCTCTACGAAGTCAACGAGGCGTCTTCGCTCATTCAGGCCGAGGCGCACGAAGAGGCCAATATTATCTTCGGTACCGTCATCGATGAGACCATGAACGATGAAATCCGCATCACCGTCATCGCCACGGGGTTTGAAGACGTGATGAAAAAGAAACAGATACCACCCAACGTGTCTCACCTGGGCGGATTCCGCAGGGAAGACCTCTCCACGCCGGCGTTTATTCGCAAGGAAAAATCGCGCGATCATGCCAATGTGCTGACGCTGGGCCTTCAGGATGAAGTGGAAAATGTCGATATGGAAATTCCGACATTTCTGCGCAGGCAGGCCGACTAGGGTAATGTTCCGGACAGATCCTCCGACGGGAGCGATTGAGAAAAAGTCCGGACGGACGTGATGAACTGGAAACTTCGAAAGCAAAGCGAAGCGCTTCTGGCGCGCGAGCAGGGCCCCCCCGCTAAGGTGTGGGGAAGCGCGTTGAGCGTCTGCCTGGTTTATCCCAATAGTTACCGGGCGGGCATGGCGAATCTGGGTTTTCAGGCTGTTTATAAAATTATTAACGAGCACCCCTCCTTTCTTTGTGAGAGAGCCTTTCTGTCCGCGGCAGGCGGCGGCGCCGAATCCGCCGCCGTCGCGGCGGAGGCGATTAGTCTGGAAAGTCGAAAACCTCTGGGTGAATTCGACATCGTGGCTTTTTCCGTTTCCTTTGAAAACGACTACTCCCATCTTCTGAAAATACTCGATGCGGCGGGCCTGCCCCTGAAATCCGCCGATCGCTCGGAGAGCCATCCGCTCGTGCTGGGCGGCGGCGTCGCTTTTTCGATCAACCCCGAGCCGATGGCTGATTTTATCGATGTCTTTCTTTTGGGGGAAGCCGAGGAAGGTCTGCCCCGTTTCTGCGATCTTTTCGACGGGGCGAAAGCCGCCGGTCGGCCGCGCCGGGAGCTTCTCGTCGAGATGCAAAAAAGCCTGGCGGGCGTCTACGTGCCTTCTCTGTATCGTGTCAAGTATGCGGCCGACGGAACCACAACGGGCGTCGAGCCACTTGCGGCGGGGCTGCCGGCGTGCATCCGGGTTCGCGCGATAAAACGGCTCGACGGGTTTTCCACGGAAGAAGTCATCAGCGCGCCCGATACCGAGATGTCGGAGATGTATCTTGTTGAAGTGAACCGCGGCTGCCCGAGGCGCTGCCTTTTTTGCGCCGCGGGACATCTTTATGCGCCTGTGCGCTTTCGCCGCTTGGATGACCTGGCGCCGGCACTGGACCGGGGTTTGGCCAGGAAAAATAGAATCGGACTCGTCGGCACGGCGGTGTCCGACCATCCCGAGCTACTTGCGATCTGCCGTTATATCCTGGATCGTGGCGGAAAGGTCGGCATCGGTTCGCTGCGGGCCGACCGGATCGACGCCCCGATGGTCAGCATTTTGGTTGAAAGCGGTATTGAGACCGTGGCGCTTGCCCCCGAGGCCGGATCGGAGCGACTGCGGGCCGCGGTTTGCAAGGATCTGTCCGACCGGAAGATTATTGAGGCCGCGTTGTCTCTTCTTGCGGGCGGCATTTTGCAGCTTCGCCTGTATTTCATGGTCGGACTGCCGACGGAACAGGAAACCGACATCGACGCGATCATTGATCTTGTTAAGAAAATCCAGCATGAGGCGCTTTTCCGCACCGAAGGCAGGAAAAAATTTCGTCGTATTACACTGAGCATCAATCAGTTCATTCCCAAGCCCCGCACGCCTTTTGAACGTCATCCCCTTGCGGACATCGCGGAGGTGGCAAGAAAAATCCACAAGGTTGTGTCCGCTTTTCGCCGGGACAAACAGATCAGCGTCATCCATGATGTTCCCAAATGGAACTATGTTCAGGCCCTTCTGGCGTTGGGAGACAGACGGGTGGGCGATATTCTGCTTTCCGCGCACGCAAAAAATGGCAACTGGCCGCGGGCACTCAAAGCCGTCCATATCAATCCGGATTTTTACGTGTATCGAGAAAAACTCCCCGATGAAATCCTGCCGTGGGATCACATAGAGATAGGAAAAAGATCCAGGATGAAGACGGACTGCTGAGGATGAGTTCTCCTGGACAACTGGGGCGTCATTTAGAATTGAATTCCCGATTGAGGATATCGGCAAAAGTAGCAAAGACCATACGGCTGCTTAAAATGGAATCGTGGCAGCAGTCAAATTCCAAAACCTTCACCGCGCCTTCGGTGGCGCGGCGATCGAGCGCAGCATCCGCCGCAAGCACATCATTTTTTCCGTAAAACAGATAGTGTCTGACAGTACGGGGTAAATCCGCCGCAAGTGTCTGACGGATAAAAACACTTTGCGTTCCCAGATCGCGCCAGACGGGGATGCTCTTATGGGTTATCACCTGGGAGGCATCCGCCATGGGAAATCCGCTCCAGGGGGTGGCAAGCGTGATCAATACCTTGACGCAGTCGAACCGACCGTCTTTCGCATGTCGAACCAGAAAGGAACGGGCGGTCAGCCCGCCCACGCTGTGCGCCACGACGGCTATCTTATGAAACCGGTATTTGGCTTGCAGCTGACTCAGCGCCTCGTCGAGAAGCGATGCCGCCAGAGGCAGGCGGATGCCGGAAGGATAATAGTAATGCCACATCTGGTAGCGGCTGTGGTCCAGGCGCATGTAAAAGTAAATCCAGTTATGTGGCGTGCCTTCCGTTCCGTGGACGAACAAAACTGGAATTTTCTTCGGGTTGTAAGGTTCGGTCAAATAGATTTGCGCGCCGAACGTCCTCATGAATGCCGTGGGGTTCCAGTATCCGGTCTGCGCGTTTTTAGGGGAGAAGACCTCCGAATAGATTTTTAAAACCTGGCCGTTTTGCGTGCGGCGATGATCGAAGAATTTTGCGTCGCCAAAGGGCAGCGAAGCCGGCAGTGCCGGCGTTTTTCGGTCATCGGAGGAGGTGAAAATGATGACATTGTTTAAGAGATTGCCTTCCCGGAGATCAATGCTTTTTATAGACTCGTAAGACCCGTAAACACCGCAGACTTCCGTGTCTTCAAAAATGCCGTTTTGATTGTCGTCCGTTACGGCATAAAGCTGGTATCGGCCCTGCGGCAAATACAAAGAAAAGGCGCCGTTTGAATCGGTGGTTGTGTATTCGGAAAAGGCTGCGTTGCCGGGTGCGAGCCGCCAGGCGATGATGAGCGTGGCAGGCGGGTTTTTTCGCCAGGGGATGATTTTTCCTTGAATGACGGCGCAGTTGTAGGAAGACGGATCCACTGTGCCGCCTTGCGCGGGTTTTGGCGCGATATTGTCGTGGGGGGGAATGCTCAGATAGCTGCAGCCTCCCAGACCGGTAAGAACACAAGCGGCGGTCAGAATCCGCAGAAGAACCCGCATGTGTTTTAATCGACCGTTCATCTCGCCGTCGCCTTTTTCTTGATCATTTCAGCTACCCGATGCTGCCGGTAGCTCACGGCAATGTCGCCGGCCGTTTCTCCGTATGCATTTTTTATCCGCGCCGACGCGCCGGCGCCAAGCAGGCTTTTTACAATATTTTCCAGACCCCAGCGAGCCGCGCTCATCAGCGGTGTGTAGCCCTGATTGTCTTTGGCGTCGGGATTCGCGCCTTTTGACAGTAAGGCGGTGACGACATCGGGCAGGTCCCTTTGGACGGCCAGATGCAGCGCCGTTTGGCCCTGCCGGTCGCGCTGATCGATCCGGGCCGTTTGTCCGGCGAGGAAAAGCGCCGTGTCGCCGGAGCCGGCTGCTAGCGCCTTGAGAAGCGGCGTTTCATTTCGGTCATCCGGGCTATTCGGATCGGCGCCGCGGGCCAGCAGACTTTTTACACCGGGAAGGTTGCCTGAGGACGCCGCCAGATGCAGCGGTGTCTGAAGGTAATTGTCGCGAAGACCCACCGCCGCGCCCGCCGCGAGGATTTTCCGGGCGGCGTCCGTCATTTGGTAGTAATAGGCCAGATGCAGCGCTGTTTGCCCGGATCGATTCCGGGCGTCAAGGGCCAGCCCGGTTTTCAGAAGCGGGGCGATGCTGTCATCGCTTTTGTTGTAGACGGCCCACATGAGCGGTGTGTAACCGTTTTTATCCTGCGTGTCGGCCTGCGCCCCGGATTCGAGCAGATACAGGACCATGCCGGTTTGACGGTAGTTGACGGCGATCATCAGCGCCGTGAGCCCGTCTTTGTCGCGGCCCTCGATTTTTTCACCCATTTTTAAGCAGTATTCCGCGATGCCTTCGTGCCCGTTTTGCGCCGCATACATCAGCGCGTTCCAGCCCGAGGCGTCCCGCGTTGAGATCGGCACGGTCTTTTCTTCCACCAGACGCATCAGGTCCACCAGATTTCCGCTTTTTGCCGCCCGGAAAAAAGCCGCGGATGGCGGCTCCGCGGCCGAACCGGAGACAGGTTGAATGCGAGGTGGCGAGCAGGCGCAAAGAAAGGCCAGGAGGATGAAAGCGGTTAGGGCGCTTCTTGACAAACAAATCATGTCGCAAAAATCTCCATGATGGCGCTTTGGCCGGTACTAGATAACCGCGTGTTGTATAGCAGATGCCCGGCGCGATTTCAATGTCTGAGGGCTCCGGTCTCTTCCTGCGCCGCCTGAGTATCGGAAAACATAATCCTTGAGAGGGAACGCGTGATTCGAGTATAAAGGGCTTGCCGTTTCGGTCGGTCGGCCCTTTCGGTCAACCCTTTTTGGGAGGTCTGTATGTCTGAAATTTTGGATTACTTGAGCACATGGTCCGCGCTCAAGTGGGTCGTGTTGGTCCTCATTGCCGGATTTATCGGGCAGTTCGGCAGAATGCTGGCGGAAGCCATTGTTAAAAAAGCGCGACTGAAAAGGGAAAAAGAAAACAAACTAGAAAAAGCGCAGGGTCCCGAATCGTCGGCCAGGCCGCAGACCCCCGTGATCGAGTCCTCCGGGCAAGCGCTTCAAAAAACGTCACAGCCCGCCGTTTTCGACAAGAAGGCACAAAAGGCCATGGCGAAGGCGGCTAAAAAGGCGGCCAAGGCCAAAGAAAAGGAATCGGCGAGCTAGAGAAACGTCCTTTGCGGATCATCGATTTCAACTCGATTGCGGCCGTTTTGCTTGGCCTTGTAAAGCGCGGCATCGGAGGCCTCAATGAGCAGGCGCAGTGTGCTGTTTTTAGCGGACAGGCACGCAACGCCGAAACTGGCGGTGACGGTCCGGGCCGGATGTCCGGTTCGAATATTTTCCTCGATCCGCGCGCGGAGTCGCTCAGCCAGGTCGGATGCGGCCTGCGACGGGGTGTCGGGCATGACGATCAGAAATTCTTCTCCCCCGACGCGTCCGAACAAATCGGTTGTTCGGATTTCATGTGAGACCACCCGTGTGATTTCCTGCAAGATCCGGTCGCCTTCCAGATGGCCGTATTGATCGTTGATGGCTTTGAATCGGTCGATGTCGAACATGGCCAGAGACAAAGGCCGTCCATAGCGAAGCGTCAGCTTCATGGCCCGGTCGGCATCGGCCAGCAGTCCCCGCCGGTTGAAGATGCCGGTCAACGCATCCGTGGTTGCCTGTCGTTCCGCTTCACGGCGTGCGGTTTCCAGTTCATGCGTCCTTTGCGCGACCAGTGTCTCCAACTCTTCCTGACGCAATTCCAGATTTCGACGAGCGGTTTCTTCGGCGGCTTTGTTTTTTTGCTCAAGAATGCGAATGCGGTCGGCGATGGCCAGAGAGTGCATGAGCGCTCCCGTGCACACACCGATCGGGATGGCTTCCAGAAACCATTTGGAGAAAGGCAAAATACCCGACACCATCAAAACAAACAACAAGCCCCCAAGAAACGAAGCGCTTTGCGCCAGAACGTAGAATCGCACCTCCGTTTTTCCCCGACGCCATGCCGTGAAGCTAAGAAGCATCAGGACAAGGGGCGTCACTAAAAGCATTGAGGCGCTAAACAGATAGGCCTGACGCACCGGGATGAGAAAGGCCGATAAAACCAGCAGGATGCTGATGATACCGACGGCTTTGACGCCCCGGTCGAAAATGACGCCTTTTTCCGTTCGAAGGAAAACCCGTGTGAAAAGCAGTATGAAAATGGAACTCAAGCCGTGGAAAAAAACCAATCCTTCATTTACAAACCAGGTATTGTCCGGGTAGATCACCGTCGGGCCGAATCCGTCGAGCGCGGTAAAGGCGAGAAACACAAACGGCAGATAGGCCATGAAGTAAAGCCGGGATGGCTCTCTGAGCATGATGTAGAGAAAAAAGTTAAAAGTCAGAAGGGCCACAAAGAGCCCCGCCATGATGCCGTGAATAAACCGTTCCGTCGCAAGCGACTTGCGCAGCTCCGCCTCGGTCCGAATTTTAAAAGGAAATAAAAGCGCCTGAGCGTTCCCCCGGACGCGGATGTAAAGATCGACGGATTCTCCGGCTTGCAGATCGAAGGGGACAACGAGCGTCATGGCATCCGGAAAGGGCCTCGCCTCGGCCGGGATGCGATCTCCTGTTCGCTGAAAGCCGCGGGGGCCGTCTGCGCCGACGACGAAAAGCAAAACATCATCGAGCGTTGGATACAACACATCGAGATAGAAGGTTTTGTTTTCGAAGCCGGTGTATTGGACGGGAATACGAAACCACCAGGCGGAGCGTGTCAGAAGAAAGTTCGGGGTTTCTCCGGAAGCGGTTTGGAATTCATCTTTTCTGTCGAGGATGTCCAAAATGTTTAAATGACCCGCCGGATCTTCAAATGCGGACAGCGTCCCGACCGTAGGGCTGCCCGCTGTGATGTTCTGCGACGGCAGGCAGGACGTGGCAAGAAAAAGGAACGCGAGAATGAAGAGTTTTCTGGGCATTGCGGAAAGTTTCCTTTTGCTTTGCATAGTCTTGCCGCAAAAAAAGACCCATGGCAAAAGGTTTCGCGGCGCTGACCGGTTCTTATCGGTTTGCGACAGATTTTTCTTAAGCGTCGTCTTGTGGAGAAGATGCCGGTGGAGCATCTTTCGGTCCTCTGACTTTTTTGCTGCCGGCGTAAAGGTCGTATTCCAGCAGGCGGCATTCAATGTCGCCATTGAAAAAGGTCAGGCGTCGTTTGGTTTGCAGGCCGATTTTTTTGATCATTCCCAGATTGCCGGTAAAGATGTAGGCCTGATAACCGCGGGCGGACTGTTTAAAAAAGTTTCCCAGTCCGGCGTACAGTGTTTCCAGGTTTTGCAGCGCGGCGATTGCGGCGGATGGTTTCGGCTGCAGGGAGGCTTTGCGCATGATGAAACGGTTTCCCGACGCGTCGCGGCGGGCGCTGGAGATTGTTTTGGGCCCGTCCGCAACGGTGTCCAGGCGTTCGCCGTAGGGGGGGTTGACGACGAGGATGCCGCCTCCCGGCGGGATGGGCGTTTGCTCGAAAGGGCAGACGTGAAATTCAAGGCAGTGATCTACACCGGCCGTCTGCGCGTTTCGACGCGCGGCTTCCACGGCGCGCGGGTCGATATCGGTGGCGATAATCCGGAGTCGGGCCGGGCTGAAGGATTGCTTTCGAGCCTGCCTGCGCATGTCCTGCCAGGCATCGGCGGGGAAATCCCTGATCGACATGAACCCGAACCGGTTACGCAGAAGACCCGGCGCCCGGTTTTGCGCAATCAATGCCGCCTCGATGGCGAGCGTTCCGCTGCCGCACATCGGATTGATAAGCGCGCCTTTGCCTCGCCAGGACGTGGCTAAAATCAGCGCCGCGGCCAGACCTTCCTGAAGAGGCGCGGTCAGTGGAATTTTCCGATATCCCCGCATCGACAGGCGTTCTCCGCTGGTGTCGAGATAAACGCTTGCCTGATCGTTCTTCCAGTAGATGTGAATCACCGCACGGTCGCGTTCGGGGCCGGAATCCGGCCGCGCGCCTCGTTCATTCCGGATGCGGTCCACAATGGCATCTTTGACTTTTACATTGACGAAGCGGGAATCGTTGATGAGCGGATTTTCGACGACCGAGGTGACGCAAATATAGGCCTGGGGTCCCGACTCGTGAAGCCAGGCTTCCCAGGGCAGGGAAGAAACGCGGTCATACACCGAAGCGGGCGAAATAGCCTTGAAGGATTGAAGCTGGTACAGGATTCGCGACGCGGTGCGCAGATGCAGATTCAACCGCATGGCGTCCGTCATCGTCCCGTCGATGGAGACGGCTGTGTCGATCTCTCCGACGACCGCGTAACCGAGCTGCTCCACCTCCGATTTGAGCAAGGAGACCACCCCCTTGGGGCAGGTCAGGAGAATGCGTCTATTTTCTTTCCAGATTGACATGCGCGCAGGCTTAGCACGAGGGGAGGGGTTTTGTAAATAAAAACCCCTCAAACCGTCCGAGCTTGAGGGGTCGGCATATTTTCAACAGATCAGAATTCGGAGGTCACGACGCTTTCAATGAGCGGTGGAGTGCATCCTATAATCCGTTCATTCTTCTTTTTGCTTCCTGATAGAGTCTGGTCATGCACAGAAAGACGGCCAGGAAAAACAACCCGATCATGAAGTGGGGAGTTGTGCCCAGAAGTTTGTCCAACTGATAGCCCAATCCCAAAAACAGGAAGGAAGCGATCACCGTAATAAATCCCCAGGCCGATAACACCACCACACCGTGGAATGCGCTATATTTATTCGCGATCATGATCCGCCGCCCCTCCTTTCCTTTTTTTGCGTTTCTTTGTCAAATCTCTTTAATGTTTCAGGTGACGATTGTTTTGACCATGTCGATGACCGGATTGGTGAACAAAGCCATCAGCATGGTGTACAGCGCGAAAACACCCACCACTTCCGCCGTGTACATCTTGTCATACTTTCTCTTGAGGCTCACCAGAATCAAACCGCCCACGATCAGGCAGCCCAGCTGAAAATACGGAAAGTTTGCTGCGCCCGCCGCCGCGTATTCGGCAAATCCGAAGGTTGCCGTCAAGAAAACCACTGCCGCCGCCGCTACCATTGTTCCTAATGTCTTTTTCATGATCTGTACCCTCCTTAAAAGGTTTAAAGCGTTTTGTTTGACTTTATCTAATGAAAAAGACGTGCCAAAATGACCCGGATTCATCTTTATTTATGCAAGTATTGAATATATATAAATAATAATTGATCGCGATAAGGAGCATGGAACGCCACGCATCACGTTGTTTTGATAAAATTTAAAAGAAACGTTCAAGCGCCTAAACAGAATTTAAAAAAAAAGGGGAACTTTCCGGGAGAATTCCTGTCTAACCCTCCAAAACGATTCGAAGGGAGGTTCCAAAGATGAAACGATTAAAGAAAAGATGTTTTACGGCAGGCTTGATTTTAGCGATTTTGCTTAGTGCAGGCTCTTTGTCCTTTGCTCAGGAGGAGGACACGCGAATGTTGTCCCCTTATTTTTTTGTGCAAAGCGATGATCCCGCAACCGACCGGATGCCGCTCAAAGCCACGGAAGCATCCGTGTCTATTGCCGGTGTCATCGCCGATGTGACGGTGGTCCAGGTTTACAAAAATGAAGGACGTCGGCCGATAGAGGCGATCTATGTTTTTCCGGGCTCCACACGCGCGGCCGTCTACGGCATGAAGATGACCATCGGCAAAAGAGTGATCGAAGCGCAGATCAACCGCCGCGACGAGGCGCGCAAAATTTACGAGCAGGCCCGCGATGCCGGGAAAAGCGCTTCTCTTTTAGAGCAGCACCGCCCCAATGTTTTCCAGATGAATGTCGCCAACATTCTGCCCGGCGACGAAATCCGGGTGGAGCTCAAATACACGGAGCTTCTGATTCCGACCGACCGGATCTACGAGTTTGTCTATCCGACCGTGGTCGGACCACGTTATGTGGGGCGCGGCGGGTCAGGTAAAGAAGCTTCGGACTGGACGGCTAATCCCTATTTGAAGCAGGGCGAGACATCGCCTGTAACATTTGACCTGACGCTTTCTCTGGCGGCAGGCATGCCGATCGGCGAGGTGAGCTGTCCCTCCCACAAAGTGACCACAACGTTTGCAGGCACCGACAAGGTCGACATTCGTCTGGATCAAAAGGATCGAAACGCCGCGAACCGCGATTTCATTTTGCGCTACCGTTTGGCGGGCGACCGGATTGCGGGCGGCTTGCTTTTGCATGAAGGGGAAAAAGAAAACTTCTTTGCGCTGATGGTGCAGCCGCCCCGAAAAATCGCCGTGGCCGATATTCCCGGCCGCGAGTATATCTTTATTGTCGATGTGTCCGGCTCCATGCATGGCTTCCCGCTGGATATTTCCAAAAAACTTCTGGCCGATCTCATCGGGAATTTGCGCTCCTCGGATACCTTTAACGTTTTGCTCTTTTCGGGCGGTTCGACGTTGCTTGCCGAGAAATCCCTGCCCGCGACGCGCGGCAATATTCAAAAAGCCATATCTGTGATCGAACGTCAGCGAGGCGGAGGCGGTACCGAGCTTTTGCCGGCTCTTCGGTGCGCGCTCGATCTGCCGCGCTTGGAAGGAAGCTCCAAAACGATGGTGATTGTGACAGATGGCTATGTCAGCGTGGAGGAAGAAGCCTTTGATCTGATTCGCGCGAATCTGGGCAAAGCCAACCTGTTTGCCTTCGGCATCGGCTCCAGTGTGAACCGTCATCTCATCGAAGGCATGGCCAGAGTCGGGATGGGCGAGCCGTTTGTGCTGACCGATCCGAAAACAGCCGCCGCGGAGGCCGCGCGTTTCCGCAAGATGATCGAGACACCCGCGCTTGCGCAAATTCAAGTTCGTTTCCATGGATTTGAGGCCTATGATGTGGAACCGCAGACTGTCCCCGACGTTTTGGCCGAGCGTCCGGTGATTGTGTTCGGAAAGTGGCGCGGCAAGCCTCAAGGAACGATTACCTTGCGCGGAACGACGGGGACGGGGCAATATTCAGAAAGCCTTGCTGTTTCGGATTTCAAGCCGTCTAAAGACGCATCCGCTCTGAAATACCTGTGGGCGCGTCACCGCATCGCGCTTTTGTCGGACTACAACAGCCTGCGCCACAACGCCAAACGCGTCGAAGACATCACGCGCCTGGCTCTGTCTTACAATCTGCTTAGCGCCTATACTTCGTTTGTCGCCGTGGATTCTGAAATTCGCAACGTGGATGGAAAGCCCGTTTTAGTGAAGCAGCCTTTGCCCTTGCCTCAAGGCGTGTCGAACCATGCTGTGGGTGATGCGGCTTTCGGGCCGGTGATGGCGCAAACCGCTAAAATGCAGCGCCATGAAGTCGTTGGACGGCCTGCACAACCGATCAGCCCGGAGCGGGCGTTCAAAGGCGTTTCCAAAGACGAATCTCAGAAGTTTGAAATTCTTTCGCTTACGGTTTCGAAGGGATGGAGCCGTGATAAGGCGTTTGACTCCGTGACGCGTCAGGCGGAGGATCTGGCATCCTGCCTGAAAGGAACGGCCAACGGAACGATCTTCACCGTGCGACTGACGATCAACGCCGACGGCACGGTGAAAGCCGTCTTCATCGATTCGGGAAATCTGAAGCAGGCGACAATTTGGCAATGTCTGATCGAAAAAATGAAAGACTGGATCTTTCCGGCGGGCGTGGCAAAAGAAAGAAACTTGACCATCAGGATTAAACTGATAAGTTAATCAGCGTTAAACGAAAAGCACCCCCGGCGCGGATTCGGCCGGGGGTGCGGCTTTAAAACTCAGGTTCAATCCATCTAAGCGGCCGTTTTTCGGCGGCGCAGGTAAAGAAAAGCGATTGCCGCAAGCAAAAGCCCCGCCAGAGCAAACGGCAGGTAGCCGTTGACCAGCAGGAAAGAAAAGCCGACCAGCGGATAAAGCGCCACTCTGACGAAAGCTTTGGCCATCGGTTTGTCAGAGATAAACTGCGCGGCGGCCGGACCGTTGGCGTAATACCAGGCGACGAACTTGCGGCCCAGGCTGTTGGTGAGCAGATAGCCGTCGCGGAATTTGCGCAGACTATCCACCTGCGAGGCCAAAGGCGAGCCGAAGGCCGCGCTGGCGATAAAGCAGCTTCCGCCTCCGCCGCCCGCGCCGGGGATCGGGCCGACCCCGCCGCTTGAGTAGGCGGCGGAATTGACATAGATGTTTACCCGGTCAATCGCCGGGTCGGAGTTGTATCTGGCGTAGACACTGACCAGATTGTTGCCCGATGCGGCAATTTTCATGTCAAAGTTGTTGTAGAGTGTGCTGCTGTCGATGGCTTCGGGATCCGTCCAGGACTCGCCCTCGTCAAACGAGGCGCTGGTGCGGACTTTCGCAAGGGAGCCATCATCGTATTGCCAGATGGCAACCGCGTAGCGTTCCATCAGAATCAGTTCGTGTCGATTAATCCCGGAAGCGCTGCCGTCGAGCGTTACCGGAAGGCTCCAACTTGCGCCAGCATTTCCCGACTGGACGGATTGAAGCCACGTATGATTGCTCGCGTCCCATCGCTGCCAGGCGACGATGACGTTTTGCCCAAACATCGCAATTTTCGCTTCCACATCGTAAAAGCCGGTTGCGGTGTCTTCCAGCAGCTGAGCGTTGGCCGGAGTCCAGACAACCGTCCCGCCGGAAAAAGCGGTGCGGTTGGAATACATGTGAGTCCAGCCGCTTGCGTCTTCGGTATCCCAGACGGCCACCACCGCGTCATCCGACACCGCGATCTGGGGTCTTCTGCTTTGCTGAGACGGAGTGTTGTCCACAGCGGCGTCGGTTCCCCAGGTAAGGCCGGCATCGGCCGAAGCGTTAGCTCGGATAAGGTAAAAATTCGTGGCGGGATCTTTTTCCTGCTGCCAGACAGCCGCGGCATTGCCGCCGGAAATGGCGACATGCGGCGACTTTGCAATGGTCGAGGTTGTGCTGCTGATCTGGACCGGCGTTCCCCAGGTGACGCCCGCGTTCGTTGAGGTGTTGGCGTAAATGCGGTTGAAGGATCCGTCGAGCAACTGCGCCCAGACGACCACGATGTTGTCGCCCGACATGGCCGCGCTGGTCTCCCCGGCGTCATAGCTTCCAACGGTATTGAGCCGTTGGGGGCTGGCCGTGGCCAGCCAGGTTACGCCTCCGTCGGTGGAGAAATTGCTGTAAACATTGATCACGGAGCCGTTGAATTGCTCCCAGATGGCGACCACCTTTTCTCCCGACATGAACACACGTGGTTTTTGGGCGCGGTAAAAATTATCTTCGATTAACTGGGGCGTGCTCCAGGTTTCACCCCCGTTGGTCGAATAGCTGGCATAAATGTGATCGAAATCGCCGTCCCGCTGCGCCCAGACGGCAACTGCCCGATTGCCGGAGACGGCAACGTCAGGTGTCGTGGTGTTCTCCGTTGAAACGGAAAGCATTTGATCGGTGTTCCAGGTAACGGACTGAGCGTGTGCGGGCAGGTACAGGAAACAGGCCGCAAACACAACAAGAAGATAAATCGGTATTCGCTTCATGAGGGGCCTCCGTAGGATTTTTTTTCTGCGCGCAACTTTATGGAGAAAATGGACAATAGTCAAGAAAGAAGATGATCAACAGACGGTTGTCATCGACGGGCATTTGCCGCTTGTTTTTTTTTCGGCCGCCATGCTACAGTGCGAGGCAATAAAACGCTGAAAAGGAGATCGTTTTTGTCCGATACGGCCGTCTCCCGTCAGGATCTGTTCAAAGCCTGTGAATCCCTTTTTGGAACCGACATCGACGTGTCGGTGGAATTTCTGCGTTATCTCAAGCCCGCGGGCGTTAAAGCCGCGTACCGTAAAAAAGCGATGGAAACGCATCCCGACCGGGCCGTTGTGACGAGCGGCAATTCGGACTTCCTTGCCGACCGGTTCAAGGAAGTCAGTGTGGCCTATCAACTTCTTTTGGAGTTTATGGCCGCGCCCTGGAAGTATTCCCTCGATGAAAAAGGCGCGCTCTATCAGCGGCGGCAGACCCACCGGCGCGCCGATCAGTCCCCCTCCGCGCGTTCCGGCTTCCGACCCCGCGCGAAATCGGCGACCTTTACGCAACCCCGTCAGGCAAAACCCCGAACGCCCGCCGAACCTCTGTATTCGGGCCGGATGCCAACGCGGCGTCTGCTTCTGGGGCAATACCTGTATTATTCGGGAAGCATCTCATTGTCGCAATTGATCAAGGCCATCGTCTGGCAGCGTCTGCATCGGCCGTCGGTCGGCGCGATTGCGGTCAGCTGGGACTGGCTTACGGGGCCGGATGTTCTTGCCATTCTGCGATCCCGTAAATACGGCGAAAAGTTCGGGGAGTGTGCGATCCGGCTGGGGTATCTGTCCCGCTATCAGCTGACGCGAATTTTAGAAAAGCAGAAAACCACCCAGCCCCGGATCGGTAAATATTTCCTCGATGAACGACTTCTCACGTCCGGCGATCTTTTCAAACTTGTCGTTGAGATGAAAATGCACAACAAAAAATACTGGATGTAACAAATTTCAGCCCCGAAATGTCTCGCAAACTGGATTTATCGTTTGATGATTCCAGATTCAAAATTTCAAGGAAGTTTTTAACTTCATTTTCCACTGCCGGAGGTTTTGTGAGCGGTATCTGCTGCGATTCGATTGAGTCTTTGCGCAAAGCGTATCAAAACGGCAATCTGTCGCTTTATCTGGGCGCCGGTGTATCCGTCGGAAGCGGCCTTCCCACCTGGGATAAACTGGTATTGGCAATGTATTTTTCGGCGCTGGGCAAACACGCCCCGACGCCCTGGCGGCTTTATCCGAGTTATCTTTTCGCCACCGCCGAATGGCATCTGGAACGCACCAACGAGCCTCTGGAAATCACCGCGCGCAAGCTTCGACGGTATTACAAGGATGACGATGACTTCATGCTCCATCTGTGGGAGACTCTCTACGCCGGTTTTTTAGACGGATTTAAAGAGGGCGAATCGGCAGTCGATCCCGCCGCGATCTGCCGTGGCAACCCGACGCTGGGGGCGATCACGAATCTATGCCGGGGGGCGTCCGACGGTCGGAGGGGTGTGCGGGGCGTCATTACCTATAATTATGATTCCCTTTTGGAAATTTCGCTTGCCGGGCATCCGTATCAGGCAATCTGCAAGGCCGCGCCGCTTGGACGGGGTAAGCTGCCCATTTATCATGTGCACGGCTATGTTCCGCTCAATGTGACGGAACTGACCGAGCAGGACATCGTCTTTACTGAAGATCAATATCACCAGTCCGCCAAGGACGCCTACTCCTGGGCCAATCTGGTGCAGATTCAATCTCTATCGAGCACTACGGGGCTGATGATCGGCCTGTCTTTGTCCGACCGGAACATGCGCAGGCTGCTTGACGCGGTCTCCCAAATGCCCGTCGAGACGAACAATTATGCGCTCTTGAAAAAACCGGCCTTGAAAAAACCGGATCAGGCCGAGTTAAACCGCATCAATGAAAAGGCGTTGACTTACTTCTATCGTTTTGAAGTCAGCGGCGTTAAAACCGACTGGGAGGAAAAGTTTAAATCGGCTGATAGCGACTGGCAGGAGCAGATCGTTTCCATCATCGAAGAAGTGCACCGCGTCGATGTGGATCAGCAAAGCTTCATTCTCGAACAACTCGGCGTCCATCCGATCTGGTTTGACGACTATTCCGACATTCCTGAGATTCTTTCGTCCATCGGGGCTTAGTCGTTTCGAATCTTGAAGCCGCCTGACGCAAAAAAGCCGGGGATCCTCCCGTTTCTTGATAGTCGGATCCTTGCCTTTGGCCGGCGTCCGGCCGAAAGTTACGCCAGCGCGACAACGCGGTTTCGTCCCGCCGCCTTTGCTTCGTAGAGGGCCTTGTCGGCGGCAAGGAGAAGCTCATTTTCATTTTTACCTGATACCGGATAGGCGGCCAGCCCGGCTGAAAACGTTGCGGTGATCTGATGGCTGCCGACGACTGTCGTCTTTGCGCTGAAAGTCTCCCTCAGGCTGTCGATCCGGGTGGTGGCGACGGCCAAAGGTGCGCCCGGCATAATAATGAGAAATTCTTCACCGCCATAGCGGCAGGCTACATCGCTTTGACGCATTTTTTGTGTCAAACATTTTGCCAATGCTTTCAACACAAAGTCTCCCGCGTCATGACCGAAGGTGTCGTTGATGTTTTTGAAGTGGTCCAGATCGATGAGCGCCAGACTGATCGGCTCTTTTGTTCTTTCGGCCCGGATCAGCTCTTGTTCGAGTGTTTCATGTAAAAAGCGCCGGTTATACAGATCGGTGAGGGGATCCCGAATGGCCTGCTCCTTCAACTGTTCCTGAAGCTTTTCAATTTCATGAATTCTTGCCAGGAGCTCTTCGTTGGTTTCGCGAAGAGCCTTTTCGATATTTTTGATCCGGGTGACGTCGCGCAGCAGCACCAGCCTGCCTGCGGGTTGACCCAGCCGGTTGAGCATGACGGACATTTCCACATCAATGTGTCGAACTACCCCGCTATCAGTGGTGACTTCGATGGTCTTTTGTTCCTGATCAAATGGCCTTTCAATGAGTTTATTCCATATGGGGATGACGGCTTGGGCCAAAAGACCCCGCGCTTCTTTCATGCTTGTTGCCAGGATGAATTTTGCCGCGGGATTGATGTCGATGATGCGGTTGTCCTGGTCGAGCACAACCAGGCCGTCGCGCATGTCGTCCACTACTTTATGGCGGGCAACCGGAAGAATATCGAAAAGCTTATGCCTGACCTGCGCATAGGTCAGGGCGGCCGCCACAACCAGAAATCCTATCGGAGAGAAATCCAGCTTTATCGTTTCTATAAAAGCGATGGTCAGGATGTTGGAAAAAATGGAGACGGGCAGAGCCAAAATCAACAGATAAGCCTGGAGACGATAAGCGGGCTGAATCTGAAAAAGATTTCGGACTTGCATGGCCACGCCGGCGAAAATGAGCAGGTAGGAGTAAAGTGTATGGAGGGTGAAGGCGATTCCCAACTGGCCGGTGGTTTTAAAGCTTCCGGAAAACCAGCCGTGCCAGGGATCGGTCCAGATCATGGCGTTAAAGACGACGGGTTCGACGAGCAACAAAACGATGGCTGTTTTTCCGAGCCAGGCATCGCGCTGGGTATAAATGGATGACCAGGCCAGAAAAGAGGCAGGCACCATGACGACGCCCAAAAAAGTCAGTTTCGACCAGAAATAGGGATCTGGAAACGGATGCGGAAAACCCCAAAGCTGTAAAACATAGAAGAATATCCAAAGCGTTTCACCCATCAGCATGATTAAAAGCGCGGTTGATCCACGCGCCTGACGATAACGCCAGGCTAAGGCCAGCAGAAAAAGACAGGCCGCGAACGCGACGATGAGAAAAATCTTATAGCCGAGAATGAAAGGGGCCGGGTTCATGTTGTCAACTCACGTCTGGCTCGATGG
This sequence comes from uncultured Smithella sp., assembly GCA_964443625.1. Lineage (GTDB taxonomy): Bacteria > Desulfobacterota > Syntrophia > Syntrophales > Smithellaceae > UBA8904. The sequence goes on along the minus strand of CAYUDM010000001.1, from coordinate 116,000 downwards.
GCAAACATTTATCGTGGCATAAGGCTTTCTTTTTTACACAAGCGCCTGATCTTGAGGCAGCTCGTGTAGGCTAACGGAAAATCCGTTGATTATCAATCCCAATCATCAAAACACCGGCCTTGTCGATCCGATGGGCGGCAGAGACGTGTTTTACCAAAGCCGGGTGAGGCTGATCAAGGTTTAATCCGGCGGTCTTGCACATGAAAGAACCTCCGCCGGAAAATGCACTTGACAAAGGCCCCAGGCATCTCTATATATTCCAAAAAAGGAATATTTAGGGGAGAACATGGATCATTTCATAAGCGTGATGAAAGCGCTCTCTGATGCCACACGGGTAAGAATATTAAAGATTCTACAGATTAAAACCCTGTGCGTTTGCGAAATTCAAGAGCTTTTGGATATGGCCCAGCCGACGGTGTCCAAGCATATGAAGGCGCTTGAAAAGGCCGGTTTGGTCAAAGGGGACAAGGACGGCTTATGGGTGTATTATTCCCTCCGGTACCCAAGCGACAATCCCTATGCGGCCGTGCTTTTAGGCAATCTCAGCCATTGGTTCTCCGACGACGCGCAGATTCATCAGATGGTAAAAAGATTGCCGGATATAGAGCGCAAATCCGGTTGTAAACGATCTTAGTGTATACCGAAAGAAGAATATTTAGAGGTTCATCATGGAAAACAAGGTTTCTCAAATTCGAGTTGACGGGCGGCAGACGGGTGTCGTCGGTCTGGAATACAACATTCAGGCGATTGTGGAATGGGCTAAGGAGAAAACCGAAGCGGAAATCACCGGCGAGCTGCTCAAGCGCGTGGGGAAACGCAATTATATCCCATCCACCATCAAGGAAGCCTACGGTAAAGCGTTGTTTCGTGAGTATAAGAAGTTCATGGGTGAAGACGTTGAAGAAGAGGCCTTTTGCGGTTTGCAGGTTGTGATTCTGGGTCCGGGTTGCGCCCAGTGTGCATCTTTGGAATCGAGTGTGCGCGATGTCATGGCTGAAGGAAATCTGGCGGGCGATTTACTGCATGTGACCGACATCAAGGAAATCGGCCGCTACGAGGTCATGGGAACGCCCGCTTTAATCATAAACGGCAAAGTTGTTGCCGTGGGTTCTGTGCCGGAGAAGAAAAAAATCCAGCAATGGCTTTTGGAAGCCGCTCAAAATATCAGTTAAAAGGCCAGGGGAATCATGTCAGAGCATATCGCAAATAAATTGTCCTTTTTAGATCGCTTTCTCACATTATGGATCTTCGCGGCCATGATTCTGGGCGTGGGCTTTGGTTATTTCATTGAGGGCGTTGAAGGCTTCATCAACCGCTTTCAGGTGGGGGCGACCAATGTTCCCATCGCGGCAGGGCTTATTTTGATGATGTATCCGCCGTTTGCCAAAGTGAAATATGAGGAGCTGCCGCGCGTCTTTCGCAATTTCAAAATTCTGGGCCTGTCTTTGGTGCAAAACTGGGTTATCGGGCCGATTCTGATGTTTGCCCTGGCCATTATCTTTTTGCCGGACAAGCCCGACTATATGGTGGGGCTTGTCATGATCGGGCTTGCCCGCTGCATTGCGATGGTCATCGTCTGGAATGAACTGGCCAAAGGCAGCACGGAATATGCGGCGGGTCTGGTGGCCTTCAACAGCATTTTTCAGGTTTTGTTTTACAGCGTGTTTGCGTGGTTTTTTATCACGGTCCTTCCGCCCTATTTTGGAATCGCCGGCGTTGTTGTGGATGTCAGCATCGGCCAGATTGCTGAGAGCGTTTTCATCTATCTGGGTATTCCCTTTATCGCGGGCGCGCTCACCCGGCTGGTCGGTGTCAAGGTGATGGGGAAGGAGCGCTACCACGCGCGCTTTGTGCCGCTCATCAGTCCGCTCACGCTGATTGCGCTTTTGTTCACCATTGTGGTCATGTTCAGTCTCAAGGGTAATTTAATTATTACCTTGCCGATGGACGTCGTGCGCATCGCCATTCCGCTTTTGATTTACTTTGTCGTGATGTTTCTGGTGTCGTTTTACATGGGAAAGAAGCTTGGCGCAGACTATTCCAAAACGACGACGCTGGCGTTCACGGCGGCCAGCAATAATTTTGAGCTTGCCATTGCCGTGGCGATTGCGGTGTTCGGCATCTCTTCCGGCGCCGCGTTCGCCGCGGTGATCGGCCCGCTGGTCGAGGTGCCGGTGATGATTGCCCTGGTAACGGTGGCGCTCAAATTTCAGCAGAAGTATTTTCAAAAGCAAGACGGACTTTAAAACATCGGTGAGGAAGGGTATGCAGTGCACAGATAAAACGGGCAAAAAAATATTGATTTACGGCACGTCCACCTGTCCTTTCTGCGTGCAGGCGCAAGAAGCTTACAAAGACAGAGCCGTCTTTATAGACGTAGACAAAGACGCTGAAAAGCTCAAAGAAATGCTCACGCTTTCCGGGGGAAGAAGACAGGTCCCCGTCATCGTCGAAGGCGAAAAGGTGACGGTCGGGTTTTTGGGGGAAAGTTCCCTGCGCGGCGGCATTCCACTTTTCGGCGGAACCTGATCGGTGTAATCGTCTCTCGTGCAGAGACCATCAAGAATAAATGGAATCAAGTGTTTATGCCGGTCGTCTTCAGGGTAAATAATATACCTTGACAACACTATGCTACATGGCTATTTTGCCAAATAGCATAGGGGGTGTTATGAAGAATTCTTTAAAGGCGCGTTATGAAGCGCGGGCAAAAATCATCAAGGCCATGGCGCATCCCAGTCGATTGCTGATTATCGAGGAGCTCAACAAAGGCGAGCGCTGTGTTGGCGAACTCACCGACATGATTGGCGCGGACGCGTCCACCGTGTCCAAGCATTTGAGTGTTTTGAAAAATGCCGGTCTGGTGAGTGACGACAAGCGGGGAAATTCCATTTTTTATACGCTGCGGACGCCATGCGTGATGCAGTTCATGGGTTGTGTAGAAGACGTGCTTTCCTCCAATGTCCGTGAACAAAAAGCGATTTTGCGGTGTTGCCGGTAATCGCCGGTAAAGGTCATATCAATTTAACCTGCGTGTCATGGAATTTTAAACTTAAGGAGTCAAGGCTATGAAGATTGAAGTTTTGGGTGTCGGTTGTGCAAAGTGCCATAAGCTGGAAGAATTGGTTCGTGAAGTCGCCAGGAAAGAAGGTGTCAGCACCGATATTTCCAAAGTCGAAGATTTTAAAAAAATTATGAGCTACGGTGTCATGACGACGCCCGCTCTGGTGGTCAACGGCGAAGTGAAGGCGGCCGGAAAAATCCCTTCGGAAGACCAGATCAAAGGCTGGATTAAGGGCTGAAAGCAGCAATAATAATGGAAAGGGTTGTTGCATGATTATGCGTTTGAAAATAATTGGACTTATCGTGGTTGCGGTGTTGCTCTTAATGAGTTGTGGAAAATCGGATGATGCGGGCGATAACACCGCGGCCGTGGAGAATGCAGGAACCGAGGCTGCGAATATTAAACCGGAAACACCGAGGCAGGAAGCCACTGAAGTTTCCGAGGCCGCAGTTGCGCCATCGAATGTCCCGTTCCAGGCGGCGCCTGTCGCTCCTGCTGCTCCTGAAAAGAAACCGGCGGATGTTGAAAAAAAGAAAATGCCGGTTGTGACCTTTGTGGAAATCGGTTCCGTCAACTGCATTCCCTGCCGCGCGATGCAGCCCGTCATGAAAGCGGTGGAAGAGGAATTCGGCGAGCAGCTCAAAGTTGTATTTCATGACGTCTGGACGCCCGAGGGGAAAATGGATGCGGCTAAGTACAATATTCGCGTCATTCCCACGCAGGTCTTCTTAAATCAGGACGGAAATGAGTATTTCCGACATGAAGGCTATTTTCCCCAGGAGGGTGTCGTCGAGATCCTAAAAAGGGGTGGGGTTAAATAATGCTGGTTGAACTATTCACCTGGCTGACAGGCGCTCTTACCCAGTCTCCGGAAATCGCCATCGGTGCGGCATTCGCCTGGGGTATCCTGTCGGTTATCCTTTCCCCTTGTCACATTGCCTGCATTCCCTTGATTGTCGGCTTCATTGACGGACAGGGGAACATCAGCACAGGCCGGGCTTTTGTCCTGTCACTCCTTTTCGGAATGGGCATTCTCATCACGATTGGTCTGATCGGTTTCATCACGGCTCTGGCAGGACGTATGATGGGGGATATCGGCGGCTACGGCAATTATGTTGTTGCGATTGTTTTTTTCGCCGTCGGGTTGAATCTGCTGGGCGTGTTGCCTCTGCCTTTCATGGAAGGCGGCGCAAACCCCAATTACAAAAGAAAAGGATTTCTGGCGGCGTTTATCCTTGGGCTCATATTTGGTGTGGCGCTGGGGCCCTGTACATTCGCCTACATGGCGACGATGCTGGGCGTCGTATTCAGTATGGCCTCCACGCAGCTTGCGCTGGCGATATCACTTCTGGCGGCTTTTGCTGTGGGGCACTGCGCCGTGCTGGTCTTCGCAGGGACGTTTACAGAAGTGGTACAGCATTACCTGCACTGGAGTGAAAAGTCCAAAGGCGCGGTCATCCTCAAAAAGGTTTGCGGTGTGCTGGTGATTCTGGGCGGCGTTTATCTGATTGCGTTGAACTGGATTTAGAAATTTATGAAAAAAAGAGTTTTGTTTTTATGCACGGCAAATTCCTGCCGGTCGCAAATAGCCGAAGGCATCACCAACCATTTTTGGGGTGACCGGCTGGAGGCATATTCTGCGGGAACGAACGCATCGTTTGTAAACCCCAAGGCCATTGAGGTCTTGAAAGAAATCGGCATTGATATTTTGTCGCATCGGTCAAAAAATCTATCCGAGTTTGATGGTCAAACCTTCGACTATGTCATCACGCTGTGCGGCGACGCCAACGAAACCTGCCCTCTTTATATCGGCGGTACGAAAAAGACACACATCGGGTTTGACGATCCGGCCAAAGCCACCGGAAGCCACGAAGATATTTTACGGGAATTCCGGCGTGTTCGAGATGAGATTAAAACGAAGTTGCAGGTTTTCTTGCAAACGCAAGGCATTTGATTCGTGAATAGAGGGAGCTTGGTATGTCTGATGTTTTTGCCTTCATTAAAAAGTATCGCCACATTGGTACGATTCTCCTGGCGCTTGTAGGTATTGGACTTATGGCGTATTACGATTACTGTGATACCGCCTGCAGTTACCTGAAAGGGGATATTTTGGGGATCGACCTCAAATGGGTCGGTATCGCTTACATGTCGGTCGTGATTGTTTTTGCCGCGTTTAAACAGACGGCTTTTGTCCGGATACTTCTGGCTGCGGGCTTGGGTGTAGAGGTTCATCTGTACGCGTTTCAATGGCAAAACGACGTCTATTGCCCGTTTTGTCTGGCGTTTTCGGTGATGTTGATTTTGTCGTTTCTGATGAATTATGAAGTTCCGTCCGCCTGGCGCGAAAAGCGCAGCCGGATGTGGCTGTATTTCCTTGGGGAGGTGAATGTGCCGATGTTAAAAATAAAGAGATTTCCGTTGTTGTTGATGAGCGTGCTGGGATATATATCTATTCTGTTAACATTTACCGGTTCCGTAACGCCGGTTTACGGGCAGGATGCAGTCCGCGTGATCCCGTCACTGGGGAAGGGGCCTTATGAAGTGATTATATTTTCCGATTATTTTTGCCCGCCGTGTAAAGCCATCGACACCAAAGCTGAAGGGCTTTTCAAAGAGCTGGTGGCGACAGATCAAGTAAAGATAATGTTTGTTGACGTGCCCTTTTCACGCATTACGCCGGTTTATGCAAAATATTATCTGTATGCGGTGAATGCCGATCCGGCCATCGAAAACCTTCTCCATGTCCGGGCGGAACTATTTTGTGCAGCGCAGGAAAAAAGAATTAAGAAAGAAGACGATTTAGCCGCCTATCTGAAAGGACAAAACATTGCCATCAAGCCTATGGACGAAAAGTCCATCTTCCCGCTTTTGAGCGCTGTCATCAAAGAACATAAAATTGACGCGACGCCGACTTGCATCATCAGGTATCCGGGCGCAGAAACTCAAAAATATGTCGGTTCGGATGAAATATGGGATGGTTTGAAAAAACTTCAGGCGCATCTGGCCGCCGGAAAGAAATAGGCGCTTCAAGATGAAAGAGTGGCAAAAATTACTGTGGATCGTCGGCATCTTTCTGGGCGCGTATTTTATCCCCTGGGATGCGCTGCTGATTCGTCAGGCGGGCCTCGAAGCGTTTATGATGCTTCAGGACTACGCCCGCCAGCATGTGCTCACCTGCCTGATCCCCGCGTTTTTCATCGCCGGGGCAATCAGTGTGTTTGTCTCGCAGGCGGCCGTGCTCAAATATTTTGGAGCCAAAGCCAATAAGATTCTGTCTTATTCCGTTGCGTCCGTTTCCGGTTCGGTGCTGGCGGTTTGTTCCTGCACGGTGCTGCCGCTGTTTGCTGGTATTTACACACGCGGCGCAGGCATAGGCCCGGCGACGGCTTTCCTCTATTCCGGTCCCGCGATCAATGTGCTCGCGATTATTCTGACCGCGAAGGTGCTGGGCTGGCAGTTGGGGCTCGCCCGCGCGATTGGCGCAATTATTTTTGCCATTGTCACGGGTTTGTTAATGGCGTTTATTTTCCGCAAAGACGACGCCAATCGTGAAACGGGCGAAATCTTTTTGCCCGACGAGGAGGAAACCCGGCCGCTGTGGAAAAACGGTCTTTATATGCTGACGATGGTTTTAATCCTGATTTTTGCGTCGTTTGCAAAGCCATCCGATGATGACGGAATGCTGTGGCGGACGATCTTCAGCGTCAAGTGGTTTGTGGTGATCGCGCTGATGATTGTTCTGGGTGTCATGCTTAAAAAGTGGTTTGTAAAGGATGAAATCAAAGACTGGGTGCAGTCCACCTGGGATTTTTCCAAGCAGATTCTACCGCTGTTGTTTGCCGGCGTTTTGGTGGCGGGATTTCTGTTAGGCCGTCCCGGTCATCCGGCGCTGATTCCTGAATCCTACATTCAGATGCTTGTCGGCGGTAACTCACTATGGGCCAATTTCTTTGCCTCTATCGTCGGGGCGCTCATGTATTTTGCCACGCTTACCGAAGTGCCGATTCTGCAAGGATTGATCGGTTCCGGCATGGGCCAGGGTCCGGCGCTCGCGCTGCTTTTAGCGGGACCGGCTTTGTCGCTTCCCAATATGATTGCGATTGCAGGCATTATGGGGGTTAAGAAAACCGCCGTGTTCTGCGCGATTGTCGTGGCTATGTCCACCACTGCCGGAATGGCTTACGGTTGGTTTGTCGGTTAACTCAGTTGCCGGCATCCGCGATTCTTACCTGCAGGAACAAAAAGATTTGGTAAATCAGAGGGCCAGTCAGATGCCTTTTTACAGATTTCCTGAATACTCGAGGTGGTTTAAGGCTTTGGGTGCTCATGTGTGCTATCGACAGGATAAAAATGCCGGCAACATCCCTGTGATGTCGCCGGCATTTCCGTCAGGAGCAGGGGTTGAATTTTATTCCGGCAGATATTTAAACGACACACGGAGTTTCACCCGATACTCTGCAACCTTTCCATCCTCGACCCGCATGTCGAGTTCCTTGACTTCGGCCACGCGAATTTCCTTAAGGCTTTTAGTGGCTGTCTCCACGGCTTTTTTTGCCGCTTCTTCCCAGGAAACTTCACTGCCGCCGATAATTTCGATGACCTTATAGATGTTGTTCATAACCTTCCTCCTTTCAGGTGTTAAAGGGTTGAAAAAACGTCCATCCGGAACAAGAGCCTAAAAAAGCGCGTGTCCGGAGAAAGCAAAGACGCCGATTGAAGGAAGAACAAGTCGGATCAAAAGCGGCGCGGCAACAAAACGTTTGACCAGGCATTGCCGGAGATTGTGGATGCGTCGGCTAAAGGTTCAATGAACGGGGGCAATGGCCCCCGGAGTCGAAAAACTCAGTGCCCGCAGGAGGAACAGTTGCTCGATGAACAGGATGCGCAACCTGAAGCGGCAGAAGCGCCGGCGCTTGACGATCCGCCTGCGCCAAGGGATGCGTACTTGCCTTTGGATACTTTGGAGATGATTTTTTTCGTCTTTTTAGATTTACATTTGGGACAAATGGCATTGGGCTTTTCGCTTAAGCTCAGCGTGATGACTTCGAAATCTTTCTTGCATTTATCGCATGTAAACTCATAGATGGGCATAAACAAAATTTCCTTGTTTTTCTGACAATGTAGGCTCTCAAACCGGAAATGTCAAGCCCGTCATCCGAAAAGGGCTTCTTTGAATTTAGCCACTGTGAGCTGTTTTTGTTTGGAATCGTAGCCCGAACGCTCTTTCAAACATTACACAATGTGTCGGATATTTTTACACTTTGGAAAACTAGGCGCCGTAAAAGCCTTGACGGGCGAAACTTGACGATTTGGTGTCTTTTTTGAAGAGAGCCTGTCCGATGCGAGAAGATCAGAAAAGGAGATTGGTTTCGTCGCTCGAGATAAAAAAGACGGAAATTTAAGGTTTCCGCCTTTTATTCATAAAAGTGAAGCTTATTAGGCTTATTGGCCGGGCATAACGATCCGTGATTTATCCTGTTTTTCCATTTCCTGAGCTTCGGCGATCATAGCTTTCACGGCTTTTTCAATTTCATCGGGCAACTTGGCGATGGCGTCATCCAGGCTTTTTGCACCTTCAATCATACAGTGGACCGGAATCGGACCGTTGGGCGACATAAGTTGCGCCATACCGGTGTATTTAGTTTCCCGGCTTTCATCGACCGAGCCGTCTGTCTTAACAGGCGTGAGCCGTCGGATTGTCACAAAAGTCAGATCTGAAAAACTTTCCTCTTTGTAGAGGTTATCGATGTTGATTTCAATATTGGTAATTTTGGGCTCGCTCATGGGATGTCTCCTTTGTTTCTGGGGTGGATTATATGCCCCGAAAAGCGACGGGTCGCTTGAAGTTCAACAGCCCATGTTTTTTCGGATCATTTGATGTACCCGTACACGTAAAAGGGTAAATGGTCAAGGATAATGAGGAAAAAGAAAAGGAAAAACGCGGCCAACGCTTCAGATTTCAAATCTTGGCAATATTTTCAAGCTGTGGAATATTTTCTTGACATCTCATTTAGGTTGCATTAAACACTACCAAAAAGATAGTAATACTGGTTTATCAGGGTTTTTGAGTTATGAAATTGTCCACTCGGACACGTTATGGGGTGCGTTGGGGCAAAAAATCGCCGAGACTTTGAGCTGTGTCACGCTTGCCGATCTGGTTCGAAAGCGGCGCGGCAAAATGAAAAATTCTCTGATGAGTAATATTTGAGGCGTAAGATGTTAAGTGATCATTCACGGACTAAAAAAGTTCTGGTCGCGATGAGCGGCGGCGTGGATTCATCCGTCGCGGCGCTTTTGCTTCTGGAAGCGGGCTATGATGTGACCGGCGCGACTATGTCTTTGGGGGTGCATCGGGAGGCAGGCAGTCCTGGGCGCTTTACCGATGAGGCGATTGACGATGCGAAGCGCGTTTGCGGTGATCTGCGCATCGGACATATGACGTTTTTCTATGCCGACTTGATGGAAGAGAAGGTGATCGGTGCATTCATCCGCGAATACAGAAGAGGAAGAACACCCAATCCCTGCATCGACTGTAACCGGCATTTGAAATTCGGTGCCCTGATGAAAAAAACACGGGATCTGGGATTTGATTCTTTGGCAACCGGACATTTTGCCCGGATTGAACGAAAGGACGAATTCTGGCGGCTCTTGCGGGCGGTGGACGAGAGCAAGGATCAGAGCTACTTCCTCTATGGGATCCGCCGCGGTGATCTTAAAAATATTTTGTTTCCCCTGGGCGCCTTGACCAAAGACGAGGTGCGCCGGAAGGCGAATGAAGCCGGTCTGCACATAGCGCGCCGGCCGGAAAGCCAGGACATCTGTTTTGTGCCGGATGGCGACTACGGCCGGGTTTTTGAAATGCGCGGCGTGTGCCCGGAGCCGGGCGAGATTGTCGATTCGATGGGAAATGTGTTGGGGCGGCATCGCGGAGTTATCCATTACACGATAGGCCAGCGCGGCGGCCTGGGCGTGAGCGCAAAACGGCCGCTCTATGTTCTGGAACTCGACGCCCGGAATCATCGTGTCGTCGTCGGGCATAAAGAAGACTTGCTTGCGTCGCGGCTTGTGGCAGGGGATCTCAATCTGTTTGCCGATTCCATTCCTGAGGAAGTGGAGGGAAAAATTCGCTACCGTAAAAAGGCGGCGCGCTGCCGGGTAAGAAAGGAAGGCGAAAAGCTCGTTGTTGATTTTGCCGAGCCGCAGGAGGCGATCACTCCGGGTCAGGCTTTTGTTTTCTATACAGGCGATGAACTACTGGGGGGCGGTGTGATTGAGGGCGTGAGGCGATAGGTGTCAGGGTATAAGGATTAGATTGATTGAGGGGAGATGATATGAGCAAAATTGACAATCATTTAAAAATAGAAACATTGGCGCTGCATGGAGGGCAGGAGCCGGACCCGACGACTGGCTCGCGCGCCGTGCCGATTTATCAAACCACATCGTATCAATTTCGCGATACCGACCACGCGGCGGCGCTCTTCGGGCTCACCGAGTTCGGAAATATCTACACGCGACTGATGAACCCGACCAACGATGTGCTGGAAAAACGCATCGCGCTCCTCGACGGCGGCGCAGGCGCCCTGGCGCTGGCCAGCGGGCAGTCCGCGATTACACTTGCGCTTTTGAACATCGCGCAGGCGGGTGATGACATTGTTTCGGCCGACAATCTCTACGGTGGCACCTACACACTGTTTCACTACACTTTCCCTAGGCTGGGTATCAAGGTGAAATTCGTGAAGTCCAACGACCTGGCCGCGCTCGATGCCGCCATCGGCCCGAAAACCAAAGCCGTGTACGCCGAATCCATCGGGAACCCCAAGATGGACGTGGCGGATCTGACAGGCATTGCCGCCATCGCCCACAAGCACGGCATCCCTTTTGTTCTGGACAATACCGTCTCTCCGTATCTTCTGCGGCCGTTTGATTTCGGCGTTGATGTTCTGGTGTATTCCGCGACGAAGTTTATCGGCGGACACGGCACGTCGCTTGGCGGCCTGATTGTGGATTCGGGAAAGTTTGACTGGACCAATGGCAAATTCCCCCTCATTGCCGACCCCGATCCGGCCTATCACGGGCTCAACTTTGTCGAAGCACTCGCGCCCATGGGCAATATCGCCTACATCACGAAAGCCCGCGTCGTACTCTTGCGCGATCTCGGTCCGGCCATGTCGCCTTTCAATGCGTTTCTATTTTTGCAGGGCCTCGAAACGCTGCATCTGCGGATGGAGCGCCATTCGCAAAACGCGCTGGCTGTGGCCGAGCATCTCAACCGCCATCCCAAGGTTGCGTGGGTTAATTATCCGGGGCTTTCGTGCTCGCCGGAAAAAGCCGGAGCCGACAAGTATCTCAAGCGCGGCGCGGGCGCCATTATGGGGTTCGGCATTGAAGGCGGCATCGAGGCGGGAAAGAAGTTCATCAATTCGCTTGAGCTCATCTCGCATCTGGCCAATATCGGCGATGCCAAGAGCCTTGCGATTCATCCGGCATCAACCACACATTCGCAGCTGACGTCCGAAGAACAGCAGGCCACCGGCGTCACGCCGGACTTCATCCGCCTGTCCATCGGCCTCGAACACATAGACGACATCCTGGCAGACATCGATCAGGCGCTGGGGAAGATTTGATCTATTAATCCCCTCTCCCCTTGCGGGAGAGGGTTAGGGTGAGGGGGGGAAATCATGAAAAAAATTTATGAAGACAATTCTCTATCCATCGGCAATACACCGCTGGTGAAATTAAATCGTGTGACCGATGGGGCAAAGGCAACCGTACTGGCTAAAATGGAAGGGCGCAACCCCGCCTATTCCGTTAAATGCCGGATCGGCGCGGCCATGATCTGGGATGCGGAAGAAAAGGGCCTGCTCAAACCCGGCATGGAGATCATCGAGCCCACCAGCGGCAACACCGGCATCGCGCTGGCCTACGTGGGGGCGGCGCGCGGCTACAAGCTGACGCTCACCATGCCGGAGACCATGAGCATCGAGCGTCGACGCGTGCTTGCGGCCTTCGGTGCGAACCTGATTTTGACGCCCGGCACGGAAGGCATGAAAGGCGCGATTGCCAGAGCCGAGAGCCTCGCCGCGTCCGACCCCGAGAATATTTTTCTGCCGCAGCAGTTCAAGAATCCGGCCAATCCCGCGATTCACGAAAAGACCACCGGCCCGGAAATCTGGAACGACACAGAGGGCGCAATGGATGTGCTGGTCGCGGGTGTCGGCACGGGCGGAACCATTTCCGGTGTGTCGCGCTACATCAAAAAGACGATGGGTAAAAAGATTCTTTCCGTCGCGGTGGAGCCCAAAGAAAGCCCCGTGATAAGCCAGAAGCTTGCGGGCCAGGAACTCAAGCCATCACCGCACAAGATTCAGGGTATCGGCGCGGGCTTCATACCCGACACGCTTGATTTATCGGTTATTGATCAAGTCGAGCAGGTGGATAGTGCCGAGGCCGTGGAATTTGCGCGGAGACTCGCCAAAGAAGAAGGCATGCTCGTCGGCATTTCCTGCGGTGCGGCCGCCGCCGGCGCTGTGAGGCTGGCCAAAAAACCAGAATTTGCAGGTAAGACGATCGTCGTGATTCTGCCGGATACGGGCGAACGCTATCTTTCCACCGTTTTGTTCGAAGGAATAGGTGCATAACCGCCTTGTGGGGCGGTCATGCGTGCTGATACTCAGCCTTTGAGTTTGTTTCGGATTTCCGGGCGGTCGGCCAGGTCCGTGGTGTAGTCGCCACTTAGAAACTCGTCTTCATTTAAAATGACATGATGAAAGGGAATCGTTGTTTTGGGGCCGGCCAGTTCCAACTCCGCCAGCGCCCGCTTCATCCGCGCGATGGCATCGGCGCGGTTTTTTCCCACACTCATCAGTTTCATCATCAGCGAGTCGTAATGATACGGGAACGTGTACCCCTCATATATCCCTTCATCGATGCGGATGCCGGGCCCGTGCGGCAGGCGCAGCTTTGAAATGACCCCCGGCGAGGGGATGAAGTTCCTGAGCGCGTCTTCTGCATTGATGCGGCATTCAAGGGCGTGGACGTGCATTCGGATGTCATCCTGGTTGAAACTCAATTCTTCGCCTTCTGCAATGCGGATCTGTTCGCGGATGAGGTCGATGCCTGTGACCATTTCGGTGACGCAATGCTCCACTTGCAGTCGCGAGTTGATTTCATTGAAATAGAATTTTCTTTCTTCGGGAAAATAAAAAAACTCGACGGTCAGCGCGCCGACGTAGTCGAGCGCAAGCGCCACGTCGATAGCCGCCGCGCCCATCTTCATCCGCCAGAAGGGGCTGACGATAGGGCAGGGCGCTTCTTCAACCAACTTCTGAAACCGCCGCTGCACCGAGCAGTCGCGTTCACCTAAATGCACCACGTTGCCGTGGCTGTCGGCGAGCACCTGGAATTCCACATGCTTCATGCCGTGAAGAAACTTTTCAATGTAAAAGGCCGACATGCCGAAAGCCTTGCGTCCGCGCGTTTCCGCGCCGGCAATGGCTTTTTTGAGTTCTTCTTCGTCGCGCGCGATCATGATGCCGATGCCGCCTCCGCCTCCCGATGGTTTCACGATGACGGGATAGCCGATGTCCGCCGCGATTTCCTTGGCACGGCGCGTGCCTTCCTCCGTGCCGTTGGTGATCGCGTCGTCGCATCCGGGTGTGACCGGAATGTTGATCATCTTCATCAGTTGGCGGGCGCGGTTCTTGGGTTTGGCCTTCGACATGCATTCGCTTGACGGTCCGATAAAAATGAGATTTTCTTTTTCGCACCGCTCGACAAAATCCGGATTCTCCGCGAGAAACCCATAGCCGGGATGAATCGCGTCCGCGCCGCTTTGTTTTGCGACGGCGATAATCTTGTCAAAATTCAGATAGCTCTCCAGCGCTTCGGGCGGACCGATCTCATAGGTCTCGTCCGCCAGACGAACATGCAGCGCCTCTTTGTCCGCCTGAGAATAGACCGCCACCGAGCCGATGCCCATATCCTTGCACGTCCGGATGATGCGCACCGCGATTTCGCCGCGGTTGGCGATGAGAATTTTTTTAAATCTTTCCATATTCGACGATACTCCTAAAAATATTCAAGTTGCACGGCCTGCTCAAGCAGTGGTTGTGCCAAATGTCGATGCCTTGCCTCAGATTTATAGAAGAATGAAAACATTGAGAAAAGAATCCGGTATTCGGTTTTGCCGCGAAACTCCGGAAGTGGTTTCTGTGCGAAAACTGCTTTGCGGTGGGTAGCATACTACACAAGTTCAAAGGAGAACTTTTCTTGAAGTTCGGCCAATTCGGGGATGCCCTGACGTCCGCCCATGTGTTCGCTGACGCGCGCCGCCGCCCAGGCGCCCAGATCCAGCGACTCTTCGGCACGCCAGTCCCGCACCAGGCCGAAAGTCAAGCCCGCGTGAAAAACATCACCGCAGCCGGTCGTATCAATCACCCTTGCCGGGTAGGCGATTTTTCGAATCATCCGACCGTCAACCGATGCGACATATCCTTTCGCGCCCAGCGTGACCCCCGTGAGGCGAACCCCCATGTCCGAAAGCTTGCGGCAGGTCTCTTCGGGAGATTCGGAAAACGCGTCTGAAAAAGTTTCGGATGCGACGAAACAGTCGCTTTCGCGGGCAAGCTCCAGCATGCCGTCGCGCAGCGTTCCGGCATCCACGATCACGGGGATGCCCGCCTTTTTAGCCAGGCGGCAGGCGTGCAAAGAAGCGTCGGCAAACAGGCCGTCGGTATGCACGGCCGAACTGGAAAGAAGCAAAGCCTTGTCGATCTCATCGGGTTGCACGGGACGGCCGACCGGTCGTTGCCAGAAAATCGTCCGTCTGGCGGCGTCCGGCTCACAGACGATAAAGGCGAATTGAGAATGCCCGCCTTCGCGGATGAGCACGCCGCTCGTGTTGATGCCTTCGTCGGCCAGAGAAGACAGGATGGTCCTGCCGAAATCATCGTCGCCTGTGACACCGGCCAAGTAGCAGGTGATTCCCCATCTGGAAAGCGCCACAAGCGCGGTGGCGACGGGACCGCCACCCGAAATCGACAGATCGGAAAATTCGCACTTGATGTCCGGTGGCGGATAAACGGGAATTCGGCCGATATAGTCCAGACTGCACTGGCCGAGCCCGAAAACACGAGGACTGCTCATGATTCTGTGTTCCTTTCCAGAAAGGTCAATACCATGCGGACCGCAAAAAGTGAAAATAAAAAAGGTGAGGAAGGTGAGGAAGAAGGGGACGGGAAAGCATGAGGTGAGATGCCTTTTCTCCCGCTCCCCTCTTCCTCATCGGCAGGAAAAAAAGGGGATCTGAAACGGCCTGTGCGGCCGGTTGCTTTTTGGTTTACCCTCTACGGCTTTTTCAGCTTTGCGATTTCTTCATCCCGCAGGATTTTTCGTAAAATCTTTCCCACGGCGGATTTCGGAATGCTGTCGCGGAACTCGACGAGTTTCGGCGCCTTGTAGGGCGCCAGCTTGGTCCGGCAAAAATCGATGATCTCTTGTTCGGTCGCTTTTTCGCCGGGCAGCAAGACGACAAAGGCTTTAACCGTTTCCCCACGGTATTCATGCGGAACGCCGACGGTGACGGCTTCGGCGATTTTCGGGTGCTGGTAGAGGACTTCATCGACTTCTCGGGGATAAATATTGAATCCGCCCGCAATGATCATATCCTTCTTGCGGTCAACAATGTAAATATAGCCGTCTTCATCGGACTGACCGATGTCGCCGGTGGAGAGCCACCCGTCTTTGAGCTGAAGGGCCGTTTCTTGCGGATTGTTCCAGTACCCCTGCATGACCGACGGGCCTTTAATCAGGATTTCACCCGGCTCACCCGGTTTGACGTCTTCGGTGCCGTTTTCGATACCCACCAGGCGGACATCGTTTTCCAGAATCGGCACACCGATGGCCCCCGTACGGCAAGCCAGAATCGGGTTGGAGATACCCAGGGAAGACGTTTCACTCATGCCCCACCCCTCGCCGTAGAAAATGCCCAGGTCTTTAACTTTCAAAATCAGTTCCTGGGGCATCGGGGCGCCGCCGGAGTTGAAGAAACGGAACCGCTGGTCCAGATTCAATTCCTGGGCTTTAGGAGAGTTGACGATGGCCGTGATCATGGTCGGCACGGCGGGGAAATAGGTGATCTGGTCGATCCTTTTAATGGTTCCCAGGACTTCATCCAGCTCAAAGCGCGGCATGAGCACCTGGGTAGCGGCATTGGCCAGCGCCCAGTTCATGGCACAGGTGTTTCCATAGATATGAAAATACGGGATGATGCTTAAAACGTTACGTTTTTCATAGGCTGTAAACTGCGTGATCGAACTTCCCCACATCGAGCATTGCAGGGTTGCCGCCACGACATTGCCGTGGGTGAGCAGGGCGCCTTTGGGGATGCCGGTGGTTCCGCCTGTAAATTGTATGAGGGCGGCATCTTGTGGGGTGAAGTCAACACGGGGGATTTGCGTGTTGGTGCAACCTTCAATCAGTTCGGAGAAATGATGCCAGCCCTCATCAAGTTCCAGGTCTTTGGCCGTGGAAACGCCGAAGCCTGTAATATAGTCGGTGACACGGGTGACGATCAGCGCGATGCCCAGTTCCTGTGACAGCGGGCGCATCGTGGGGAGTGCGCCATCGAAAGTTACCAGCAGACGGACCGAGGTGTTGTCCAGCATGAATTTGAGCTCATCGTGGGTGTAGAGAGGATTCATATTAACCACGATAGCGCCCGCTGAAAGGATCGCGTTATAGGCAATGATATATTGAGGACAATTGGGCAGCGCCAGACCGATGCGGTCGCCCTTTTTCACGCCCAGTTGTCCAAGTGCATTGGCCAGGCGGAGCATCTGGGTGCGCAGTTGCGTAAAGGTCATTTCCGATCCGTAAAAATCAGTGGCTGCTTTAAAGGGAAACTGAGAGGCGGACAAATGCAGGAAATTCTGAACGGGGAAACGGGGAAAGCGAATCGCTGTCGGAACGCAATAATCGTAGTTTTTCTGCCAGGGTCTGCTTTCCATGGAAACCTTTCTCGTCCTCGTTACTCAATGTCGGACCTCATAGCTCGTCCAACAGGCGGTGAATGATGCTGCCCGATGGCACAGCATGGAGTATGCCACTTTTGTTTGTTTCGGAAGTGCTTAATTATATTTGAATTTGTTTTTTGTTATGGATTTATGTTTCAAAATATGTTTCATAGATGTCTCACTGAGACACTGGTGATGCATTTATTGAGACAGATCATGCTTCAGGGAGCAACATTCGATGACACAGGAATCCAATTCTGAAAAAAGAAGGCTTTTGCGTGACATTAATTTGATGGGCGCGGATTACTATGAACGCTTCTATCAGCAGACTTATCAGGAATGGAAGAAGTTCACAGCGGGTGATCCCAAACTGGACATGTCCATCATTCCGGAAGAGGTCTACGAGTCCTGGGTCCGCTGTGCCGGACTCGGTGTAGACCCTCTGGGGAAGCCGGCTAATAAAGTATTGGAAGGAAAAGAGCTCGACGATTTGTTGGCCCGAAACAAAGAATTGATTGATGTGGGCCAGCCGTTTATGAAAAATCTCTACCGCTTTTTGGAAGGCTCCGGTTTTCTGTTTAGCCTTCTGGACCGCGATGTGTATGTCCTGGTCGTTTTGGGCGATCCTGAAGAGGAAAAGCTCATCCGCACAGCCAAAGGATTTGTCGGCGCCTGCTGGGCGGAACCCTATTCCGGAAACAACGTGGCCGGCTCGGTGGCTTTCTACAAAAAGCCCTTGCAAGTGTTCGGCCCCCAGCAATATATCCGCCTGTATCACGGGGCGACGGGATGCGGAGCGCCGATCTTCGGCGCGGATGGCGAATTCATCGGCATCGTGACCATTTTCGGTCGCTATTACCGTGCCAACCCGCATACACTGGGCATTGTTGTGTCGGCCGCCAATGCAATAGAAAACGAGCTTAAAATCCGCCGGGCTCTGGCGGAAAGCCGGGTCGCCGCGAGCTATCAGCAGACGGTGATTTCCTCGATCCAGGAAGCGCTCGTCGCATTGGATTCCGATGGTCGCGCGACCCTGGTCAATGAAATCGCCCGCCGAAAATTTGATCTGGTCAATACCAAAGTGGAAGGGCGTCGATTGCGGGACATTCTTCCGTCGGAGAACGCTCCGTTTTTTATGCTGATTGAAAGTAATGAAACCATCACGGATACGGAAGTCCGGATTTTTACGAGAAAATCGTCCGGTGACTATACGCTGACATGCAATCCCATCTTGTCTCCCGACGAGCAGGTTATGGGCAAGATCATCATCCTCAATGAAATTCAGCGGGCCAAGTCGATGGTCACAAAGATGATGGGTGCCTCCGCCAATTTTCGTTTTGAAGACATTCACGGACGCAATCCGCGGTTTTTGATGACGGTGGATCAGGCGAAGATGGTTGCAAAGAGTAATTCCAATGTTCTGCTTTTGGGCAAAAGCGGCACAGGCAAGGATATCTTCGCCCAGGCCATCCATAATGCCAGCGATCGCAGAAACGGTCCTTATGTCGCCATCAACTGCGGCGCCATTCCTCGCGAGTTGATTGCCAGTGAATTGTTCGGACATGAAGAGGGCGCCTTTACCGGGTCCCGCCGCGGCGGGAATCAGGGGAAATTTGAACTGGCTGACGGCGGCACGCTTTTTCTGGACGAAATCGCCGAGACACCTCTTGAATTACAAACGGCGCTGTTGCGCGTCATCGAAGACAAGTCCGTCTTACGCATCGGGGGCACGCGTGTGCGGCCGGTAGACGTCCGCATCATCGCCGCGACCAACAAGGATTTGCGCGAGGAGGTCCGCAAAGGAAATTTCCGCGAAGATCTCTATTACCGTGCCAATGTGTTTGCCATCGAAATGATTCCGCTTTCCGACCGGATGGACGACATTCCGCTTCTTGCGGATCATTTCATCAAGCGCAATGCCAGTACCATGAAAAAGCGGATTGTCCGGGTGGACAAAAAAGTGATCGATGCCTTCATGAGTTATCGCTGGCCGGGCAACGTTCGGGAGTTGCAAAACGCCATCGAAAGGATGATCAATTTCCTCTCCTCATCCGAATTAACGGTGGATCTGGTGCCGGAGCACATCCGATCTCCTCGGCCGGCCGACATCCGCACCGCAGAAAGCGCAGACGATCCGGAAGACGAGGATGCCCAGAAACACATGATCGCCGAAATGCTTGGGCGGAAAATGCGCAAGAACCGTATTGCCGCGAAACTCAATATCTCGCGCGCGACGCTGTATCGGAGAATGCGATTATACGGGCTGAAATAAGATTCCGGTCAGCATGAAAAGGATGTCATCTTCTTTATTTATTCGGTGTAACGCTTTTGCCTGCGGAGCTTTACTTCAGGGCTTTGACGATGACATAGGGGCAATCCGCGGCACGCAGACATTCGATGTTGCGGAAATCCGCCTGCTCGACGCTGCGGGCCAGCGTTTCTTGCGAATAGCTTTGTCCGAAGACGACGTGTTTGAGTCCCCAAAGAAGCAGCCTGTCGGGGATAAACCAGATTTTGAAGCGTTCGATGAAGCGGCGCAGGTCCGCTTCGGATGCGGCCTGATCCGTCTCTGCGATAACGAGTGTCGCGCCCGGCTTGAGAACCCGATGAATTTCCCTGAGGCCTCCGACGCCGTCGGGCCAGTGTTTAATGGACCCGACGCTTACGGCCGCGTCGAAGTGCGACTCCTGAAACGGCAGGTTCATCACATTGCCCCGTATGAAGGCGCAATTGGGAATATTTTTTTCCCGGCGGAGCTTTTCGGCCGAGGCCACCTGTCGGGATGCGAAGTCCACACCCGTGATCATCGACTGGCGGTTGTTTGCCGCCAGGCGCAAAGAAATGTAGCCGCGACCGGAGCCGGCGTCGAGAATCAGTGAAAGGCCGGCGACCGGAACTTCCCGGGCAACCCGCTCATAGAGGCCGGCGATGGCGACTTGAATCCGTTTATTATACACAGAGCCCATGGTGTTCCACACGTGCCGGGAGTCCCGAAGTCGGGTGAGAAGTCTGATGAGTGCCCGATGATTTGTTAAAGTCATAAGATTTCTATTTCGATAACTGTTCCGGATTGCGGCGGCAGGGGCTGACGATGCCGTTTATTTCATTTGATTTTGCAACTGTTTCATCGATGCGGCATCCCTAGCAGATTCGGTGGGTGGTTGTCAATCGTCAGAGTTTCGGCTTCTTCCAGCGTATGATTTTATCGCGTCTTGTGTTATAGGCCGCGTATCGGTGGGTTGCAAACATTTGCCGAAACGGAAACAGGCCGAAAGATAAGGTGCTTGCGATGCAGGAAATTTTAGTGGTTGCGGCGATCGCCGTTGCGATATTTTTTCTTCCGAGATGGCTGGGGCGCACTCGGCAGCAACCGGCCGCTGCGCCTCGCCGCCGGTTGCTGTGGTCGCCTTTGTGGGGCTGGATTCGCTTGTCGATCATGATTACGCTGGTGTGGCTGGCGGCAACGGCCGTTTTTCTGCGGCCCTGGGAAGACGGACTGTTCTGGTATCTTTGTATCGGACCGGCTCCTGCGCTTGTTTTCTGGGGAGGCGTTTGGGTTTGGTTCGGTTTTAAAAAATACCGGCGTTGACGCGCCCGCCAGGTCTTTGTCTTACGGAGCGCGGTCCTTTCAGCATTATGTATCCGCCAACGCTTCACGGATTTTCTGCGCCAGGTCATCGAGACGATAGGGCTTTTGCAGGAAAACCCTCACACCGCGATCTAAAATTGCCTGAGCCTTGCCATCCACGCTGTAACCGCTCGACAGAATCACTCGCACATCCGGATTGATCGCCTTGAGACGATCGAAGGTTTCAGATCCGCTCATGCCGGGCATGATCATATCGACGATCACCAGATCGATTTCCGAGCACCGGTTGTTGTAAACGACCAACGCTTCATCGCCGCTGTGGGCGACTAAAACGCGGTATCCCAGCTCTTCAAGCAGCCGGCCGGAAACGTCCGTGATAATTTCTTCGTCGTCAACCAGAAGAACGGTTTCGTGCCCCCCGATCGTTTCAGAGGAGTCTGTCTGTTCGGATTCCGGCGTGGACGATGAGGCGGGAAGGTAGATGTCGAACGTGCTTCCCTCTCCGGTGGCGCTCGAAACGCTGATGGTTCCGCCATGTCCTTTGATAATGCCGTAAGCGGAGGCCAGACCCAGACCCGTGCCGCGTCCCATTTCCTTGGTTGTAAAAAAGGGATCGAAAATTCTCTGGAGCGTTTTATCGTCCATTCCGATGCCGTTGTCCGTAATGGAAATCTGCACATACGTGCCGGCCGGAAGGTTGAGATGATTTGCCGATGTGTCATCCAGTGTTTTGTTTTGCGTTTCCACGTATAAGGAACCACCGGCGGGCATGGCCTGCCAGGCATTGACGAAAATGTTGAGCAGAACCTGATCGATCTGTCCGCGGTCGACATCCGCCGGCCGCAGGTGGGGATCGTACTTTTCAAAAATCCGGATTTCCTTGCGGGTGCGGGCAAAAAGGGCGATCGCTTTGGCGATCAGCGCGTTGAGATCGGTCGGCGCCACTTCATAGCGCCCGGCGCGGGCGAATCCCAAAAGCTGTTTAGTCAGCGTCGCGCCGCTCTGAACGAGGGTCTGAACGGCTTTGAGCTGGTCGGTAAAGGGATGAGCTTCAGTCATATCCAGCAACATAAGCGATGTGTAGCCTTGGATGCCCATCAGTAAATTGTTAAAGTCGTGCGCGATGCCGCCGGCGAGCGTGCCGATCGCTTCCATTTTTTGCGCCTGATGGAGCTGCTCAGTGAGCTTGCTCCGTTCCTCCTCCATTTTCTTTTGTTCGGTCACATCGCGGGAGATCCCTCGAAAACCGATCGGCTTGCCATCGGCATCACGCATCAGAGAGACGGACATTTCGAGATAGACCAGGTGGCCGTCGGGGCGAATAACCTCATAATCGGTGATTCGGGCCGGTTTGCCGTCGCGATAGATCTTGTTGAAAATGGTTTCGACTTTCTTGGCCATTTGGGGAGAGGTGTATTCGGTATGCTGCCGACCCACCAGCTCGGTGCGCTTGTGTCCCGACCAGCCGGTCGGTTTGTTGAAAAAGGTGATCCTGCCTTTGAGATCTGTTTCGAAGTAATCATCGTCAATGCTCTCGATGATCGTCCGATAGCGTTCCTCGCTACGACGAAGCGCCTCTTCCGCTTTTTTGCGTTCAGTGATGTCCAGAATGAACGACATGGTGGCGGGACGGCCCTGATAGGAGATTTTGATGGCGGTAATGTTGATGATAATGACGCTGCCGTCCGGTTTAACGACGCGCATGTCGTAACTTTGCGGCACGGGTTCGCCTTTCTGGCGTGCTTCATAATACGCTCGGACTTTTTCCCGATCATCCGGATGCGTATAAAAGCCCAGGGGCAGACCGACAATGCCCTCCTCTTCCCGGCCGATCGTTTTGAGCAATTTCGGATTGGCATAGACGTACTTGCCGTCCTGGATGATGGATATGCCGTCGTTGGATTTCTCCAGGGCGGTTCGGTAAAGTTCTTCACTTTCCCGTAGTGCCTGTTCCTGCCTTTTCTTTTCGGTGATGTCCTGAACAAAACTGATGACGGCTTTGCGGCCCTGAAAGATGATGTCGGTTGACGTGATGCTGATCAGTGAAATGTCGCCGTCGGGTTTAATGAGGCGTGATTCATAATACGAAGCTTTCTTGCCTTCTCTTTTTCTTTCCAGAAAGTACTTTTTCCCCAGTCCGACATCGTCGGGGTGTATGTATAGATCGATAGGGGCCCCGATGAGGTTCTCATGGGGCCGGCCCAGCGTGTCGAGTAGTTTCTGATTGATGTACAGATACTTTGCCTCCGCAACATCGCTGATCAAGATGCCGTCGCTGGTGGTTTCCAGCGCGGTGCGGTAGAGCGTTTCGCTTTCGCGCAGAGCGTTTTCCGCCTCCTTGCGTTTGGTGACATCCACCAGAAAACTCAAGATGGCGGGCCGGCCCCGATAAATCACTTTGGCGGAATTGCTGGAAATGTAAATGATTGATCCGTCCGGACGCGTCACCCGCTGTTCGATATTGGCGGGCAGGGGATCTCCCGGTTTGCGGTTGGCGTATGACTGCAAAACCTTCGCCCAGTCCTCCCCGTGGACCAACTGGCCCACCGGCCGGCCGATCAGGCTTTCCCCGGGGCGGCCCAGCGTATTGAGCAGGCGTTGGTTGTGATAGACGTATTTGCCATCCTGGATAATAGAGACGCCGTCGCTGGTGGTTTCCAGCGCGGTGCGGTAGAGCGTTTCGCTTTCGCGCAGCGCCTGCTCCGCTTTTTTGCTTTCGGTGATGTCCTTGATGAAGGTCAAGATAGCCGGTTTCCCCCGATAGATGATATCCACCGAGGAAGACTGAAAATAAATAAATGAGCCATCCGTTTTTTGGACCCGGGTGAGATTAATATCGGCAGCGGAGTCCGCCTGAGGGTGTCTTTTTAAAAAGGCCCTCAATCCATCCTGTGCCTCAGGTCCAGCCAGAATGCCCAGCGGTTGATCGATAATGACCTCGCGCTCGACACCCATCGTATCGAGAAACTTTTGATTGACGTACGCATAGATGCCGTTCTGGACGATGGTGACGCCGTCGCTGGTGGCTTCCAGCGCAGTGCGGTAGAGCTTTTCGCTTTCCTGAAGGGCCGCTTCGTATTGCTTCTGTAAGGTGACATCTTTGATGAAAGCCAGCGTTGCCGGCTTTCCGTGGTAGGTGATCGGCACGTTGATGACGCTTACATAAACGACTGAACCGTCCGGTTTGACCACACGGATGTCGTAGGTCGGGTTCGGCATGGGAAGGCCGCGCGAAACGGCCGCGAAATTTTCTTCCAGAAATTTCCGGTCATCGGCGTGAATGTAAACGCCGGCGGTTTTTCCGGTCAGCTCTTCATCCGGCCGGCCGATCGTTTCCATGAGCTTCTTGTTGGCATAGACATACTTGCGGTTTTGGGTGATGGTAATGCCGTCACTGGTTGTCTCCATGGCGGTGCGGTAGAGCGTTTCGCTTTCCCGCAATTGTTCTTCCTGTCGTCGGCGTTCCGTAATGTCCATCACCATGGACCGCGTCATGAGAAACCGGCCGTCCGGGTCCAGCACAGCCGACGCCGTCACTAAAACCGGGAAGGTTGATTCGTCCTTGCGGATCATGTCGTATTCAATGTCACGCGCCAGATTGCAAAGCTTGACCCGATCAAAGGCTTCGGTAAACCGCTTTTGGCTTTCCGGCGATAGAAGATCGACGTAGGATTTGCCTTCGAGTTCTTTCCGGGTGTACCCGAGCCAGGTCAGTTCCGTGTCATTGACGCGAACGATCCGCCCCTGCGAGTCCAGCGAATGGTAGCCGCAGGGGGCGTTGTGGTAAAGGTCGTGAATTTCCCGGGCTGAGACCAGCAGACTTTCTTCGATTTGCCAGCGCTTCTGCGCTTCCTGAGCTGCGGTCCGGATGCGCGCCGCCATGTAAGCGATGGCGGCAAAGATCAAAAGGAGAATGGCGGACAGAATCAGAATACGGTTTTTCAGACCCATGCTCGAGGGCATCAGCATATCGTCAGAAGAGACGACCGCCAGCGCCCAGTGCCTGTCTCCCACTTGAATCGGTATATAAACGGCGTAAACGCGCCGGCCGTTGAAGTCATCGCCGGCCTGGCGTTCCACGAAAGACGCACTTCCTTCTTTTCCGGCCGTCATCGCATCAATCATTGCCAGCGCTTCAAGATTGCTCCGGTACAGATCCGTGGCAGACGTTCCTTTGTGAACCGGGTTGTTGCATTGAAGGATTTTTCCATCGGCGGTGATCAGAAGCGTATAGCGTTGGTTTGGAATAAACAGGCTGCCCAGATGCTCCCGGGCCAGATCGGCAAACGAAATCAAAAAAGCGACCGTTCCGTCGAATCGCTGGCCGCGCCAGACAGGCGCGTGCAGGGCGATGCCCTCGTATCCTTGCACGGCGGTGAAGGGGTCGCTGATGGTCACTTGTTTTGTTTGCAAAATCCGCTGGACATGCGGCTGATTTGAAATGTCCCGGCCTGAAACGCCCTGGACATCCGGCCAGGTAAAAAGAAGTTTACCACGGGCGTCCACACGGGAGACGCCGGTGATGTATTTATTTCCGGTTGCCTGGAAAGACTGAAGAATCGCTTTGCCTTTGGCGTCCAGGCGGATGATCTCGTCGGTTTGGGCCAGATGGTTCAGGACAGCCATCTGGTGGGTGAAGAAAT
Organism: uncultured Smithella sp.; assembly: GCA_964443625.1. GTDB lineage: Bacteria > Desulfobacterota > Syntrophia > Syntrophales > Smithellaceae > UBA8904. The sequence goes on along the minus strand of CAYUDM010000001.1, from coordinate 90,695 downwards.
CGGATATATTTTTTGCCGTCAGCTTGGCATAGACCCTCTGGCGCGAATTTAGCACATCGACGGCCTGCGACTGCATTTCCCGCAACAACGAGACAATGAAGATCAGGCAGACCAAAAAGCTCAAAATGAGGAAGACCATCTGTTTTTTATAAGACGGCATATCGTATTTTACCTGACTGTCCTTTCCAAAGTCATTTTCCGAGCTTTGAGCTCCAGTATAGAAAGACACCTTGAGGCTGTCAAACGGTTATTCGTTTTGTTTCGGAACGCTGTTGTTGTTAACCATGGGCGCTGCTTGCTGAACGTGGAATATTCATTTGACTTTTTCCCCTCATAATTTTAAGTTTCGGCAAAATTTGAGCGAAGCTTAAGCGACAGTGGCTAAAAGGGAAATGGAAGAAAAGAAACGCATAGTTATCACGGGTCTGGGGACGCTCAACGCGATTGCCCGCTCGGCTGGACAATTTGCACAAAATTTGAAGCGGGGCGTGTGCGGTATCGAGCCGATTGACCTTTTCGACACGGCTGCCTTTCGCACACACCTGGGTGGACAGATTAAGAATTTGAACCCCCGAGAGCATATTCCTCGTGAATTTTCACACAAAAGACTGTCGCGGGCGGATGCAATGGCAATGGCTGCCACAGTTGAGGCGCTTTCCGACGCCGGCCTCTATCCCTTTCCGGAATCTCTTTGCGGCGATACGGGTGTGGTCGTCGGCGGCGGCTCCGGGGGGCTTCTGGAAGCGGAAGACTTCTACGCCGATCTGCTGGCGAAAGGATCCGCAAGGGCGCACTTTTCGAAGCTTTCGGCCATCTATTGCGCCTCGTCGGCCGACCGGATCGCCTCATCATTTGGTCTGTACGGGCCGAAGACAACTTTTATGACCGCCTGTTCAGCGGGCGCGACCGCCTTGGGATTTGCCCGTGACATGATCGTCGGCGGCCAGGCCGAACGAATGATTGCAGGTGGTGTCGAACCCATGTGCCGGATCACCTATGCGGCCTTCAACGCGCTCAAATCCGTCGATGAAGGCGTCTGCCGTCCCTTCGACAAAAACCGGGCCGGGCTGTCCCTGGGAGAAGCCTCGGCGATGGTCGTGATGGAAACGCTGGATGCGGCCCGTCGGCGTGGCGCGAAGATCTATGGCGAAATTTTAGGCTACGGTGTGACCTGCGATTCTTTCCATATGACCGCGCCGGATGAAAAGGCCTCAGGCGCGGTGCGCGCGATGCGGGCGGCCCTGGCCTCAAGCGGCCTTAGGCCGGAAGACATCGACTATATCAATGCGCACGGCACGGCCACGCCGGTCAATGATGTGATGGAGACTAAGGCCATCAAGGAAGTTTTCGGCGCGCGCGCCTATTCGATTCCGGTCAGTTCCACCAAATCCATGCATGCCCATACCCTGGGGGCCGCAGGCGCGCTGGAAGGGGTGGTCTGTTTGATCGCCTTGTCTTGTGGCTTTGTGCCGCCGACGATTTCCTCCACCGAGCCGGACCCCGAATGCGATTTGGACTATGTTACCGACGGCGCCCGGGACAAATCTCTGCGTGCGGCGTTGTCAAATTCTTTCGCGTTTGGCGGAAACAACACGACGGTGGTTTTCGGCCGTTACGACGGGGAGGGGGCGCTCCATGCATAGCCGCCGCAATCTTCCGGATGATAAACGCGTCGTTGTTACCGGAGTAGGGATGGTGAGCCCTCTTGGAACGGGAAGGAAGGAGTTTTCAGAAAAGCTTTTCGCGGGCGCAAGCGGCATCCGCGCCGTGAGCGCGTTCGATACAAGCGGATTTCCGTCGCATCTGGGGGCGGAAGTTACGAATTTCTCGCCACGGGATCATATCTCACTTAAAAATCTGCGAAGGATGGACCGGACATCGCTTCTGGCGGCGGCATCATCACGGATGGCGCTGACCGATGCCGGCGTGGTTGTGTCGGAAGAAAACCGCGACCGCATCGGCATCATTTTAGGAACGGCCTTTGCGGCCACCGATGTGACCGCCCAGGTTGCCGATGCGCTTTTAGGCCAGGGACCGTCTTCAGTGAATCCGATTCTGGTGCCCAACACCGTCATGAACGCGCCGGCCGGACACACGTCCATCGAACTGGGCTTCCGCGGTGTGAACACCACGGTCACGCATTTTGCCGTGTCGGCGGAAACGGCGATTGCCTATGCCGTATCCGAAATCCGGCGCGGAGCGGCGGATGTCCTTCTGGCCGGAGGGGTGGACATTTTATCCAAATTCTACTATGAGGTGCTCACCCGGTTTCGCGGATTGTCGCCGCAGGACGGACGAAGCGAAGGCGCTCGTCCGTTCGATGACGCCCGCAACGGCTATGTGGCCGGAGAGGGGTGCGGCATGATGTGTCTGGAGAGTCTTGCATCCGCCCGTGACAGAGGCGCGAAAGTCTACTGCGAAATTCTCGGCACGGCTCTCGGATCAGGGCCTGCCGCTCCCACGCAGTGGCCTGTAAAAACAGACGGCATCACGCGAACACTGAAACGCGCGCTGGGCGATGCCGGCATCGAGGCCGATCAAATCGACGCCGTCATGGCCGCCGCCAACGGCAGTGATGTTTTGGATCGGACCGAAGCCGACGCCTACACGGAATTTTTCCGTCGGGCGCGTCAGTCGCCCGCGGTGACATCGATCAAAGGCGCGATTGGTGAAAGTTTTTCCGGGGGCGGGCTGCGAGCGTGCGCTTTGGCTTTATCCCTGGATGAAAAAATACTTCCGCCGACCGTCGGACTTGAAAATCCCATCGCGTCGCTGAATTTTGTTCTGTCGAACCAAAGAGCGCCTGCCGTTGATTGCGCGCTTTTGGCCGGAATTTCCTTTGGCGGCACATTTGCGTATCTGGTGTTTAGGACATCTGAAAGTTAAAGAGGAACGGTTTTGAATATCGGTGAATGGATCAGCAAGCGGGCGCGAATTGCGCCCGAACGAATTTTTCTCGCGGAAAAGGAAAAATCCGTCAGCAACAAGACATTTGACCGGCGCGTCAATCAGACAGCGCATGCCTTGGGTCATCTGGGCTTGGCCAAAGGCAGGCGGGTCGCGCTTCTGATGTCCAATTCCGCCGCGTTTCTGGAAATATTTTTTGCATGCGCCAAAACCGGCGCTATTATGGTTCCGCTTAATTTTCGACTGGCGTCGCCGGAGCTTCTCTACATTCTGCGCGACAGCGAGCCGGATGTCCTCATCTATTCGCCTGAATTCATCGACAAGGTGCGCCAGATTAAAGCGGTTCTGGCCCGCGAGATGCAATTTCTGCGCGCCTGGGGGGAAGGGCCGGCAGACGACCCGCTTTTTTCCGAAGTGGTCGAGGCCTGCTCCTTCGACGAGCCGCTCGACATTCTAGGTGTTGAACTGGACGATCCGTTGTTCATTATGTACACCTCCGGCACAACCGGCGATCCCAAAGGTGCGGTGCTGACGCATCAGAATATTCTTTTCGGCGCGATTCATTCACTTTTAGGCTACGGTGTCGACCGGTCTTTCAAGTCGCTGGTCGTCGCGCCCCTTTTTCATATCGGGGCGCTGGCCGCGTCCGTCACGCCGATCATTTACGCAGGCGGATCGCTCGTGGTGAGCAGTTTTTACAATGCCGCCGAAACGCTCAAAACGATTTGCCGGGAAAAGATCAATTATATGTTTGCTGTTCCGGTTATGTATCAAATGATGGCGGACACGCCCGAATGGAAGGACGCGGATCTGTCGCATGTGCATTTTTTTATTTCCGGCGGCGCGCCCATTCCTCTGGCCGTGATTAGAAAGTATCAGGATGAAAAAGGCGCAGGATTCGTGCAGGGCTACGCGCTGACCGAAACCGGGAGGCTCACCTCGCTGGATCTGGAAGATTCCATCTCGAAGGCCGGTTCCGTCGGCAAGGAAGTCTTTCATGTCAATCTGCGTATCGTGGACGATGCCGGCCGGGATTTACCCGCAGGCGAGCCGGGAGAAATATGGGTGCAAGGCCCCAATGTGTTTGCCGGGTATTGGCGCAGGGATCAAGAAACCCAAGCCGCGTTTCGTGACGGCTGGTTTGCCACCGGTGACATGGGACGTCGCGATGAGGACGGTTTTATTTATCTTGTCGGCCGCAAGGTCGAAATGATCATTTCGTCCGGAGAAAATATTTATCCCGCCGAGGTGGAACGCGCGATTCAGTCGCTGCCGGACGTACAGGAGGCGGCCGTGATTGGACTTCCCGATGTCCGACGCGGAGAGGTGGTGGGCGCGTTTGTGATCGCCAAAGACGGCCGGACGATCTCCGAGGAGGCGATGCTCAAAGTTCTTGCAGGTAAGATCGCACATTACAAAATTCCCCGGCGCATCTTCATCGTGGACGAGTTTCCGCGCAACGCCTCAGGAAAAGTGCTCAAACGTATTTTGAAAAAACGTACAGAAGAGGAGTAAAAGGGGCCTTATGAAATTTTTGTTAATCTATCCGCAATGGGACAAGCTTGACCGTCAGACGCGGTTTGCATTGCCGCCGCACGGACCGGTCGTCATGGCTGCTGCGCTGCCGCCGGATGTGGAGGTCCGGTTCATCGATGAAAACGTCGAACCGCTGGACATGAACACAGACGCGGACTTTATCGGTGTGTCCATGATGCTGACCGCTCAGGTGAAGCGCGGTTGGGAAATCGCGGACGCCTTCCGGGCCAGAGGAATAAAGGTTATTGTCGGAGGCATTGCAACGATGTTGCATGCCGAGGAATCCGAGCAGCACGCCGATGCCGTTTTTCTGGGCGAGGCCGAAGGAAGACTTGCGGAGGTGTTTGCCGATTTTAAGGCGGGCAAACTTAAAAAGGTTTACAATTACATGCATGATTTTCCGCCGATTGAATCCGTGGGGCCGGCCCGCCGCAGCATCCTGAATCGTGATCTGTACAACTACCGGGGGGTGCAAATGGTGGATCTGGTGCACGCCTCCCGCGGTTGCCGGTTTAACTGCTATCCGTGCGCCGTCCGCTTTTTAGGCGGCCGGCAGTTTCGTCCCCGTCCCTACGACAGAGTCGTCGAAGAGTTGGCCGGCATCGACAACAACCGTCTGTTCATCGTCGATAATTCGCTGGCGCAGAAAAAGGAATGGGAGATCGGGCTTTTCAAGGAAATGATTCCGCTCAAAAAGAAATGGTGTTGCCATCCCATCGAAGATGATGATGAGGTGCTCGATCTGGCCGCGCAGGCCGGCGCGTGGTTTGTTTATCAGACGATTTTCGATTCGTCCGATTATATCCGGAAACGTATTGAGCGTTACCACGACTACGGCATCGCCGTCGAAGGGAGCATTCTTCTGGGGCTCGACTATCACACGGAGGATTACATCAAAAGACTCGTGGACTTCCTGTTGGACATCGAACTCGACATGGCGGAATTTACGGTGCTCACACCGTTTCCGCATACGCAGACTTTTGATGATCTGCACAAGGAGGGGCGCATTCTTTCCTATAACTGGAACGACTATACCTGCGGCAAGGTGGTCATTCAACCCAAACTCATGACGCCGGAGAAACTCCAAGAAATGTACTACTACTGCTGGGATAAATTCTATGAAGAAGAACCGCAGAATTATAAAATGTTTAAGTTGCTCAAAAACGTCATGGACAAGGAAAAGGCAGACGGCACCTACAAGCCGCGCGTTCGTTTATAAATGATAGAGATTCGGGAAAGGAGAAAAACCTGAAATGAAGAAAACAGGAGGCAGGGCAGCGGTGGTCATCGACGGCCGCCCTGTCGGCTTTGACGATATGGTGGCCGTTGCTGTGGACGGCAAACCGGTGATCGTGGGAAAATCGAAAGCTTTCGTCGCCCGCATGGTGAAGACGCAGAACGCGCTGGCCCGGGCGATGAAAAACGGCGTTGCGGTTTACGGCGTGAATACCGGCTATGGCAAATCCTGCGGCAACCGGATCGACTCCGGCCTTGCCATGAAAAGCGGCGTGAACATTTTCCGGTTTCACGGCTGCGGGACCGGCGATCCCATTGGCATTGAAGAGACGCGCGCCGCAATGCTGACCCGCATGCTGTGTCTGGCCCGCGGCTATTCCGGTGTGTCCATTCAATTGATCGAACAGATGGCAGCGTTCTTAAATACCGGCATTACCCCCCTGGTTCCCGCGGAAGGGTCCGTGGGCGCCTCAGGCGATTTGACGCCGATGTCCTATATCGGCGCGGCGCTGATGGGCGAACGCGACGTGTTTTACCAAGACGAGATGATGCCCGCCGCCCGCGCCATGAAAAAGGCGGGAATCAAACCATACCAGTATTTGCCCAAAGAACCGCTGTCGATGGTGAATGGGACGACCACCATGACCGGCATCGCCATCGTTGCGGCCCACCGGGCGCGACGTCTGCTTTCCGCCGCGATGTATGCCACGGCGCTATCCGTGCATGCGATGAAAGGCAATGCCCATCACTACCATCCGGTGATTTCCGAGGCCAAGCCGTTTGCCGGTCAGACCGAGGTGGCCCGCCGGCTGACCCGTCTTTTGCGTGCCACGGTTTCCGCCCGGAAGCTCGAAGACGGATCGCTTGAGGCCCTTCAAGATCCTTACTCCTTGCGCTGCGCGCCCCAGGTGCTGGGCGTGTTGGGTGATGCGCTGCCCTGGATGGTCGACTGGATCGAGATCGAGGCCAATTCCTCAAACGATAATCCGATCTTTGATCCGGAAACCGGACAGGTCTTGATGGGGGGCAATTTCTATGGCGGCCATATCGCCTTTGCCATGGACGGACTCAAGGCCGCCGTGGCGTCCCTGGCCGATATGTGCGACCGCCAGATTATGCTTTTGGTCAATCCGAATCTCAACCGGGGGCTTCCAGGTGATCTCGTGCGTCTAAACGGCCGTCAGGACGGTCTGCATCACGGTTTCAAGGCGATGTCGATTGCCGCCTCGGCGCTTGCCGCAGAGGCGGCAAAGGCCACCATGCCCGCCGCGTCTTTTTCGCGTTCCACCGAATCTCACAATCAAGACAAAGTCAGCATGGGCACCATTGCGGCTCGTGACGCGGATCGGGTGTGCACGCTGGCCGAACGCGTCGTCGCCATCCATCTGCTCGCCGCGGCGCAGGCCTGCGACATTCGGGGCAATATCGGCGTCCGGCCCGCGCTGGCTGAAACGCTTTCGAAAATCCGTCGGGTGAGCGAACCGGTCATTCAAGACCGGCCGCTGGACGAGGATATTGAAAAGATGTGCATTGCCATTCGTTACACCGATTTTTTCCGGGGGAGGCCATGAGCGACAAAAAGACCTTCGACGTCCAAATCAGTGTGCCGTTTTACGATCTGGACCCGATGCAGATCGTCTGGCACGGCAATTACCTCAACTACTTTGAGGTCGCGCGCGCGGCTCTGTTCGACCATTACGGCGTCGATCTGTACGGTTATTACGATCGGGAGAAAATCATCTTTCCCATTATCCGCACATCGACCAAGCACATCATACCGCTGCGACATCGAGATGAGATCGTTGTCAGGGCGACGCTTGCCGATGCCAGAATCAAACTGGTTGTGGATTTTGAAATCCGCAAACGGACGGACGGCGCCGTTTGCGCCAGAGGTCGCACCGAGCAGGTGGCGGTGCAAATGCCTGAGATGGAGACGCTTTTTTCCATTCCCGACGATATTCGAAATTTGCTGGGGTACGTCTAATGGATGAATTACTGGCGGCTGCTTATGTGACGGGCGCGGAGCGGGTGTCGGCCTGGTCGGATTTGCTCGACGCGATCAATGTGTTTCCCGTTGCCGACGGGGATACGGGACGCAATCTCGCCATCAGTCTTGCGCCCCTGCGGCACGCCGGTCAGGCCAAAGAGACGGTTACCCGGAAACTGCTTTTGGCCGCCCGCGGGAATTCCGGCAATATCGCCTCGCAGTTTTTTTCCGCCTTTTACGCGGCCGATTCACTCTACGATCTGGCCACGGCGGCTCAGGAAGGAAACGCCCGGGCCTGGAAAGCGATTGCGGATCCAAAGCCCGGCACGATGCTGACGGTTTTCGACGCGCTGGAAGACATTCTGTGTCGGGAGAATTTTTCATCGGACCCAAATGCCGTTTTAAAGATTGTGTCAAAACTTGAAAAGGCGGTGACCGATACGCATGAGCTTTTGCCGAAACTTAAGGAGGCGGGCGTTGTGGATGCCGGCGCTTTGGGGATGTATATTTTTTTTGAAGGCTTTTTCCGGACGCTGGCCGGTCTTTACGACGCCTGTCGGCCTGTCACGGAGATTTTTAAAGGCCGCCTTCAGATTGCTCCGAATTTTCACCGGCAGACCGAATCGGGTTATTGCGTCGATTTCGTGATTCAGACCGATGCCGATGCCTCAAAAGATCTGGCCGGCATCGTGTCGGGGCAGGAAAGCGCCGTTGTGATCGGTGACGGGAATCTCTATAAGATCCATCTCCACACGGACGATAAAGAGAAAATCAAATCCCAACTGGCAGCGCTGGGCACTGTGGTCAATTGGGAGGACGATAATCTCTCGGCGCAGATTGAACAATTCGCCGCCGGCGCGGAAACCGCCGGCCTGCACATCATGAGCGATGCGGCCGGATCGCTGACCCGGGATGACGCGAAAAGATCTGGTTTTACGCTGCTCAACAGCTATTTGAATGTCGGCGAAAAGTCGCTGCCGGAAACCTGCTTCCATCCTGAAGAGCTCTATCATGCGATGCGACGGGGCGTGAAGGTCTCCACGTCCCAGTCCTCCGTTTTTGAGCGACACGAGTATTACGCCGCCGCGTTGGCCCGGTTTGAACGAGTGCTGTATTTGTGTGTCGGCTCGGTATTCACCGGCAACTATCAGGTGGCCTGCGACTGGAAAAAGGAACACGATCCGGATGATCGCCTTACAGTGATTGATACGGGAGCGGCCTCAGGGCGATTGGGTATCATGGTGTTGGCCGTGATGCGGTTTTGGGCAAAGACCCGGGATATTGAAAAAACGATTGCGTTTGCCCGCAAAGCCGTCGAGACGGCCCAGGAGTATGTGTTTCTGGAGAGGCTTGAATATCTTGCGGCCGGTGGCCGGCTTTCCAAAACCAGCGCTTTTTTCGGCGATATGCTGAAAATGAAACCGGTCATTTCTCCGCAACCGGATGGCGCAAAAAAAGTGGGGGTTGTGCGCAACCGCCGGGACCAGATTAAGATGGCAATGGAGAAACTGGCCGCCGGGTTCGCGACGGACTCCCGCGGGCTCATTATGATGGAGTATTCCGACAACGAAGAGCAGGTGCGGCAAGTCAGCAAAAGCGTGGCGGAGCGCTACCCGCAGGCGGAAATTATTCTACAGCCTTTGTCTTTGACGTCAGGGGCTCACATGGGACCCGGAACGTGGGGAATCGCGTTTTTGGAGATGGATTAGACGGGCTGTTCGGTGGTGAGATAAAGGAACGCACATGCTGGATCAAGAACAGAAAAACCGGATTGCTGTGGTGATCCCCGTTTACAACCACGCGACCACGGTGGCCCGGGTCGCACGAGAGGCAAGAGGGCTTGGATACGACGTTTTTGTGGTGGACGACGGCTCGACGGATGAAACGCCGCAGCGCCTGGCGGCTGTTGAAGGCATAACGGTTTTACGTCATCCGAAAAACGAAGGGAAGGGCGCGGCGATTATGACCGGATTTATGGCCGCGTCCAATGTGGCTGACTATGCCGTGACGCTCGATGCCGATGGCCAGCACTATCCCCAAGATATTCGCCGTTTGATCGACGCGGCGCGCGGCGGAAACCGCCCGGTCGTCGTGGGCGCTCGCGAGGGGATGACGGCAAAGTCCGGCGGGCATATTCCCTGGACCAGCCGCTTCGGGCGAAAATTTTCCAATTTTTGGGTTTGGATTTCGGGCGGGCCCCGGCTTTCGGATTCGCAAAGCGGCATGCGGCTCTACCCGCTGCCGGAGGCGCTGAGTCTTCCCGTCCGTGCGCGTCGATTTCAATTCGAAGTGGAAATTCTCGTCAGAGCCAGACGAAAAGGCATGGCGATTGTTGAAACGCCGGTGCGGGTTTTGTATCCTCCGAAGGAGAGTCGCATCTCCCACTTTCGACCGTTTGTTGATTTTGTGCGGAACTCGAAAACCTTTGCCCGGTTGATCTTCAGCCGGATCTTTTTGTCGCGTTGAGCGGCCGAGGCCCGACTGAAATTCCCTTGCGTTCTGAAATTATAAATTCAAATCGAAATTCAAAGATTCGCTAGCCTGCTCCGGTTTGATAATTCTCCCGGTAGGCTTTTCCCGCGACGATCAAAAGGAATTTTCTGTAGGCGTTTTCGTCGTCGTGATGCCAGATCGTGATAAGCGTGGGACTGACTTCGACCACCGTTTGCGTGGGCACGGCGGAATAGAAGTCGAAAAACGTCGGGTGCTGTCTGCGGTATAGATCGCAAAAGTATTTGTTTTTGGCCGTGAGCGGATGGCCCAAATCTTTGGCCAGGCCTTCGATCTGAATATTTTCCCGACACAGGGCCACCTGCGGGTTCGCCTGAATCTGCCCGTATTTCGTCAGCCGCGTGTCGGTTTGGAAGTAGATTTTCATACCCATATTGACGGCGTTGATCGTGCGGACGGTGACGTGGTTGCCGGCCGCCGTCGCTAAAGACCAGGTCTTTGCGCGGCTGATCAAGACGCCGCATTCCGCCGCAAGGCTGTCATAGTCAATCTCGATGCGATCCATGGCGCCTCCTGTTTTAATGAAGGGGTTGGCAAAACCAATCTCTAGTGAATTCTGGACACGCGTTAAACCATTGAAGGCCCGGACAGTTTCTTCATGCCTGAAACCGGCCTGCATTGCAAATGGATTTTCGCCGGTCTGTGAAACGCCGCGCGTGAGTATAAAATCATTGCCAGTGCATCCGGTGTATGCTACTTTGCGATAAAAATTTGAGCCGGGGGAGGGCAATGAAGATTCGGGTTTTGGGATGTCACGGATCACAGCTTCCGAACTACAATACCACGGGCTTTCTTCTGGGAGAAAACGTGCTGGTGGACGCAGGCACCATCACGCCGGTTTTGACGCTGCGGGAACAGCTTAAAATCGATTACATCTTCATCACGCACGCGCATATGGATCATGTTCGTGATCTGATGTTTCTGGCCGACAATATTTTTTACTCCAAGCGCCAGCGGCCGCTTTATGTTTGCAGTTCCCGGGGCGTTTTGGAGGCTCTCTCCACGCACCTGTTCAACAATGTGATCTGGCCTGATTTTTCGAAAATTCCCAATAAAAAAAATCCGCTCATTCGGTTCAAAGCGCTTTTGCCGGGCAGAACGAGTCGTTTTGGCGATTTCACCGTGCGCACCGTTGCCGTCAATCACACGGTCGAAACCATGGGATATCTGATCGAAATGAAAAAAAAAGCCGTCCTGTTTCTGGGCGATACGGGCCCGACGGAAAGAGTCTGGCGTATGGCAAAGATCCACCGGGGGCTCAAAGCGGTCTTTGTGGAGACCTCGTTGCCCGACGCGATGACGGATGTGGCTGACAGAACCGGGCACCTGACGCCTGTGGGACTGGCGGCGGAACTGCAGAAACTCCGCGGCGCAAAACCCGACATCTATTTATATCATATGAAGCCCTGGTTCCACGAAGCGATTCGTGAAGAAGTGAAAACCATTTCCGACCGAAAGATCCACATCGTTGAAGACGGTCAGATCATTCGTCTGTAAGTTTTCCCTGCCATGAAAAAATTCAGCGCAACCGATTATCTCGATTCATTGAATGTGAATATCATGCGTTTCGGTCTGGAAAGAGTTGCCGACGCGCTTGAGCGACTGGGGCGTCCGCATTTGCGCTATCCGGCGATTCTCGTCGCCGGCACCAACGGAAAGGGTTCCACGGCGGCAATGCTGGCTTCAATGCTTTCCGCAGCGGGGCATCGAACGGGGCTTTACACATCACCGCATCTGGTGGATATCCGCGAGCGCATCCGCATCGATGGGAAAAAAATACCGAAAGCGGAATTTGACGCGCTGATCGATTGTATTCGAAGGATGATACGGACGCCGCTGACCTATTTTGAAGTACTGACGGTTGCGGCCTATCTTTATTTTTCACGGCGATCGGTGGAGATCGCTGTTTTAGAAGTGGGATTGGGGGGCAGGCTTGACGCGACCAATGTCTGCCGGCCGTTGGCCTCGATCATCACCAACATTTCCTTAGAACATACGGCTTGGCTGGGGAAAACGCTTGCGGCGGTCGCCCGGGAAAAAGCCGGCGTTATTCGTGAAGAAGGCGTCTGTATCACGGCCGCGACGCAAAAAAACGTTTTGTCCGTTTTGAAAGAGGTCTGTCGGGAAAAGAATTCCGAGTTGCGGATTCTGGGGCCGGATTTTTCGATTCGGTCAAAGGGCGATGGCTCGCTGTCTTACCGGGGACCGGTCTTGACCCTTGAACATCTGGAGGTTTCCCTTTCCGGCGCGCACCAGATGAAGAACGCCGCGCTGGCCCTGGCGGCATTGGAAACCGTGTCGAAGGCGGGCCTGGTTGTAAACGAAAAGGCGATCCGCCGGGGGTTGAAAAAAACGACCTGGGAAGCCAGGGGCGAAACACTGTGCGAAAAACCGCGGTTTGTGCTCGACGGCGCGCATAATCCGGCCGGCATGCGGGCGTTGTGCCAGTCGCTTAAGCAAAGTTATTCCTTTGGCCGCCTGATTCTGATTTTTGCCGTGCTTTCGGATAAAAACTACGCCTCCATGTTGCGCCGGATCGCGACGGAAGCGCACTGCATCTACCTGCCCCGGCTTTCCACGCCGCGCGCGGTTTTGCCGGAAAGTCTGGCGGAGGTATTGCGAGGCATCAATAAAAAGCCGGTGATCACGGACACTGCCGCCTGCGCCGTCAAACAGGCGTATGCCAAAGCGGACCCCGACGATCTGATCGTTGCGGCGGGATCTCTTTACCTGGCAGGCGATATAAAACAAACATTTTCTCAAATGCGTTTGTGTGGTAAAGCGAGTCGCGCGATAAAACAAGTAACAGGATAAAACGAAAAAGGTTATAAAGCGAGGGGGATCTTTGCGGCGTCTTTTCAACCATTTCCGGATCATCGTTTTTCTTTCGATCGCTTTGTTTATTTTGCTTGTGGGTGAAAAAGCGTCGGCGCAGGAGATTAAAATGCCTGCGCCGGACGCGCCCGTCGAGATCGAAGCGGATCAACTTTCTTTTGATTCCGAACGAGAAGTTTACATGGCGAGGGGAAATGTCGTTATCATCTATGGAGACGGCGTTTTGCACGCCGACTACGTCGAGTATGATAAAAAAAGTCAGGAAGCGCGCGCCGAGGGCAATGCAAGACTGAAAATGGGTGACGACACGCTGGAAGGGGATCGGATTGTCGTCAACACGGAAGGGAAAACCGGAGTTGCCCACCAGTCCAAAGCTTTTTATGCCAGGAATCATTTCTATATTTCCGGCGAACGCATCGAAAAAAGCGGTGAAAATACCTATGTGATTGATCAGCCGGTGGCGACGACCTGCGACGGAGACCACCCGGACTGGGAGCTGGCCGGTTCCCGGATGAAAGTGACGATCGACGGCTACGGGTGGTTGACGCACGCCCGGTTTCGGGCCAAGGGGGTGCCGGTGGTCTATGTTCCCGTCATCGCATTTCCCGCCAAGACCACGCGTCAATCGGGATTTCTTTTTCCGTATATGAGTCATTCAAAAAATAAAGACGGCATCGATATCGAAGTGCCGTTTTTCTGGGCGATCAGCCCGCATCTGGATGCGACGCTCTATCAGCGTTTTATTGAAAAGCGCGGCTACAAGCAGGGGGCGGAGTTCCGGTACTGGATGGGGCACAAATCGTTCGGCACTTTTTACGGAGACTACCTGGAGGATCGAAAGGAAGTCGTTGAAACCACCACGCCCGCGTTGACCCGTGACTGGCAAGAGATGAACCGTCGCTGGTCGATTTACTGGAATCATCAGAGCAATTTTGACTCGCAGCTTCAGTTTCGCGCGGATGTGCGCAAGGTTTCCGATCGCTGGTATTTCCGCGACTTCAGTTCCCACAACTACTATCTAAATCATTTTTCGCGAGACGAGCGGGATCCGTTTAAGAAAGTGCCGTTCCGCGGCGATGAGTCTCTGCGGTATCTCGACAGCAGTGTCCGCCTGTCCAAGGGCTGGGATAACATCAGCGTGACGGCTTTGGTTAACTATACGGATGATTTGTCCAGTATTAACAATAAAAATACGCTCCAGAAGTATCCGGAAATATCCGTAACGGGGTCACGCGTTCCTGTTTTGAAAACCCCTTTGTATTTCAAGTTTTCGGGAGTTTACGACTATTTCTACCGGGAGGAAGGACAGCACGGACATTACGCCCATATCGCGCCGGAGGTGTCGTTACCGTTTGCGCTGGGGCCTTATGCCAAGGTGACGCCGAAACTCGTGGTGTACGAATCCTTCTGGCGCCGGGATGACGCCAAGGACCGCTACGCCTCCGATAAAGACGGACTCCGGTCCATCTACAACGCTTCGCTCACGATGAGTTCCGTTTTGTCCCGGATTTTTGACGTTGGTCTGTTCGGATGGGAGAAAGTCCGCCATGAGGTCAAGCCCGAAATTCTCTATTCCTACATTCCCAACGTCGATCAGAGCGATATGCCCGACTACCTGCCGAAAATCGCTCCGGCCATCAAACCGCTCGATTCCGACGGCACGAACGTTTTGGGCGAACAAAACGCTTTGGCCTGGTCTGTGACCAATACCTTTACCGCGCGGCTCGCCGGAGCCGACGGATCCTCGAACTATCTCGAATTTTTAAGGTTGAAACTGTTTCAGACTTTTGATATCGCCGAAGCCAGAAGGGACCCGATCCCGGGCGATCCGTCCCGGCGGCCCTGGTCGGATATGGGGCTGGAGCTGGATTTCAAGCCTCACCGCTACCTGTCGTTTTCCGCGCGAAACAAGTACAACGGTTACGACGGATGGAAACAGACCAACTACGATTTGTCGGTTTCCGACGGGCGGGGTGACAGAGTGTCACTGCGATACCGATACACGCTGGATTCGATCGATCAGATCGGTCTCGACGTCAAGGCGGTTGTTACCTCCTACCTTGACGCACGGGTGGTTGTCAGCCGGGACCGCCTCAATAACCGTGATGTGGAGAAAACGGTGGGGCTGACCTACAAGGAACAGTGCTGGAGCGTCGGCGTCGATTACACGAAGTCCTGGGATGACGAAAGAGTTATTTTCATGTTTTCGCTCACCGGCCTTGGATCTATCGGCGGCCGATAAGGTCCACTATGCTGCGAAATATTCAGCGTTTTGCGCCGTTTTATCTGCGGTTTTAGACAAAGTCGCAACAGACGTTTCCGTCGGGGATCATCCGGAAAGATTTTTCTTGACAAAACGGCGGGAATCTCATAGCTTGCGCCTTTAAATTTTCCTTAAAGAAGTGGTGTTGAATGATGAAAACATTTTCTGCAAAGGCTCAAGAAGTGAAAAAAGACTGGTATATTGTGGACGCCTCCGATAAGGTATTGGGCAGACTCGCCAGTGAAGTCGCCTCGCGTCTGAGGGGCAAGCATAAGGCCATTTATACGCCTCATGTCGATACCGGCGATTTTATTATTGTCGTCAATGCGGAAAAAATCGCGCTGACCGGCAAGAAATTGACCGACAAGATCTACTATTCGCATTCCGGGTACCCGGGTGGCATCAAAGCGACTACGGCCGGGAAAATGCTGGCTGAAAAACCGGAAAACCTCATTAAAACGGCTGTAGCCGGTATGCTGCCCAAGAACAATCTGGGCCGCAGAATGTTGAAAAAACTCAAAGTGTACAGCGGCAACGCGCATCCCCACGAGGCGCAGTGTCCGCAGGTGCTCACAGTGTAGTGCCGCAAGGCATTGATTGAATCGATAATGGGAGAACGCATGACAGCACAACGTTTTTACGCAACCGGAAAGAGAAAAAGCGCGATTGCACGCGTCTACATGAAATCAGGCAGCGGCAATATCGTCGTCAACAAAAGAAACTATGAAGAATATTTCACTCGTCCCAGCCTGAAGATGATTATCCGTCAGCCCCTGGAAATCACCGGTAAAAAGGATCAGTTCGACTTTTACGTCAACGTGTCGGGTGGCGGTGTCGCCGGCCAGGCGGGCGCGGTTAAACACGGCATTTCCAAGGCCCTCCTGGAGTTTGATGTCGAATTGCGTCCCATTCTCAAAAAAGCCGGTTTTCTGACCCGTGACGCCCGCATCAAGGAAAGAAAGAAGTACGGACAGCCGGGCGCCCGTAAAAGATTCCAGTTTTCAAAGCGTTAACGCATTCCACAGGGGGCCTTTTGGCCCCCTTTTTTCTTTGAGGCCTAATCTATGAAGATCAAAGCAGCCATCTATGGCGCAA
The DNA here is from genome assembly GCA_964443625.1 of uncultured Smithella sp. Lineage (GTDB taxonomy): Bacteria > Desulfobacterota > Syntrophia > Syntrophales > Smithellaceae > UBA8904. Next base: position 74,325 of record CAYUDM010000001.1, on the reverse strand, counting down.
GCGGCTATACGGGCCAGGAGTTGACCCGCATCCTAGCCGGTCATCCTCAGGTAGAGTTGACAGCGGTAACGTCAAGGCGCTTTGCCGGACAGCGGATTTCCGACGTCTTTCCTGCGCTTTACGGACTGACCGCATTGACTTATGAAAACGCGACCCCCGATGAAATTGCCGGGCGATGCGACGTCGTTTTTCTGGCGTTACCGCACGGTGTCTCTATGGAAATCGCGCCGGCCTTCGTTCAGGCCGGCCGGAAAGTCATCGATCTTTCCGCGGACTATCGTCTGCGGGACCTGGCCGTCTATGAAAAGTGGTATGCCCGTCACCAAAGCGCCGACCTTTTTGCCAAAGCCGTCTACGGTCTTCCGGAACTGTATCGGGAGACGATCAAAACAACCTCGCTGGTCGCCAATCCGGGGTGTTATCCGACGAGTATCATTCTGGGACTGGCGCCCGCTTTGAGAAGCGGCCTTATCGATCCCGCGTCGATCATCGCGGATTCCGCATCGGGTGTCAGCGGCGCGGGCCGGGAGCCTCTGACCGGATCTTTGTTTTGTGAGGTGGCCGGAGGCTTCAAAGCCTACAAGGTCGGCAAGCATCGGCACACGCCGGAGATCGAACAGGAATTAAATGCGCTGGCCGGTGTGGCCTTTCCCGTGTCATTTACACCGCATCTGTTGCCTGTGAAACGCGGGATTTTAAGCACCCTGTACGCAACGCTGAAAAAGGATGTTTCCGCGGCCGACCTGCATGCGCTTTACACTTCTTTTTACGTAAACGAAAAGTTTGTCCGGGTCTGCCCGCTAGACGTCTATCCGAACATTTCGTCGGTGGCCGGCTCCAACTACTGCGATATCGGCGTGGCGCTCGACGCCCGGACCCGCCGGGTGATCATTCTGTCCGCGATTGACAACCTGATCAAAGGCGCCGCCGGGCAGGCGGTACAAAATATGAACATCGTCTGCGGACTGGCCGAAGACGCAGGGCTTGGCGTTGCGCCGGTCTTTCCGTAAACCGTAAGGAATCGATACAATGTCGCAAAAGATTTTCAACACTCGGAGTCGGAAGAAGGAAGCGTTCAAACCCATCCAAGAAGGAGCGGTCGGCATCTACGCCTGCGGGATTACGGCCTACGACGTCTGCCACGTGGGACACGCCCGGGCGGCCATCGTCTTCGACGTGGTGTATCGCCATTTCCGCTCGCGCGGCTACACCGTAACCTATGTGAAAAACTTTACGGATGTCGACGACAAGATCATCGAACGGGCCAATGCCGAGGGGGTGACCATCAAAGACATCGCCGAACGCTATATCCGCCTGCATGACGAAGACATGGGCGCGCTCAATGTTTTGCCGCCGACGCTCACGCCGCGCGCGACCGACCATATCGAAGATATGATCAAGCTGATTGAGGCCCTCGAGAAAAAAGGCGTGGCCTACTGCGTGGATGGAGATGTCTTCTTTTCGGTGAGGGATTATCCCGGTTATGGCGTCCTGTCGGGCCGTAATCTCGATGAGATGATGGCCGGCGCGCGCGTCGACGTCAACGACAAGAAGAAAAATTCCCTGGATTTTGTGTTGTGGAAAAAAAGCAAAGAGGGGGAACCCGCCTGGGACAGCCCCTGGGGTCCCGGACGACCCGGCTGGCATATCGAATGTTCGGCCATGAGCCACAGGTATCTGGGAGATACGTTCGACATTCACGGCGGCGGCGAAGATCTGGTCTTCCCTCACCATGAAAATGAAATCGCGCAGTCTCAGGCCGTCACGGGCAAGCCGCCGGCCAATTATTGGATGCATAACGGATTTGTTAAGATCAACGCCGAGAAAATGTCCAAGTCGCTGGGCAATATTTTCCCCGTGGGTGAAATCATTAAGCAGTATCATCCCGAGGTCCTCAGGCTTTTCATGCTTCAGAGTCACTACCGTTCTCCGGTGGACTATAGTGAAACGTCGCTTGCCGAAGCCAGACAGGCCCTCATTCGCGGCTATTCGGCGCTCGGTCTTCTCACGGACGCGTTGGCGAAAACGGTTGTCGCCGACGACGCACAAGAAACCAAAAAAGACGACTCCGGATACCTTGTGAAGATTGCGGATTTGCTTCAGCGGTTTGACGCCGCCCTGGACGACGATTTCAACACGGCCCAGGCGCTGGGCTGCGTTTTTGAAACGGCGCGCCTCATCAATTCCGTCGCCACGACCGAAAAGAAAATGCCCGCGGCGGTCAAACAAAAGGTTTTGCAGGCGGCCGGGCGGGCGTTTGAGCATTTTCGGGATGTTCTGGGCGTGTTTGTCTGCGATCCGGACCTCTTTTTCAACGCCGATCGGGCCATTGAGATCCGCAAACGCGGCCTGGATGCCGCAACGATTGACGATCTGATTGCCAAGCGTCAAGCCGCGCGTGAAGACAAGGACTGGAGCCGGGCCGATGATATCCGGGCGGAACTTGCGGCGATGGGCATTGTTCTGAAGGACTCCGCGTCGGGGACCATTTGGTCCGTGGAATAAAACGTTGCCGTCCGATAAAAAATAGATAGAAATAATTCTTGGGCCTGTTGCCGAAATAGATGGAAAACCCTGTTCGGGAAAGCTATACTTTGCCGCAATTGGTTTTTTTGTTTTTTAACCGGGGACTATGATGAAACAGATGAAGGAGACTCATGAAAAAGCAAATCGGTAAGTGGCCGGTATGGGGAGTGGCGCTTCTGGCCCTGTTCGTGCTTCTGGGGCCCTATGCCCTGGGCAAGGTTTCCGCCCGCGATAAAAACCTCTATCAAGAGATCAAGACATTCAATGAAATTTTAGATCTCGTGCAAAAAAACTATGTCGAAGAGGTGGATGCGACCAGGTTGATTCAGGGCGCAATCAACGGGATGATTCGAACGCTTGATCCCCATAGTGCGTACATGACGCCCGATACGTATAAGGAACTGGAGGTGGAAACGCAAGGCCAGTTCGTCGGCATCGGCACTGAGATTACAATTCTGAACAATGTGCTCACGGTGGTTTCTCCGATTGAGGATACCCCCGCCTTTAAAGCCGGCGTGAAGCCGGGAGACCAGATCGTCAAAATCAACGGCGAGTCCACCAAAGATATTACCATCATGGAGGCGGTAAAAAAATTGCGTGGTCCGAAAAATACCAAAGTGACGATCACCATCATGCGCGAGGGCCTGCCTTTGCCCAAAGAGATCACCATCACGCGCGACGTCATCCAGATTCGCACCGTCCGCTCCAGCCTCTACGAGGATTCCATCGGTTACGTTCGCATTACGCAGTTTCATGAAAAGACGACGGCCGATGTTCGAAAGGCATTAGGGGAGCTTTCCGCAAAGGCCAAACCGCTCAAAGGTCTCGTGCTGGATTTGAGAAACGATCCGGGAGGCCTTTTAACACAGGCGATTGAGGTGTCCGACCTGTTTTTAACCTCCGGCGTCATTGTCTCCACGCGCGGGCGGCAGGCCGCCATGGAAACCAAGGCGGAAGCCAAGGACAACGGCTCCGGCGACACGGAGGTTCCCATGGTTGTCATCGTCAATGAAGGGACAGCCAGCGCGGCGGAAATTGTCGCCGGTGCGCTTCAGGACAACGGACGCGCGCTCATTATCGGAACCCAGACCTTCGGCAAAGCGTCCGTCCAGACGGTCATCCCGCTGGACGACGGCTCCGCCGTCAAACTGACCACGGCAAGATACTATACGCCCAGCGGCCGGTCCATTCAGGCTGAGGGCATTAAACCCGATATCGTGGTCAAAGCCCTCAAGATGACCGAAGAGGAGGACCCTCTGTTTGATGATCGTCTGCGGGAAAAAGATCTCAAAGGTCATATCAGGCCGACGGCTCCAGACGGTTCGACAACGGAGAAACGCACCCCCTCGAAAGAAGCCGGGGCGCCTGAATTGATGACGGATCATCAGCTCAAAACCGCTGTCGATATTTTAAAAAGCTGGCAGATTATGAACCGGCATCTGTCCGGAAAATCCTGATATAACCGGTATGACGGGGCGATCAATCATGGCGCGGAAAAAAAAGAAAAACCTGCCGGGCATTTTCCTGGTTTTGCTGACCGTTTTGTCGATTAGCGCCATTGTCTATGTGCTGATGTTCCGTCAAGAGCCTGCGCCGCCGGAAACCCGGCTAAAGCAAGCGTCGACCGAGACGGCTAAGCCCCGGGCGCAGACGCCTACGCAGCCACTGGCTGAGAAAAAAAAGGATAAACAGCCGATCGTCGTCTCCAAGATAGAAAAGAAACCGCTTCCAGCCGTTACCCGGCAAGTCGCGATCATCATCGACGATATCGGTTACGACCTCAACGCAGTGCGCGAGCTGCTCGCGATCGACGCGGAGATTACTTTCGCCATTCTGCCGCATTTGGCCAACAGCCGACGCGCGGCGGAAATGCTCAACCGGGCGGGCAAGGAAACGCTTTTGCACATGCCGATGGAGCCGTTGACGTATCCGAAGGACAAGCCGGGCGCCGGCGCGCTGTTTACGGACATGAACGAAGCGGAGCTGCTCCATCAACTGGCCCAAAACTTTGCCGCCGTGCCGCATGTCTCCGGTGTCAATAACCATATGGGCTCGAAATTCATGTCCGATGAGGAAAAACTGTCGCTGGTTTTTCGGGAGTTGAAAAATCGTGATCTGTTCTTCATTGATTCCCGGACGACACCTGATACGAAGACTGCCGCGGCGGCCAGGCGACATCCCCTGACGGTCGGATCACGCACTATCTTTTTGGATAATGAGCGGGATTACCATAAAATATATCGGATCTTGCTGGATGTGGCCGGCGCAGATGCATCGTCCAGGCCGGTCATTGTGATCGGTCATCCTTATCCGGAAACCATCCGGGCGCTTCGCGACGCGCAGAGCGTCTTTCAGGAAAAAGGTGTTGCCGTGGTTCCGGTTTCCCGGCTGATTAAAAAGCGCGAGGGGGCGGGTTCCTCGTGATCAGGGAAATCGCGCGTCTGGAAACGATCGGGTAAAATGAGAAATCGATATTCAGTGTATTTTTTCGGGATACTTTTTTGGCTGTCGGCGGCCCTGTCGGCGTGCGCCGTCCTTCCTCCGGCGGTGCCAGGTCCACAGCCGGAAAAACAGAGAGAAGACTCCTTTTCCGCTCAGGCGGCGTATCATTATTCTCTTGCCGTATTGATGAGGCAGGATGGAGATCTGCCCGGCGCAATCCGGGAAATTAAGCAAGCGATCGAGGCGGATCCCCGGTCAACCTATCTATCGGCGCAGTTGATTTCCTTCTATATCCAAAACGGCGATTTTGAACCGGCCCGAACGCGGGGTGAGGCGGCGCTTGAGGGGGCACCCGATGACGTGGATTTAAGGTTGGTGATGGGAGGATTATATTTTCATTTGCGCGAGTATGATCTGGCGGCAATGCAATATGAACACGTTGTCCGGATCGATACTGGAAATCTGGTGGCCTGGCTGTATATCGGCACTGTGCGGGGAATCCAGAAACGCTATGAGGAGTCCCAGTCGGCGTTTCAACGGATGTTGAAGCTGGATCCGGACAACCTCATGGGGAACTACTATTACGCCAAGATTCTGGCTGAAATGGGCCGATCGGACCAGGCCCGGATCTATCTTGAAAAGGTCCTGGTTTTGAGGCCCGGTTTCGAACCCGCGCTTCTTGATTTGGCCGCTTTATTCGAGCGCGCCGGGCAGTTGCAAGACGCGATTGGTATTTATAGGGAGATGCGCGTCGCGTCACCCGCCCGGACGGCCCTGAATTTGAAGATTGCGGATCTGCTCATCAAATCGGGGAAATCCGCGGAAGCGGAAAAGGAATTGGTGGATGTTCTGGCCAATGAACCCGATCACCGCCAGGCGCGCACCGCGCTGGGGCTTTTATTCTATGATGAAAACCGTTTCAGCGAGGCCGCCTCCGAGTTCACGATCCTTTTGGCCAACGAGCCGACCGATGACCGGATCCGCTACCTGCTGGCCAATGCGCTGGAGAAACAGGGCGACGAGATCCGGGCGCTTTCCCATTATCGGCGCGTGTCGCCGTCTTTTGAGTTATACGCCAACGCCCGGGTTGCGGCGGCGATGCTTTTGAAAAAGGCAGGCAACCTCGACGAGGCCGTGACGCTGATGAATGAAACTCTCCGCGAGAAAACCAATCAGCCGATTACCTATTTGTATCTGTCGTCGCTGCACGAAGACCTGAAAGATTTGCCTGCCGCAGAAAAAGTCCTCTCCGACGGCCTGACAAGATTTCCCGATGATACCGACCTGCTTTATGCGCTGGGGATGATTTATGAGAAGGACGGTCGTTTCGAGGAAGGCATCCGGATGATGGAAGCTATTTTAAAAAAGGATGCCGACCATGCAGACGCCTTGAATTTCATCGGTTATACCTATGCGGACCGCGGCATACACCTGGATGAAGCCGAGGCGCTGATTCTTCGAGCGCTCGCGCTCAAGCCCGATAACGGATACATCCTTGATTCACTGGGCTGGGTTCATTTTAAACAGAAACGAATGAATAGCGCCCTCAAACACCTCAAGAGGGCTATCGAGCTGTTGCCCGGCGACGCCAACGTCATGGAGCATTTGGGAGACGTCTATCTGGCCATCGGCCGGAAGCGGGAGGCGTTTGACTATTACCGCAAGGCCCTGGAAGCGGATCCCGACAACGAAAAAATTCAAAAGAAGATCAAAGATCTCAACTTCAACAAATGAACCGCCGGTAACTTTTTCCGGCAGGGGAGATCCTGGCGTGCGCCGATGCTTTCTGCTCGATAGATGTCTGACCCTATGTCTGTTCGTCATTGTGGCCGCTGTTTGTGGATGTGCCTCTCAAACTCCGAAACGGTTCCCGGAATCTCCGGGCTCTGTGTTAAATAGACTTTCGTTGTCCATCGCCGAAGACGAGCAAATTACCGCCACGGCGCATCTCGATGTCATGACCCAACAGGGACATTATCCCGTGCGGGCCGCGATTATTTTCCAAAAACCTTCTTATTTCCGACTGGAGGTGTTGCCGTTGATCGGCACGCCGGATTTTTTTCTGGCCGCGACACCCGAGAGCATGAATATTTTTATTCCGTCGCGCGGTGAGTTTTATGCCGGAAAGCCTTCCCTTTGCAATATCTCGCAGTTTATTCCATGGGTTTTAACGATTGAAGAGATGGTCATGATTCTTTCCGGATCTCCTCCTCCGCTTCCGGGACATCGGCTGTCCCAGTCGCGCGAAGCGGGCGATCCGGAAAGCGATGTGATCATGAAGATTCCCGGTGGAGAATCTCAAAGCCTGCGATTCGACGTGGAAGGAAGACTTGCCGGGTTGATTCGTTCTGATGCCGGTGGCCAACCGGTTTACTCGGTCCTGTACGACGACTATGGTCGATTCGGTCGCCTGGCTTCGAAAATAACGATTCGAAAAGCGGATCAAACACTGGCCTTGTCCGTAACTCTGACAACCGTCAAAATTGAAAAGACCATGGATCGGTCGATCTTTGAGCTTAGGCCTCCCGCGGGAATCCGCGTCGTGCAATTGGATTGACGCGAAAAAAAACCGCAGAGGCGGGTGCTTCGTCCGTCTCTGCGGTCAGTGGGCGGGATCCGATCAGGCGCGGATGGCCTGTCCGCCGCCGATCACCAGGCTTTTTGCGCTGATGTAGGATGCGGCATCCGAGCATAAAAACAAGACAGTGCCGGCAATTTCCTCGGGTTTGCCGAATCGTTTCAAGGGAATCATTTTGAGCATGATCTCCCGGATTTCGGGGCCTCCGCTCTGCAGCGTCTGATCGAGCATCGGCGTTTCGGTCATGCCCGGACATACTGCGTTAATGCGGATTTTTTTGCGTCCAAATTCAAGGGCGGCCGCCCGGGTGAGCCCGATGACCGCGTGTTTGCTGGCGGTGTATAGCGACGTGCCTTCTTCGCCGCCCCATCCGGCCACGGATGAGCAATTGACGATCGATCCACCGCCCGCGTCCGTCATCATCGCAATTTCATGCTTCATGCATCGCCAGACGGCCTTGACGTTGATATTCATAATTTCGTCGAATTCTTCAATCGTGTAGTTGGCCGCCTTTTTCATCTTCGGGTAAACGCCCGCGTTGTTAAAGGCGCAGTGAAGCGCTCCGAATTTTTCTTGAATGGCGGCAAACAGGCGATTGATGTCTTGCGCGATTCTTAAATCCGTTTTAACAAATAAAGCCTCTCCACCCTGGTTTGTGATCTCATTGACGACATCGGCGCCTTCCTTATCGCGGCGCGCGGCAATCACGACTTTGGCGCCTTCCCGGCCGAAGGCGAGCGCCGTCACCTTTCCGATCCCCGAGTTGCCGCCGGTGACCAGCACGACTTTATCTTGAAATCTTTTTGTATTCAATGTGCGTCTCCTTTGTTTCTTAGTAGGTGATGTATCCGCCGTCGATGGCGATTTCCTTGCCGATCATGAATGCCGCTTCATCCGTGCACAGCCACAGTGCGGCGCCCGCGATTTCTTCGGGATCGCCCACACGTCGGAGGGCCGTCTTGCCGGCCATGACGTCCAGCATTTTGGGCATAAAGGGCAGGGCCTTCTCCAGCATTTCAGTCATGATGGGGCCCGGACAGATCGTGTTGATGCGGATGTTATCTTTGCAGTATTCCAATGCAGCGGTTTTGGCAAGTCCGAGAGAACCGTGTTTGGAAGCGCAATAGGACGTCAGACCCCAGTCGCCGACGAGGCCGAGAATAGAAGCCGTGTTGATGATGACGCCGCCGCCTTGCTTCTTCATGATGTCGATTTCGTGCTTCATGCACAACCAGACACCGCGCAGATTGGTTTCCACAACGCGGTCCCATTCGTCGTCATCTTATTTGATAACGGTGGGATTGCTCGGTGATGAGACGCCCGCGTTATTAAACGCAAAATCCAGACGCCCGCAGGTGTCCATAATCGTTTTAAAGAGGTTGTCGACATCCTCCGGTTTTCGGACATCGGTTTTGACGAAAAAGGATTTTCCGCCGATTGCGGCGATTTCCTTTTCAACTTCCGCTCCGCGCTCCTGGCGTCTGGCGGCCATCACGACCGTTGCCCCCTCGCGGGCAAATGCGATCGCCGTGGCGCGTCCCATGCCGGACGTCATCCCGGTGACAAGCGCGATTTTTCCTTCAAACATTTTCCTTTCCAAAATATTATCCCCTTTCTTTCCGAAATGATTCTTGAAAAACGAACAAAATTATCAAGAATTGCCTAAAAAGATGGGGAACTCTAAATAGAATAAAAACGACTGTCAAGAAATTTGTCGGGGAAGGACGATTCACCGGATAGTGCACAACGGGATTGCAAAAAAAAGAGGGGCGAGCCCCTCTTTTTTTTGCAACTGACAAAAATCGTTATTTGATTTCCTGGAGTTTCGAGCGGGCAATGCGTGCCTGGTTGGTGTTGGGGAAATCCTTAATGACCTGCTGCAGAAGCAGTTTGGCGCTGGTTTTATCGCCAAGGTTCAAAAAGGAAAGTCCTTGTTTCAGGATCGCATAGGAGACTTTGTTTCCTCCGGGGTAATTCTTGGTCACCTTTTCGTATTCCAGGATGGCCTGCTCGTATTTCTTTTCAAAGAAGTAACATTCACCGATCCAGAACTGCGCATTGTCGGAATACTCGCTTTTAGGATGTTCCGACAAAAACTGGACAAAAGCTTCCCTGGCCTTTCCGTAATGGCCGTCTTGAAACTGCTGATAGGCCGCGGCATACATAGTGGCCCGGTCGGGTTTGCCCGAAGGGTCCTTGTCCGGCGCGGCCGCAGTTCCCCCGTTTGCCTGTATATCTTTTCTGCCGATTTCAAGAAAGTTTTCAATGAAGTTGATTTTCAGAAGCATCTGGTTGAGCTTCTCTTCAACGGCATTGTCTTTCTCGGGTTTTTCGGCGCTGGAGACATCCATTTTGAGTGCTTCAATCTGGCCGCGAAGTTGCTGGATCTGGTCGCGAAGCTCGGAAAAATCAGCAGTTGTGTTGGCTTGTCCTTTACGGATGTTGTTCAGCGCCGTCGTATTTTTCTCCTGCTCTTTTTTCACCTCGCCGATTTTGGCGTCGATAGCAATGAGCCTTTCCTCCATCTGCTGATTCATTTCGGATTTGAGCATCCGCAAATCAGACGATGTGGCGCAGCCCGACAGTCCGAAAGCGACGATCGGCAGTATCAGGATGACAAAATATTTAAAAGCATTCATTCCCGAACGGTCCGTGTTATTTTTCTTCCAAAACGAAATGCGCGCGTCGATTCATCGCCCAGGCTTCTTCGATGCTGCGGGCGTCAGCGGGGCGTTCTTCGCCGTAGCTGATGGTGGTGATGCGCGATGCATCGATGCCCAGATTGATGAGATACTGCTTGGTTTCCTGCGCGCGTCTTTCACCCAGCGCCATGTTGTATTCCGCAGTGCCGCGTTCGTCGCAGTGCCCTTCCACGATAATCTGCGCGTTGGCCTTCTGACGGAAAATCTCAGCGTTGGATTTCAGGATCTCGCGCGCGTCAGGGCGGATGGTGGAGCGGTCGAAATCGAAGTAGATATTCTGAATATTGAGATCGGTCAGCGCGGCAGCCGATCTTTTTGCCGCTGCATCGCGGGCCGCCTGGGCCTTGAGCGCCGCTTCGCGGTCTGCCTGTTCTTTTGCGATGCGGGCCGCGTCGTCATCCGTCGCGGCGGGCGCCTGCTGTGCCTGCTGAACGGATTCCTCCTGGACGACGGCTTTCTTTTCGGCGCATCCATTGAAAATAAAAAGACCGCATACCACAACCATCAACACTGTTGCGAGGGTTAAATGCTTTTTCATCTTTAAACTCCTTTCTTAATTGGCAAAATGGTTTCCAAAATCGAATGTACAGCGAGCAAAACTAAACATATTTAGCAGCTTGCTGTCAACTAAAAACACTCCAAGCCGCGATCAGGGAAGTGGCCGCGGCGACCAGGCGGGCATGGTCAAAGACGAATGGCCCTCCCGCAGGATCCGAAAATTCATGCCGTTGGTATTGACGACACTGATGCGGCTCTTTGGGCCTTTGCGGGAGCTGAAAGCAATGTGTCTGCCCGATGGCGACCAGCTTGGCGATTCACTGTTTGCCTCCTCAAAGGTCAGTTGTGTAAGATTGTCTCCGTTTTCATCCACAGTGAAGATCTGAAAACGTCGGTCGATCAGTCCTTCAAAAGCGATTTTTTCACCGGTAGGCGACCAGGCCGGCGATGTATTGTAATTGCCTTCGTAGGTGAGCCTGCGGACATTGTTGCCGTCGGCATCCATCACAAAGATTTGCGGTGTTCCGGATCGGTTGGACACAAAGGCGATTTTCCGTCCGCAGGGCGACCAGGCCGGAGATACGTCAATGGCGTAGTTATAGGTGAGGCGTGTAAGTTTGAGTGTTTCAATATCGAGCGAATAGATTTCCTCATTGCTGTCGCGGCTGAGCGTCAACAGCAGCTTCCGGCTGTCGGGTGAAAATCCTCCACAGAGATTAAGCCCTTCATGAGAAGCCACTTTCCGTTCCGCGCCCGTTTTGAGCTCCTTGAGGTAAACGGCCGGCCGTCCGCTTTTGTAGGAGGTAAACGCAAGAAAACGGCCATCCGGAGACCAACGCGGTGTGGCAACCAGGCTGTGGTGGTTCGTCAGGCGGTTGAGGTCTGCTCCGTCGTATCCTGTGGCATAAATATCCGATAGGCCTTCCTTCTTGGTGACAAATGCGATGCGCGTGTCGAAGTCGCCTTTTTCTCCGGTGAGTGCATGGACCACGTCATCCGCGATGAGTCGGGCAGCCCGACGAATGTCGGTGGCGCTTGCGCGATAGGCTTTGCTGAGAATCGTTCGGCCGCTGACGACATCGTAGAGCCGAATCGTTGAGAGAATATCCGTTGCTTCGAATTGCATCGAGCCTGCCAGCAGATAGTCCGCCCCGACGGCGGTCCAGTCCGCAAAACGGACCTGCTCGGGATTTTGAGACGGGCCTGCATCGAGATAACTTTTTTGATCCAGAATGTTGAAAAGACCGGTCAGCGCGAGATAGGCGCGGATCTGGTCCGGAACGAGTCGGTTTAAATCGAAGGCGCGGGGGCCGGTCTCGGCAGGCAGCGCGAAGTCGGTGACGGCCAGAGGAAACTGCCGGAAGGCCGGAGAATCAATATCGATGTAAATTTTAGCCGCATCAACCGCCGGAGATGTTGTTACAAAAACGACGATGAGAAAAACCATCGCGGAAAGACGTTTCCAGGTCATGGGAGAATTCATCCTTTCTGAGTTATTGAAGTTCGGACGACGGAAACCGGACGCCGATGTCCATGGTGGCGCGCCGGTAAGCATCCGGAAAGGGAGGGAAGGGCGCGGATTTCTGAACGGCGCGCAACGCCGAGTCGTCATAGTAGGCATTGCCCGATCTCTTTTCAAATCCGATGGATTCGAGCCGGCCGTCGGGGGTGATCCGGATGGCGATGATGGTCAGAACCGGCGTTTGCGGCCGAAGTGTGTCGGGAAGGCTCCAGTTATTTTTTATTCTGCTTTGCACAAAGGCGCTGTATTCGGCTAAAACCGAATCCGCCATTCCCGCTTCACCCGGTGGTCGTTGAGAAGAGGGGCTTTGCGTTTCCGCGCCGGCATGCTGTTGTTTTTGGCGGATGGTGTCGATGGCACGTTCGATGGCGCTTTGAGGCGTGTCGTCTTTCCGGATGCGCGTCGTCTGGGGAGTGGACGGTATTTCCTGCTTGGCGATGCTCGCAATTGATGAAGACGGCCCGACCGGAAGGGAAGGCAGCGTCGCGCTGCGATTCGGTAACAGGGCTTCGGGCCCGACCAGCGATACCGCGTAAGGTCCGCCGAATGTCAGGGTTCGCGTGGGCGTCGGCAGGGATACGATCATCACAAGAAGCACAATGGCATGAAGAAGCAGGGACAGGAAAAACATCTGGGTGGGTTTGCCGGGATTGCCCTGAAAACGTCTATGGGGCAATTGGGGGCTCATTTTCTTGCCTCGGGTGGTTCAGTAATCATGCCGAGTTTGTCGACGCCTGCTTTCCGGATCTCCGACATTACTTCCACAACAAAGCCGTAAGGGACATTCTTGTCGGCGCGCAGGAAAACTTCCCGATCGATGCGGTTGGAGAAAATGGCGGTGAGTTTGTCGTTGATGTCGCCAAGCGGCATGGGTGTTTTATTGAGGTAGATTTCCCGATTTTCGTTGACGCTGAGGATCAGTTTCTCCTCGGTGACGTCAATACTTTTGGATTTCACGCGCGGCAGATTGACATCGATGCCCATCGACAGCATCGGCGCCGTGACCATGAAAATAACCAGGAGCACCAACATGACGTCTACAAAAGGTGTGACGTTGATTTCGGCGAGCGGCCGTTGATGTTGTGTTCTTCTTCTTGCCCGGCGCATACGGACTTCCCCCTGAACCGGCTTACTTGCGGACGAGATGGCGTTCGACAATGTTGAGAAACTCGTCGGCGAAATTATCCATTTCCTGGACCATCGTTTTTGAGCGGTTTAAAAAGTAGTTGTAGAAAATTACCGCGGGGATGGCGGCCGCGAGTCCTGCCGCTGTGGCGATCAGCGCTTCGGAAATGCCGGGCGCGACAACCGCGAGTGTCGCCGAACCGCGTGCGCCGATTGCTTTGAATGTTTCCATGATGCCCCAGACCGTGCCGAAAAGCCCGATGAAGGGGGAGGCTGATCCCGTCGTCGCCAGAAATCCCAGCGCGCTTTCGAGCTTGGTCATTTCCGTATTGGAGGCCTTGCTGAGCGCGCGCTGAATGTTGTCCATCGACGACAAAGGCATGTCGTCGGCACCGGTCTGTTCTTTTGACGGACGATTGACTCTCGTGAGCTCCGAGTAACCGGCGCGGAAAACTTCGGCTGTTGTGGAATAGGCGTATTTCTTAGACGCGGGCAGAAGCTCCGAGAGTTTGCTGCTGCGCGCGTAATCGGATTCAAAAGCTTCGTTTTCCTTCCGGATTCTCCTATAGGCGCGGAATTTCAGAAAGATAATGGTCCACGAAACGATAGAAAAAATCAGCAACAGCAGCAAAACGAATTGAACCATCAATCCCGCGTCCCAAACCATTCCCAAAAGCGAGCCGTGGAAGTTGCCGCCAATATCTAAAGAACCGATTTCTTTCACAATTTTCTCCAATGGATAAGTTTTGAAATTCGACTGTACGCTAGAGTAAAAATCTGGCCTTGTCAATAGTTTTTGCTTTAGAGGTGTTCCGGTGGAAACGCGATGACATCATCGATAAGATCCGTGCCGGCGACAAGCATGATCAATCGGTCCACGCCGAGGGCGACACCCGCACAAGGCGGCATCGCCCCAAGCGCGTTGAGAAATTTCTCGGGCATCTCGTAGCGCGCCCAGTTTTTCGCGGCGCGTTTTTCGAGTGCGTCTTCAAAGCGTTGTCGCTGTTCTGCTGGATCCGTCAATTCCGAAAAGCCGTTGGCCAGTTCGATGCCGCCGATGTAAAGCTCGAAGCGTTCTGCGATGGACGGATCGGCGGACTTTGTTCGGGCCAGCGCTCCGAGGCTTGCCGGATAATCAAACAGAAAAGTCGGTCGTTCGAAGCCCAGATGCGGTTCGACAAACTCCATCAGAATTTCGTCGAAATGATCCGTTTTTAAGGCCTCGTCAAGTGGGATCGGGGCGAATCTGGAAAACGCGTCGGCGACCGTTATTTTTTCCCAGGGGGGGCGAAAATCAATTTTGCGATTTTCCCACGTCAGTGCGGGATAAGGAATCGCGCTTTTTAACACCGTTTCCAGCAGCGTTTGGCACTGATCCATTAATTGGTGATAGGTGAAGCCCGCAACATACCACTCGAGCATCGTGAACTCGGGCAGATGCCGGTTTCCTCTTTCCCGGGCGCGGAAGCATTTGCAAATTTGAAAGATATTCGGATAGCCCGCCGCCACAATGCGTTTCATGCAAAGTTCCGGAGAGGTCTGTAAGAACCAATCGCCCGACGGCAGGGCTTCGATATGTTCCTCCGGAGCCGGTGACGGAACACGCAGGGGGGTATCGATTTCCAAAAAGCCGCCGTCGGCGAAAAAACGGCGGATGCCGGAGATTAACCTGGCGCGCAGGCGGAGAGTATCCGCCTTGCGCGCCAGGTAAAATTGATCGTCTGGATGGATTTCAGCCAAGATGGTTTCCCGACAGATGGAAAAAGTCAGCTTTTGACCCGGGTGAGGTATTCTCCCGTCCTCGTGTCGATCCGGATTTTCTCGCCTTCCGATATAAAGGTCGGCACGAGAACCGTCGCCCCGGTCTGGACTTTGACCGGTTTGGTCGCGCCGGAGACCGTGTCGCCTTTGGCCCAGGGTTCGGCTTCCGTAACGAAGAGTTCCACGAAATTGGGAAGGCTGATGCCGATGGGGCGGTCTTCGAAAAGAAGAATTTCCGCTTCGATATTGTCGGTCATGAAATTGGCCGCGTCATCGACTTGCTCTTCCGTCAGGTAAACCTGCTCGTAGGTTTCATTGTCCATAAAACAGAATTTGTTGCCCTCTTTGTAGAGGTACTGCATTTTCTTTTCCCTCAGGTCGGCCGGTTCAAAAACATCGACGGATCGAAACGTGCGCTCAAACTGGTTGCCGTTGATCATGTTTTTGAGTTTGGTGCGGTAAAGCGCCTGGCCTTTGCCGGGTTTGACAAAGTTGAATTCGGTGATCACATAGGGATCGCCGTCGATCTTCAGGCGCAGACCTTTTCTTAAATCACTGGCGGTGTACATAAACTATTTTTCTCCTCATCCTGGAAATGGTTTGGATTATTTTTGAGGCCCTTCCTAATCCAATTATTGAAAAATGTCAAAAAAATCTTGATGTTTATCCAGAATCGATTTCAGGTTGCCGGAGGCGGCCCACAGGGGCGTCTTGCCGGCATTCCCCGGAAGATCCGCCACATACTGAGGCAGCGCGAGTCCCGAACAGGACGTTCGAAGTTTTTCCATCATTGCGACGCCCTGCCTTAGATCGGTTCGGAAGTGGCCGCAGCCCCTCACCGGTTCACAGTGAAAAAGATAATAGGGACGGACGGTTATTTTCTGCAGGCCCCGGAATAGGTTTCGCAAAGCCGCCTCGGAATCGTTGACGCCGGCCAGGAGCACCGATTGATTCGACACCGGAATACCCGTTTCCTGGAGCATCAGGCAGGCGCGCGCCGACTCGGGAGTGATTTCGGCTGCTGCGTTGAACTGTGTATTGAACCACAGCGGCCGAAAGCGTTTCAGCATGCGACACAGATCACGGGTGATCCGCATGGGTAAAACCGCTGGAATCCGGCTGCCGATGCGCAAAACTTCGATATGCCGGATGGCGGCAAACGACGAGAGAATGTATTCCAGGGTCTCATCATCATAAGTCAGCGGATCTCCGCCGGAGAGGATCACTTCCCGGATCTCGGGATGGGCCGACACATATCGGGTCATCGCGGCGATGCGTTTTTTGAATGGGGTGGTGTCGGCCTGTCTCCAGTGGCGTTTGCGGTTGCAGTGCCTGCAGTAGGTTGCGCAGGCGTTAGTCAGCAGGATCAGCGCACGGTCCGGATAGCGTCGAAGTAGTTTGTCCACCGGCATGAAGTCATCTTCGTTTAATGGATCATCGGTGAGCCGGTCTGCAAAAATCAGTTCTTTTTCGTCGGGAAAACATTGGCGGGCGATGGCATCCGTGTCGTCGTCCGGATTGATCAGGGATAAATAATAAGGCGTAATCGCCATGGGATAGCAAGACACCACTTTATGAAGTCGCGCAAGCGGAAGGGCGGCCCCGGCCGGCGACGCCGCCAGTGTCTCAAGCGAACGGATGCGGTTTTGCATCTGCCAGCGCCAGTTGCGCCAGTCCTTGCGGGTCGCCTGCGGAAAAAGCCGCGCCATGTCATTTTTGCCTGTCATGAATATCGTCTCAGGCCGCGATGCCTATCACACTTTCGTTTTGCTGCAAAGGATTTCTCCCGGGGCGGCTGTTTTTCCCCACCCGGAAAACGCCCGGCCGATTCCGGTTTTATGGGCGGCCGGTAAGACCGTAATTGCGCATCTTACGAAAAAGTGTGGTGCGGGAAATGTTTAAACGCTGGGCGATCTGTTTTTTACGGAATTTCAAAGTCAACATTTGCTCGATAATTTTCTTCTCACGCGCCTCGGGAGATTCCATATCCATAATGCGGCGGCGCGGATGATTTGAATTGACGATTTCCGAAGGAACGATGTCGGGCGTGAGAATGACGCCTTCGGCATAGTTTATCATTCTTTCAATGACGTTTTGAAGTTCCCGGACGTTTCCCGGCCAGGGATGCTGCAAAAGAATCTCCAGCGCGCCGCGGGCGATGCCGACAATCGTCTTGCCCAGCGTGGCGGCGTATTTGGCGATGAAGACATCCACAAGCGCCGGGATATCTTCCGTCCGTTCCCGAAGCGGCGGCAGGTGGATGGCAAACACGTTGAGCCGATAATACAAGTCTTTGCGGAAACTTCCCCGGCGGACCTCCTCAAACAAATCTTTGTTGGTGGCGGAGACGATTCGCACATCCACTTTGCGAATCCGTCCGCTGCCGATGCGGAGAATCTGTCTGTCTTCGATGGCCCGCAGGAGCACGGCCTGGATATCCAGAGGGATTTCGGCGATCTCGTCAAGAAAGATCGTGCCTCCGTCGGCCAGCTCGAACTTTCCGGGATTGCCGCCACGCCGCGAGCCGGTGAAAGCGCCTTCGGCGTAACCGAAAAACTCACTGGCGATCAGGTCTCTGGGAATCGCCGCGCAGTTCACCGCGACATACGGTCCGGTTTTTCTGGGACTCGCATTGTGGATGGCTTGCGCGAAAACGTCCTTTCCCGTTCCGCTTTCTCCCAGAAGCAGGACATTGGAAGCGCTGCGCGAGACGTTTTGTGCCTGTTCCACGGCATGCCGGAAAGACAAGTTCTTTCCACCGATGTCCGTAAACCGGAAGTTGGCCTTGGCGCCGATGATGCGGGTGACCAGGGATTTGATTCTTTTGCTGCCGGCGAAAACAAGAATTTTCCCCAGAACTTGTCCCGAAGAGGAATAGATGGTATTTCCGGTCACGGAGTAGTCGGCCAACCCTTTTCGGGAACGGATTTTCAGCTCCACATCGTCGAAAGCATCGTGGCTGAACACAAAATCCAGAAAGGCGCTGTTGTCTTCACCGGAAAAGATCTTTTCCAGGGAAGCCCCCTCGGTCGATGCGCCCTCCAGGAAGAACATTTTTCTGGCCTGGTCGTTGATGACAAAAATCTGGTTTTGCGTATTGATTGCAATGATGGCCTCGGGAATGGCCGCCAGGGTCGCCCTTTGCAAGCTTGCCGCGATTTCCGTTTGCGCGAAAGCGGCTTTGCAGTCTGTGACGGCCTTTTGCAGCATCAGCTCATTTTGAATAGCCTGTGCCGCGGCGACAGCGACGCTGAATGTGTGCGGGTTGGCGCCCCCGAAAAAGGATGTCAGCGTGACTCCGCCGATCATCTTTCCGCCGGGGTCGAAAATGGGCGCGCTCGATCCCGTGATGTCGTGGAAACATTTTTTAAAATGCTGTGTTCCGAACAACTGAACCGGCTTTTTTTGTAAAATCGACTCCGTCACCGTGTTGTTTCCCGCCACCGCTTCCGTCCAGCGAACGCCGGGAAACCAGTTAAAACACCGATTGATTTCCTCATGCTGCTTTTCCTGCAACACTTTGAGGACATATCCCTGGCAGTTGAACAAACCGACCGCGAATTTTGAGGGTTTGAGAAATTCATAGAGTTTTTCCAGGAAGGGGTTGCTCACTTCGATAAAACTTCGATGATCGTGCAACAGGGTCGCCAGCTCGTCACTCGTGACGACTTCATGCTGCGGCATCGAATATGGGTCGATCTCCAGGTTGCGGCAGCGACGCCACGCGTTGTGGAGTTCCGTGGGAATAATTTCCGGATCAAGCGTATCATCCCCGGCCATGAACTTGTTCCACTCGATCATTGTCAGGTGATGTTTTCGATGATATTGCAGGTTCGGGCGAATTTTCTTCCGGACCGGACTACCTGCGTTCGAACGTTTATCCATGCTTCCTCCTTGAGTTATGGACAATACATTAAGTGTTTCAAAATCGTTTCATCGTCTGTGTCCTGCCTGTTTCCATCTGAAACATTTGTGAAACACATCATCTGAAAAGATGCAAGACGAAAATGTGTGATAGTAATGATTCATCAATGAGATTAAATAATTACTGAATCATGCGACCTGTGGCATGTGACGTGCAAACAGGAGGCAAACACCCGTGTGAGGGTAATAAATTTTTCAAGGAGGGAAGTTTAGTTATGACCAAAGCAAAAATCGGTTTTATTTTCATGTCTTTCGCTATTTTACTGGTCTGTGCGACCATGACGGCAGCTCAGACCAATCCGGCGTCAACCGGTTCTTACACAAAATGCACCTATACACCGCCTTCCAACAGCGGTTATGCCGCGGCATCCGTCTGGTATCCCTGTTCGGGCGCCGGTCCTTTTGCCGCAACCACGCTCACGGGCGGATACACCAACAGATACAGCGATATGGCCTGGATTGCCAATCACCTGGTCACGCATGGCTATATCATTTTCGCCATGACGCCGAACAATATTTACGGATACAACTCCTCATGGACCACAGCGCACAAGGCCGGCATCTCGATGCTGAAATCCGAAAACACCCGCACAGGCTCGTATTTCCGTCCGAACCCCATTAAGGGCAAAGTGAACACCTCGCGATTGCAGATCATGGGATTTTCGAAAGGCGGCGGCGGTGCGCTTCTGGCTTCGGCCGATCTCGGCTCAGGCGTTCAAACAACGCAGGCGCTTGCGCCCTATATGGATTTTTCATACAGTTTGAGAAACATCAAAGCCAAAACCATCTGCTATACTGGCAGATCGGATATTATCGCTTCAGACAGCGCCGTGGTGAGAATGTACAACAGTCTGCCGACCTCCATTGACCGGACGCTGGGATATTTCAACGGTTTCGCCCACACCGACTGGATGACCGGAACGTCGTACAACACTTACAATAACCGCGCGAAGAAATATATCACCGCGTTTATGAAGTATCACCTTGAAGGTGACGCGGCCTATCAGACCTATCTGTACGGCACGGAGCACAACAAGGATATGAGCGCGAACTGGTTTTACGGTTACGCGCACAACACGAATTTCTAGGCCTTAAACTACCCGCCTTCCGGAAGTCGAGCGAATCTCCTTACCTTCCGGAAGCACTGAATCCCCCGGCGCGGATGTGAAGGAATTACGTCCGTGTCGGGGGAATTATTTTTGCGGGTTTATTGATTTTGTACCTCCGTCTCTTTCTTGACTTTGGCGACCGTGCGGAGTATCGAAAAAAACAAAAAGGAATTTATTTCATGCATCGGCCGCTTTCCGCAAAGGTCAACCGTTTCACATCTATTTCCGACACCTCCTGTTTGGCCTGTGATTTTGTCGCAGCGCAAACAGGGCTTTCCAAGGCCCGCGTCAAAGACGCGATGAACAAAGGCGCGCTGTGGCTCACGAGAAAAGGCCAGAGCCGGTTTCGTCTGAGGAAAGCGACTTTCCTGATTCAAAAAGGCGACACACTTGATTTTTACTATGATGAAAAGGTTCTGTCCGCGCAAGTTCAACAGGCGTCGTGTCTTTCCGATTACAACCACTATAGCCTCTGGCTCAAGCCGGCCGGGCTTCTGACGCAGGGAACGGACTACGGCGATTCCGGGTCGCTTTTGCGCCAGGTCGAATTATTTTTCAAGCTCCGACGCGACGTGTATCCCGTACACAGGCTGGATCGCGAAGTCGCAGGGATCATTTTAGTGGCTCATTCAAAGAAGGCTGCGGCAAAACTGTCCCGTCTTTTTCAGGAACATCAAGTGGTCAAGCGCTACCACGCCGAGGTTTTGGGTTTGCCGCCCGAGGATGAGGGAGTGATCCGCGAACCACTTGACGATAAAGAGGCCCTGACCCGTTATCGGGTGATTTCCCGCAACCCCGATGCCAATACGTCTATCCTGGACGTCCAGATTGAAACCGGAAGGCTCCATCAGATCCGCAGGCATCTGGCGGGCGCCGGGCATCCGGTCATGGGTGATCCGCGATACGGGACGGGCAACCGCGACGGCAGACCCATGCGCCTTTGCGCCTGCGAACTTTCCTGGCGTTGCCCGTTTACAGGAAAAATCGAACATCACCGGCTTCCTGAAAAACCCGTATCAAAGCGAGAATGCGCTGCGGTTTGATATCGCCCGGTATGCCCGCTGCGGTTTTGATTGATTAACGCTATTTCAAGGTTCGGCCCTGGTAACGTTTAAGTTGATCATCGTCACGGGGACCGTAGATTTGCACCATATTGTCGTCCGTGACCTTAAAGAGAACACCTAGACCGACATAGGTATACATGATGCCGATAGCGTTATTCCGCTGATCGTAAACCACAAAGCCATGATGCGAGCTCTGACAGCAGTTTCTCATATTGTGTTGCATGTTCACGATCATTTCGCGCATGGAGTCCGGAGAGAGTGTGGCTTCCGTCCACAAGTCATTTCCCATGGAATAGGATTTTTTCAAAGCCAAAAGCGCGGTGGGGTAAGTGTAAGAACCTGAGACATAATACCGGTAATCCGGACTCACCTCGAAAGTCTCGAAGACCTTTCTGGCCTGGTCGTCGGGCAAGAATTTTCCAAAGCTGGACGGACCGGCGCATCCGGTCAGGGCAATCAAACAAAAAATGAACAAAACGGCAGGCATTTTACGCGACATGGATATGGTCCTCCTTCGGGCAGTGTCGTATGGAATAAGGTGTTTTCAGCGGGTCCGAAAATCATCACATACGCTCATAAAAGTCAATATTTCTTATTGCTGGATTCACATCCGGCGGAATACTGCGCTGACCGGACAAACTCTCACACCGTGCTGCGGGAAAGCATTTTCCGCCGACATGTGCGGCATTTGTCAACGGCATAATCGGTTATCTTGCCTGCATGCCTCGCATGTATAGATTTCCACGGTCACATGCGAAAGTTCGGGGATGGCGGAAAGTCGTTTTTTGTATTCCTCGATGGGGCGCTCCTTCCCCGTGACCAGAGAAACGATGCAGGCATACTGATTCTGGGCGACCTGCCAGACGTGCAAATCGATAATTTTCGAATCTCCGTCGGATTCGATCAACGCTTTGATTTGTTCGGCAACCGGTGAGTCCATTTCGCGTTGAAGCAGGATTTTCGCCGTGTCTTTAAGCAAATAAGCCGACCAGCGTAAAATGAGCGCCGCGCCGAAAAGTCCGATCACCGGGTCGAGCCAGACGATTCCAAGGTGCTTTGCGCCCAGAAGCGCCGCGATGGCTAAAACCGACGTCACTGCGTCGGCCACGACATGGAGATAGGCGGCTTTGAGATTCAGGTCTTCATGCCGGTGACTGCCCTCATGGGAATGATTGTGCGCATGGTCATGGCTCCCGGCGCTGAGGATCACGGCGCAAACGACATTGACGACTAATCCCAGGACAGCCACGACCAGGGCCGAGGTGTAGGAAATCGCCAGCGGATGGATCAAGCGCTCGATAGAGGCGTAAATCATGAAGAGCCCCACCAGAGCCATGACAATCGCACTGGTGTAAGCGCCCAGAATTTCAATTTTCCATGCGCCGAAGGAAAAGGCGTTATCTCGCGCGTAGCGTCTGGCCAGCCGGTAAGCCAGAAGGGAAATGCCCAGCGCGAAGGCGTGCGTGCCCATGTGCCAGCCGTCGGCAAAAAGCGCCATGGAGTGGGTTAGCCATCCGAAGAAGATCTCGGCGGCCATCGTGACAAGGGTAATGATGACGACGACGAGCGTGCGAGTTTCCACGCCTTTTTTTTCTTCATTGAAGACATGGTCGTGACGCCACAGTTCAGTTTGTTTGTCATGCATGGCTTCGATTCTCCAAGTGGCGGGCGACAAAACGCTCGCCGTCTTTTCGTCCCGTGTCGAATGTTTCCTGCATTTTCGCGGGGCTGGTGTAATCCCATTTGGATATCGGCAGCGGTTGCGACGGTTGAACATACAGACGCCCGGGAATCGTCGGAATCGCGGATTCTTTGTAGCGGCGTGTCAGCAGAACGAGGCAAGGGGCGTCGTTTTTTGAAATCGCGTGCACTGGAACATTATCGTACAGTCCGCCGTCGAGCGCTGTCCGGCCATTCACTCGCACAATGGGCGTAAATGGCGGCGTGCAGGACGACGCCAACACCAGATCGGCAAGATCCTCCGGCGTTTTGCAGTCCTGGGCGGTGAGTATTTCCGGATGGAACCCCAGTCTTGCAGGAAGACGGGGATGAACATTGCCGTAGAGGCGTTTATCGATCAGATAGGCGACGATTCCGGCCATCGCAGCGGTCCGCGGCCCCATCGAGGCCGGAGGTCTCGATATCGCGATGCGGATGTCGGGTCCATTGCGCAGGCGCGTCAAGGCCTCAGCGTCCAGGCTGGCCAGCATCAGATCGCGGTACATGGCGTAATGGGGAAAGGCGGGCCGGTAGGCAAAGAGATTAGAAAAATAAAAGTTCTTTTTATTTCCGGCTGTCGCTTTTTTAAAATGGTCGAGCGCGAAGTCCGCGCGGCCCGCGTAGTAGATGCAGGCCATTGCGGCGCCGGCACTCGCCGCGGCGATCACGTCGGGCTTGATGCCGAGTGCGGGTTCGGCTTCGGAAAGAAAACCGACCTGCCACAGGCAGCGGCACCCGCCGCCCGCGAAGACAATCGCCGAAAACGGGGAAGGGGTTTGCATGCCCTACTTGATTTTCTGGAGCATCTCGCCCATCATCTGGTGTACCAGATTGACGGCCTTGAGCGGACGAATCATCACTTTAAAGTCTATGATACGGCCGTCTTCGCCCCATGTGATCATGTCCACGCCGTTAATCGAGATGCCGTCGATGACCGTTTGGAATTCCAAAACGGCGTTGCGCCCCTGAACCACTTCACGCAGATAGGTGAAGGTATCGTTGTTGAGCACATGCAGGGCGGCCGTCAGATATAGTTTCGTGATCGGCTTTCCCGCCTGCGGTGTGTGAACGACCGGCGAATGAAAAACGACATTGTCTGCGAGGATGGCGTCGAGCCCCGCCGCGTCTTTTGTTTCAACTAACTTGTGCCATGCCGCCATCGTATCTGTAATCATGCAATCACCTCTAAAGAATTTTTATCATCAGATCGTCGGCGTTGTGAAGTTGCCGAGAATCTGCGTTATATCCGTCAGACTGGCCTCAGCTGATTTATAACGCCTCCACCCGACAGGGGACAAACCGGTGGATGGGTGTGCCGAACTGATCGCGGTGTGTGCTTTTCGTGAGCCGGTTTGCGTTCGCGCCGTATTTTTTTCCGTTATAAACCAGGCCAAAGCCGTGCGGCATGGCCACATGGCCGGGGCGAGCCGTATCGGTAATTTCGAGCTCAATTTCTTCTGCCCCCGCCTCCGTTGTAACACGAACGGACTGTCCGTCTTTTAAATTCAAAGCGGCCGCGTCATCCGGATGCATCGCCAGCGTGCAGGGGCGCTTGCCTTCGTTCCAAGCGGGATCGCGCATCAAGGTATTCGCGTTTTTGTCCGTGTGACGCCCAGACATGAGCACCAGCGGAAATTCGGCGGGGAGCGCTAGCGCCGCTTCTTCCGTGGCCGCTTCGATCGATTGCAGTTCGTCAAGGAGTTCGGGAATGAATAAATTGATTTTGCCGTCTTCGGCTTTGACCTGAGCGAAATTATCGTCCGGATCGATTTTTCCCACCCAGATCCCTTCGGGATGATCGCAAATTGCCTGGAAGATTTCTTCGCCTAACACGGGACCCGGCGAAAAGCCCGCACGAACGGCATTTTTATAAAGGGACTTCGGCGCGACCTGCAACATGCCCCAAAGCGCCGCCAGATGCACGGATCCAAGCGCCTTGCCCAGCGTCTTTCCCAGAATAAACGGCATGGCTTTGAGCGCTTTGGGCTCGGCAGCGGCGTATTCCATCAGGGCTTTGGCAAAAGCCGGACGGCTTTCAAAGGCTGCTGAATAAAGGCTTTCCGGAATCGGCGGAATCAGTCCCAGTTTGTCAGCCAGAAGCAGATCGATTTCTCCTTGCTCTTTTTGCTCTCCGTCCGGTTCGATAATCGGGCGGCGCATCTGGAAATAAATGCCGGGGTAGGTGAAAGGGAAAAAAGTGCCGTCCCACGATTCATAGCCGGTGCGCGACGGCAGCACATAGTGGGAAAGAGCCGCCGTTTCCGTCATGGCGATTTCCGCCGTGACCAGCAGATCCAGCTTTTGAAATGCTTTTTCGTAAGCGGTTGTGTCCGCATAAGAGCGCAGGGGGTTCAGACCGGTCACGAAAACCGCGCGAAGCCGCTCGGGGTGATCGGAAAGAATTTCTTCCGGCATGACGTTGGGCGGGAAGACGCCGCAAACCGGGAAGGCATTTGTTGCAACCGTCCGCCAGGTTTTCGCATCTCTTTCATCGGAGTTGGGGCCGATGGGCATCAGGTGGCCGGGGATGATGTTGCCCCCGGGAACGCACAGCCTTCCGCAGACCGCCATCAGAATCACGATGAGATAGGAGTTGAGCCCGCTGTGACGCCCCATGTAGATACCCAGGTCGTAGCGCAGGGAGGATTTGCGCGTGGCATAAAGCCTGGCGACTTCGCGGACTGTATCGTAATCCAGCTCGCAGACTTTCAGGGCGGCGCGGGCGTCGAAATTTTCAAAGTAAGATTTCACGGCGTCGAAGCCGGACGTATGATGGGCCTGATAGTCCTTGTTGTCCCATCCTTCTTTCAAAATGATCGAAATCATGGCTTTGAGAAGCAGTGCGTCCGTGCCGGGACGGATGCGCAGATGAATGTCGGCAATTCTTGCCGTCTCGGAAAGCCTGGGATCTACGACGATCAGCACTTTGTCCTTATCTTTGGAGATGCGCTGGAGCTTGCGGGGGGCCTGCGGAATCTGATGGCTTTGCATGCCGTTCCAGCCCAGAACGATCAGGACATCCGTGTTGTCGACGTCCGGCCCGTCGTGAAGATACTGTTTGCCGTGTGTGCGGCCGATCACCCAGAAAGCGCCGGAAAATTCCTGCCCCAGCGCGCTGTACTGATACTGCGAGCCCAGGCCCCGCATGAGACGAACGCCGAAAGGCACCTCAAAGTGGCAGCCCTGGCCGCCGCCGCCCATATAGGCAAAGGAGCGGGGGCCGTGCTTATCAATAATGCCTTTCAGTTTAGCAGCGATCTCATCGATGGCCTGATCCCAGGTTATCCGTTCGAATTTGTCCCCGACTTTCTTGAGCGGATATTTCAGGCGGTCGGCGTTGTGCTGGTGATAGGCGACATTCAGGCCTTTGCGGCAGACATAGCCTTCGCTTTTAGCGTTGGATTTGTCCGGTTTGACTTTGACGATGCGATTGTTTTCCACCTCCATTTCCAGACCGCAATTCTGCGCGCACAGGACACAACCGGTTTTGAAAATATTACCCATGATTCCCGCCTTTCTCCGGCAAATCCGCCGGGGATGAGCGTCTTACGAGCGAGGGGCTGAAAGACGCAAAGTCGAAATAAGGCTCTTGAGCTCGTTCTTTTGTTCTTCGGTCAACGCCTGCAAAAACTCGGTATTGGCGTTCAATAGCGCCCGGGTGGTTTCTTTTCCCAGCGCCTTGCCCTTCGGCGTTAGATGGATGAGGACGGAGCGCCGGTCGTCGGGATTGTTTTTGCGCTCTAAATAACCTGCCGCTTCCAGTCGATCCAGAATCCCTGTGAGTGTGGCGGAATCGAGTTCCGTGCGTTTGCCCAGTTTGCTGGACGTTATCCGGTCTTCTTCCGTCAGGAATCCCAACACCATGGCCTGAACGGATGTGAGATTCAATTCACACACCTTCGAGGTGAGAAACCGGCTGGCAAGCTGGTAGGTCTTGGCGATCTGAAAAAAAATACAATCTTTTTCCTGCATCAGTCGACTATTTATCCTCGCATGCAAATTACTTGTGTGCGAGGATAAATGAAGAAGTTCAATCTGTCAATTCCTTTTT
>CAYUDM010000001.1:0-47204 GCA_964443625.1 uncultured Smithella sp. | reverse complement strand
CGAACTCTTGGGTTGCCAAAACTCAAGAGTTGTGAAATATTAAGGTCAAGCATTAGACAACCCCCTTTTTCAGCACCGATCCCTGATTGCGAATCCGGATATTGCAGCAGGCAGCTTGTCTATTTTCGCAAACCGGTCAACACAACTTTAAACCTTCAACCGCATGTCTTCGACACAACAAGCGTTTGTAAACGGGTCATCACCCTTTGATTCAAACGCGGCGTCAACCCTTTTTAAGGGAGGAAACAACCATGAGAATAGCTGTCTTAACCGGTGGCGGTGATTGTCCGGGTCTCAACGGCGCAATTAAGTGGGTGACCAAATCGGCGCTTGATCCTCTGTGCGAAAAAGAACGGTCCATCCGGTTTGATGTGTTGGGCATCCGCGAGGGGTGGCGGGGGCTCGTGGAGGTGAATCCCGATGATCCCGAAAGCCTCGCCCGGCACACGTTGAAACTCGATGAGGAGATCGTGCGTACATGGGACCGCTACGGTGGAACGAATCTCGGCACATCCCGAACCAACCCGTTTCATCCGCAAAAAGACGTCTCGGGCAGGGTGATCGAAAATATCGGCAAGTTGGGCATTGATGCCATTGTCGCCATCGGCGGAGAGGATACGTTGGGGGTGGCCTCCAAGCTTTATCGACGGGGCATCAAAACCGTGGGCATTCCCAAGACCATTGACGGCGATCTGGTCGGCACGGATTATTCCCTGGGCTTTGACTCGGCGGTGAATGTCATTACCGAAGAGATTGATCGTCTCCGGACAACTGCCGGATCGCACAACAGAATTTTCGTGGTCGAAACCATGGGGCGACATGCCGGCTGGCTGGCTCTTCACGGCGGCGAGTGCAGTGGGGCCTACATTATTTTGATTCCGGAGGTTCCCTTCGACATGGAACGCGTCTGCAGCCTGCTTGACGCCCGCCGCGGCAGGGAGGTTCAATACAGCATTCTTGTCGTCTCCGAAGGCGCAACCACTCAGGACAAAAAGGAATTCTGCCAAAACGACAAGGTGGACGAGTTCGGTCACCGGTCGCTCGGGGGAATCGCCGCCTACATTGCGCAGCATATCGAGGATAAAACGGGGTTTTCCGCCCGCTATGTCATTTTAAGTCATCTCCAGCGCGGCGGATCACCCTCCGCGCGGGATCGGCTGATGGCCCGTTGGTTCGGCATTGCGGCCGTGGACATGATCGTCAATGAGGATTTCGGCAGAATGGTCAGCTATCGACAAGGCGAAATCACTTCGGTGCCGATGAAAGAGGTCATTGATCACCTCAATCTCATCGACGTGGAAAAGTATTACGATCGCAAACGCTATAACGGCAAGAGTTCCATCCTCTAGTCCGGATGCGACGGCAAAAGCGTCATTCCATAACCCTGCGGGCAGAACTTCTTTCATACGAGGACAAACACATTGAACCTGATCTATCAGTCGGCAACCGACATCTGGAAACGTATCAAACGCCTTTTTGCGCAAAAAGGATTCAGGGAAAAAACGATTCGTGCGGAGACGCCTCTCCGGGCGGAGCTGCTTTCAGCCGAGCAGATGAAGCAGCACGGCATGAAACTGGCGGCCACACATCAATTATCAAACACCAAAGCCGAAGAGAGGCTCCTGGGAAGACTTCACGACAATGAGGAGATTGTCGTCGAAACGATCAAGAAGCTTACCACGGTCGTTTCGGAAAGCAGGTCCATCGCACCTGCGGAGGAATGGCTGCTCGATAACTTCTACCTCATCGAAGAAAATATCCGCACCGCCAAGCGCCACCTGTCGCGCGGTTACAGTCGGGGACTGCCCTGGTTGACCCAAGGGGACGCAGCCGGTCTGCCGCGCGTCTATGACTTGGCCCAGGAGATCATCTCGCATGGAGACGGCAGGGTGGATCTGGAAAATCTGGTCAGCTTTATTACCGCCTACCAATCTGCTTCCTACCTGAAACTAGGCGAGCTATGGGCGATCCCGATCATGCTGCGTCTGGCATTGATTGAAAATATCCGACGGATCTCCACCCGCATTATGGTCGACATCGCCGACCGGGCGTACGCCACAACGTGGGCCAATCAGATGCTCGATATCGCCAAGCGTGATCCCAAAAACCTCGTTTTGTCCATTGCGGATATGGCCCGGTCCGATCCGTCGCTGTCGAACGCCTTTGTCGCGGAATTCGCCCGCAGGCTGCACGGGAGCAATCCGTCTTTGGCTCTTCCTCTGAGTTGGGTCGACCAAAGGCTCTCCGAATCGCATCTCACCATTGAACAACTGATCCACGCAGACAACCAGCAGCAGGCCGCGGACCAGGCCTCTGTGAGCAACAGCATCGGGGCGCTTCGGTTTCTGACAACGATGGACTGGTGCGAATTTGTCGAAACCCTGAGCGTGGTGGAAAAAGTGCTCCGGGAAGACCCTGCCGATGTCTATATCCGGATGGACTTTGTCACACGCGACCATTATCGCCATGTTGTGGAAAGAATCGCCAAGCACTCGCCGATCTTCGAACGCGACGTCGCGCGGATCGCTGTGGATCTGGCGGCTGCAGCCCGGGCGCAAAACGCCGCGGATGAGCGGATGCATCATGTCGGGTACTACCTCATAGACAAAGGGCTTGGGCAGCTTGAAAATAATGCCAAAATGCGCTTGCCCTTATTCGAATTTTTTAAAAGAACCCTGTGTCGTGTTCCCTTGCTGCTTTATCTGGGCGGTGTCATGCTCATCACGCTTTGCCTTTCGGGAATCCTGATCAGCAAGCTTCATGATGATGGTTTCCCCTTATGGTTTCTCACGGCCATGGCTCCGGTGTTATTGCTTTGCGCAAGCTCCCTGGGTGTTGCGCTGACCCACTGGATTGCGACGCTTCTGGCGCGCCCGCGTCTCCTGCCGCGCATGGATTTTTCCCTGGAGATTCCACCAGAATCCTCGACGCTGGTAGTCATCCCCTCCATGCTGTCGGATGAGAAAAGTGTTGAGCGCCTGATCGAATCGCTCGAAATCCGTTTTCTGACCAACCGCGACAACAACCTGCATTTTGGATTGCTCACAGATTTTACCGACGCCGAATCCGAACATATGCCACAGGACGAAGCACTCCTGCGGGTGGTCGAAAAAGGCATCAAGGACCTCCACGACAAATACCGGGGCGCCAAAGGCGGCATGTTCTTTCTTTTTCACCGTCCGCGCCGGTGGAACCCGCATGATCGAATCTGGATGGGCTATGAGCGTAAACGGGGGAAACTGGCCGACTTGAATGCCCTGCTGCGCGGTGGCGCGAAGGACGCTTTTTCGAGGCTGGTCGGCGCAACGGAGATGCTTTCCAATGTCAAATACATCATTACCCTGGATACCGACACGCAACTGCCCCGCGAGGCCGCGCAAAAATTTATCGGAACCCTGTCTCATCCGCTGAACCGCCCCCGCTTTGATGCCTCCCGAAAAATCATCACCGAAGGGTACGGCATTTTGCAGCCCCGTCTGACCGAGAGCCTCTCGGGGATGCGGCAGACCCGCTATTCCAGTCTCTGGGGAGGCCAGACAGGCATCGATCCTTACACACGCATGGTATCCGATGTGTATCAGGATGTCTTCGGTGAAGGGTCTTTTGTCGGCAAAGGCATCTACGACATTGACGCGTTTGAAAAGGCGCTCCACCTGCGACTTCCTGAAAACCGGATCTTGAGCCACGACTTGATCGAGGGCTGCCACGCCCGTGCCGGACTCATCTCCGACGTGGAGCTCTACGAAGAATATCCCGCACAGTTCCGGACCGATGTCAGCCGCAGGCACCGCTGGATCCGCGGGGACTGGCAGATTGCCGGCTGGCTTCGGTCCACCGTGCCCTCTTTCGACCGGAGTGTTGTCAAAAATGAACTCTCCAGGCTCTCCCAGTGGAAAATATTCGATAATCTCCGTCGTAGCCTTCTTCCGGCCGCCCTGACGATTCTGCTTGTCGCCGGATGGACGGTTCTTTCTCCGCCGTGGTTTTGGACGCTGTTGGTTGCGGGGATCCTTCTTCTGCCGTCCGCCCTGGCGGTCCTACTGGAGATGTTTCGCAAACCCGGAGACGTTTTATGGAAAGACCACGTAAACTCTGTCCTTCATCAGGCCGGGCGGCAGGGTTTACAGATTCTCTTTACGCTCACTTGTCTGCCTTACGAAGCCTTTTACAGCCTGGATGCGGTTCTGCGCACCGTCTGGCGCATGATCGTGACGCATAAACGTCTCCTGGAGTGGAACCCCTTCACCAATCACAGACATCATGCCAAAAACGATTTTGCCGACACCTGCCGCTCGATGTGGATCGGACCCGTCCTGGCTCTGGCGGTCACAGTCTATCTGGCCTGTCTGCGACCCAGCGCGCTATGGATGGCGATTCCCCTGCTTTTTTGCTGGTTGGTCTCTCCCGCCATTGTCTGGTGGCTTGGCCGGCCCGGGGTGAAAGAAGACATCCAGATCAGGGAAGAACAAGCGGCTTTCCTTCGTCAGGTTGCCCGAAGGACCTGGGCTTTTTTTGAAAGCTTTGTCACGGTGCAGGATAACTGGCTTCCGCCGGATAACTATCAGGAGCATCCGGGATCGGTGATTGCGCACCGCACCTCACCGACCAATATGGGATTGGCGCTGCTGGCCAATTTGTCGGCCTTTGATTTCGGCTTCATCACTCAAGGAGAACTCATCCGGCGCACGGCTAACACATTTTGCACCATGGAAAAGCTCGAACGACACCGCGGCCACTTTTATAACTGGTATGATACGTTGACGCTAAAAACGCTTCCCCCCCACTACATTTCCACCGTGGACAGCGGAAATCTCTGCGGCCACCTGCTGACGCTCAAATGGGGACTTCTCGATTTGCCGGATGATCCAATCTGGATGGACCGGAATCTCACAGGGCTCAGTGATACCTGCCGCATCCTTAGCGACACCCTCCAGAGCCCGGACCTGCCGAAGCTTGACGACTTTACCAATCGCCTCGATGCGTTTTGCCA
Source organism: uncultured Smithella sp. (assembly GCA_964443625.1). Taxonomy (GTDB): domain Bacteria; phylum Desulfobacterota; class Syntrophia; order Syntrophales; family Smithellaceae; genus UBA8904. Next base: position 42,214 of record CAYUDM010000001.1, on the reverse strand, counting down.
TTCAAAGCAGCCCACGATGACGGACGTAGTGGCAAAGCTCGACGCATTGGCCGGATTGGCCGCCGAGATTGTCGTCGCGCTTGAGGAACCTCCCGATCCTCCGGCGCTTTTCTGGGCAAAGGCGCTCGAGCGTCAATGCCGCGATACCGCAAGTGAGCTTGCCGCGCTTTGTCCCTGGGCCGCCAAAGACGACCCGTCGGCTGAGGTTGCCGGGATCATTGAAGCCATCGGCATTCCGACTTTGCGTGACATCGCCGATGCTTTTTCATGCCGGTTTGCCGGCGCAGATCAAAAAAGCTCGAAGGACATCGACAGCGACGAACAGGTGTGGATCGACACCTTTCACAAACAGGCGATAGAAGGCAGTCATCTGGCCAGGGAGCGACTCTCTGTCATTCCGTATTTGATATCGAAGACCGAAACCTTTGCTGAAATGGACTACAGCTTTCTTTACGATCAGGGCCGCCAGCTTTTGACCATTGGTTACAGCGTGGGAGAGCGGCGCCGGGACGGAAGTTTCTATGACCTGCTCGCATCAGAGGCCCGCCTCAGCAGTTTTGTCGCCATTGCCAAGGGCCAGCTCCCGCAGGATAACTGGTTTGCCTTGGGGCGCATGTTGACGAATCCGGGCGGAGAACCGGTGCTTCTGGCCTGGGACGGATCGATGTTTGAATATCTGATGCCGCTTTTGGTCATGCCCAATTACGAAAACACTCTTTTGGATCAGACGTATCGCGCCTCGGTTCGAAGGCAGATCGATTACGGCAACAAGCGCGGCGTGCCCTGGGGGGTTTCAGAGTCCGGTTACAACCTCGTAGATGTTCACCTCAACTATCAGTATCGGGCTTTCGGCGTGCCGGGTCTCGGGCTCAAGCGGGGGCTGGCCGACGACCTTGTGGTCGCGCCTTATGCCACGGCGCTGGCGTTGATGGTCATGCCGCAGGAGGCTTGCCTCAACCTGCAGCGTCTGGATACGGAAGGCATGCTTGGTGAATATGGTTTTTACGAAGCGATGGACTTCACCCCGGCGCGCTTGCCCGGCGGTCAAAACCGTGTGATCGTCCGTTCCTATATGGCCCATCATCAGGGCATGACGCTGTTGTCGATTGCCCACCTGCTGCTAAACCAGCCGATGCAGCAGCGATTTGCGTCCGAACCCATGTTTCAGTCGGCGGCGCTTCTGCTTCAGGAGCGCATCCCCAAAGCCGTGTCGTACTACAGGCAGATTACCGATGACCTGAGCCTGCAAAAGGCCACAGGCCCGCAAAAAACGCCGCCGCGGACATTCAAAGCCCCCGATATCGATGCACCTGAAGTGCAACTGTTGTCCAATGGCAGATACCATGTCATGGTGAGCGTGGCAGGCGGCGGATACAGCCGCTGGACAGATCTGGCCGTCACGCGCTGGCGTGAAGACGCCACCCGGGACTGCTGGGGGATATTTTGCTACATTCGCGATACGGAGACAGGCGAGTTCTGGTCCAACGCCCATCAACCGGCGCTTCAAGAACCGGACCGTTACGAAGCCATTTTTTCCGACGCCAAGGTCGAATTTCGCAGACGTGACCATGACATCAATACCTATACACAGATTGCCGTATCGCCCGAAGATGATATTGAAATCCGGCGCATCCGCATCACCAACCGTTCACGAAAGCGTCGCGTCCTGGACCTCACAAGCTATGCGGAAATCGTGATCGCGCCTCCGGCTGCCGATGAGATCCATCCGGCATTTTCCAATCTTTTTGTTCAGACGGAAATACTATCCGCCCGGCAGGCCATTGTCTGCACGCGCCGACCGCGTTCCAAAAACGAACCCACCTACTGGGGATTTCACCTCATGACGCGGCATGGGCATTCAGCCCCTGAGGTGTCCTATGAAACCGACCGTTTGAGGTTTATCGGGCGGGGCAATACCCCTTGCTCTCCGCAGGTCATGCGCTCCGAATCACAAGCGCTTTCCAATACGGATGGGTCTGTTTTGGACCCGATCGTGGCCGTGCGCCACGCCATCACCCTTGCGCCTGGCGAATCGGCCACACTCGATATGGTCACCGGCATCACAAAAACGCGCGAACAGGCGCTGACCCTGGTTGAAAAATATGCCGACCGGCGTCTGGCTGATCGTGTCTTCAATCTGGCCTGGACCCACAGCCAGGTGGCGCTGCGTCAGATTAATATCACGGAAGCCGAAGCGCAACTCTACGCGAAAATGGCCGGTCCGGTGATTTATGCCGGATCGCGTCTGCGCGCCGATCCGAAGATCCTGATTAAAAACCGACGCGGACAATCCGGTTTATGGGGTTACGCGATTTCCGGCGATCTGCCCATCGTGCTTTTACAGATCGCCGATCATGCCAATATCGATCTGGTCCGACAGCTTCAACAGGCCCATGCCTACTGGCGCTTGAAGGGGCTCGCCGTCGATTTGGTGATCTGGAACGAGGATGACGCCACTTATCGTCAGACGCTTCACGACCAGATCATGGGACTGATTGCCACCGGCATGGAAACCAGGGTGATGGACAGGCCGGGCGGCATCTTTGTGCGTCAGCGCGATCAGATCTCTTTCGAAGACCGCATTTTATTGCAGACCGTCGCGCGTGTCATCATCAAAGACAGTCTGGGGACGCTTGAGGCGCAAATCAAAGGCCCGGCGGGGGCACAAGCTCCGATCATCCCCGGCCTGAAGCCGGTTGCCAACCGAAGCGAAAGCGGCGGCAGTGGAAAAAGACTTTCCGTGCCCGAGAGGATTTTCGACAACGGATTGGGCGGCTTCACGCCCGATGGGCGCGAATATGTCATTGTGACGGATTCCGAGACGAAAACGCCTCTGCCCTGGGCAAACATTTTGGCCAACCCTCATTTCGGATCGATCGTCTCCGAGAGAGGTTCCGCCGCCACCTGGAGTGAAAATGCCCATGAATACCGCCTCACGCCATGGCTGAACGACCCGGTTTGCGACCAAAACGGCGAGGCCCTCTACCTGCGTGACGAGCAGACGGGGCACGTGTGGTCCCCTTGTCCCCATCCTTGTCCGGGCGAAACGCCTTATGTGTGCCACCACGGTTTCGGCTACAGTGTTTTCGAACATGAGCAAGACGGCATCCAATCGGAACTGAAGATTTTCGTATCGATTTCCGTGCCGGTTAAGTTTATGGTTTTGACCCTGCGCAATGCATCCGCGCGGAGGCGTGAACTTTCAGCAACCGGTTACCTGGAATGGGTCTTAGGCGATTTGCGAACAAAAACAATGATGCATGTCACCACCGAAGTGGACGTGGTCTGCGGGGCACTCTTTGCAAGAAATCCCTACAATACGGACTTTGCCGATCGTGTGGCCTTCTTTGACGTGGATGATGCCGAGCGGACGTTCACCGGAGACCGGGAAGACTTTCTGGGCCGCAACGGAGAGCTCTCCTCGCCTGCGGCCTTAAAGCGATCGCACCTGTCAGGCAAAGTCGGCGCTGGGCTGGACCCTTGCGCCGCCTTGCAGGTTAAATTCGGACTGGATGCCGGACAAACGCATGAGGTCGTTTTCCGTCTGGGCGTCACTGGCAGACGAGGCGCCGACGATGCATCCCGGACCGTACTGGGCCTGCGCGGGAAGGAGCAAGCCGAATCGCAATTCAATGCGGTGCGCACCCATTGGGAAAAAACCCTAAGCGCCGTCCAGATCGAAACGCCTGATGCGTCGGTCAACGTTTTGGCCAACGGCTGGCTTGTGTATCAAACCCTTGCGTGCCGTCTCTGGGCGCGCAACGGGTACTATCAATCCGGGGGCGCCTTTGGTTTTCGCGACCAGCTCCAGGACTCGATGGCGCTCGTGCATGCCAAACCGGACCTCGTCCGCGAACATCTTCTTTTATGCGCAAGCCGGCAGTTTACGGACGGCGACGCGCAGCACTGGTGGCATCCTCCCACCGGCCGCGGCGTCCGCACGCAATGCTCCGACGACTTTCTGTGGCTTCCCTTGGCCGTGAGTCGCTATATCACCTGCACAGGGGATTTTGCGATTCTCGATGAAACGGCCGCTTTTCTGGAAGGCCGGCAGGTGAGGGCGGATGAAGACTCCTACTATGATCTGCCGACCCGCAGCGATGAAAAAAGCACTTTGTACGACCACTGCGTGCGGGCTATTCGGCGGGGTCTGAGATTCGGCAGCCACGGCCTGCCGCTGATGGGCGGCGGCGACTGGAATGACGGCATGAATAAAGTCGGAGAACAAGGCATCGGGGAGAGCGTCTGGATGGGCTTTTTCCTCTATGAGGTGCTGGGCAGGTTTGCGGAAATTGCCCGTGTGCACGGCGATACGTCATTTGCCGAATTTTGCCTCAACCACGCCGTGCATGTGCAGCGCAACATTGAGAAAAGCGGATGGGATGGACGCTGGTACAGCCGCGCCTATTGTGATGACGGATCAATTCTGGGATCGTGCCGGAACATGGAATGCCGAATCGATTCCATCGCGCAAAGCTGGTCTGTTTTGTCCGGCGCGGGCCAACCTAAACGCGCGCGTTTGGCCATGGACGCCCTGGATGAATTTCTGGTGAATCGCGAACAAAAACTGGTTCAGCTGCTGGATCCGCCGTTTGACAAATCGGAGATGGAGCCTGGCTACATCAAGGGCTATGTGCCGGGGGTCAGAGAAAACGGCGGACAATACACACACGCGGCCATCTGGGCGAGCATGGCGTTTGCCGCATTGGGCGACCGCAAGCGCGCCTGGGAAGTGCTCAACATCATCAATCCGATCCACCACGCCCGAACTCCCGCAGACGTGGACATTTACAAAGTGGAACCCTATGTGGTTGCAGCCGACGTCTATGCCGTCTTTCCGCATGTCGGACGCGGCGGCTGGACCTGGCTTTCCGGGTCCGCCGCCTGGCTGTATCGCCTGATTGTGGAATCCCTTTTGGGCCTGACTCTTCAAAACGACTCTTTGAGCTTTTCTTCGTGCCTGCCCGCGGATTGGAAAGAAGTCAAGATCACTTACAGGCACCAAGAAACGATCTACCGGATTATGATTCATCAGACCGTAGGAGAAAAAGACGCCACAAGCCTCACGCTCGACGGCGTCATGATGCCAGATGGCGCCATCAAGCTGATCAATGATCAACAAGAGCATGCCGTGGTTATTGAGCAAATCATCAAGGTAGAACAAATACACGGAGAGGCGGCATCAGATTGACTTTAGGTCAACAAAGACTGGACAGACGAATGTGAAAGAGGGTAGGAATGCTGAAAAATACGACGACCTGAAGGACACCCATGGACACCACGCATACACTGGCCGGCATGCCTGCGCCGCAATCCATCCTGACAAACATTCCGCGGCTGATGGCCGCCTACTACACGCACCAGCCGGATATCAACGACCCGTTGCAGCGCGTGGCTTTCGGCACCTCGGGCCACCGGGGATCATCCCTTCAAAACAGTTTCAATGAACTGCATATCGCCGCCATCTGCCAGGCCATCTGCGAATACCGCAAGTCGGAAAACATCACAGGTCCCCTGTTTATCGGCATGGACACCCATGCCCTTTCTGAAGCGGCTCTGATGACGGCCATTGAAATCTTTGCCGCGCGCAAGGTTGTCGTGATGATTCAAGAGGGCCTTCGCTACACACCCACGCCCGTGATTTCGCATGCCATCCTGACTTATAACCGGGGCAGAAAAACAGGGTTGGCCGACGGCGTGGTGATTACTCCTTCCCACAACCCACCCGCGGACGGCGGATTCAAGTACAATCCACCGCACGGCGGACCGGCCGACACCACCGTGACGGACATCATCGAGAACCGGGCCAACATCATCTGCGCGGGGGGGCTTGCAAAAATCAAAAGGATGCCCTTTGAAAAAGCCTTCCATTCCGAATGGGTTCAGGCATACGACTATGTTGCGCCGTACGTGGACGATCTGGCCTGCGTGATCAACATGCAAAGCATCGCGAAAGCGAATCTGAAAATCGGCGTCAACCCGATGGGCGGCGCAACGCTCGATTTCTGGGAGCCGATCGCACAGCGTTATGGATTATCGCTTGATGTCGTCAACCGCATCGTCGATCCCACGTTTTCATTTATGACGTTGGATAAAGACGGGAAAATCCGTATGGACTGCTCGTCGCGCTTTGCCATGGCGGGCTTGATCCAATGGAAAGACCGTTTTGACATTGCCTTCGGCAACGACCCCGATGGCGACCGCCACGGCATTGTCACGAAACAGGGCGGACTCATGAACCCCAACCACTACCTTGCGGCGGCGATTGCCTACCTTTTCCGTCACCGTCCGGGATGGCGGCCTGACGCCGCCGTCGGCAAGACGCTGGTGTCCACCTCCATGATCGATCGCGTGGCCGCCGATCTGGGCAGGCCGCTTGCCGAAATGCCGGTGGGTTTCAAATGGTTCGTGGGCGGACTTCTTGACGGGTCCTTCGGATTCGGGGGCGAAGAAAGCGCAGGCGCTTCATTCCTGCGGCATGACGGCGCCGTGTGGACCACGGACAAAGACGGCATCATCATGGACCTTCTGGCCTGCGAGATGATGGCCATGACCGGAGACGATCCCGCCGCAATTTATCGGGGGCTCGAAGAGCAGTTCGGCGAATCCTCCTATGAGCGTATTGATGCGCCCGCCACCCCGGCGCAAAAGGCCGCCTTTAAAAAAATGGACCCGGACTAAATGACCGTCCGGGAACTTTCCGGCGAACTCATCTTCGCCATTGTGACCCGCGCCCCGGCAAACAACGCGGATATTAGCGGCCTCAAGGTGGTTGCGGCCAACGGCTGGTTTGCCGCCCGACCCTCCGGCACGGAAGACATCTATAAAATCTACGCGGAAAGTTTTCTGGGAAACGATCATCTCAAGCGCATTGAGCGGGAAGCCGCTTTGATGCTCCAGGGCGCTTTTGAAACCGCGGATGCGCAAACCGGGTAGACGACAGGTCCCGCGGGTCGGTTAATTTTTCATCTTCTTCATCAGATTGGCGACCGTGAGCTCCAGCATCAGTTCCCGGCCGATGGCCATGTTCGGCGCGAAGTTTCGAATGAAGTCGATTTCGGCGTCGGTCGGATGCGGCGTTTCGGACAGATCGTCTGCAATGTTCAGATCCCAGGGCACATCTTTTTTCACCTCATCGAGTTTCACTTTGGGATGGATCTGTGCCAGATACATTTCTTTGGTGACCGCGTCGAAGCGGAAGATGCCCTTGGTGGTCAGAAGCATCGACGGGCCCGATCCTTTGGGGAACAATCCCGATTGCTCGCGGCTGTCGCCGCCATCGAGATAGCCCGGCGAGGTGAGGTAATCGAGCTTTTCGACGAACTGCCCGCCCAGCATGGTCAGCACCGTGCGTTTGGCATAGGAGATAAAATCCGCCGCGCCGCCGGAGCCGGGCAGGCGCATCGTGGGCTTGTCATAGTCCCCGATACAGGTCGTGTTGAGATTGCCGAATTTGTCGATCTGACCCACCCCCAGAAAACACACATCCACGAAGCCCCGATAGGTCATCGTGAAGGCGGAAAACAAATCGGTGGCGTAAGAAAAACCCCGGCAGGAATGGGCGTCGGCGATATGATTGAGCGGAACGAGCGGCTGAAAGTCGATGATGCCCGATTCCATCATCAAGGTGGCGTGCGGCGCATAGAGCGCCTTGGCGAGCGCGCCTGCGGTCGTGGGCAGTCCCACGCCGAGGATGACGTTTTCGTAATCATGGATTTCCTTGGCTACCGAGATGATCAGCAATTCCTGAAGGGTGTAGGGCTTACTCATAGAATTTCCCCCTTTCTTCCAGAATGGCTTCCATCTCCGGCAGTGTGAGTCCCGTGAAGATTTCGCGGCCGTCGCGGTCCCACCGCGAGGTGACGGCCGCGCCGTAATTGGCCGGCGCCGAGTAGTAGGGTTTGGCGCGGAGGGCATCGAGCGCCTTCATCCCGAACTTGCCGATGTAGCGTTCCAAGTACGTTGCGCGGTTTTCGCATCCGAAGATCCATTCATCCATCCACATCTTCAGGCCGTCGTCCGTTGCGTCCGCCATCATAAACAGGCCGTACATGGCCGAATCGATATTGTAGTAGCCCAGCACTTCGGTGGGGTGCGCGCCCCAGGGTACTTCCACGACGGCGCTCACCCGGTAGGCCGGAATAATGGTGAGATGGGGGCTCGACTGGATGATGTCATGATCGACGATTTCTTCGCATGACACGATGATCCGCTTGCTCGCAAGCGCCGCGGCCGCCACGGAACCCAGCGCGCCCCAGTACTGGGCGTTTCCGAACTTGTCGGCGCGCTGGACATGGACGATGCACACATCAGGATTGGCGGCAGGCACCGTGAGAAGCTTCTTTCCCGTGTAGGGGCAGTTCATCACGCGGAACTTGTCTTCGCCCATAAAGCCGCGCCTGCGGAACAGATCGGTGGCCATCACGCCTTCGAGCACCTGGATGAACGTCATGCCATGCATACCCGCCACCAGGCGCGCGTTGTAGTCGAAGTTCGTGTAGTCTTCCATCTGAATCGTTCCGGCCTGCAGCGCGCGTTCCACCGCCGAGCCGCCTTTGCGTCCGCCTGCGCGCAGAACATAGGTCGTGACCAGCCGCTCCACGCAGCCCGCGCCCACGAGCACTTCCACATCGAAGATACCCGACTGCGAATACAGCGTGAATCCCTTTTTGCCCTGGCGGATGACCTCATACACCAGTTCGGCGCAACTGCCGACCGTGTAATTGCCGATCACCAGTGAATCGCCGTCTTGCACAAACCGGCTGATCGCCTCTTTGGCCGTCATGACTTTTCCGTTGGATGGGTCCATGAGATTCCTCCCGGCAGGCGTAAAAAAATTCAGGGGTCATAAAGCGTGGAACCGATTAAGCCAGAAATCGCACTTCCGTTCAAGTACAAAAAAAGGGGCGGTCACAAACCGCCCCCCTCAATATTTAAACCGTTTCTCCCATCTCCTGACACCTCACACTTACAGCGGTATATTGTTATGTTTCTTCGATACCCTCGCTTCCTTTTTATCTTTCATCGCTTCCAGAATCGCAAGAATGCGGAGGCGGGTGTTTTGCGGTGCGATGACTTCGTCAATTGCACCAAGAGATGCGGCGAAATAAGGATTGTTGAATTTTTCCTCGTAGCCGGCGATCAGTTCCGCGCGCTTTGTGGCCGGATCTTCTGCTTTGGAGATCTCACTGCGGTAAATGATATTGCAGGCGCCTTCTGCGCCCATCACGGCGATTTGGGCCGTGGGCCAGGCCATGACGAAGTCCGCGCCCAACTGCTTGCAGCACATGCCGATGTAAGCCCCGCCGTATGCCTTGCGTGTGACGACGGTAATTTTCGGAACAGTTGCTTCCGAATAGGCGTGCAGAAGCTTCGCGCCATGGCGGATGATGCCCGCCCATTCCTGTTCCGTCCCAGGCATGTATCCCGGCACGTCGGTAAAGGTGAGAAGCGGAATGTTGAAAGCGTCGCAAAACCGGATGAACCGCGCGGCCTTGTCCGAGGCGTTGACGTTGAGTACGCCTGCGTAAAACATGGGATTGTTGGCGATCACGCCCACGGTTCGGCCCATGACACGTATGAGCGCGACGATGATGTTTTGCGCCCACTGTTCGTGCAGCTCGAATATAGCACCGTTGTCCGCCACCGACTTAATGATGTTTTTCATGTTGTAGGCGCGGGCGGCTTTATCGGGAATGATCTTGTCGAGTTCCGGGCAGAGACGATCCGCGCTGTCGGTCGAGGCGACTGCCGGTGCGGCGCTGTCGCAACTGTCGGGTAGATAGGACAGCAGCATCTTGATTTTATTAATGCAGTCCTCGTCGCTTTCCGTCACCACGTGGCACACACCGCTTTTGGTCGCGTGCGCCACTGCGCCGCCCAGATCGTTTTGCGAAACATCTTCGCCGATCACCGCTTTGATCACATCCGGGCCGGTGATGTACATGTAGGACTTGTCCTTGACCATGAAAATCCAGTCGGTGAGCGCCGGTCACCGTGCTGCGCACCCTTCCGCCGCGCGCCGCTTGTCCGTGATCTGGGGAATGCAGCCCGAGGCGATGGTGTTTCGATAGAAGATGCCGCCATAGCCTTCCAGGGAGGGAACGCCTTCCTGAATGCGCGCGCCGCCGGAGTCGTTGATGGCGATAAAAGGCTTGCGCGCGGCAATCGCCATGTCCATGACCTTCCAGATTTTCTTGGCATGCATTTCGCCCAAGGTGCCGCCTGCGGATGTGAAGTCTTGCGAAGCTGCAAACACGGTGCGTCCATTCACCTGTCCAAAGCCTGTAATCACGCCGTCGGCGGGAATTTCTTTTTTATCCATGCCGAAAAGATTGGAACGGTGCTGCACAAAAAGCTGGATTTCCTGAAACGTGTTCTGATCGAAAAGCAGATTTATCCGTTCGCGGGCGGTGAGCTTGCCGCCATCGTGTTGCTTGCCTATGGCCTTGTCCCCGCCCATGTTTTGGAGACCCTGCCGGCGCGCTTCGAAATTCTGAATTTTTCCCTGAGTGGTTAATGCTTTAATTTCTTCGCTCATATAGCCTCTCCTTATTGATATATTTGTTTTATCTTGACCATCCCTGTCGCGTGAGCTACTATCGCCACCCCGGGAGGGTCTTGGAGCGGGCGAGTGCTAAGTAGTGATTGGTCCGACACATATCCTTTTTGAAAAAAACTGGCAAGTCCGATTAACGAGTCATGCGCAATTTCAAATTTACCGTAGAATATGACGGCGCCGCTTACTGCGGCTGGCAGAGACAGAAAAACGGACCCTCCGTTCAGGAACTTCTTGAGGAGGCCGCCGGAAAAGTCACGTCCGGAAAAGTCAAGATTGTGGGGTCCGGACGGACCGACGCGGGTGTGCACGCGCTGGCCCAGGTGGGCAATTTTCGCAGTACCACGAAGCTACCCGTGGAAAAAATATTTAGAGGCATCAACAGTTTGCTGCCGCCGGATATTGTCGTGAAAGACCTTGAAGAAGTGTCGCCGGATTTTCACGCCCAGCGCGACGTCAAGGGGAAAACTTACGTCTATCGCATCTGCAACGCGCCGTTGCGTCCCGTTTTGGGCCGGAACTATGTCTGGCATATCCGCGCGCCGCTGGATGTCGAAGCCATGCGTCAGGCGGCGCGCAATATTCTCGGAACGCATGACTACTCCTGTTTCTGCGCGACGGGGACGGATGTAGCCGACCGCGTCCGCACCGTGCGCGATGTTCAGGTAAAAACCGGTGCAAACGAAATGCTGGAAATAACCGTGGAAGCCAAAGGCTTTTTAAAGTATATGGTCCGCAACATCGTGGGCACACTCGTCGAAGTCGGCCGAGGTAAACGCAAACCCGCTGACATGAAAGAAATTATTGAATCACGTGACCGGAAAATTGCGGGCATCACCGCGCCGGCGCAGGGGCTTTTTCTCAAGGAGGTCAAGTACTGAGGGTATGAAAGTTTTGCTTTTAGGACACAAAGGTATGTTGGGCAGCGATCTTCTGGCGCAGTTTCGTTATCGTCACGAAGTTGTCGGCATGGACATCGACGATCTGGATATTACCAAGGAAGAAGACTGCCGTCGCGTTGTGGCGGATGTCTGTCCTCGACTCGTCATCAACGCGGCCGCCTACACCAATGTGGACGGTTGTGAAACAGATCGCGACGCTTGTTTCGCCGTCAACGCCGAGGCTGTCAAAAACATCGCGTCGGTCTGCAAAGGCAAAGGGATCTTGATTATTTCCTACAGCACAGATTATGTCTTCGACGGCGCAGCGACGAAACCCTACGAGGAAGATCATGCCTGCAATCCGCTAAGCGTCTATGGCGCCTCGAAACTCGCGGGCGAAAAATATCTTCAGGAGATCGCCGACGACTGGCTCATCATCCGCACCGCATGGCTCTACGGTCTCAAGGGGAAGAATTTTATCTCCGCCATTTTGGATAAAGCCAGAACCGAAGGCGCGCTTACCGTCGTGGACGATCAGGTCGGCTCGCCCACCTGCACGCGGGATCTCGCGGCTGCCACGGAGCTCCTCCTCGACAAGAAAGGAAGAGGAATATTTCATGTGACCAATCGCGGCTATTGCAGCTGGTTTGACTTTGCAAAAAGAATTCTCAAAGAGGCGACTCTCGAGCATGTGTCGATTTCTCCGATCAAAACACCACAGCTCAAAAGACCCGCGCCGCGCCCGGTATACAGCGTGTTGAGCATGCAGAAATTTATGGATAAGACCGGCAAAACCATGCAGCCCTGGCAGCTTGCCTTTTCGGATTACTACAAACTTGTCACAAGCCGTACCTGCTGCGCGGACGCGACCTCCGTCAAGAATAATCCCTAGAGCCCATTTTTTTGAAACCCGGGCAAATTTATTTTGCATCACAAAAGATCATCATGAACTGAGGTGAACACAAATGTGGGAGCGCATAAAAGATATTGATTCCCATGTCCAAACCAGCAGGCTCAACGTGCCGGGTGGCTGGATTGTCCGAGTGGTTGTAAAGTATGACACGGCGGAAGGCACGGCCTGCGCCGTTGATCAGACTTTTGTGAACGATCCGAACCACGACTGGACACTTTGCGATTAGCCTGGTTCCGTGCGCCGAAACGACGGCGTCTGATCGTATGCACGTCGCGCGACTCGAAAACCGGCGGGTGGATTGCTTAAGGATTCTTGTGCCGACCCATCAGATTGCTTTGCCCCGGGGGGTTTATGGGCGAAGGTTTTTCTGTTGCGTGCGCGCGGTAGCTAAGGCTTTCTGGATGTCTGTGTTGTCCGGGTCGAGCGTCAGATAATCCTGCCAGGTGCCGATCGCGCCCGTGAGGTGGCCTTCCCTGTATTGTGTAAATCCCCGCTGGTATAGCGCCGTTTTGCAATTTTCCAATTTAGCGGTCAGGCTGTTTCGGGTGAAGGAAAGCGTTGGGTCGACGTCTTTCACGTCCGGATAGATGTCCCACAGAAACTGATAGATTTTTCCGGCAGCGGCATAATCATTGGCCGTGGCGGCCCGGTCGGCTTTGGTGTGCATGTCCTCCAATCTGTTTTCAAATTCTTTCATCACTGCTTTGTCCTGCGGATCTTTTGCCGCCGCTTCTTTGTAAGTCTCAAGCGCCTGACGGTAGTTCCCCGCCGCGATCTGCTGACGGATTTCAACGGGCGTCTTTGCGGGCGGCGGGGCGGGCGATGCAGCCGTCGCCGGCGTTTTCGGGGGCAAAACGGTTTGGATCATTGCGCATCCCGCCAAGCCCATCGACAGTGACAGTGACAGGAAGGATAAAAAAAAGCATCGGAACAAAAGGTTCATCGTTAACTCTCCATGCAGGCTCGCGGGGACTGTGCTGCCGCACGTTTATCGATGATGCCGACAAAGACGGCAACGAGATCCGCCCGCAGCTTCGGGCCCGCGACACGCACCAATTCGCGAAGGGCCTCTTCTTCCGACAGAGCTTTGCGGTAGGGGCGGTCCGTAGTCATGGCGTCGAAGGTGTCGGCCACGGCGATAATGGCGGCGGAAAGTGAAATGCGGTCGCCTTTGAGTCCGTCGGGATAACCCTTGCCATCCTGGCGTTCATGATGGTGCCGAACGGCGGGGATGTATTTATGCAGCGAGGGGGCCTTTTCGAGAATGGCAACGCCATCTTCAACATGCTGGATCATTTCTTCATACTCAGGTTCATCCAGGCCGCCGGGTTTGAGCAAAATAGCGTCCGGCGTCTTGATTTTTCCCACGTCGTGGAACAGACAGGCGACCTCGAGATCCTTCAGCTCTTCCGATGAAAGACCAATCGCCTCGCCCAGAAGGACGGACAGTTTCGCGACGCGGGCGGAATGGCCGTGCGTATAAGGATCTTTCGCGTCTATGGCCGCCGCCACCACGCGAACAATCGACACGTAGGATTCTTCCAGATCGCGGGCGTACCGGTTGAGTTTGCTTTGTTGCTCGGCGATGGTGGAGGACATTTCATTGAAGTTGATCGTCAGTTTGCCCAGTTCGTCGTCGGAGTAAATCTTCAGAGGCGTCTTTGACATGCCGTCTTTCATCCGGTTGACACCCGCCGAGAGTTCCTGGATGGGCCGGATGATGAACGAGGCCAGAAGGACGCTCGCGATCGTTCCCAAAACGAGGATAATTCCGAAAACGATGAAAATCCGGGTTTGAACCTCTCTTTGAGCGGCAAGCAAAACAGACGTGTTGACGGCAAGCACGACGCTGCCCATGGATTTTTTCATAAAGACGATCGGGCAGGTCATTTCAAAGACGGCGCCGGTCGGGCCGGTCACTTCTCTGACTGTTGTCTGATCGGACCGGGTAAACAGCAGGCGCCCCGGAGCGGGTGTGAAGAATTTGCCGCTGGGCGTCATATTGCTGTGCGCCCGAATCTGACGGTCGGGGGTGATGATGGCGACATATTCGATATCGTTGTTTGAGGCCTTTGCCTTGAACACGAGATTGTCGAGCCCGAGCAGGTCGCCTGAAAGAAGGCTGTAGCCGGCCGAGGCGGCGACGCTTCTTCCGATGGCCTCTCCGCGCTTGATGATTTCGTTTTTCAGGTAGTTGTTCATAATTTCGACAGTGATGAGTGACAGAACAAATGATGTGCAGGTCATTAAAATGACGACAAAGAAGGCGATTTTAAAGCGCAGACTCAGAGACCGGTATCCTTCCCGGATCAGGCGCCAGAACGCTGAGACAAGACGCAAGGGCGATTGGATGGCTGATGTCAGAAGCTGTTTGATTTTTCTGGAGTCCGGAGCCATTTTTATCGTTGACCGAATCTTCCTTTCAATCGGCATTGCCGGAACGATGTTCTGCGCCGCAGTAAAAGCCGAAAAAATATGCGTGCCGTCGGTTCGAGAACTTTCTGTCTTTGAGAGTGCACGGGTCTGTATTAAAGCAAAAGACGCGGCAGGTCAATGGGAGGATTGGCGGCTCATTATCTAAGTTGAAGGCGCAGGCACGGTGGCAGGCCGTCGCGGCAGAAAATCGAATTAGTCATTGACGGGAGCCGGATCCTCGCCGCTTCGCGGCTTTCTCATGGATTTGAGCTTTTTGAGAATTTTCGAGACTCTCCCTTCCGGTTTTTGTCCGGCGTCGGTCTCCTCCGCCACAGGATAACGCAATTTTAGCAGGTAGGCGTAGAAGCTCTTTCCTTCTTCAAAATCGGGATTGAGCTGAAGAGCCTTGGCCAGAAATTCTTCGGATTTGTCCAGGTTTTCCGCTTCAAACCATGCCCGGGCGATATTGTAGTGCAAGTGTTCATCTTCCGCGGCCACAAGCAGGGCTTTTTGATAACAATCCACGGCGGCATCGAAATTTTTGGCCTCCCGGTGTCGCATGCCTTCGTCGTTGAAGTGGGCGATTACGCCATTGCCGATTTCTTCATCCTCAGAGATAATTTCCTGTGCCGCCGGCAGATTGCCGTTCTCAATGAAATCGATGGCCTGCCGGGTTTTCTCCTCGAGAACCTGAATTCTTTTTTGCTCTTCCCGGTCGATTTCCAATCGCTGGAACTCAGCGGCTTCCTCATCCTTTTTAACCCGTTCAACGATTTCCTCTTCCTGGGCCACGATCATGCTTCTGATGAATTCCAGGTTCGTGTTGAGGTCGGTATCGGCAAAGGACACGTTTCCGAATATTTCCTGAAACTTTTTATGCGCGGAAAGATTCCGCAGGAAGAGTTCGATGCCGCCGTGGAGCTCTCCTTTTTCTTTTTCCGTTTTGGGGACGGCCGGAATCTTGTCGAGGACTTCCCGGAAGTTGATCAGACAGGCGGCGATTTTACCCTGCCGAAGCTGCATTTCGCATTGATGGAAGCGATGGAAAAGTTCAGTGATATTGGAAATTTTTGCCGCCATGACGCAGTCCCCCGTTTAGGGCAGATAAATCGAAAAAACGCCTCCGCCCAGACTTCCCCCGTTTTTGATGGAAATAAAACCGCTTTTATCCCCATTGGCGTGCATGGCGGCGACCATCGTGGAAAAATACAAACCCAAGCCCGTGGAGCCGGTGCTGAAGTCGACGTTGCCTGCAAAGTCAGGCTCGGAATTTTCGTTGAAGATCATGGATGGCGGATAGCCGTCGCCATCGTCTTCGATCCGGATGACGAGATAATCGTCCTGTAGGACGGCGCTCAAGCGGACGGCTGATTTGGCATAGCGAAACGCGTTGTTGATGATGTTGTCGATGACTCCCATGATCAGATTGCGATCCATGGCGCGAAAAAGTCCCTCTGAGCAGGTAATGTTCAGTTGAATCCCCCGGGAGCTCAGTAAAATTTCATGTTCCACGGCGACGTCTTCGAGTAATTCACGAATCGAGTGGAAATCGACATTCATGGTCAGCTGGGATTTTTCCGC
Organism: uncultured Smithella sp.; assembly: GCA_964443625.1. GTDB lineage: Bacteria > Desulfobacterota > Syntrophia > Syntrophales > Smithellaceae > UBA8904. The sequence continues at coordinate 25,866 of CAYUDM010000001.1, read as the reverse complement.
CTTGTACAGTGACAGCAGCCGGATCAGGCTGTGGTTGAGCCTCTTGATTTCATACTGCAGCAGGTAGAAATCCTGGTGTTGCGGGCAGTTTTTCTCCCGGCATCCCGCAATGATGTTTTCCAGATTGTTAAACAAAATGCCCAGTGAATTCTTCGTGTCATGCAGCGTAGAGGCGAGGATGTCGGCAAAGCTCATTTTGGGCGTCATGAAGAAACCTCCCTGGACGTTAATTCGCGGTACATCGAAAGCAGCATCGGAATGTCTGCGTAAGCGCTGTCAATTCTGCGGACGCGCTCCAGATAGGAGGCGGCTTTAGCCAGACGGTCTTCGTCCGGGCCGTGTTCCTTCATGTAGAGCATAAGCACCTGCGCCGCGTTGGCGTTGATGATTTTGTTTTCCGGCAATCTGGCTGCGGCCTTGCTGAAATACTCGATGGCTTCAACGAGTTTTCCCCTGCGCGCGAGCCCGACTCCTTCATTATTGAGACGCATGATATCATCGGTCGTGTCCTTGATGATTTGTTCCCCTTCGGAGGACATGCCGGTTTCCTTGAAAACCGTCCGGATGTTGTCGATAATGTCGTCGTTGTCGTGATTGGATCCGATGACGCCTCGAATAATTTCGGTTCCTTTTTCCACCTCCCCGGCCATCAGATGGGCTTCGGCCAGATCCAGGGCGATGGCCGCCGGTAGTTCGGCAGCAATATCCTGCGCATATTTGCGCGCCTGGGCAAGCGCGCGTTTGGCTTCAGCAGGTTTATTCATTTTTGTAAAGACGAGACTTTCCGCCGCCGACAGGTGCAGCCGGGTGTCAGGAGATTCAGGAAATTCCCGGGATGCCTGTCCCAGGATCGAAAGGCTTTCCTGGAGCGCGTCACGCATCACCATCGTTTTGGCCAGTTGCGTGTAATCCGACGTGCTTTTGAAGCAGGAGTGTTTGCCGTGCTTGACGGCCGCCTTGAATGAGCTTTCAGCGGTGCTGAAGTCTTCGTTGCGGTAAGCGAGGCGGCCGAGGGTTTTGTGACGCAGCAGCGCCCGCGGGGAGATGGCGGTGGCTTTCATCAGAATCTGCTGCGCCTCCTCGACAAGACCCATTTTTAAATAGGTTTTGGCCAGATCGTCATAGGCGGCTATGACCTTATCGTTTTGCGCAAGAATCTGCTCAAAAGCGGTTCGGGCCTCTTCGCAACGGCCCAGAAGCAGATCCGCCCGTCCCCGTCCCAGACGAGCCCAGGTCATATTCCCCATCTTTAAAACCTTGTCGTAGAAGTCTGCCGCTTCGTTAAAAGCGCCTTTTTTAAGCAGAACCTCTCCTTTGAGCTTCATGATTTCCGAAAGATTCGAAGGGGTCTGTTCCAGTAGCTCGTCACAGATGCGGATGGCGTGATCGAAATCGCTGTCCGTGATGGCCTTTTCAATATCGCGGAGGTTTTCCTTCTTGATCGCAACGGACCGAATTTTCTTTTCAAGAACTTCTTTGGCGAAGGGCTTCATCAGGTAGTCGTCCGGTTCATATTCCACGGCGCCCATGATCATCTCCAGCGTGTTTTCCGCCGTGACCATAATGAAAATACCGGCATAGTTGATGTATCCGCGGTATTTGGCCTCTTCCAGCACTTGTTGGCCGGATTTGCCGGTTCCGAGATTGTAGTCGCATAAAACGATGTCGAATTTCCGGGAGGAGAGTTTTTTGACGGCTTCTTCGCCGTTGGCCGCGTCGTCGATGTACATGATGCCCAGTGAACGCAGCATGTTTTTCATCGTCAGCCGAAAGTTGAAAAAATCATCGACGACGAGAACTTTTTTCATTTTGAGATTGATGTTTGTCGTAGCTTCCTGCTTACCCATGCGTCCGCGCTTTTAAGTTTATAATCCAAATTTGATTGATGAAAAAAATACCCCCCGGGAGGGGGCCTCGGAGGGTATTTAGGCTCCGGATGTGCCGTTGTAGATCAATCCGGCTGGAATCGCGTTTCAAGTCTTTCGGCCCCTTTGGACACCTTCCGGTTCATCGGGCCGCTGTAGTCATTACTTTGTTCGATTCCGCCATCCTGAGTCGCTTACGCGCACTCCAGAAGCTCTCTTTCATCTTTATAATCGACTGCTTTTGCTAATAACTTAAGTGTTTTTTTTAAAAAAGCAAGTGTCTGTAATCTACTGAAATAGTTATGAAAAGTTGTTTTAAGCGCCGGTCCCCTTTTCCCTTGCCAGCCCAATCGATTTATGGTTTAAAAGCGTCTGCGAGGATCAAAAAAATACCGCCGTTAATTTAGGGAGTTGCATGCCTTCAGGAAAATATCCGATCAAGTGGCGCTGGGTGGTTCTGGTGCTCCTGCTGGTTGCGGCTCTTTTTGCGGTGGAGACCCGCACACTGAAAATCGAGACAGATATCCTGGAGTCGATGCCGCACGACGATCCGGTTTTGGCCGACGCCAGAGTGATCATCGGGCATCTTCCCGTTCAAGACCGCGTCATCATCGATTTGGAATGGGCGTCGGCCGACCGCGCCGCGCTGATCAAGACCGCGTCATTCGTTGAGGATCGTTTGCGCCGAAGCGGTCTTTTTTCGTCCGTCGGCATAAGCGATGCCGCACAGGATTTTCCCGACCTGATGATGTATGTCGTCGATTTCCTGCCGGTGTTCTTTTCCCGGGCCGATCTGGAAGAAAAAGTCGAACCGCTTCTGACAAAGGAAAAGATATCCACACAGCTGGCCGATACTCGCGCGGGACTTGAGCAGCTCGAAGGCCTGGGCGGCGTGCGGCGAATCGCGCAAGATCCGCTGGGTTTTTCATCGATTGTCTTAAGGCCGCTGGCTTCACTGATGCCTTCAGGCGGGGTCCAGTTTCACCGGGGGCACCTGCTTTCCGCCGACGGGCGCCACGCGCTCATCATTGCCCATATCGACGGATCCGGCACCGACACGGTTCGGGCTTCAGCCATTGCCGGGAGCCTTTCACAAATTGAAGACGATCTGCGCTCACATCCGGATTTTTCAGGCGGCTTTCAAGGATTTGCAGCGGCCGGCGCCTATCGGGCGGCTCTGGATAACGAAACCGCCGCCAAGCGCGACACGCGCCTGGCCATTGTGCTGACGACGCTGGCCATCGCGTTTTTACTTTTAGTCACCTTTCCCCGGCCGCTCATTGGTCTTTTGGCGCTGATTCCTTCCACGGTCGGCGCTGTCGGCGCTCTGTTTGTCTGCTCATTTTTGTTTGATTCCATCTCCATTCTGGCGGTGGGGTTCGGCGGCGCGATTTTAGCCTTTACCGTGGATCTGGGATTGACCTACCTTTTATTTCTGGATCGGACTAAGACGACCTACGGTCCGTCCGTGGCGAGGGAACTCTGGACGGCGGAACGTCTTTCCGTGCTCACGACGCTCGGCGCTTTCGCCCTGCTTTTGATCAGCGATTTTAAAATCCTGGCGCAGATCGGCGTTTTTGCAGCTCTGGGCGCGGCCCTGGCGCTTCTATTCGTTCATTTTATTTTTCCGAAAATCTTTCCGGTCATGCCGCCCGCGAAGCGCACCAGCAATCAGTGGCTTGTCCGCGCGATTGACTGGGTTGCCGCGCCCGCCCGTTGGAAAGTGGTGGCGGCGCTGGTTTTCGGCCTGATCATGGTGGTTTTGGCCAAGCCGGTTTTTCAAGTGGATTTGCAGGCCATGAATTCCCTTCGGCCGGAAACGCTTGCGGCGGAGCAAAAAATTCAAAGCGTCTGGGGCGATTTGTCCGGGAAGTGTTACCTGTATCTCGAGGCGCCGGACATCCGAACTTTGCAGGCTCAGAACGATCCCATCATGCCGCTGTTGCAGGCACAGGTAGCGGCCGGCCACCTGATCGATGCTTTTGTGCCGGGAATGCTCTTTCCATCAGAGCAGACCGCCCGGCGCAATTACGAGGCCTGGCGCAGTTTCTGGACACAGGCGCGCATCGCTTCGCTTCAGGCCGACCTGGTCCGGGCGGCAAAACAGTCCGGGTTCCGGCCGGATGCCTTCGATCCCTTTATCGCCTCGCTGACAGCGCCATATCCCGGCGCCGCGTCCATTCCCGCGAAACACTTTGAGCTTTTGGGCATTACGCCGACGCCTCAGGGGTTTGTGCAGTTAAATCTGTTTGCGACCGGAAAAAACTACAACGCGTTGGACTTTTACCAACGCCTCAAAGCGGAAACCAGCGCGACACTTTTCGATGCGGATCTTTTCAATCAAAAAATGGGTGATTTTCTCAAAAGCCTGTTTCTTGAAGTCGCCGTGATTGTGAGCATCGGCATCGTCGTCGTGGTTTTTTTGTTTTTTCTCGACTGGCGCCTGTCTTTGGCCGTTTTAGCGCCTATCACCTTCGCGTTGGTGGCGACGCTAGGGACCCTGAAAGTCATCGGACATCCTCTTGATATTCCCGGCATCATGCTGTGGATTGTCATCATGGGCATGGGCATCGACTATGCGATCTATTACGTTTGCACCTATCAGCGTCATCCAGACGGGGGCTCCTGGCAGATGCGCACCGTTAAACTTGCCGTGTTTATGGCCGCGGCGACGACGTTTGTCGGTTTCGGCGTGCTGGCGCTGGCCCAGCACACCCTTTTGCGCAGCATCGGTTTGGTATCGCTTCTGGGCATTGCCTACTCCCTTCTGGGTACCTATTTTATTTTGCCCGCGACGATGGAAAAAATCTTCGTGCCGTTTGATCCGAATGCCGAACCCGTTTCCTCAGGTGAGCGAGGGCGCAGGTGTCGCGCGCTTTTGCGCTACCGGCTGCTGCCGGGCTATCCTCGGGTCTTTGCCCGCTTCAAGATAATGATCGATCCGATGTTCAACGAATTGGACCGCTATGTCAAAAATCCCCGCCGGGTGATAGATATCGGTTGCGGCTTCGGCGTACCGGCCGCCTGGCTTTTAGCCCGCTATCCGCAGGCCCGGATCTTCGGACTGGAGCCTGACGAAGAAAGAGTATGGATCGCCCGCCGTGTGATCGGTGCCAACGGATCTGTCGAGGTCGGCGGCGCGCCGGGACTTCCTGACGTGGACGGGCAGGTTGATTATGTTTTGATGCTCGACATGCTGCATCTGATCAGCGACGACGATGTTCACCTGACGCTGTCGCGGATCGTCGAAAAGCTCGAGTCGGGCGGAACGCTTCTGATCCGGGCGACCGTCCCGTCGGGCAGAAAAGTGCCCTGGAAGCGCTGGGTCGAATCTGCACGCGTCAAAATGACCGGCCTTACGCATCGGTTCCGCCGGGAAGAGGAAATCGCCGGATTTATGGCGGCCGCCGGACTCAATGTCAGGGTTTCATCTTCTCCAACACCGGGCGTGGAAGAAAAATGGTTTGCGGGCGTCAAGCCATGAAATTCGGTTCGACTTCGGGTAAATCAGAAAAATATTATTGATTTTAAATAGATAAAAATTTATTCCGGTCAATCGCCTGCTTGAATTTTAAATTTCTTCATGGTAGCTTGCCCGCAAATGATGATTGCGCGGCCCGCGGGTGTCGGGAAAGGAAAATCTTGAAGTATTATCCGGTCTTTTGGAATATTACGGGGAAAAAGTGCGTGGTGGTCGGCGGAGGTGAGGTCGCGGCCAGAAAAATCGAGCGCCTGATCGCCTGCGGCGCGGGCGTGTTTGTGGTAAGCCCTGAAATTGTATCCGAGTTGGCCGACCTCAAGCGTGAGGGCCGGATCGAGCACATAGACTGCCGATATGAGAAATCGTTTCTCGACGGAGCGGCGCTCGTCATCGGCGCGACCGATGATGAGGAAACGAATGCCGCCGTTTCCGCTGACGCGAAAGCGGCCGGCATTCCGGTCAACATCGTGGATGATCCGCAAAAGTGCGATTTTATTTTGCCGTCGCTTATTGAACGCGGGGATCTGACCATCGCCTGCGGCACGGGCGGCGCGTCTCCAGCGTTGGCCCGCCATCTGCGGGAAGAGCTGGAAACCGTCTATGGCGAGGAGTACGCGACACTTCTTCATATTCTCGGCCAGTTGCGGACGAAAATGGAAAAAAACGCGGGTGTTGGAAAACGCTGGTTTGATGAGCTGATGGCGGCGGGATTGCTCGACGCGATCCGCCGGAAGGATCGCAAGGAAATCGCCGGGATCGTTCAGGCGGTGACCCGGTCGGAGGTGCGTCTTGACTGATCTGGAAACCATATTGTTCGTTGCTGCCTGCCTGTGTTCGGCTTTGGCTACCCTGGGGTATCTGTTGTCGCTGCTGATGAAAAGGGTTCAACAGGCCAGAGTGTCCACCTGGGTTTTGGCCGCAGGGTTTGCGCTGCTTTCAGCGGTGCTGGTCCTGTCCGTTTTCCATACCGAAGGCCTTGGCGGATTCGGATCCCGCCGGTTTCTCACGATTTATGCCTGGGCGCTGGCCGGCATTTACCTGGGCTTGCAGTTTAAAACCAAAACGCGCGTGTTGGGGGCGTTTGTCGCACCGGTGATTCTGTTATTTTTGATTGCCGCGGCCGGGTCTGGCGCCGATCGAAATCTGGTGCCGCCCGCCTGGCAGGGATGGTTGACGGTTGTTCATCTGGTGTTGGCAATTGCCGGTGAGGCACTTTTTGTTCTGGCCTCCGCGGCGGGCGCCATGTTCCTGATTCAGAACCGCTTGATCAAATCCAAGAAAACCGGATCCATGATCCGCTTTCTGCCGTCTTTAGGGGATCTGGACCGGATCAACGGTATCGGTCTTTTGTGGGGATTTGTGCTTCTGACGTTCGGGATGGTGGGCGGTGCGATATGGGCTGCCTTTGTCTGGGAAGGATCATGGGCGCTCGATCCGAAAATGATCTGGTCGCTTGCCGTTTGGGCGGCCTACGGCATTTTGCTGCATCAGCGACTAGCCATCGGATGGCGGGGCCATCGGATGGCGGCTTGGTCCTGCGCGGCATTCGCGGTGTTTGCCGTATCGGGTTTAGTGATTCGTTTTTGTCTGCCAACCGTACATAGTTTTATTTGAAGATGATTGTATTAGTCGGATTAAATCATAAAACGGCCCCGGTTGCGGTGCGGGAAAAACTTTTTGCCGGATGTCTGGACCCGGCCGGCCTGCCGGGAGACATTCTGTCTATCGCCGGAGTGCGCGAAGCGCTGTATCTATCAACCTGCAACCGGATTGAAGTGGTTGCGGCGACGGACGATGCCAAATCGGCCGCCGCGTTGGGCGCGTTTCTGGCAGATCAAGGCGGCCTGACCGATGAGGAAGCCGGGGCCTGTCTTTATGTCTATTTCGATGATGACGCGATCCGGCATCTGTTTCGTGTGACATCAAGTCTGGATTCGCTGGTTATGGGCGAGGCGCAGATTTTGGGGCAGGTCAAAGATGCCTATCGCCAGGCGCTTAAGACAAACGCGACGGGCGTGGCGCTCAACCGCCTGATGCACCGGGCCTTCCGAACGGCCAAACGCGTGCGCACTGAAACCGGCATCGCGGCCAATCCTGTGTCGGTGAGTTTTGCGGCGGTGGAGCTAGCCAAAAAAATCTTCGCAACGCTTGCGGGCAAGAAAATTCTGATTGTTGGCGCAGGCGAAATGGCGGAGCTGACCTGCCAGCATCTTTTGGGTAACGGGGCGGAAGAAATCGCCGTGGCCAACCGATCGGCCGTCGCGGCGCAGACGCTGGCTGAAAAATTTCACGGCAAGGCCCTGGGGTTGGATGCGCTTGACGGTGAGCTTTGCGATGCCGATATTGTCATCAGTTCGACGGGCGCGCCGTCCTACATCGTGACCGAGCCCATGGTGTCGCGTTGCCTGCGGAAAAGAAAGAACCGCCTGCTGTTTTTGATCGATATTGCCGTGCCGCGCGATATCGATCCGGCGGTGGATTCTCTTGAGAACGTCTTTTTGTACAATATCGATGATCTGCAAGGCATCGTTGATGAGAATGTCAAAAACCGTCGGCGCGAGGCTTTCAAAGCGGAAGCCATTGTGAACGAAGAGGTGTCCAATTATGTCGGCTGGCTCAAGGAGCTTGAGGCTGTTCCGACCATCGTATCGCTTCGCACGAAGGCTGAAGGGATTATACGCCAGGAATTGACCAAAGCCGAAAGCTGGCTGGGCGGGATGGAAAACGGCGATCGCGAAAAAGTTGAAGCGCTGGTAACAGGCATCGTCAACAAGATTCTGCACGCGCCGGTGGCGGTAATGAAAGAAGAAAGCGCTGAATTCGCCTCGCAAGACATTGTCGCAGCGGCGCGTCAGCTCTTTCGCCTGGATGATTGAAGGAAAGTCCCCTTTCCTAAAGAGTGATTTAGGGGGATTTTAAAGCGCGCAAATCCTTCTCAGGCCTCCTTTGAAAAAGGAGGGAGTAAAAAGGAAACAGGTTAGCTATGAAAATTAAGGTCGGAACACGAGGCAGTAAACTGGCGCTTGCGCAAACACATTCGGTGCTCGAAAGCCTAAAAAAATTTTCGCCGGGTCTGCAAGCCGAGGTGGAGATCATCAAAACCAAAGGAGACGTCCTGGCGGATGTGTCGCTTTTGCAGATCGGCGGACAGGGCGTGTTTGTCAAAGAAATCGAAGAGGCGCTTCTTTCGGGGCAGATCGATTTGGCCGTGCACTCCATGAAGGACGTTCCGGGCGAGATTCCTGAAGGACTTGCCTTTGCCGCCATTCTCAAGCGGGAGGACATGCGCGATGTGTTGGTGTCGCGCGCCAATGTGAAATTTGAATTTCTGCCCAAGGGCGCGAAGATCGGCACCGGCTCCCTCCGGCGCGGCGCGCAGATCAAATCGTTCATGCCGGATGTCGAAATCGTGCCGCTTCGCGGCAATATCGATACGCGCTTGAAGAAAATCGAAACGGAAAACCTCACCGGTGTGATTCTGGCGGCGGCCGGGATGAAACGTCTGGGCTATGCCGCGCGTATCTCTCAGTATCTGCCTCCGGAAATCATGCTGCCTGCGGTGGGGCAGGGCGCGTTGGGATTGCAGCTGCGTGAAAAAGACAAAGACTTAAGCGCGATTTGCGTCAAGCTCAATGACGCGGTGACCGCGGCCGAAGTCGGAGCGGAGCGCTCCTATCTACGGGCGCTGGGCGGCGGCTGCCGATTGCCTATTGCCGCTTACGGTCTCATCGAAAAAGGCAGGCTGTCTGTAGAGGGATTTCTGGCCGCGCCTGACGGATCGGACTATGTTCGCGATAAGGTCTGGGGCGAGCCGGCCGAGGCCGAAGTGTTGGGCAAAAGGCTTGCCGACCTGATTTTGGAAAAAGGCGGGAAAAAACTACTGGAGTTGATGTGTTGAAAGGAAAAAAAAGAAAACCCGGAAAAGTCTATATCATCGGGGCGGGACCGGGGGATCCGGGGCTTATTACGCTCAAGGCCATAGAGGCGCTCAAAATGGCGGAGGTGGTCGTCTATGACAATCTGGTCAACGAAGAGCTTCTGAAATACGCCCCGGCGGACGCGCGTTTCATTTACGCAGGCAAGCAGGGTGGCGATCACACGCTGACCCAGGACAAAATCAATGCGCTTTTGGCCAAAGAAGCGCTCGACGGCTACATTGTGGCGCGCCTCAAGGGCGGCGATCCCTTTATCTTCGGCCGCGGCGGCGAGGAAGCTGAAGTGCTGGTTCACAACAATATATCGTTTGAAGTGGTTCCGGGTGTGACGTCGGCCATTGCCGTTCCGGCCTATGCTGGTATTCCGCTCACGCACCGGGGACTTACATCGACGGTGGCTTTTGTGACCGGCCATGAAGATCCGACCAAGGACAAAAGCGACATTGACTGGCAGGCGCTCGTTGGGATCGGAACGCTGGTTTTTCTGATGGGCGTGAAGAATCTTGAACAGATCACATCCGCCTTGATCTCACGTGGAAAATCGCCTCAGACGCCGGCGGCGCTCATCCGGCGCGGCACCACACCGCACCAGCAGATTCTGACCGGCACGCTGGGCGGGATCGTCGAGATGGCGCGGATCAACCGGTTCAAGCCTCCCGCCATCCTTGTGGTGGGCGAGGTGGTGGGCTTGCGCGATACACTGCGTTGGTTTGACACTCAGCCGCTTTTTGGCAAGGGCGTGGTCATCACACGACCTGAGCGTCAGGTGGACGATCTGGCTCGCTTGCTTGCAGCCGAGGGCGCAAATCCCATCGCGTTTCCGACCATTGCGATTGAGCCGCCGGAGAGCTTCCGTGAACTCGACGCGGCATTTGAGAATCTCGAATCCTTCGACTGGCTCATCTTCACCAGCGCCAACGGCGTGCATTTCTTTTTTGAAAGACTCCATCAGAGGGGGGGCGATGTCCGCGACCTCAAGGGGATCAAGATTGCCTGCATCGGACCTGCCACGGCCCGCCAGATTGAAGCAAGAGGCATCCGCGTCGATCTGGTTCCTGAGCAATACATCGCCGAAGGCGTTCTCAAATCCTTTGCGGAACTGGAGATGACAGGAAAGAAAATTCTGATACCCCGCGCGCAAAAAGCCCGCGACATTCTTCCGGACGGCCTTCGGAAAATGGGCGCCGAGGTGGTCGTGGCTTGCGCCTACCGGACGGTCAATTCAGGAAAAAAGAAAGAAGATCTTTTGTCTTATGTCGACGCGGGCGATGTGGATATTATCACGTTTACCAGCTCGTCCACCGTCACGAATTTCGTTGAAATGATGGGGAAGGACTATGTTCTGCCCGGACATGTCAAGATTGCCTGCATTGGCCCGGTGACAGCCGCCACAGCGAAAAAAGCGGGATTTAAAATCGATATTGCGCAGGAAGAATACACCATGGAAGGTCTGGTCGGCGCTTTGGTGCAACATCTGCGTCAACACTAATAAGGTAAGGGAAAAAAGATGATTGGCATTTCAAAACTTTATTGCGGGGCGGTGGAACCTTCCGACGTGCTGCGCTATAACCGGCATTCCAAATCTCTGCCGTCGCACCTGTTGCAATTTTCGGCGGATAAAAAACCGGTGGTCGTCTGGAATATGACGCGCCGCTGCAACCTCAAATGCATTCATTGTTATTCGGCCTCAGCCGACATCGATTATCCGGATGAATTGACCACGGAAGAAGGAAAAAAGCTCATCGACGATCTGGCGGCGTTCGGCTCTCCCGTGATTTTGTTTTCAGGCGGTGAACCCCTGATGCGGAAGGACTTGATCGAGCTGGCAAAGTACGCGACGGACAAAGGCATGCGCGCGGTCATTTCCACCAACGGGACCCTTATCACGAAGGATATCGCGGCAAAGCTCAAGGAGGTCGGGCTTTCGTATGTCGGGGTGAGTCTCGATGGTCTCCCAAAAACGCATGACCGGTTTCGGGGCGCAAAAGGCGCGTTTGAAAAAGCGCTCGAAGGCATCCGCAACTGCCGCGACGCGGGCATCAAGGTGGGCCTTCGCTTTACGGTGAATAAGCATAACGTGGCCGACGTGGCCGATATGTTCGATTTGCTCAAGCAGGAAAAAATAGAACGGATGTGTTTTTATCATCTGGTTTACACCGGACGCGGTTCCAAATTGCGCGAAGAGGATCTCTCCCATGAAGAGTCCCGCAAACTTCTGGATCTGATTGCCGATAAGACCAAAGCCATGTTTGACGAGGGGTTTTCGCCGGAAATTCTCACGGTCGATAATCACGCCGACGGGCCGTACCTGTATTTGAAAATGAAGGAGAAAGACCCGTCGCGCGCCGCGGAAATTCTGGAGCTTCTCGAAATGAACGAGGGCAACTCCACCGGGGTGGGGATCGGCTGTGTCAGTTGGGACGGCGAGGTGTATCCCGACCAGTTCTGGCGCAACCGCCCGCTGGGCAATATCCGTCAAAAGCCTTTTAGCGAAATCTGGACGGATACGCAAAACGAATTTTTGATGAAGCTCAAAGAAAAGAGAAATTTCGTCACCGGCCGCTGCGCCGGCTGCGTGTGGCTGTCGGTCTGCGGCGGGAATTTCCGGGCGCGGGCGGAGGCGGCAGGCGATGTGTGGGGCGAAGACCCGGCCTGCTATTTAACCGATGCAGAAATATCCGAAAAATAAGGAGTAGGTTATGCAATTTCCTGACTATCGCGGTCGCAGACTTCGCCGGAATGAAAATTTCCGCAGATTGATTCGTGAAACCCGTTTGAGTGTGGACGATCTGGTCTATCCGCTCTTTGCCGTGACCGGCAAGGACGTCAAAAAACCGATCGGGTCGATGCCGGGGCAGTTTCAGCTTTCGGTGGACTACCTGGTCAAAGAGGCGCGCACCGCGTACGAACTGGGCATTCCGGCGCTTTTGCTTTTCGGCATTCCCGCCAAAAAGGACGAGCAGGGCACTGGCGCATTTGCCAAAGACGGGATCGTTCAGCAGGCGGTCAAAAGAATAAAACAGGAAGTGCCGGACATTGTGGTCATTACCGATGTGTGCCTTTGCGAATACACGAGCCACGGCCATTGCGGGATTCTCGATAAAGGACAGGTTGCAAATGATGAAACCCTCGAAGTCCTGGCCGAGACGGCCTTGTCTCACGCCAAAGCAGGCGCGGACATGGTCGCGCCATCGGCGATGATGGACGGGCAGATTGCCGCCATCCGTGAGGCGCTTGACGAAAGCGGCTTTGAGAACATTCCGATCATGGCCTATTCGGCCAAATACGCATCATCCTTCTACGGGCCGTTTCGCGAAGCGGCCGAAAGTGCGCCGCAGTTCGGCGACCGCAAAGCCTATCAGATGGACCCGGCCAATGCCGACGAAGCGATCCGCGAAATTTCATTGGATGTCAATGAAGGCGCCGACATCATCATGGTCAAGCCGGCCCTGCCTTATCTGGATATTCTCTGCCGCGCCAGACAGGAATTCGATCTGCCGCTTGCCGCCTATAACGTGAGCGGCGAATACGCCATGATCAAAGCCGCATCACAAATGGGCTGGCTCGATGAAGAAAAGGCGATGATAGAATCCGTCACCGCCATTAAACGCGCCGGCGCGGATATTATTCTTACTTACTGGGCGAAGGATCTGGCGAAGGTGCTGGGGAAGTGAGGAGTCAGGCGTAAGGACTCAGGTGAAAGAATCAAGGAGTGCGGAGATTTTTACCCCTCCCCCCACCCCTCCCACAAGGGGAGGGGCGATGACAAAGAGCAAAGAGCAAAGAGCAAAGAGCAAAAGGCAAAGGATAAAGGATGTCCTTTAATTCCCTCTCCCTGAATGGGAGAGGGAGAGGGTGAGGGTGATAAAAAGAGTGACTCAATCCAAAACCCATTTAACCCGACTGGCAAAAAACCTTCGGGCTAATCAGACGGATGCGGAACGATTATTATGGAAACACCTCAGATCAAAGCAGTTGAAAGATACAAAGTTTCGGCGACAGCAGCCGATTGGCGAATACATTGTGGATTTTGTATCTTTCGAAAAGAAACTGATTGTTGAACTGGACGGAAGTTAGCATGCGGAAAATCGGGAAAGTGACATCCAGCGCGATCAGTGGTTAACATCTGAAGGCTATAAAGTATTACGTTTTTGGAATAATGAAGTATTTGAAAACATCGAAGGGGTTTTGGAAAAAGTTATGGAAAAATTATCCCCCTCTCCCTGCCCCTCCCGCGAGGGGAGGGGAGAGATAAAAAATGAATATGGGAATTCTCTGCGTCCATTCCGCGAGGGAGCGGCAGATCAAGTTCGCATGATCGCCTGGGAGGTGACGCGCAGTTGTAATTTAAGCTGTGTGCACTGTCGGGCTGCGTCCCATCTGGGACCTTATCCGGGCGAGCTGTCCACGGAAGCATGTTTGCGACTTCTAGACGATATTGCAAGTGTGTCTCAACCGGTGATCATCCTCACTGGCGGCGAGCCGCTTTTGCGGCCGGATATTTTTGAAATCGCCGCTTACGGGACGTCCAAAGGTCTGCGCATGGTGATGGCGACCAATGGCACGCTGGTGGATGAAGCCTGTGCAAAAAAAATGATCGGAAGCGGCATTCAGCGGGTCAGCATCAGCATCGACGGACCGGATGCGGCAAGCCATGACGCGTTCCGCCAGGAGAAAGGCGCCTTCGACGGCGCGATGCGCGGCATCGAGGCGATGAAAAAAGCGGGCATGGAATTTCAGATCAACACGACGATCACCACCGCCAACCTGAATCAGATTAAGGATATTCATGAGATGGTTCTCCGGATCGGTGCGGCCGCGCATCACATCTTTTTGCTGGTGCCTACAGGGAGGGGAAAAGACCTGGCCGAGCAGGCGATTACTGCCGCCGACTATGAAGAGACGCTCCACTGGTTTTACGAAGAGAGCCTGACCTGCGAAATTCAGCTCAAGGCCACTTGCGCGCCGCATTATTTCCGCATCATGCATCAAAATAAGCCCAAAGGGCAAAAGCCAGTTAAGAAATCAGGCGGGCATTTTCATGAGTCAACTCGAGGATGTCTAGGGGGGATTACCTTCTGTTTTATCTCTCACGTTGGCCAGGTGCAGCCCTGCGGCTACCTGGAACTTGACTGCGGCAACGTGCGCAAACACAGCTTCGGAGAGATCTGGGAAAAATCGGAGGTGTTTTGCAATCTGCGCGATTATTCAAAATACGAAGGCAAATGCGGACGTTGCGAGTTTATTAAAGTGTGCGGTGGTTGCCGTGCCCGGGCGTATGAGGCGACGGGGGACTACCTGGCCGAAGAGCCGCTGTGCCTGTATCAGCCGCGCCGATAAAGCCAATCTATTTGCGGGTTGTGTCATTCCGGCTTTCGCCGGAATGACGGAAGTGGTAACGGATAATGGACGATATCGATAAAAAAATACTCAACATTCTTCAAAAGGAATTTCCGCTTGAAGAGAGGCCCTATCTGATTGTGGCCGAGGGTTTGGGGATCAGCGAAGACGATGTGCTGGCACGGGTTCAAAAATTGAAAGATGCAGACATCATCCGCCGGATCGGTGCGGTTTTCGACGGACCGACACTGGGTAGGGCAAGCGCCCTGTGCGCGGCCCGCGTGCCACAGGAGAAAATCGAGTCGTTTGTGGCCGTCGTCAATGCCGATAAAAGCGTCACGCATAATTACCGGCGCGATCATGAATACAATATCTGGTTTACTGTGAGCGCGTCATCGGAAGGTGATCTTGCGGCCTTTCTGGAGGATGTGAAAAAGAAAACCGGCGTCAACGATATTCTGGACATGCGGGCGACGAAGACGTTTAAGATCAACGCGTCGTTTGAGATGTAAGAAATTATCGGAAGCGCTCCTCGAGTCATTCGAGGGCGAATAGATTTCCTAAACTCTCATTTCAGCAAAGGAGGGAAGTATGGATCCGAAAAACATCAACTTCGCTGCCATGCCGCAGACCGCGGTCAATGTCATCACAAAACCCGCCGAATTTTTTCAAGCGATGCCTAAAACAGGAGGCTTTCTGGAGCCGCTTGTTTTTGTCGTCATCATGGGGCTGATCTCCGGAATTCTTCAGGCCATACTGAACATGGTCGGCCTGGGCTACGGTCGCGGGATGATGGGCGGTTTCGGCATGATCCTTTTTATGCCGATTGCCTTTGCGATCGGAAGCTTCATCGGGGCGGCCATTTTGTTTGTGATCTGGAAGCTCATGGGTTCGCAGGAAGATTATGAAACGGCATACCGGTGCTGCGCTTACCTGTCCGCTCTGTCTCCCATTACCTCGATTCTGGGCTATATTCCTTATGCGGGCATCGTGCTCAACATGGCGATTATGGCCTATTACACCGTCGCGGCCAGCATCCATGTCCACGGCATTCCCTCGCAGAAAGCCTGGCTGGTTTTTGGCGTTCTCGCTGTGATCTTCGCGCTTCTGCTTCTATCGGCGGAATATCAGGGCCGGCGGATGGCCGAACGCATGGGGCCGTGGTCCGGCATGGACAGAGAAGCGGCGGATGATTTTCGGAAAGCCGTCCGCGAGGGCGATGCCGATGAGATGCGCAAACAGGCCGAGAAAATGGCCCGGGAGATTGAACAGCAGCGTCGCCTGCAGGAGCAGGAAGATTAAGATAACAGATTTAAAACTGCGGGTGTGCCCGGAAACACGAAGCCGACTCTCCGGGTGCGCCCTTTTCTTTTCGGGGATTATTTTATGACCCAACGGAATCAAAAACCGCTTCTGGCCGTTGTGGACGGCAGCAATTATCTGTATCGCGCCTATTACGGGATTCCCGCGCTCACGAATTCCAAAGGATTTCCCACTAACGCAATATACGGCTTCACGACGATGCTGATGAAGCTTTTGCGCGATCTCAGCCCCGATTACGTGGTAGTGGCTTTTGATCTCAAAGGGCCGACGGAGCGCCACAAAGCCTTTCTCGACTATAAGGCGACGCGCAAGCCCATGCCGGACGATCTGATTCCGCAGGTGGATCGCATCAAAGACGTCGTGCGCGGATTCAATATCCGTGTTTTGGAAAAACAGGGCGTGGAAGCCGACGACATCATCGGGACGTTGGTTGAGCAGGCCTCCGCGCGGGGATTGCGCGCCGCGATCATTTCGGGCGACAAGGATTTGATGCAGCTCGTTGATGCCGATGTGTCCATGATTGACACGATGAAGGACAAAACCTATGACGCGGCGGCAGTCAAAGAAAAGTTCGGCGTTGGACCCGACAAGGTCGTTGAAATATTGGGACTCATGGGGGATGCCTCCGATAATATTCCCGGCATCCCCGGCATCGGTCCGAAAACCGCGCAGCGGCTGATTGAAGAATACGGGTCGGTGGATGCGGTGATTGAAAATGCCGAGAATCTGCGAAACATCAAACTGCGCGAAAGCGTGAGCCACTTTGCCGATCAGGCAAGGCTCAGCCGGCAACTTGCGGTGATCGACACGGATATCGATCTGGACTTTCAACTGGAAGACTCGGCGCGAAAGGATCCTGACACGGAAATTCTGACCCGTCTATTCAGCGAATTCGAATTTTCATCGCTTCTTCAGCAGATCAAAACCGGCGCCGCCAAGGCCCGGCGGGAAAGTCTTGTTGTTGCAGACAATCAGTCCCTGTCCGACCTGGCCGACCATCTGGCGCGCAGTAAAGAAATCGCCTTTGATTTTCTCTGGGAAAAAAATCCACCGGCCTTGCTCATCGGCCTTTCGGGATATGCCGACGGGCAGGCGTATTATATTCCGCTGGGGCACACCACCGCCAAAACGCAGTTAAAGCAATCCGACGTGTTGTCTGCGCTGCGTGCCGTGTTTTCAGATGAAACGACCGTCAAAACCTTTTTCGATTTGAAAACCTCGCTGGCGTCGATTGCGGATCTTGAGGTCCAAAATGCCCGGGATCTGCAGCTGGCCGCTTATCTGCACAATCCCGGCAGGCATTCCTATGAGCTGCATGAATTATCCTGGGAGTATCTGCACGAACCCATCGACTCCCCCGCTGAAATCGCGGGCGGCAAAGGAAAGACTTATCCGCTCGCGCTCGTCCCGGTGGAAAAGATGTCCGCCTGGGCCGCCTCGCGGGTCGAGGCCGTTTACCGCTTGAGAAGCGCTCTGGAGGAGAAACTGCGCGAGGCCGCGGCGACGGAGCTTTACCAGAAAGTGGAAATGCCGCTTTTGTTCACGCTGTCCGCGATGGAGAAAAAGGGCGTGCTGGTGGATGTTGCGCTTTTAAAGCAGATGTCGGAGGAACTGGGGCAACTTTTGGCTCTGTCTGAAGAAAAGATCCACCGTCTGGCCGGAGAGACATTCAATATCAATTCTCCCAAACAGTTGCAGACGGTTTTGTTTGAAAAACTTAAACTCCCCAAAGGCAGAAAAACCAAGGAAGGCTATTCCACGGATGTCGAGGTGCTCTCGGAGCTTGCCAAAAGTCACGAACTGCCCGCTGAAATTCTGTCCTACAGGTCTTTGGCCAAACTCAAATCCACTTACGTGGACGCCCTGCCCGCTCTGGTGAACCCGCAAACCGGGCGCATTCACACGTCCTACAATCAGACGGTCGCCGCCACGGGAAGGCTTTCGAGCAGCAATCCCAATCTGCAAAATATTCCCATTCGGACGCTCGAGGGGAAGCGTATCCGTCAGGCGTTTATCGCGCCGCCGGGATCGCTTTTGATTTCTGCCGACTATTCGCAAATCGAGCTGCGAGTGCTTGCGCATCTCTCCGAAGACGGGGCGCTCATCGAGGCCTTTGCCGCTGACGAGGATATTCACAGCCGCACGGCTTCCGATATTTTCGGCGTTTTCCCGCAAATGGTCAGCCCCGATATGCGCCGCCAGGCGAAAGTCATCAATTTCGGCGTGCTCTACGGCATGAGCGCGTTTGGCCTTGCCAAAGAGCTGGGCGTGCCTCAAAAAACTGCGCAGGCCTATATCGACGGCTACTTCGCACGCTACAAAAAAGTGCGCGACTATCTCGACGGCATTCTCGACGGCGCGCGCCGCGACGGGTATGTCTGCACACTTTTGAACCGCCGCCGGTATCTGCCGGATCTGCAAAGCCACATCCCCTCCGTCCGACAGTTTGCCGAACGCATGGCCATCAACGCGCCCATTCAAGGCACGGCCGCCGACCTCATCAAAGTGGCGATGGTCAACATCGAGAGCCTGCTTTCGGAAAAGAAGCTTGCCGCGCGTTTGATTCTCCAGGTGCATGATGAACTCGTCGTCGAATCGCCGCTTGCTGAAAAAGAAGAGGTCATGGCGCTGGTCAAGAAAGAAATGGAAGAAGTGATAGAACTCCGCGTGCCGCTGAAGGTGGAAATAGCAGCCGGAGCGAACTGGGACGAAGCGCACTGATAAAAGGGCAAGAGAAAAAAGGCGCAAGGTGAGAGGGGAAAGGCATAAAAAAAGGCGGAGGACATGTCCCCCGCCTTTTTTATAAATGGTTATGACCTGGAAATCATGTTTACTTCATTTTTCTTCTCAAACCCGCAAGCCCCGCGAAACCAAGGATCAGAAGCAGAATCGAGGCCGGTTCGGGAACGGCCGTCCAGGCGATATTGGCAATGCGTCTTTGATGATCGGTTGTCGGATGAATGCCGTCGGGCATTAAGATGTTGTCTAAGGCCAGGCCGGTTAAATCGACCTGGTTCCAGTCCAGAATGTATAAATTGATGTCATCAAACAGGCTGTCCAAAATGGAGAGCTGGGCATACAAAAGCAAACTGAAATTGGTCTGCCAGTCGTTGGTGGCGGGAAGGTTCAGAACCAGAAAGTCCCTGCCGCCCAGTGCGTATAAATTTGAAATGGCCAGCGCGACATTTTGTGCCGCTGTATCCGCAGGTCTGCTGTTGAAGTTGTCGTTGCCGCCTGCCGACATGGTGATAAGCGTCTCATCGGCGACCGGACCGAAAACGTTTCCATACGCGGCTACCTGCCATTGCAAACCAGTCTGAGTCAGGTACTGGGTGTCGGCGGTTGCTGCATAAGCCGCAGGATTGTCCCAGCCGCTTGTTGCGCCGCCGTAAGCCATGTTCAGCATGGAGCTGACGCCTAAATCCGATGCAATATAATCCACCCAGACCGGACCCGCGGAAAAACTGCGAAAACCGTAAAAATCGAGAGGATTGGTATTTCCCGCCGTTCCACCGGGATAGCCTTCGTAGTATCCATTATCCGACAAACTGTCACCGAAAGCCAAAATGCTGCTGTAGGCCTGCGCTCCCGTTACTGCCGCAAAAATCAGAAAAACACTGAAAAACCAAGCCGCGATGAACTTCCTTGTTTTAAAACCCATGGTGCTCCTCCTTAAGTCCTTTTTAGTATGGATGACGACTTCGCCTCTCCATGCGAAGCTGGAAAAACCTGTTTTTTATTCGGGAACCCGTATCTATTGCAAGCATCGTGCCTTTCCCTAAGGTGCTAATATGATGAAATAAAATATGACTACTCTGAGCAGGGTATTCGGAAATGTAAGAAAAGCCGACACCGGAATGAAAGATTCACGGTGGCCCAGACATCTGAAAATTTTATCTGACGAAATCCATCCGGGCGGCGGCCCGTTTGTTTTCCAACGGGAAACTTTCAACTTTAAAGTTTGTATGCTAAGTTACCCGCCAATATGCGAAGCGGTACACAAATACGTTCCGACGGAGCCACCATGGAAAAGACCGACTTGATCAAAGCTCTCGCACAAGATCCGCATTCCTACCTGACAAAAATCAAAGAACAAAACGCCTCAAAGATTATCGGATTTGTCTGTTCCTACGCGCCGGAGGAGATGATCTTAGCCGCAGGCGCGCAGCCGGTGAGGCTGCTTTCCGCCACCGAAAATCCGCACCGGGCCGATCTGCATTTTCAGTCCTACGGCTGCTCGCTGGCGCGCAGCATTCTTGACGCGGCGCTGGCCTCTCGCCTGGACTATCTCGACAGCGTGGTTTTTCCCCATACCTGCGACACCATCCAGCGCCTGTCCGACATCTGGCGCATCAATCTGCCGCAGACTTTTTTTGCCGATGTCGTCTTGCCGGTAAAACTTACGTCTTCATCCGCCCGACGGTATCTGATGGATGTTTTACAGAAATTCCGCGGCGATCTCGAAGCGAAACTCGGCACGACCATCTCCGATGCAAAGCTTCAAGACGCAATCCGCCTTTACAACGCGATTCGACGCAATCTCAACCGCCTAAACGAACTGCGCCGGATGCATCCGGGGCTTATCAGCGGAAGGGGCTACTCCGATTGGGTGACCGCTGCTATGCAAATGGAGCGCGTCGCTTATCTCGCGTTGCTTGAGGCTTTCGTGGCAGACATGGAACAGGCCGCCACGGGGCATCCGGCGTCGAGCGCGAAAAAACTGGTTCTGGCCGGGGGCGGCTGCACAACGCCGGATATCTACGGCGCTATTGAGGAAGCAGGCGGCGTCGTGGTGGATGACGATTTATGCATGGGCACACGGTATTATGAAGCGCTTGCGGATGAGTCGCTTGCGCCGCTTGAGTCACTGGCCGACCGTCTGATCAAGCGTCCGGTTTGTCCGGCCAAGCACGCGGGCCTGACCCGGCGTGCCGACGATCTGATCGCCCGGGTGCGCCGCTCAGGCGCCGACGGGGTGATCTTCATTTTGCTTAAATTCTGCGATCCCCACGCGTTTGATTATCCGTACATGAAAGAAATGCTCGATCGCGAGAATATTCCGTCGCTGCTTGTGGAGATGGAATCGGACGGGCAGGCGGGCGGGCAGCTGCAAACCCGTTTGGAAACCTACATGGAAATCATTTAATTCAGAGGCGGCCGCATGACTTCATCAAATTCCGATTTTTGGAAAACCTTGGGCATCTACCTTTTCGGCAAAGCCAAAAAATTATCGCTCGCCTTCAAAAAAGCGCCGACGATGAAAGAGCTGATGATGGTCTATTATGCCGAGGCCAAATCCGCGTCGCTTTCCGGCCGCAAGGTGGCCTGGATCACGAGCGGCGGCCCGGTTGAACCGCTTATTGCCATGGATGTGATTCCCGTCTATCCGGAAAACCACGGAGCCATGATCGGCGCGTCGAAAATGGGCGGGGGGCTGTGCGAAAAGGCCGAAGCGATGGGCTACTCCAACGACCTGTGTTCCTACGCGCGCTCCGACATCGCCTGCGCGACGGTCAACGGCGGACCGATCGGAGGGCTGCCGCGCCCCGACATGCTGGTATGCTGCAACAACATCTGCGGCACGGTGCTCAAATGGTATGAAATTCAGGCCCGCTATTTCAACGTGCCGCTGTTTATTCTCGACACGCCGTTTTGCCACACGGGCTATTCGGAAGAAGCCGCCCGCTACGTGCGCGCTCAAATTGACGAATACATCACGTTTATCGAAGATGCCTGCCACAAAAAATACAACTTTGAGAAGCTCACCGAAGCCGGGCTTTTATCTTACGAAGCGCAGAAACTCTGGCAGGCCGTGCTCGACACGGCCGCAAGCCGTCCCGCCCCGATGAGCGCCTTTGACGCCTTTTATCATCTGGCGCTCATTGTCACGCTGCGGGGTACGAAAGAAGCCGTCATCTACTATCAGAATCTTCTGGCTGTGATGAAAGACCGCGTCGCGCGCGGCGAGGGCGTGGTGCCGGGAGAAAAATACCGCCTGCTGTGGGACAACATTCCCATCTGGCACCGTACGCGCTGGCTGTCGAACAAATTCGCGTCGCACAACGCCTGTCTGGTGGCCGACACCTACACCTCGGCCTGGTGCGGCGTGACGAAATACATCGACGAAAACCGCTTTATGGATTCGATGGCTGAGGCCTACACGCGGATCTACCTCAACATCGGCGTCGATGAAATGGCGAAAATGGTTCTGGACATGATCGATAAATACGACGTGGACGGCTTTGTGCTGCATTCCAACCGCAGTTGCAAACCCTACTCTTTCGGCCAGCTCGATATTCAGCGCATCGTAGAGGCCGAGCGCGGCATTCCCTGCCTGATGATCGAATCGGACATGACCGACGAGCGCAGCTTCTCCGAAGGCCAGATTTCCACCCGCATCGACGCGTTTATGGAAATCATCAAAGAAAGAAAACGCGAAGCGTGAGGCGTGAGGCGTGAGGCGTGAGGCGTGAGGAGGTGCCCCTTTTATCTGTGCCCTTCAGGGTATAAAGGGGGATTTAGGGAGATTTTAAAGACTCAACAAAACACAAAGCATAGATGAACTATTATCCGGGAGAGAGCGTTGATTACAGCGGGCATTGATATCGGATCGATTACAGCCAAGGCGGCCCTGGTGCAGGATGGGCGGATTCTAGGCGACAAAGTGATTTTCACCGGCTATAACGCAGCGGCGGCGGGGCTTCGCGTGTATGAGGAACTTCTTTCAGAGCTCGGTCTGCAAAAGACGGATGTCGTTAAAATCGTCGCCACCGGCTACGGCCGCAACGCGGTGGCGTTTGCCGATAAGACCTTTACTGAAATTCTGGCGCACGCGGCGGGCGCGCATTTTTCCGATGGCCGCGTCCGGACGATTGTCGATATCGGCGGGCAGGACTCCAAGGCCATATCGCTTGACGAGCGTGGCAAGGTAAAGAATTTTATCATGAACGACAAGTGCGCGGCGGGAACCGGACGCTTTCTTGAAGTGATGGCCCGCGCGATGGAAGTGAACCTTGACGAATTCGGATCCATGTCGCTTGCATCTCACGCGCCCGCGAAGATCAGCAGCATCTGCACGGTTTTTGCCGAATCCGAAGTCATTTCACTGATTGCCCGCGGCGAGAAACGCTCCGACATTATTTCCGGCATCCATGAATCCATTGCAGCGAGAATTTCCGCTATGCTTGCGCGAGTCGGTGTGGTGGAACCCGTCATGATGACCGGCGGCGTGGCCAAAAACGCAGGCGTGGTGGCGGCGCTTTCGAAAAAACTCGGCGTTCCTATCGAAGTGTCGCCGCATGCCCAGCAAAACGGCGCGATCGGCGCGGCGATTCTCGCGTCAAACCTTTAGCCTTCTCTATAATTCCACGCGGTTGAAGATTATCCCTACAATTTATTAGGACATCGGGGATTAATCTGATATAGCCTGCCGCCTGCCGTTTGTTCGGTGGAAAAACCAAGTAAGGAGATATTCCGTGGCCTCTGTCGGTGATAATATTGATGCGTATTGTTTGAAGTGCAAGCTGGTGCTGGCTCATGTGGTGCTGTTTAAAGTCGATGGTGCGGTGAGCCGCGTCAAATGCAAAACCTGCGGCGCTGAACACAAATACCGGCCGGCC
Organism: uncultured Smithella sp.; assembly: GCA_964443625.1. GTDB lineage: Bacteria > Desulfobacterota > Syntrophia > Syntrophales > Smithellaceae > UBA8904. The sequence continues at coordinate 2,303 of CAYUDM010000001.1, read as the reverse complement.
GCAAAGCAGGAAGCAAAAACCACCAGAGTTGCCCCAACGCGGAAAGTCGCCGCCTCGAAAAAGCCTCTGGTCGACGGCAAGAAGGTGGCCGATCTCGCGCTTCGCTGGGGTGAAAAAAGCCGGACTCTATCTTCAGACGCGACGATGCGACCCTATTCCATGAAAGAGACTTACCGGGCAGGCGAGGTGATTCATCATCCGACCTTCGGCGTCGGATTTGTGGAAAAGATCGCCTCCGACAAAAGCTTTTATGTGCTTTTTTGCGACTCGGTGAAACTGCTCGGGATGAATGTCGGCTGAAAAGCGACAAAGCGCGGAAACCGGCAAAAGCCAGCCGCGCTAGATTTTCCTGCTGTCATAGGCCCAGTGAAGAAGCGATTGTCTCTGCTTCGGCCGGCAGGATAAATCTCCTTGTGCGCAGTGTTTTTGAATCTGTGCGATATGACGTCTCATAGCAATCCATCGTTTGATCTGGCGGGCATCGTCTTGGCATCTTCTGCCTAAAAAGTAGCGGCAATACCACTGAAACCAGCCTCGCGGATCCTCATGGTAGATCCAGCCTTTTTCCACCCAGTACGATAAGGGCTGGGAGGCGTTGACTTTGAAATAATTCAGATCCGGATCGTGCCGTTCGGAACACAGCTTCGCGCGACGAAACCAGGATTTCGGAAACTCGTCGCGGCAATCGGTCATGTACTTTCCGCCGAAAACGCCCATCTCCAGCATCTGCGCGGGCGACAGCTCCGGTTTGAAGTCCGGGGGGAAATGCGCGCCTTCCGGTTCGGACACCATGTATTCATAACCCTGCTGCATCAGATCGTTCACAATGATTTTCCTGATCATGAGATTTCACCCCGCAAAAGATTTTTATAACCGGGTGCGCCACCGATATGCTGTATTAGTATGTGATAGCGTATCTCACAGCTTGCGGTCGCGCTGCGCGATTTTTCCGACTTGAAACGGAAAGAACATGGGCACCTGCTTTTTGTATTCGACGTATTCAGCCCCGAGTCTTTTGACCAGCTCCGGCTCTTCTATCGTTTTGAGCTCCCAGACATTGACGACAATGAATAAGGGCGTAAAGATAAATGTGAGGGAAGGCGAGCCGGTGGCGATGCCCAGGCCGAAAAGCTGGATAAAGATGCCGGTCATCATGGGATTGCGGACGAATCGATACGGACCGGTTACGACGAGTTTGGGGGGAGGGCTAAGCGGAACGGGCGTTCCTTTCGCGTTGATAAAATAGAGGATCGAAACAACCATGATGAATAATCCCAGAGCGATAAGGGCAATGCCGCCCGCTTTGCTCCAGCAAGGAAAGAGCGACTTCGGGAAAGACAAAAAGCGATCCACCGCAAAAGACAAAGCGATAAGCAAGACAATCAAAGACGCGAAGATCGCGCCGACCAGAGGCGCAAGCACAAGCCGAGTCTTCCAGCTCCCCGTGGCGACTTTGTAGATCAGATCAATCCATTTGCCGGTCATGCAAAGACGACCTTTCTCTATACGGTTGGCGTCCGTTTAAAGGCGCATTGGTTCACGCGTCAATGCATCCTTGTGGCAAGATGCTTCCGCACAGCAGTAAAAAAGGACAGCTTCATTTAGGAGGGGATGCCGGATAATCGACTCATTTATTTTCTCCGAAAGTCCTTCTCTCCACCCGGAAGCCAGCGCATCATAGGCTCGTCCCGGTTTTCTCCAGTTGCCCGGCCGAATCGGGAGGGTTCGAGTTTTTGAATTTTCCCTTATTTGCTTTTTTAGGCAAGAGAAAAAATAGTCCTAAAAGAAGCACGATGGTCACGGGTTGATACGCGCCCCGGAACAGGGCCCAGGCCAGAAGCGACAAAAACGGCAGGGCAAGGACCATGATGTGGATGCGCAGAATCTCGGATTGAAACGGCAGGACAATCCGCTTCCATGGGTTTTTTGAGAAAAAATCCGTCCAGTCGGCAATAAGCGCCGCAGCGGCCAGAGGCCAGAATCGATCTAACAGGTATATGAGCGGGGTGTAGAAGTCCGAATTGATGAAACCGTTTCTTCCAAACAAAGACACGGGGTCCATCTCGGCGAAGACGGACAGGAACAATCCGTAAAATCCGAAGAGGGCGGCGTACAGACGAAACCCAATCAGGCCCGCCGCTATGCCGACGGCCGTGTCGAGCGGACGCCGGAGTTTGCGCGGGAGCTGGCCGCGATGAAGCTCGATGCCGTGGTCACCACCTGCACGCCCACTACTCGCGCCGCGCAGCAGGCGTTCGGCTCGACGCCCATCGTCATGGCGGCCGTCGCCGATCCCGTCGGGC